>NZ_BAFE01000065.1 GCF_000247995.1 Mobilicoccus pelagius NBRC 104925
CATGACGTCTACTTCGAGTTCGACCTCGCGCCGGACGAGGTCTTCGACGTCATCGGCGGACGCAACAGCGAGCACCTCAAGACGATGCCGCCTGCTGGCGAGGCGCGGTTCCCCCTCGCCTTCGTCTTGGGATCGGCCTCCCAGGCCGAGTGCCTTGCCCACTGGACCGACGACGACGGCGAGCACGTCACCCAAGCCACCGTGACCGTCTAAGCACACCGCGGGCGCGCCGGAATCGTCCGGCGCGCCCGCGGCACTGTCCCCGCATCCGACCGGTATAGCGTTCTCGGCAAACGCGCTCTTCGCCCAAGGAGACGAGGCTGGCTCGTTGCGATGCGGGGGTGACGAAAGATGGAGACAGCAGTGGGAGCGGCTGCGGGGTTCGCCCTGGCAGGGGTCGTCTGCGGGTATGTGTGGCTCTTCTGGCGTTCGCTGCCACGGAACGGGTTCCTGGGATTGCGCACGAAAGCGACGACGCGCTCGGATGCAGCCTGGCGCAGAGGCCACGAGGCCGCGTCCGGCTGGATGGCGGCTGCAACTGCGATCTGCCTGTCCGAAGTCCTTCTGACAGTGGGGATGACCCGGAGCGCTGAGTTGATGTCGGTCGCGGGCGCAGTCATCTGGATCTGGCTTGCCCTGCTCATCGGTTGCCTCCTTCGAGCGAACGCAGTCGCCGATCGAGCAGCCAAGAGCAGCACCGCACCATCAGAAACGTGAGGTGCGGAGTCTCACACAGCGCGACGAACGCGACCATCGGCTGACGTGATCTACGTAGCACACGTGGTCGTGAAGCCTGCATGACGTACTGGGAGGCTCGGGTCTGCAGTGGCAAAGGAAGAGCGCCTCGAGCCCCAGTCCCGAGACGCGGACGGCAGCGCCGGCAACCACGAACCACTCCGCCAAAGGACATTCACACGACCGTCGCATCTGTACTATGTTTAGGCATACAGATGGGACGAAGGCCGTATGGACATCGCGATCGATCCACTCTCGCCCGTACCGATCTACCAGCAGATCCGCGACCGCGTCGTGGAGCAGATCGCCGTGGGTCGCCTTTCCCGGGGTGATGCGTTGCTGTCGGTTCGCGCGCTGGCCACCGCGTTCGGCATCAATCCAGCGACCGTGGCCAAGGCGTACGAGGCTTTGCGGGCCGAGGGGTTCGTCGGTGCGAACGCGAAGTCGGGAACGTTCGTCGCCGGTGATCGCGACACCCTGCGTGTCGACGCTGATCAGACCGCTGAGTGGCGTGCCCGCCTGACGACCCTCCTTGCCGAGGGGCGCGCCAAGGGCATCTCGCCCGCTGACCTCACCCGAGCCTGTTCTGACGCCATCAAGGCGTTCGATGCCGACCCGGCCGTAGTGAAGGAGTGATCACTGTGTCATTCGCTCTTGCCATCCAGGTGCTGGCCATCGGCGTGCTGTCTGCCCTGGTCCCCGCGATGTCGCGGCAGACGACGCCGCTGGGTGTCTCGATCCCCAGCGGTTTCGTCAGGCATCCCGTGGTCACCTCGGCTGTCCGCATCTACGAGGCGCTGACCGGAGCCACCACGCTCCTGATCCTGATCTCGCTGCTCATCCTCCCCGCGGGCTGGCTCGAACCGGCCTTCGCGCTGGCGCCCTTGGCCGTGCTAGGCGGGAGCACGGGCGCGTACGTCTGGCAGCGACGCCGTATCATCGCGGCCAAGGAGGCCGACCGCTGGTATGACGGCCGGGCGGTGGGCATCACCGCCGACCTCACCGGATCTGCGCCGCGGGACACTGGAGCCAGCGTCTGGCCGGCGTTGATCGGCGTCATCTGCCTGGTCGCGACCATCGGATACGGCTTCACGATCTACGACCGCATGCCCGACCCGTTCCCCGCCCACACCGGCGCCCTCGGTGAACCCGACCGGTGGGTGCCCAAGACACCGTTCGAGGCGTTCTTCTCACCCGGTCTCGCGTTGATCGTGCTCGTGTTCATCTTGGGACTGTTGTGGTGGATGCCGCGGCGTCCACAACGTGGCCTGCCCGACGGAGACGCCACGGCAGCCACTGCGCGACGGGCGATCCACGACCACACCACCCTGGTCGTCGTCACGTGGATCGGTCTGATCCTCGGCATAGGTGCCAGCGCTCTGTCATTGCTGCAGTGGTGGTCCCGATTCGGCACGCCGACAGCAATCACCTACGCCGTCATGATGACGGCCGCGATGGCCGCCGTCGTCCTGCCCGTCCTCAAGGCTCTCCCGAACCTCAAGCAGATCGACGCCTCGGCCCGTCCCGGACACGACGCCGAATCACCCGACGACGACCGCCACTGGAAACTCGGCCTGCTCTACATCAACCGGGACGACCCGGCACTCATGGTGCCCAAACGCGGAGGCATGGGCACCACCATTAATCTCGGCCACCCGGCGGGCATGGTCTTCGGGGTCGCTGTCCTCATGTTGCTCGCCTGGTCCATCGCCAACGGAGGCTGACGTGAGCGTACCCCGAGGCCGCTCTCATGTGGCAGCGGTGTTGATCGGTTTTCCCACCTCCGCTGTCGTGATCGCGGTCGGTCTGACGATGCTCTCCTGGGCCGCCCTACCAGCCACCCTCGTCACGCACTGGGGGACCGGAGGCGCCGACGCCGTCATGCCCAGGGAGTGGGCCGTGGCCATTCCACTGGTGATGTGCGTCGGCCCCGCCGGATGGACACTTCTTCGAGCGTTCACGTCAAGGCAGACCCTCGCCGCCTGTATGACACCGCGGTCGTGTGCGGCCTGTTCTCCTGGATCGGCATCGCGGCGCTGAACGCCTCCATCTGGACCGGGCGCCACGTTGGTGACGGGGCAGCGCCCGCCGTGGTGGGTTGTCTCCTCGCGATCGGCCTGACCATCGCGGTCGCCTGGTACGTCAAAGCGCACCTCCGGCGAATCTCTCACTGCTA
>NZ_BAFE01000064.1 GCF_000247995.1 Mobilicoccus pelagius NBRC 104925
AGCCTTGATGAGAGCCTCGGCGTCCTCGCGGTGTCGGTCCACGCCCAAGCGAGTGTTCTCGCGGTCCTGGGAAATCCGCAGGTAGATGGCTGCCCGCCGAGGGTCAACGTTCATCGTGCCATCTTAGGGCAAGATGGTGTTCTGTTACGGAGCACGGGCCCTCGTTGCATACCAGCGCATCGAAGCCAAGTCGGTTCATTCAAGGAGGATGCATGCCGTACGACCAGAGTGAAGCTGACTTCAATGAGGCAGCCTACGGAATGTATCTAACTTATGAGCTTCAAAGGTGGTTTGAGCTACAGGATGACCTTGATGGGATTGCATTACCGCCCACGCTTCAAGATGAAGCCGATCTGGGATACGATATGTCAATTCCGCGAAAGTGGGGGTTTCTATACCTGCAGTTCAAGATGCCAGATTATTTGCGTCGCTCTAATGCGAGTGAATGGCGTATATTTGGAGAGCCGTATTTCAGATTCAAGGTCAAGACTGATGTAACCGCAAACGGGTGTATTCAGCGTAATGTCCTGTGTGACCTGGAGGCTGAAGGTGAAACCGTATCCTATGCAGCGCCAGCGTTCTTGACCAGTGATGAGCTAACTGATTACGCTCTAAATGACGGCATGTACTCGAACAGCGCCTTCCCGCTACCGAGTGACCTTGGGCACGTGCCCGCCCGCAGTAATCATTGCTTTGCCTACACCGACTGTAGGGATGTTCGCGCTTTTTCTGAACCAGGGCCGAGTGTAAGTCGAGGATTTGACGAGCTAACGAGCAGGGTTCGTGGCGTCGTCGGAGAATCGGAGCCAATCGTCTTGCATGAATTTTTGAGCCGCTCAGCTGTGCGCCTGGTAGAGGTAATAGGAGCATCTTCGCGATCGGACGTCGGGCCTTCGCAGAGCATTCTCCTTGCGAGTTCGTCAGTGGGGCTCATGCCGATACTTGTTTCTACCGAATAGGCGATGCGTAATTAAGATCTGCAGGTTGATCGTCGAGCGGGTGTTCCTTGGGGGCGCTCATTTGTCGCACTGACCCGGCCTCCTCGAGGAGCGCGAACCTCTGACGCGTCGACAACGCCGGGTGCAGTCCCGGTCGACGTCCCGGCGACGGGCTCAAAGCCATTCCCTCGGTCCTCCTCGCGCGCCTGTGGTCACCCTCTCGCCCAGGATAGGCGGGCGGTGGCGCATCATGAGCGACGTACGCTCACCAAAGCGCGAGTCGCTGTCGCCAAAGGTTATTTAGCTACGTAACGTGGTGGAGTTCCGCTTCAACGTCTGACCTGTTGCTCGATCCGGGGCCGGTACCGCTGTGGCGGGGACGGCCCCGAGCCGTGTCCCGGTGTCGACGGCGCAGACCTGTCCCAGGGGCTGACGCAGCGCGGCAGGTAGGTTAGGCTCTCCTAACTACTTCTCAGCGTGCTCGGAGGCCGCCGATGACCGACCACACCGCCGTTATCGACCCGGTCGAGGCGTCCCCGCATCAGGGACGTTCCGCCGGGCGGGAACCGTCGCCGCTGCCCCTCGTGACGTCGCTCTACGTCACCCAGTACCTGGGCGTCGGGTTCGTCTACGTCGGTCTCACCGCGATGCTGCGGCAGCAGGGCGTCTCGCTGGAGAGCCTCGCGGCCGTGAGCCTCGCCGGTGTGATGTGGGCGCTCAAGCCGCTGTGGGCGCCGCTCGTCGACCGGTACGGACACACCTCGGCCGGCCACTACCGGACGTGGCTGCTCGTCATGCAGCCGCTCCTCGCGCTCACGGGCCTCGCGCTGGTCACCGTCCGCGAGCCCGAGCGCCACCTGGGCCTGCTCGGCGCCGTCATCGCGGTCTACACGTTCGTCTCGGCCACACAGGACATCGCCGCCGACGGCCTCACCGCCCGCGCCGTCGACGACCGCACCCGCCCCCTCGCGAACGGCGTCGCGAACGCCGCGCAATGGCTCGGCAACGTGCTGGGCGGCGGCGTCATCGTGCTCGTCCACGCCCACCTCGGCTGGATCCCGGCGATGCTCACGCTCACCGCCCTGTCGCTGATGCCGCTGCCGATGCTGCTGCGCCACCGCGAACGCGGAGCGGACGCCCCCGCGCCCCGGCTCGGGCAGGCGTACGCGCAGCTCGGGGGCGTGTTCCGGCAGCCCGGCGGCATGCGCTGGGGTCTCGTCGTCATGCCGCTGTTCCTCGCGGGCACGACCTCGGCCTACGGGCTCCTCACCCCGATGCTCACCGACGCGGGGTGGTCGCTGACCCGGCTGGGCTGGGTGATGGGCTTCTTCCTCGTCGCGCCCGCCGCGCTCGCGTCGCTCGCCGTCGGGCCGTGCGTCCACCGGTACGGGGCGCGGGCCTGCCTCCTCGTGACGGGTCTCGTCGACGCGCTCGCCATCGTCGCGCTGCTGCCCACGGCGACGGGGCATGCGCCGCTCGTGCCCACGCTCGTCGCGCTCGCGGTGTACGTCGCGGCCATGGCAGCCTCGAGCACCGTCGTGTACTCCGAGAACATGGCGCGTGCGCGCTCGGCCTCGGCGGCCACCGACTTCACCACGCTCGCCGCGGTCGCGATGCTCGCGAGCTACCTGCTCGGCGCGGCACTCTTGGCGGCGGCCGGATCGCTCGGCTACCCCGCCGTACTCGGCGTCTGCGCAGTGCTCGCGCTCGTCGGCACGGCGGCCGCGGCGACGCGGGTCCGCGCGGGGGCCGGCGCATGAGCAACATCGCGGTGCAGCAGGGTGGGGGCGCGATGCGGGCGCAGGTCGTGCGCAGCGTGCGCCTCTCACCCGGCTTCCAGCGCGTGACCGTCACCGGCGACGACCTCGCGCGACTGCAGTGGCGCGGGTTCGACCAGTGGGTGCGCCTGTTCCTGCCGCCCGCGCCCGGCGCCCTGCTGACGCACGTCCCCGACAGGATGACGCGCCTCACCTACGGCCGCATGCTCGCGATCCCGGCGGCCGAGCGGCCCGTCGTGCGCAGCTACACGCTGCGGGCGTGGCGACCCGAATCGCGTGAACTGGACGTCGACTTCGTGCTCCACGGGACGGACGGGGTGGCCGGGCCGTGGGCCGCGCGCTGCGACCAGGGCGATCCCGTCGCGCTGCTCGACCAGGGGTGCGGCTGGCCGTCCCCGCCGGTGCGTCGGGTGGTGCTCGCCGCCGACGAGACGGGGCTGCCCGCCGTCGCCGGGATCCTGCGCGACCTGCCCGCGACGACGACGGGGGTGGCCGTCGTCGAGGTCGCCGACGCCGCCGACCGGCAGGCCCTCGACGCGCCCGCCGGGGTCGACGTCCATTGGCTCGTCCGGCGTCCCGACGAGGCGCCCGGCGAGGCCACGCTGCGTGCGCTCGCCGACCTGCCCCTGCCGGAGTTCGACCGTCACGCCTTCGCCGTCGGCGAGTCCACGCTCGCCACCGGCGTGCGTCGCCGCCTCGTCCGCGAATGCGGCTGGTCCAAGAGCGAGGTCACCTTCTGCGGCTACTGGCGGAGCTGACGGCCCGATCCGGCGATGCCTCCGCATCGTGGGAGCCCCTCGCGAGTCCGGAGGCTGCGTCGACGGGCCGGGTGTGGCGCCGCAGGTCAGCGGCCGCGCCGCTTCTTCTTCCCCTGCTCGCGACGGCCGGTGCGGGCGGGAGCGGGGCGGGCGGGCTGCTTGGTGGGGCGGGGTGTGGAGGCGGCCCGGGTCTGGGCCGTCCGCGAGCTGTTGGGGGTGCGGCCGCGCACCACACCGATGAACTCCTGGATCAACGGGTTCTCGTCGTCCACCCGCCAGGCCAGGGCGACGGGGGAGGGGTCCGCGTCGGTGATGGGCCGGTACGTGAGGTCACGACGGCTGGCGCCGCGCGCGACGGACATCGGCACGACCAACACGGCGCCGCCGAGCACGAGATCCGTCGCCGTGGAGTGGAACTCCGTGATCACCTGCTCGTCGTCGAGGTCGGCGAGCGTCACCTCGTCGACGGCCGAGATCGCGTGTTCCTTGCTCACCCACGCGACCATCGTCTCCTCGTACAGCGGGATCGCGTGCAGCCCCTCCCGGTCGATGGGCAGGCGCACGAAGCACATGTCGAGGCTGCCGTCCCGCAGGCCCGCGAGCTGCTCGTCGTCGGCGACGTCGCTCACGGCCAAGGGCGTGTCGAAGCGTTCGTTCCACACCCGCTGCCACTTGGTGAGAATGACGCCGCGCACCTTGCCGATCCGCAGTTCCGTGCCCCGGGGGCTCTCCTCGCTCACCCGGGCAGGCTAGCGTGCGCGATCACCGCCCACCCGGGGTGACATACCCTCGCGGGGTGAGC
The DNA here is from genome assembly GCF_000247995.1 of Mobilicoccus pelagius NBRC 104925. Classification (GTDB taxonomy): domain Bacteria; phylum Actinomycetota; class Actinomycetes; order Actinomycetales; family Dermatophilaceae; genus Mobilicoccus; species Mobilicoccus pelagius. The sequence continues at coordinate 4,277 of NZ_BAFE01000064.1, forward strand.
CAGACCCTCAAGCCGTCCACCGCCGCCCAGAAGCTCGGCATCCTGCTGACCGCCGCGCCGGAGGACTTCCAGAACACCCCGATCACCCGCGACCAGCTCGACGTCCTGCGCGCCGACCCGCCCGCGTGGCTCGTCGACCTGCGCCGCAACGGCCCGTTCCCGCGGGAGGTCACCGCCGCCAAGCTCGGCATCTCCAACTCCGGGCTGCGCCGCGCAGGCATCACCGAACCGCTCGACGCCGACCAGGTCGGCGCACTGCTCGCCGACCCGCCGGAGTGGCTCGTCCACGAGCGCGAGGTCCACCGCAAGGTCGTCGCCGAGAACGCCAGGCTGAAGGACGAGCAGAAGCACTGAGCGCGGGTGGTGCCGTCAGCGAGGCCGGCTGTCCGAGACGCGGACCCGACCGAGGAGCGGCTCTCGGGAGGGCAGAGGCGGGGTGTGAGACCCGGCGACAGGTCGCCCAGGACGCACGTCGGAGCGGGGCTCCTGGTGAGCCCCGCCCCGATGGTCGTTCGCCGGCCGGTCAGGCCTTGCTGATCCCGAGGTGCGTGCCCACGGTGGTCGGGTCGGTCAGGCAGGCGAGGAGGCAGCCGCCGACGACGCCGCGGCTGATCGTGCCGTTGAGGGTGCCCGGCTCGTCGTCCCGCAGCGTCTTCCACGTGCCGGTGGCGTCCGTGTTCGTCAGGCCGGTGGGGCGGACGATCGTCCACTGCAGCCCGGACGCGCGGACGACGTCCTCCTGCGCGTCGTGATCGGCCAGCGGCTGCTTGAGCAGCAGAGGCGCGATGTGCCGCTGGACGAAGGGCAGCTGACGAGCGGAGTCGCCCGCGCCGACGGAGGACTGCACGACGAGGCGCGTGACTCCCGCCTCCCGCATCGCCTCGACGACGGCTTCGGTCACCTGGGTGCGGATGCGCGGGGCGTCCTTCGACCCGCCGACAGTGACGACGACGGCGTCCGCCCCCGCGACGGCCTCCTTCGCCACCGCCGGGTCCGTGGCGTCGCCCGTGACGGCCTTGGCGCTGCCCACGCCCGTGCCCGAGCGGGAGACGACCGTGACGTCGTGACCGGCCTTCAGCGCCTGCTCGGCGAGCGCCCGGCCGGAGCCGTGCGAACCGCCGACGATGGTGATCCTCATGCTCTCCCCGTTCGATGATGCGGCCGATCCGCCCGGGCGGGCGGCGGTGTCGTGATCGTCGCGGAGCCGGTCGGCGACGGACTGCGCCGCCGACACGGCGCCGCGCGCGACGGGGAAGAGGGCCTCACGCTGCCGCAGCCACGGGCCGATCGCCTCGCGGTACGGGGTGAGCCCGGACCCGGGCCCGAAGAGGCGCGCCTCGACCTGCGCGTTCGGCAGGTGGAGCTTGGCGGCGGCGGTGTCGACGATCCGCAGGACGACGTTCGCTGCGCCGCGTGCCGGGTCGGTGCTGCTGATGTTGTCGCGCAGCGTCCACGCGTACTCGCCGAGGGCGTGCAGGTCGGGCAGGCGGGCGGCCTCGTACTCCGCGAACCACGTCGACGAGCCCGACGCCGCGTGCTCGGCGAGCAGAAACGCGTCCTCGAGACCGGAGTTGACACCCTCCCCGGTCGGCGGGATGACGCTGTGCGCCGCGTCGCCGATGAGCAGCAGCCACTCGTCGAACGCGATCCGCGGGCAGATGACGACCGCTCCGCCGAACGGGTCACGCGAGAAGAACGCCTCGTAGTCGTCGTGCGTGAGCAGAGGAGCGGCCAGCGGCGCGTGCTCCTGCACGTGCGCCCGCAGCGCGCGGATGTTGGGCTCGCTCGCGTCGGTCGACAGCAGCAGCGACTCGGCCTCGTCGCCCTCGATGGCCGTGAGGGCGACGCCCCACACGCCGTCCCGCAGTGTGGCCGTGTAGATGCCCTTGGACGTGAAGATGTGGTGGACCGCCGGGTCCAGGCCCGACGCGGAGGCGTGCGGCCGGGAGTAGGCGACGCGGAACTTGACGCCCCAGTCGCCGACGCGCGGCGTGAACCCGGGCACCTGCTCCGCCATGGAGCGCCGCGCCGCGGACCACACGCCGTCGGCGGCGAGGACCCGCGCGTCGCCCGCGTCGACGACGACCTGGTCGCCGGACGTGCGGTCGAACGTCAGCGTGCGCGCCGCAAGGTCCGCCGACGCGAGGCGGTGGCCCGGGACGTACGTGAGCCCCTCCGTCTGCTGCGTCTTCTCGAACAGGATCCGCGTGAGGAACGCGCGGGTCGTCGCGATGAGCTTGCCGCTCTCCAGCCGAGACAGGCGCCGCGTCCCCTTGTAGATGTGGAACGCCTCGACGACCTCGCCCACCTCACGCAGCCGCTCGAGCAGCGCGGGGTCGATGCGGCGCAACGCCTCCTGACCACGGGTGTTGACGCCGATCGGGTAGCTGTTCTCGTCCGACAGGAGCAGCTCGTCACGCGCCTCGTACACCGTCACCCGATGCCCCTGCGCCGTGAGCAGCAGACCGGCGGCCAGGCCGACGGGCCCCGCCCCCAGGACGATCGTGTGCGGTGACTCGACTGCAGACATGGCTGTCCTTCCCTCGGGACCCTCCTGCAGTCAAACACAGGCGGCATCGAGCGGCTCCCTCGTGTCCGTCCGCTCGCGGCGGGCCGCACGGAACCGGTTCGGGACTCGTCCCGCCGCGCCCCGCGAAAGAGACGATCGACGTTGCGCCACCGAAGAATCCATGACGACGCGCGGGACGGTGACTCCGCGCACGTCCGCTGTCATGATCGAGGGATGAACGACGGGGAACGTGGGATCACGTTGGTGGAGGGGGAGGACGGCATCTTCGTTCTCGGTGCCGAGGACGAGGTGGCGAAGTTCGTGGCGGAGGCACCTTCGTCGTCGCGCCTGATCTCACCACGGACGATGGGCAAGATCGGCGTCGCCCTCCGCGGCGTGCAGGAGATCCAGGCGAACAGTGGCCGGTGGATGAAGCTCGACGATGCCTCCGCCGCCTGGGTCAAGGAACACGGGGCGTGCGGCCTCACCTCAGGCGTGGTGCGCGCCAAGAACCTTGCGGGCTCGGGTGGCGGCGGGTCCATCGTGAAGCACCTTTCTTTCGCGAAGGTGGGCCTTGCCTCGCCTGCGGCTCTGGCCACGCTCGCCGTCATCGCGATGCAACAGGCCATCGAGGCATCCCTCCACGAGATCACGACGTACCTGGAGACCATCGACGAGAAGCTCGACGAGCTGCTGAAACAGCGCAAGGTCGAGGCGCTCGGCGGCCTCGGCGGGGTCGCGTGGGTCGTCGACGAGGCGGTCGCCGTCTACGAGGAGACCGGCCGTGTCTCCGAGGTCACGTGGTCGAAGGTGCAGGCGAACACCCTGGCACTCACGACGATCCAGGCCGAGACGGTCGCGCAGATCGAGGCGATGGCCGACCGCATCCGGCGTCACGACGGTGATCCCGATCGTCTCGCCGACGTGCTCACGGAGGCTCCGGAGGACGCGACGTTCTGGCTCGGGGTCCTCGCCCGCAGCATGGCACTGCAGGACAAGCAGTACGTGCTCGAACTCGCCCGGGTCGCCGACGCCGAGCCCGGCGAACTCGACGCCCACCGCCGCGGCATCCGCGCCGCGCGAGAGATGCGCAGTCGCCGCATCGCGGAGGCCGTCACCGCCGTCGGCACCTCCATCCGCGACTGCGCCGAGCTCACCCCGCGACAGCGCGTGGCCAATCCGTTCAGCTCCCAGAAGGTGACGTCGGGGGCCAACGCCCTCACGGCGCGCATGACGGAGTTCGTGCGACGCATCGACCTCGACGTCCTCGGCGTCGACCAGCTCGACGGCACGTCCTGGTCGGCCTCGGTCAAGGCCCTCTTCGGCGAGACCGCGTCGGTCGTCGAACACGCCGGATCGGCCGTCACCGATCGGGCCAAGGCGCTCGGCGGGCGCGTCCGGCAGCGACGCGAAGAGGCCCTGCTCACCAAGGCGGAGAAGATCATCGCGAGGCGAGAGGGCGACGCCGAGCACACCCCGGAGTCGTAAGGTGCGCCCATGAAGAAGGAGGCCGAGACGGAGGTCAGAGCCGCGGCCCGCGCCGAGAAGCAGGCCGTCGAGGAGCATCCACACGGGCCGGCCATGATGGAGCTGTTCGCCCAGGTCGACCCGTGGGGGCTGGTGGAGATGGGGGCCCCGCGCGACGAATACGTGAGCGAGGTCGACGACCTCCTGGACCACCCCGGGCCCTCGGCGCGCGACGTGCTCGAGGTGTTCAACCGCTGGGGAACGGTGGTCGGGGAGGATCCGGGCCCCGCCGAGTACGGCGCGCACCCGGGCATCCGCGAGGACGATGCGCGACGTCTCGCCGAAGGCATCGCCCGCATCCGCGGGCAGCGCGCGGGCTGACCGGGATCTCCCCGCCGGTCCCGCTCCGCCCGGCGCCGGCGGCCAGGCGTCCCGACATCCGCCGAGCGCTCGACCGGCCCCGCGGGTGGGGTGCGACGGGGTCGGGCCTGCGGGTTCACCCGGCGGTCGAAGGCGGCGAGCTCGTCGAGCATCGCGGCGGCGGACTTCGGCATCTCCTCGTCGGGGACGGCCTTGCCCGACTCGTCGAGGAACCTCGGCGCGAACGGCACGACCACGGCGCTCATCGGGGTGGGCATGCCGAGCACGCTGATGACCGGCTTGAGCTGCGGCACCGCGCGCGAGCCGCCCGACACGCCGCCGTACGAGACGAAACCGGTGACGCGGTGGGTGGGTCGCAGCAGTGCCGGCAGGAGGATCTGGTCGACGATCGCCTCGATGTCGCCGCGGGAGACGGCGCCGGTCTCCCTGTGCTGGGCGATGACGAGACGGGGGTCGCTGCTCACCGTCGGCGTGACGTCGGCCGCGGGCATGGCGCCCTCCGCATTGGCGCGGTCGAGCACCGTGCGCAGCACCGCCGCACGGAGCGTCACCATCACCTCGCACACCTGCGCGAGGAGTCGCGAGTGCTGCTGCCGCCACGACTGCAGCACGTGCAGCACCCGCCCCACCGGGGTGTCGAGCCCCTCGGCGAACAGGGCGAGCACCTCGACGAGGGCGTCGCGCAGGTCGACCGGCGTCATCGTCGCCACGCGCTCCCGATCGGCGTCGAACGACGCGTCGGACGCGGCCAGCGCGGCCAGCACGAGCTCCTCGGTGTCGGCCCACCGCTTGTACAGCGACGCCTTCCCGCCCCGGAACGGTGGGCGACGCCCTCCATCGTCAGGGCGATGAACCCGACCTCGGCCAGCTCGGCGAGCGTCGCCTCGTGGATCGCCGCGAGCAGGGCCGAGCCCCGACGGCGCTGCACGGGTCGCGCGTCGCTCATCGCACGCGCTCCCCACCGATCCACACCTGACGTCCACACCTGACGGCCTCCGCGCACCGCGGACACGTCGAGGGTCGGGTCGGCGTCGAGAGGACGAGGTCCGCGCACCGGCACGGCGCGATCGCGCCGCGGTCGTCCCACCCGGTCGCGGCGGCGCGCCGGACGTGGCCGCGACGATCACCTCGGCCGGGGTCGGGCCGGCATGGACGAGCAGGTCCAGCTCGTCGTGCAGTCCGGTCCCGTCCGGCACGGGCAGGCCGGCGCGGGCCGCGGCGCCGCCCTTCATCATGATGGGCGTCGGCGAGCAGACCGTCCCCGTCTCGACGATGCGCGCCACCTGGTCGTCCTCGGGCGGCCGGTCGATCGGCGCGTGCGTGAGGACGTCGACCCCGGCGTCGAGGCCCGTCGTGAACGAGTACGCCGTCACGACGTGCTCAAACGTCGACAGGCCGTGCTCGTGCGCCGCGTCGACGAGGGCGCGCAGCGTCTCCGGGGACAGACAGTGGCCGTTCGGGATGCGCGGGTCCTCAACGATGATCTCGACGACCTCCGACCCGTTCTCGACCTGCCGGTCGACGAACCGGCGCGCGTCGTCGGGGCCGGTCACGGCGCTCTCGAGGGGGAAACCCATCTCGGCCGTCCGGTGACCGCCGGGGGCCGACGCGGCGCATCCCGCGGAGACGAACCGCGTCGTCCCCGTGAGCGCGCGCAGCTCGTGCAGCAGGCTGTCGGGGTACGTGCCCAGGTCGATCGTCGTCGTCACCCCGCGCCGGCCATCGCGTCCAGGTGCTCGCGACCGAGCAGGTGGGCATGGGTGTCGATGAGCCCCGGCACGACGAACCGGCCGGTGGCGTCGACGTCGTCCGCCGCGCCGGCTGCCCCGGTCTGGTGGGACGCGGGGGCGCGCGGGGTGACCGCGGCGGTGCGGTCGCCGTCACGCTCGACCGCATCCTTGACATCGAGGTGGGGCGCGGCGGAGGAGGCGGGAGTCGGGCGGTCGCGGCGACGGCCGCCTACCGTGGACGGCATGCCGGTGACGAGGCGACTGTGGGGAAGGGGCGGGGCCGTGGGGCACCGTCGGGATCGCCGTGCGATGCCTGCTCACGCTGGTGATCGTCGTCACCGCCCTGATGGTGAGGGCTGCCCCGTCGAGGTCCGGGTCGACCCCTACGCCGAGCCCTCGCTCGACCTGGTCCTCTGCATCGTCGGACTCCTCCTCGTCGTCTGGACCCGCGGGTCGGGGCGGACGTGGCCCGGCGTGCGACCGACCCGGCGCGGGAGGCGCCGACGCCCGTGATCGCCACGGATCACCGTCGGCCCCGGGATGACGCCGACGCCGACGGTGGACGCATCGGGGTCAGACCGCGGCGCGCCAGCCGTCGACGAGGCCTCGGGCGTAGGCGGCCTGGCCGACGTGGACAGCGGCGTCGTCGATGATGCTGACGATGCGGGCGCCGCGGGTGACGGGCGGGTCGTAGGAGTCGTCGATGACCTCGCCCAGGTCGTCCTCGCTCAGGGTGCCGATGTAGGCGGTGAGGGCGTCGGTGCATGCCTGCAGGTGCGCACCGAGCGCCGCGACGTCGTCGACGTGCAGGGCGGCGACGTCCTCGGGGGAGTCGCCGAAGCCGAACTCGTCCTCGCCGCGGTCCACGCCCAGGCGCTGCGCCCAGCCGCCGGAGGTCCACACGCTCTTCCCGCCGGAGAGTGCGACGGTCTGAACGTCCATCTGCCGGGCGGCGTGCCACAGCAGCCACGCGATCGTGTTGCCGCGGTCGGCCGGCATGCGGTGCGCGGCCTCGTCGGAGAGCCCGTCGAGCACCGGCTCGGCGGCGCTTGCGGGACGGGAGGCGGCATCGGTGAGGAGTTCGCGAATGTTCATGTGGCCAGCGTAGGTCCGCAGATGCGGGGTGCTCATCGGGGCCCTCCCTGTGGGCGTCGCTGTCGACGGTCTGCGGGGTTGGGCAGGCGCCGGCGTGGTGCGCGCGGGGAACCCGTGGGGAGGTCGGTGTGTCCACCTCTACGAGGTCGAGGGGCGGCCCGGTGAAGGGATGGTGTCGTCATCGCCCACGACACGCGCCCGCCTCGTCGCGGGCGAGGGAGCGGGCGATGAGGTGTGAGGTTCAGGCGTCGGCGGCGGCCATGTGGGCAGGCAGCCGACGACGTGCGAGTCCGTCGGAGAGGAGGACCGTGTCGTGTCGGGCCGGGGCCGTCGTCCACGGCCAGGTGAGGAGGGCGTAGACGGGCGCGATGAGCGCGGCCACCGAGAACAGGTACCACGGCCACACGCCGAGGAGGACGAGCACCGATGTGGTGCCGGGCGGTTCGGAGACGAAGCCGTAGTTCGTGCCCAGGGCGAGGTTCACCGTGTACGCGACGCAGGCCCACACGACCGTGAACACCCACGCGAACGCGCACCCCCGCCAGGTCGGCCGGTAGCCGAGCCCCCACACGAGCACGACGGGCACGACGAACACCGCCGCGTGGAGGAGCCAGTAGCCCGCGAACTCCAGTGCGGGGAAGCGGAAATAGACGAGGTCGGGGGTGAGGAGCGCCTGAAGGTTGAACGTGAGTCCCCAGAGGTACGTGACGACGACAGCCCAGCCGCGATGCGTGACGAGCGCGAGCGGCGCGATGAGCCGCAGCCAGTCGGAGAGGTGGAACGGCAGCGACTGCCCCACGTGGTAGTTCGCGGGGAGCCACCACCACACCATCCACCCGACGGCGAGGGCGAGGAGTCCCCACCCGCACGCCGTCATCACCGCGTCGCCGCGTCGCCCGCGCGCGACCCGCACGAGCACGACCGTCGCGACGACCGTGAGCGCCAACACCA
>NZ_BAFE01000063.1 GCF_000247995.1 Mobilicoccus pelagius NBRC 104925
GTCCTCCACCACGACCGTCGGGCCTGACGGGCGCCCCTCGCGCCTCGGCGTGGCATCGTCCCGGCCGGGCGACGGCCGGGCCCCGCACCCGCGGGGCCTCGTCCGGGGCAGACTGGCCCCATGGATACGCATGACCTGTTCGACCGCATGGCAAGCGAACTGGCCGCGTCGGGAGTGGTCGAGGAGACCGTCGACGGGGCCCGCACCCTCCAGGTCGACGGCATCCCCTTCGCCCGGCTGGCCGAAGGCGGCGCGCAGGTGCTCCTCCCCGAGGGCAGCCCGGCTCGCGACGAGGCCCTCGCCCTGCCGTCGGTCACCGGCACCTCCGGCGACTGGGTGGCCCTCACCGACCGCGACGTCTCCGCCTGGCCCACCCTCCTCGAGCAGGCCCTGGCCGGCGTCCGACGCTGAGCCCCGCGTCCCCGCGCGCTGCGTGCGTGCCTGCGACCACGGTCGTACCCGCGGTTCGGACCTCGGGCTGACGACACCGTGGCCTCCCCGTTCCTAGCGTGGAGGGCATGGACGACGACCGCGTGATCCCCGACGCCGACGGGCCCCTCACGGCCGCCCGTGGATACCTCCGCCTCGGGGAACCGCAGGACGACGTCCGGGGCGCCCGGTCGGGCGGCGGTGCGACGACGCGACCCCCGATGCCCGAGAGTGAGGGGGTGACGTCGACGACCCCGCCCGGGCAGCCCCGGCGCACCCTCGCCCGCGACCTCCTCGACCTCACCGAGCACCTCGGCCGGGAGGCCCGACGACTCTGGTCCGGGCCGCCCCCGACCCTCACCGACCTCCTCCTCGTCGGCACCCTCCTCGTCGCCGGCGTGCCCTTCATGACGCAGTCCGAGACGGCGTACGCCGATCCGGTATGGGGTCTCGTCGCGTTCCTCTGCGTGATCCTCTTCTCGGTGCCGTTCCTGTGGCGACGCACCCACCCGATGGCCGTCGCGCTCGTCCTCGTTCTCCCCCACCTCGTCCAACTCGTCCTCCTCGACGAGCCGACGGCCGCGAACGTCGGCGTGCCCGTCGCCGTCTACTCGATCGCCCGGTGGAGCCCCGACCGGCGGGTGCGTCGAGCGGGACTCGTCCTCGCCGGAGCGGGGAGCCTCCTCGCCGGGATGAGCTGGTCGGCGTCGTTCAACGGGGATCCTGCGGGGGGGCCCGGGGAGTACGTCCTCACCGTCCTCGTCCTCGCGACCATGTGTCTCGCCGTGACGCTGCCGGCCTGGCTGTTCGGCGCGCTCGTGCGGCAGCGGGCGGAGGCGGCCGAGGAGACCCGGCAGAAGGCGCTTGCGGTCGAGCGGAGCCGGGTGCAGAACGTGCGTCTCGCCGCGCAGGAGGAGCGGGCCCGCATCGCCCGCGAGATGCACGACGTCGTCGCCCATTCCCTCTCGGTCATCGTCGTCCAGTCCGACGGCGCCGCGTATGCCCTCGACAGCGCCCTCGAGCGGGCCCGCGAGGGGGAGGATCCTCGTGTCGTCACGGAGGCGCTCCGCACCGCCTCCGACGTCCTCGCGACGATCGGGCGCACCGCGCGGGAGTCGCTCACCGACACCCGCCGCCTCGTCGGTGTCCTGCGGCAGGACGACGGGGAGGCCGAGTACGCCCCCACGGGCGGCGTCGACTCCCTCGAGGAGCTCGTCGGGCCGCTTCGCGACGCCGGGCTCGAGATCTCGACCGACGTCACCGGCCGTCGGCGTCCGCTCTCCCGCGCGACCGACCTCGCCGTCTACCGCGTCGTGCAGGAGTCCCTCACGAACGTCATCAAGCACGCCGGCGAGGCGCGGGTGTGGGTGTCGCTCGACTACCTGCCCGAGGCCCTGCTCCTCACGATCCGCGACGACGGCGTCGGACCCGGCGGGGTCCCCGACGGCCAGGGGCACGGACTCGTCGGGATGCGCGAGCGTCTCACCGCCGTCGGAGGGCGCCTGTGGGCGGGCGGCGCGCCGGGAGGCGGGTTCCTCGTCGAGGCCCGCATTCCCTACGATGCTGCAGATCCGAGCAGGTCGTGAGCGCGCGTGAGGCGGCCCCCACCGCCGGGGTCGGCGAAGGAGTAGGGATGAGTGAGGACGCGCCGATCCGGCTCGTGCTGGTCGACGACCAGGAGCTCGTGCGGGCCGGGTTCCGCATGGTGCTCGACGCGACGCCCGGGATGAGCGTCGTCGCCGAGGCGGCAGACGGGCTCGAGGCCGTGGCCGCCGTCGAGGCGCACGAGGCGGACGTCGTGCTCATGGACATCCGGATGCCACGTCTCGACGGGGTCGAGGCCACCCGCCGCATCTGCGCCCTGCCGGACGCGCCCCGGGTCGTCGTCCTCACGACGTTCGACCTCGACGAGTACGTCTTCGCCGCCCTCAAGGCGGGGGCGGCGGGGTTCCTCCTCAAGGACGCCGGGCCCGCCGAACTCCTCGCGGCGATCCGGGCGGTGCACCGGGGGGACTCCGTCGTCGCGCCGAGCACGACACGGCGGCTCCTCGAACGGGTGGTCCCCTCCCTGCCGGAGTCGGGCGCACGGCCCGACGCGCGCCTCGACGTCCTCACCGACCGGGAACGAGAGGTCCTCGAGGCGGTCGCGAAGGGGTACACGAACGGCGAGATCGCCGCACGCCTCTACCTCGCCGAGGCGACCGTGAAGACGCACATCGGGCGGATCCTCGCCAAGCTCGACCTGCGCGACCGGGTCCAGATGGTCGTCCTCGCCTACGAGACGGGCCTCGTCCGCATCGGGACGTGACCCCTCCGACACGGCCGGGGCGGGCGGAGCGGCCGGGTCAGGACCGCTTCTCGACCGTGCCCTCGGAGTCGACGGTCTCGTCGTGGGTCGCGGCCTCGGCAGCGGCGTCCTCGGCCTGCTGCTCCCGCTCGTGGGCCTCGGGGTTGATGCCCCCGATGAGCTTGTCGTTGTCGCCCGCGCCGGGGGTGACGGCCTCGTCCCGTTCCGCGGCGTCACCGGACAGCTTCTTGGCGGAGTTCGTGAGGATCGACGCGTCCTGGCCGAGCATCGGGAACTTGTCGTGCCCGTTGAGGTAGAGCACGACGGTGTTCGTGATCGCCATGAGCGGCACCGCGAAGAGCGCACCGGCGATGCCGAAGAGGTAGGAGCCGACGGCCACGCCGAGCAGCGTCGCGAGCGGGTGCAGCGACACGGCCTTGCTCATGAGGATCGGCTGGAGGAGGTTGCCCTCGATCTGCTGCACCGCGAGGACGACGCCGAGCATGATGAGCGACGCGAGCGGGCCCTTGACGACGAGAGCGAGGAGCACGGCGAGGGCGCCGGAGACGACGGCGCCGACCATGGGGATCGCCGAGGCGAAGAAGACGATGAGGCCGAGCGGGATGACGAGGGGCAACCCGAGGAGGAACGCGCCGAGGGAGATGAAGACGGCGTCGACGCCCGCGACGAGCACCTGCGTCTTGACGTAGGAGCTGAGCGTCACCCACGCGCGGCGGCCCGCCTCGTGGACGGGCTCGCGGACCTGCTTGGGGGCGAGGCCGACGCACCAGGACCACATGCGGTCGCCGTCGGCGAGGAAGAAGAACATCGCGAACATCGTCATGATCGCGCCGACGGCGAGGTTGCCCGCCGTCTGACCCGCCGACAGAGCGCCGCTCGTGAGGTCGCCGGCGTGCGACTGCACCCAGGCGCGGCCCTGGTTGATGGCCTCGTCGATCTGCCCGCCGAGGGGACCGTTGCTCAGCCACGCCTGGATCTGGCTGAGGCCGAGGCCCGCCGAGGTCGACAGGCCCTGCACGCCGATGACGATCTGGTTGCCCGCGAGGGTGAGCAGGCCGGCGACGACGCCGACGCTCACGAGCAGCGTCGTGATCGCCGCGAGCCCACGCGGGAAGTGGAGGCGGTGGTTGAGCAACACCGCGAGCGGCATCGTCAGGGCTGTGAGGAGCAGCGCGACGGCGACGGGGATGACGACCGAGCTCGTCCTGCCGATGATCATCCCGAGGCCGTAGAGCGCGATCGCGATGACGACGACCCGCCACGCGATGCCCGCCGACACCTTGAGGGCGAACGGGATCGCCTGGTCGGCGGGACGGGGGTCGCTGTAGCTGAACGCCGGCGCGGGAGCGACCGCGACGGGCTCCGGCGGCGGGGGCACGGGGAGGCGGACGCGGGTGCGGATCTCTGACAGGGACGCGGGGGTCCCTCGGCGGAAGAGCTTCATCGCCACCGAGTGTCACACGCAGTGCGGCGAAATGCATGCTCCGCGTGGCCCGGTGAGGGGATGCGTCGATCCGACACGGCGGGTGGATTGGGGCGCGTCGGAGCGGGGTATGACAAGGGTGCGGCCGAGACCCACGCCGCCCGAACCTCCCTCCCCGAAGGGGCACGACATGAACGTCACCGAACGGCACACCCCCGCCACCCCCGAGCAGGTCTGGGCCGTCATCGCCGACGGCTGGACCTTCCCCTCGTGGGTCGTCGGCGCGTCCCGCATGCGCGCCGTCGAGCCGACCTGGCCGGGCGTCGGGGGCCGACTCCACCACTCGGTCGGCGGATGGCCGGCGCTCATCGACGACGAGACCGAGGTGCTCGAGTCCGAGCCCGGCCGTCGCATCGTCCTCAAGGCGCGGATCCGCCCCGCCGGGGAGGCGAGGGTCGAGATCACCCTCGTGCCGCAGGACGGCGGCACGCTCGTGCGCATGGCCGAGGATTTCACGAACGGCCCGATGTCGTTCCTGCCCAAGCCTGCCCGCGAGGCCGCGATCGGTCCGCGCAACGTCGAGACCCTCCGCCGTCTCGCCTTCCTCGCCGAGCGCCGCACCCAGCCCTGACGCGCCCCGACGCACGTCGTCCTGCCACTGCATGACGAGGGCCCGCCCCGGCTCGTGGCCGGAGGCGGGCCCTCGTGCGGTGTGCCCGGCGTATGCCCGGTGTGCCCGGTGTGCCCGGCGTGTGCCCGGCGCATGTCGAGCGCGTGTCGAGCCTGGGTGGGTGTCAGGTGCGCGCCGTCCAGGCGGGAGCGGGTCGGTCGTGGAACCGGCGCAGCGCGGCGGACCGGGCCCGTGCGGTGAGGGGGCCGACGCCCCCGGCGTCCTTGAGGGCCGCGCGGGCCGCGAGGTATCCGGAGCCGCCGTGGACGCCGCCACCCGGGTGGGTCGCGGCGCTGCCGAGGTAGAGACCGCGGACGTGGGTCCACGGCCCGCCGAGGCCGGTGGCCGGGCGCCAGATCGCCTGCTGGAGAAGCTGCTGGGTGCCGCCGCCGACACCGCCCTGCCCGAGGTTGCGGTCGTCGGCCTCGAGACCCTGCGGGGTCTGCACCCACCGGTCGAGCACGAGGTCGCGCCACCCGGGGGCGTACTCGTCGAGCATCGCCTCGGCGCGACGGGTGATCTCCTCCGCCGCGCCCGGGTCGGTGCATCCGCGGGGCAGGTGGGTGTAGAGCCACATCGTCTCGGTGCCCGCGGGGGAGCGGGTGGCGTCGATGCCGCTCATCTGGCCGATGAGCGCGAAGGGCTGCTCGGGCACGCTCCCCGCCTCGAGCTCGGCGGACCACTGCACGAGACCGGGGACGTCGCGTCCGGCGTGGACGACGGCCGCGCCCCGGGCCTGCGGCGCGGTCCACGGCATCGGTTCGGCGAGACGGTAGTTGAGCTTGACCGTCGGCAGGTCCCAGAGGAACGCCCGCAGCCGGGTGCGGAGCCCGGCGGGCACGTCGCGCTCGTCGAGGAGGTCCTCGTAGAGGGTGGGGGCGCTCGTGTCGGCGACGACGGCGCGGCGGACGGCGATACGGCGACCGTCGGCCGTCTCCACGCCGTGCACCCGCCCGCCGCGCACGACGACGCGGGAGACGGTGACCCCCGTCTCGATGCGGGCGCCCGCCGACTCGGCGCGGCGGCCGAGGGCGAACGCGAGCTCGCGGGTGCCGCCCTGGGGGGAGGGGAATCCGACGTCCTGGGCGAGCATCGTCATGAGCCAGCCGTACATGCCGCTGACCGGCGCCGTGGGCGGTGCGTCGGCGTGCATCGCGTTGCCCGCGAGCAGCTCCCGCCCGGCGCGGCCGTGGAAGAGCTCCTCGCCCATGCGGGTCGTCGGAAGGAGCGCGAAGCGGAGGAAGTCGGGCAGGTCGGCCGGGCCGATGATCCGTGCGAGGCGGGCCGCGTCGGCCACCGGGGGCCAGCGCGTGAGGATCGCGTCGAGCAGCGGGCCCTTGATCTGTTCGTACTGCTCGACGAGGTGCAGCCACGTGCGTCCGTCGCGTGGGTCGTCCTCGGCGAGGAGTGCGGCCGTGTCCTCGGCGCGGGCGAGGACAGCGGGCGCCGGGCCGGACCCGGCGCGGGCGACGTGCGCGAGCTGCGTCTGTGCGTGCGCCCATCGCAGCCCGTGCTCCTCGAGGTCGAGCGCGCGGAGCACCGGCGAGGCGAGGGCCAGGGGGTGGCACGCGCTGAACGCGTCGAGGATCCACCCGTCGACCTCGCGGGAGCCGACGGCGCCGCCGACGACGTCCCGCTCCTCGAGGACGAGCACGTCCCAGCCCGCGTCGGCGAGGTAGGAGGCCGCGACGAGTCCGTGATGGCCACCGCCGACGACGACGGCGTCGACGGTCTCCGTCGCGCCTCCACCGGGCCGGTCGGCGCCGGGGATCCGAGAGGCCTGGTCGTGGGACCTGTGGGTCGGTCCGATGCGCATGAGCGTCCTCCGCTTCGGGATACGTCGCCCTCCTGCCCCGGTGGCGGGATGCACGTCGGCGGAGGACGAGGGGTTCCTCCGACCCTTACCCACGTCCACATGCGGCAACCGGGCGAGGCCGGGACCCCCTCGCCCGGGCGCTCCGGATGAAACGGACAGGAACGGGTAAGAACAGCAATGAACCGCTCGACATACTGGAGGTTTCCATGGCTGATCACACCCCGCCCACCGTCGACGAGCCCACCACTCCCACCGGCCCGCCCGCGCAGACGTCCGACCAGGCCGCTCCGGCGCAGGTCACCGCCACCGGGTGCCCCTTCTCCGCCCCGGGTCGCGCCCAGGCCGGTGAGTACCTCACCACCGCGACCGGCACGCGCGTCCGCGACACCGACCACTCCCTCAAGGCGGGTCGTCGTGGCCCCACGCTGCTGCAGGATCACCACCTGCGCGAGAAGATCACGCACTTCGACCACGAGCGCATCCCCGAGCGCGTCGTCCACGCCCGCGGTGCCGCCGCGCACGGCGTGTTCACCGCCTACGGCACGGCCGGCAAGCTGACGACCGCCGGGTTCCTCGCCAAGGACGTCGAGACTCCCGTCTTCGTGCGGTTCTCCACCGTCCTCGGCTCCCGTGGTTCCGCCGACACCGTGCGGGACACCCGCGGTTTCGCGGTGAAGTTCTACACGGACGAGGGCAACTTCGACCTCGTCGGCAACAACATTCCCGTCTTCTTCATCCAGGACGGCATCAAGTTCCCCGACGTCATCCACGCCGGCAAGCCGCACCCGGACCGCGAGATCCCGCAGGCCCAGAGCGCGCACGACACGTTCTGGGACTTCGTCTCCCTCCACACCGAGGCCCAGCACCACACGATGTGGAACATGTCGGATCGCGGTATCCCCGCCTCGTACCGCACGATGGAGGGCTTCGGCGTCCACACGTTCCGCCTCACGGGCCCCGACGGCTCGACGAGCCTCGTCAAGTTCCACTGGAAGCCGGCGGCGGGCGCCCACTCCCAGGTGTGGGAGGAGGCCCAGCTCACGCAGGGCAACGACCCCGACTTCCACCGCCGCGACCTCTCCGACGCCATTGAGGCCGGCGCGTTCCCCGAGTGGGAGCTCGGCGTGCAGGTCATGCCCGACACCGAGGACGAGATGTTCGAGGGGATCGACCTGCTCGACCCCACCAAGCTCGTGCCGGAGGAGCTGTGCCCGGTGCAGCCCATCGGCAAGATGGTGCTGAACGCCAATCCGACGAACTACTTCGCCGAGACGGAGCAGGTCGCGTTCCACCCCGGACACCTCGTGCCCGGCATCGACGTGACGAACGACCCGCTTCTCCAGGGGCGTCTGTTCTCCTACATCGACACGCAGCTCACGCGCCTCGGCGGCCCGAACTTCGACCAGCTGCCGATCAACCGTCCGCACACGGAGGTCAACGACAACCTGCGTGACGGCTACGGACAGCAGGCGGTGCACACGGGCATGGCCCCGTACCGCCCGAACAGCATCGACGCAGGCAACCCGCTGCCCACCCCGACCGACGAGCGCCCCTTCATCGAGGTGCCCACCAAGGTCGAGGGCGAGAAGGTCCGCGCCAACCCGGTGACGTTCGAGGACCATTTCAGCCAGACCCGCCTCTTCTACCGCAGCCTCAGCCCGGTGGAGCAGGAGCACGTCGCGTCGGCGTACACGTTCGAGCTCGGCAAGTGCTTCGAGACGCCCATCCGTGAGCGTCAGCTCGCGCACCTCGCCGCGATCGACGCCGACCTCGCGAAGACGGTCGCCACCGGCCTCGGCATGGAGGTCCCGGCGCCCACGACGACGGACGTCACGGACATGGCGCCGAGCCCCGCGCTCGCCCAAATCAAGCCTGGCGTCACCTACCCGGTCAAGGGCCGCAAGGTCGGTGTCGTCGCCGACGACGACGCGGACCTCAAGGCCGTCGAGGCCGCGGTCGCCGCCATCGAGAAGGAGGGGATGACCCCGTTCGTCCTCGCCGGGCACGGTGGCCACCTCGGCGGGGCGAAGGGCCCGGTCATCGACCGGACGCTCCTCACCACCCGCTCCATCGAGTACGACGCGGTCCTCGTCGTCTCCGCGATCGCCCCGGCGCCCGACGCCCGCGGGGCGTTCGACGCGAAGGCCGGCGACCCGGCCGGGGTGCCGAACAACCAGTCCGACCCGCGCCTGTCGACGCTCCTCTCGGAGATATACCGCCACTGCAAGGCCATCGCGTTCCTCCCGAACGCGGAGGTCGCGCTCGCGGCGGCTGGTGTCTCCACCGAGGCCCCCGGTGTCGTCGCGGCCAAGGACGCCGAGAAGGGTGTCGACTCCCTCGTCGAGCTCCTCGGTACCCACCGCGTGTGGGAGCGGTTCACGCCGAAGGCCTGATCCGTCGCCCGTACGTCTTCGGACGCCACCGACACCCCGTCGCCCCCTCCATGCACCGCGTGGAGGGGGCGACGCGCGTCCGGGGGAGGCCGCGGGGTCGGACGTCGGTCGTCCTCCGTCGTCGCAGGCAGGGCGCGGCGCGGCGTTGCGTGGCGGTGACAGCGGCGTGGCGTGGCGGTGGCGCGGTGAGACGGCGCGTCAGGAGCCGCAGGTGGGGACGGTCTCGAACGTGTAGCCGGCCGTGGACAGTCGGTCGAGCACGCGGGGGAGGGCCGCGACAGTCTGGCTGCGGTCGCCACCGCCGTCGTGGAAGAGGATCTCGAGGGGCTCGTCGCCGCCGCCGTCGGGCGGGACGAGGGCGTTCCGGACGATCGCCGGGGTGCCGGGCCGCGTCCAGTCGCGGGTGTCGACGCTCCACATGACGAGGCCCATGCCGAGCTCGCGGGCGACCGCGCCGACGGAACCGCCCGTCATGCCACCCGGGGGACGCAGGCACGTGACCTGCCCATCGAGGACGGCGTTCGTCCGCGTGACCTCCGACTTCGCGGCCGCGGCCGGCAGCTTCGAGAGCCACGGGTGGGTGTAGCTGTGGTTGCCGACGGCGTGCCCGCCGTCGCGCACCGTGCGGACGAGGCCGGGGTGCCGGGCGGCCTCCTCCCCGATCATGAAGAACGTCGCCTTGGCGCCGTAGGCCTCGAGGGCGTGGAGGATCTGCGGCGTGTACGTCGGGTCGGGGCCGTCGTCGAAGGTGAGGTAGGCGACCTTGTCCCGCGACGGGCGGGGTGCGTCGACGGCTGCGTCTGCCGGGACGGTCGTCGGTGCGGGGGTCGGAGGTGCCGACGGTACGCCGGGCGTCGCTCCCGCCGGGGTGGCCGGTTCCGCCGCCTGCACGGTCCACGTCTCCCGGGGCAGGGTCGGCCCGGGCGCAGGAGCCGTCGTCACGGTCACGACGGATGCGGGTGCCGGTGCGAGGGCGGGGTCGCGCAGGGTCGAGGCCCACGAGGTGATCGGCCCGGCGAGGAGCAGCGCCGTCCCCAGCACGCCGAGCCCGGTCATCGTCACGGATCCCACCGTCGGCATCGGGCCTCCTCGCGCACGACCGCGACGGGACCCTCCCGCCGTGAGACCCCTCGCCGGGACATGCGTCAGCGCCGACGAGAGGGGTCGTCCATCACCTCATCGGCAGACGGGGAGCGTGTCGAAGCGATATCCGCGGCGGGCGAGGGAGTCGAGCACGCCGGGGAGGGCCGCGACCGTCTGGGTGCGGGTGCCGCCGCCGTCGTGGAAGAGGATCGTCGGGGCACCGCCCCCGGCCGGTGCGGCGAGGGCGTTCGTCGTGATCGTGGCCACGCCGGGGCGGGTCCAGTCGCGGCTGTCGACGTTCCACAGGACGGGGGTGAGCCCCTGGCCACGGGCGAGGGAGGTGATGCGTCCGTTCGTCGCCCCGTAGGGCGGTCGGAGACACCGGACCCGTCCGCCGATGCCCTGGTTCGCCCGGCGGAGCTCGTCCGTGACGGCCCCCGCGGACGACGTCGCGAGGTTCGGGTGGCTCCACGTGTGGTTGCCGATCGCGTGTCCCTCCGCGCGCACCCGCTTCACGAGGTCGGGATGCGCCGTGGCCTGCTGCCCGATCATGAAGAACGTCGCCTCTGCGCGGTGACGGCGGAGGATCTCGAGGACCTGCGGGGTGTACGCCGCCGTCGGGCCGTCGTCGAAGGTGAGGTAGGCGACCTTGCCCGGCACCACCGGCCCGTGCGGCCGCACCGGGGCCGTCGCGCGGTTCACCGTCCGCGTCGTCGGCCGGGTCGACGGGCGACGCGCCGTCGTCCTCGTCGGCCGCGCCGCCGTCGGCCGCGCCGCCGTCGTCGTGGTCTTCGTCGTGGTGGTCTTCGTCGTGGCGGTCTTCGCCGCGGTGGCCTTCGTCGTCGAGGTCCGCTTCGTGGCGGTCCTCGTCGCCGTGGTCCGCGTCGGTGTCCGCCTGGCGGTCGTCCGCTTCGGCCTGGGCTGCGAGGCGGCGGAGACTGTGGTCGTGGCCCCGACCGCGGGGCGGGCTGCGGCGGCCTCTGCGCCGGCCGGCGGGAGGGCGAGCGCCGTAGCGGCGGCGAGGACCGAGGTGATCGGGCGGGTCGAGCGCGGCATGTGAATCCCCCTGGCGGACGTATGGGTCGATCGTCCAGGTGATTCGACCCTACACACCGAGCCGGGCGGTGGGGGCGGGGATCTTCCGGTCGTGACGAAGGCCCGGACACGGCACCTCGCCGGGCCGGTCACGACGACCCCGGACGCGGGCAGGCGGCCCCACCGTGCCGGAACGGACCTGGCGGGAGGAGCCGCCTGTGCGGAGATGGGGCCGAGCCGGTCACGGAGGATCGGCCGGGGCCCCGAAGAGGAAAGTCAGAGAACCTTCGTGTCGAGGTCGGTGACGGAGACGCCGTTCTCATGCTGCTGGAGGCGGTGCACCCCGGCGCCGGCGCGCTCGGCCACGCAGGCCTCGAGCTTGCCGTCGACGTAGTGGATCGCGGCACCGTCGTCGACGCCGTAGCCGCTCGGGAGCTGGCTCGTGTCGATGAACTCCTTGTACTGCGGCGCACGCTCGGCCTCGGAGTCGTAGTGCGGGCAGAAACTGCCGGGCACGATGCCGAGACCGAGGGAGAGCGCACTGATGCCATGACCGTAGGCATCGGTCGTGCAGCCCTCGTGCCACACGGAACCGCCCGCGCTCACGCCGGCGAGGACGACGTCGCGCGTCGGGTCCTGCGCGTAGGAGCGGAACCGCTGGCCGAGACCGTGGGCGCTCCACAGGGCGAGCATGTTGAGGGTGTTGCCGCCGCCGACGAGGAACACGTCGACCTCGTCCATGCGGGCGATCGCGTCGGCCGCCCCGCTCCACAGCGTGAGGACGCACGTGCGCACGTGCGAGCTGTACGCGTTGATGAACCGCGACACGTACAGGCCGTCATCCGCCGAGGCCGTCGGCACGAAGCAGACCAACGGGTTGGTCGCATCGGTGAGGGAGAGGATGTACCGGTCGAGGCTGGTAGGCCGATAGTCCTCCGAGGAGGAGAACCCGCCACCGCCCATCGCGACGATGTGAGTGGTCATGTGCCGACGGTATCCCCGATCGCGCCCCGGCGGTGGAGGAGAAGGTCCTCGGACCTGTGGTCTCGCCCACCGTGCGCGGTGGAGCCGTCGGGGGCCGAGGATCACGGGCGTGGTGCGCCGCCGGGGGTCTCGGGAGCGTCCTCCACGTCGAGCGTGGCCGCGTACAGCCGGGCCTTGTCGACGTAGACGGCGGCGTTGCGGGCGACCCGCTCGAGCTCGGCGTCGGTGAGCTCGCGACGGACCGTGCCGGGGACGCCCATGACGAGCGAACACGGCGGGATCTGTGCGCCCTCGGGGACGAGGGTGCCGGCCGCGACGATCGAGTCCGACCCGACATGGGCACCGTTCATCACCGTGGCGCCCATGCCGACGAGCACCCGGTCCTCGACTGTGCAGCCGTGGACGACGGCCGCGTGACCGACGGTGACGTCCTCGCCGAGGACGCACGGGAATCCCGGATCGGCGTGGAGCACCGCGTTGTCCTGCACGTTGCTGCGGGCACCGATGCGGATCTCGCCGCCCTCGCCTCGCGCGACCGCGCCGAACCACAGGCTCGCCTGCGCGGAGACGGTGACGGCGCCGACCACGACCGCGGTCGGCGCCGTCCACGCGTCCTCGGCGACCGTCGGCGTGACGCCGTCGACGGAGGCGCGCACGCTCAGCTCACGTCGTTGGGGTTCGCCGGCTTGTGGCCGGCCGACTTGGCGTAGTACTGCGTCCACTGGCGCGTCGCGAGCATGCGGGCCAGCGCGATGATCGCGCCCGACGCCGCGGCCCACAGGACGGCCTCGACGAGCTTGGTGTCGGGGTCCTCGGGGTTGGCGGGCGGGTCGCTCGCCATGACGGCCTTCCAGCCGCCCTCGGAGACCTTCTTGGCCAGCGCGCCGGAGCCGACGGCGAGGGCCGTACCCACGATCTTGAACAGCTTGTCACCCATGACAGGAAGTGTGCCAGGCCGCGGGGCGATCGGCGACAGGGGCGGGCGGGCCCTCGACCGGGGCACGGGTGGGCCGCGCGGCAGATACAGTGGGTCGACATCGACAGGGGAGCGCTCCGGCGCTGAGAGTGCGGCCCGTCCGCAGACCCTCGAACCTGATCCGGCTCGCACCGGCGGAGGGAGTCGAGTTCTCACGAGGCGTACCCGCGCCCGCCCCCGAGGATGTCCGGCATCGGATCGTCACGGGAGAACGCATGAGCAACAGCCACATCGCCGACGTGCAGGGCCTCACCCGGCCCGGCCGCCGACAGGCCCGCGGAGGCCCGTCCGCGTGGCGGGCGGTCGACATCGTCACCCTCGCAGTCCTCGGCGTCGCGCTCGGTGTCGCGTTCTGGGGCTTCGACATGCTCCTCTACGAACCCCTCAAGGCGGCGCTCTCGGTGTTCCCGCCGGCGCAGGAGCTGCTCCTCGGCGTATGGATCCTCCCCGCCGTCGCCGGTGCGCTCCTCGTCCGCCGCCCCGGTGCGGCCCTGCTGTGCGAGATGGTCGCCGCCACCGTCGAGATGCTGCTCGGCAACCAGTGGGCGGCGATGGTGCTCGTCTCCGGCCTCCTCCAGGCCGGTGGCGTCGAGATCGTCGCGGCCCTGTGGCGCTGGCGTCGGTTCGACCTCTCCACCGCGGTGTTCGGCGGCATGCTCGGCGCCGTCCTCGAGATCGTCCTCTACGAGTGGTGGTCCTACGTCCCCGAGTACTCGTGGACGTGGAAGCTCGTCTACCTCGTCGCGGGCGTCGTCTCCGGGTTCGTCATCGCGGGCCTCGGTGGGCACGCGCTCGTCAGGGCGCTCGCCGCGACCGGCGCCGTGAACGCGTTCCCCCCGGGTGAGGAACACCTCGTCACGGCACGCCGGTGACGCTCGTCCCGGTCGGCCTCGAGGCGCGCGGGCTCTCGTGGACGCCGCTCGGTCGCACGACGCCGGTTCTCGCCGACCTCGACCTCCGCATCGAACCGGGCGAGCGCGTCCTCCTCGCGGGCGCGAGCGGCGCGGGCAAGTCGACGCTGCTCCAGGCGCTCGCCGGGGTGCTCGGCGAGGTCGACCCCGGTGACCTCGGTGGGGAGGTGCGCGTCGACGGCTCCCCGGTCCGCGTCGGCGACGGGCGGGTCGGCCTCCTCGTCCAGGACCCGGCCGACGCCCTCGTCGCCAGCCGCGTCGGCCGCGACACCGCGTTCGGGCCGGAGAACCTCGGCCTCCCCCGCGAGGAGATCCGGGCCCGCGTCGCGGAGGCGCTCGACTCCGTCGGGTTCCCCTACGGCCTCGACCACCGCACGAACGCGCTCTCCGGCGGCGAGGCCCAACGGCTCGCCCTCGCCGGGGTCCTCGCGATGCGTCCCGGCGCGCTCCTCCTCGACGAGCCGACGTCGATGCTCGACGACGACTCCGCCGCCCTCGTGCGCGCCGCCGTCGCCCGCGCCGTCGCGGGCCGCAGCGCGACCCTCGTCGTCGTCGAACACCGCCTCGACCGCTGGCTCGGCCGCCGGTTCGGGGCGGACGGGTCCGCCGACGGGGACCTCGAGCCGCTCGTCGACCGCCTCGTCGTCCTCGGCGAGGACGGGATCCTCGCCGACGGCGCGCCCGACCGGATCCTCGCGGAGCACCGGGCCGCGCTCCTCGCGGCCGGGCTCTGGGTCCCGGGCGTGCCGCCGCCGGAGCCGCTCGCGACCGGGGACCTCCTCACCGACCTGAGACGCGCGCCCGGTGACATCGACGTGCGGGGCGTCGGCCTCGTCCGCTCCCCGCGGCGCGGCCTCGCCGTCGACCGGCGTCCCCCCACCCCGCGTGCCGCGCTCGCGGGCGTCGACCTCACCGTCCCCGCGGGCGCGCTCACGGCGTTGCGGGGAGCGAGCGGGGCGGGCAAGTCCTCCCTCGTCTCCGTCGCCGTCGGCCTCGAACGCCCCACGGCGGGCGAGGTCCTCGTCGACCCCCTCCTCGCCGACGGCGCCTCGCGGTCACCCTCGCACTGGACCTCCCACGAGTTCGCCGACCGCGCCGCCTGGGTGCCCCAGCAGGCGTCCCTCGCGCTCTCCGGACGCACCGTCGAGGAGTGCCTCCTCGCCACGTCCCGCGCCCTCGGCGACGACGAGGACGCGGCACGACGACGTGCCGACGGTCTCCTCGCCCTCCTCGACCTCGCCGGGCTCGCGGACCGCCACCCCGCGAGCCTGTCGGGCGGGCAGACCCGCCGTCTCGCCCTCGCGGCCGCCCTGGTCCATCGGGCCCCGATCCTCGCCCTCGACGAACCGACCGTCGGACAGGACCGCCTCACGTGGGCCGCGGTCGTCGGTCTCGCCGAGGCCGCCCGCCGCGCCGGCGCCACCGTGCTCGTGAGCACCCACGACGACGACCTCGCCGTCACCGCAGACACCGTCGTCCACCTCCACGCCGGCCGCGCCGTCGGTCCGACCCCCGAAGGCCTCCGATGATCGGACTCCTCGCCCGCTGCGGCCCGCTCTCGCTCCTCGCGTCGTCGTTCGTCCTCGCCGTCGGGGGCCTCCTCATCGACGACCTCAGGGCCGTCGTCGTCGGGCTCGTCGCCGAGCTGCTCCTCCTCACCGTCCTCGTCGGTCGCACCGGGTTCCCCCTCGTGCGCCTCGTCCCCGCGCTCGTCGCCACGGCCG
Source organism: Mobilicoccus pelagius NBRC 104925 (assembly GCF_000247995.1). Lineage (GTDB taxonomy): Bacteria > Actinomycetota > Actinomycetes > Actinomycetales > Dermatophilaceae > Mobilicoccus > Mobilicoccus pelagius. The sequence goes on from NZ_BAFE01000063.1 coordinate 15,753, forward strand.
GGGTGACCTGGTCGAACTGGCTCCTCGCCGACCCCCGCTCCCTTGCCGTCGCCGCCGTCGCGGGTCTGCGGGTCGCGTTCTTCGTCACGGGTGGGCTCGTCTTCGTCTCCTACCTCGACCCGTTCACCCTCGGCGACCACCTCGGCCAGCGACTCCGCCTGCCCGCCCGGCCCGTGCTCGCCACCGTCGCCGCGCTCCAACGCCTCGACACCCTCACCGACGACTGGGTCACCCTCGACCGCGCCCGCCACGCGCGCGGCCTCGGCCCCGGCCGGGGACCGATCTCCCGTCTGCGGCACGTCACCGCGATGACGTTTGCCCTGCTCGTCGAGGCCGTGCGTCAGGCCGGACGCATGACGATCGCGATGGAGGCCCGCGGCTACTCCTCCGGCACCCGCGGCATCACCCGCACGTGGCTCGAACCCGCGCCCTGGAAGGGCGCCGACACCCTCCTCGTCGCCCTCACGACGGCGCTCGCCGCGCTGCCCCACCTCGTCGCGGCGTTCGCCCCCGACGTCCTGCCGATGCCCGGCACGCCGCGCTGACCACCCCGCCGACCCACCCCGGACAGGCGAACGGCCCCGGGACGCGCTCCTCGCGCATCCCGGGGCCGTGACCTCCGCCCTGGCGGATCAGACGGTGAAGGTACCCGAGGCGATCTCGTGGACGTGCCCGCCCACGAACACGTCACCGTTCTCCTCGACGACGAGGTCGAGGTAGGAGGGACGACCCACCGCGGCACCCTGGTGGATGCGACGATGACCGAAGCGGCCGTTCTCTGCCATCCAGTGGCCGAGGTTCGCCGCACCCGAACCGGTGGCCGCCACCTCGACGACACCACCCTGCGGGCCGTAGAACATACGGGACTCGATCTGGTCCTCACCGGCGTCCGCCCACACGTACACCTGCGGCTCGGTGTTGAGGAGCATCGCGTACGAGTGGAGCATGCGGGCGTCGAGGTGGGCCTTGCGCACGTCCTCGACCGTCTTCACCGGCAGGACGATGCCCGAACGACCGGAGTCGACGACCATGACCTCGCCCTGGATCGACTCGAGGCGCAGGCCGACGAGCGAGGCGAGGATCTGCGGCGTCGACTGGAGGTGACGCACCTCGGCGTGCGTGGCCTTGATCGACCAGTTGTCCTTGCCCACCGGGGAGACGACGACGTCGTCGACCGTCTTGGCCGCGAGACGCAGCTCCTTGCGCGGGTTGCCGAGGATCTGGTTGACCACGTGCGCCGCCCCGAGGGAGGCGCTGCCGGCGAATCGACCCTCGCCGCCGGGGGAGAACACGCGCATCTGCGCGCCGTCGTCCGAGGTCTCGCGGACGAACACCGTCTCGAGGTTCACCTGCTGCGCGAGCTGCTGCATGAGCTCGTCGTCGATGTTCCCGGCCTCGGGGAAAGCGCACAGGGCGTTGCCGGAGAACGGGACGTCCGCCGCGGCGAACACGTTGATGATCCGATAGCTGAGGTCCATTCTCCGAGCCTATGCGGCCCGACGCCCTCGCGTGGCCCATGTCGCCGACCCGCTGCACCCGAGTCGGCACCCCGGGCCCTTCTGCGCGGCGTTCAGGGGCGCGTCGGGATCTCGCGGACGGTGAGGATCTGCTCCGCCCGACCGAGCGGTCCGCGGACGTCGTGCAGCGTCGAGGAGGTGAGGCCGACGCCGCTCTGCCCGAACGTCACGAGCGTGTCGAACCCCACCCAACCGGCCTGCGGGGAACGCCACAGGTGGATCGTGAGGTCGAGGTTGGGGAACATCCACTCGTTCGGGTTCGCCCGCGTGGCGACGCCGTTCGCCGTGTCGACGAGCCCGACGTAGGCGGCCATGTCGCTCACGTCGGTGTCCTCGACGAGCGTCTTCGTCGACCGCAGCCACATGCGGCCGTCGCCGGGCACGGACTGCGGGTCGCGCCGGAACTCGAGCGACCGGATGTACCCGCCGCCCCACATCGTCGAGCCGCGCCACGGTTCGAGGTCGTCCGGGGCGGGCATCGGGGCGGGCAGCCCACCCGCGACGCCGGACGTGTCCTGCTTCGACAGGCGCCACCCGCGGGCCCGCACGACGAGCTTGCCCTCGACGCTCATCACGGCCTCGTCCAGCTCGATCGTGCGGCCGGGACGGATCGTGCGGCACTCCACCGTGCTCGGCGCCGCGGGGATGACGCCGAGGATCTCGAACGTGATCCGCGAGAGCTGCATGTCCTCACGGCTGTTGAACGTCTCCATGCAGTGCGCGATCAGTCCCGACACCGGCGCCATGTGCTGCTCGTGCGGCTGCCACGCCCCCTGAGCGTGGAGCGTCGGCATGTACGTGTCGTCGTCGATGCGGCGGTAGTAGCTGCCCGAGTCCTCGGTCAGCCCCAGGGGGTTCGTCTCGCTCATGGCCGCAGCCTACGGACGCGGCACCGGTTCGCGGTCGGGTCGCGGTCGGGTCGTGGCCGGGCCGTGGCCGGGTGGGTCGCGGGGGAGGTGGGGTGCGGCATCCTGGTCGGCGTGTACGTGCCTGCGCATTTCGCCCTGACCGACGCCGGGTGCCTTCGGATCCTCGCGAGGATGGGGGCGGGGGATCTCGTCACCGTCCACGCCGGTGACGACGGCATGCCCGAACCCGACGTGACGTTCCTGCCGTGGGAGTACGTCCCGGCCCCCGCCGGGGAGCCGGACGGGGAGGTGACCGACGCCTCGGAGAGCATCGGTCTCGGGTCGCTCGTCGGTCACCTCGCCCGCAACAACTTGCAGGTGCGTCGGCCCGTCCTCGGGCCCGCGACGGTCGTCGTCCACGAGGGCGACCACTACGTCTCACCCGTCGACCTTCCCAGCCACGACGACGGCGGCCGGGTCGTGCCGACGTGGGACTACGTCACGGTCCACGCCCACGGTGAGCTCGTCCTCCACGACGACCCCGCATGGATCCTCGCGACGATGCGCCCCCTCACCGACCGGCACGAGCACGTCTGGGCGGAGGCCGTACCCGGCATGCCGGCCACGCCGGGCACGTCGGGTGGAGCCGGGACGACGTGGTCCGTCGACGACGCGCCGCAGGAGTTCGTCGACCGGATGCTCCGCGCCGTCGTGGGGGTCGAGCTGAGGCTCGGCCGCGTCGTCGGCAAGGCGAAGATGAGCCAGAACAAGACCCCCGCCGACGTCGCGGGTGAGATCGACGCGTTGGAGGCGCGGGGACGGGACGATCTCGCCGCGTTCAAGCGGGAGGTGTCCCTGCCCGCGGCGCAGCGTCGCCACGACCTCCTCGCGGACCTGCGGAAACGCCGTTGACCGGGGGCCGCTCCCATCGGAGCGGCCCGGAATGCGATCACCGACGCGCAGCGTCCTCGGTACCGTTCCCCGTCCGGCGCCCTGACCAGGGCGTTCTCTCCGGCGGTCCGGCTCCCTCTCGCCCGGTGGGCCATCGGTGATCGCATTTCGGGCCCGGTCGGGACCGATACCGTTCGCCCATGAGCCTCGAGGACCACCGCCGCCCGTTGCTCGTCGAGACGGTCCTCGTGCTCGGGGTGTCGCTCGGGAGTTCGGCGGTGTACGCGGTGTTGTCGTTCCTCCGTAAGGTCACGGCGGAGGTGGCGCTCTCGCAGCAGACGACGACGATGAACTCGTCGGTGACGCCGGATCGTCCGTGGCTCGACCTCGCCTACCAGCTCGCGGGCGTCGTCCTCGGCGTCGTGCCGGCGCTCCTCGCCGTGTACCTCCTCGGCCGCGACGACCCCTCGGCGCGGCACCGCATCGGGGCGGACCTGCGGCGTCCCGCCTCCGACGTGGCGCGGGGCACGCTGCTCGCGGCGGTCATCGGGATCCCCGGCCTCGCGTTGTACCTCGTCGCCCGCGAGCTCGGCCTCAACACGACCGTCGCCGCCGCGAACCTCACGCACGTGTGGTGGGCGGTGCCGGTGCTCGTCCTCGCCGCGGCGCAGAACGCGGTGCTCGAGGAGGTCGTCATGGTCGGCTACCTCTTCAGCCGGTGGCGGCAGGTGGGGTGGTCGTGGTGGACGGTGGCGCTCACCTCCGCGCTCATTCGCGGCACGTACCACCTCTACCAGGGGGTCGGCGGGTTCGTCGGCAACGTCGCGATGGGCATCATCGTCGCGCTCGCCTACCGCCGCTGGGGTCGTGTCGGGCCGCTCGTCGTCGCCCACACGATCCTCGACGTCGTCGCGTTCGTCGGCTACGCCCTCCTCGCCGGCCGTGTCGGGTGGTTGTGACCTGTGACGGGTGGGCAGCCGAGGGAGGACGGTGCGACGGGGTCGTCGCGTGTCTCAGGCGGGTGCGGGCAGCTCGACGCCGGGGGCGAGGACGCCGTCGGCGGCGAGGGGGTGGAGGGAGGCGAGCATCCGGTCGCGGAGGTCCCACGGACCGATCGTCGTGACGAAGATGCGCGTGCCGCCTTCGAAACCCGCGAGGGTGGAGACGCGCCACTTGAGTTCGATGCGCAGGGGCATCGCGACGTCGACGTCGACCGGGCGGTGGTGCCACTCCTCGTTGCACGGCACGTCGGGGCCCGTGCCCGCGTGGAGGGCGTGGAGGAGGTCGGAGACGCCCGCGAGGTGCGCCGCCGGCATCTCGGCGACGGGCGCGGCCTCCTTGGCCCACACCTCGAACGTCGGATACCGGTGGCCGTACCCGGCGAACGCGACGGCGTGCGCGTTCTCCGCGACGACGAGCCCCTGCGCGCGGGCGTGGGCGAGGTGGTCGGCGTGGAGCGTCGGTCGGGTCCGCAGCCGGGCGAGCTCCCGTTCGACCTGGTCGCCGTGCTCGTCGATCGCGACGAGCTGCTTGTGGAGGTGGTCGAAGCTCGCCCCCGCGGGCGCGAGCCAGTTCTGGAACGCGGCGACGTGCCGCGCCGCCGGGATCTCGGTGACGAGCCGCCCCATCGACTCCGCAGTGAACGCGACGAACGCCCGATGCTCGGCCGGGGTGAGCGTGCCCGAGGACGCGAGACGCCCGTCGTCGGTGAGATGCCGCCGCCCGACGACGAGGTCGTGACCCCCGGCGAAGAATGCAAGACCGGCGTCGTCCCCCGCGGCGAGGCCACCCCCGCCCGGGCGGCGGGCCCGGAGGACCCCGTCGAGGATCCGCGCGCCCGTCTCCGAGGCGACCCACCGGTCGTACCGCTCCCGCGCCGTCACGCTCGGCACGAGGCCGTGGTTGCGGCGCCAGTAGTCGAACGACACGATCTCGAAGAGGTTGGGGATGCGCCGGAACTCCGGCGTCGTCGCCCGCAGCTCCTCCGGTGCGACGTCCCGCAGCACGACGAAATCGCCACCGCGGTCACCGCGCCCGCCGCCGTCGAGGCCACCGGGCCCGTCACCGCCTCCGACGCCGCCGCGCCCGCCACCACCCTCGTCGTCCGCCCCGCCACCGCCGAGGAGGCCGACGAGCCCCTCGGCTCCGGCGTCGGGCGCCTCCGAGCCGCGGATGACGCGGGCCTTCTCCGGCGGGACGTCCTCGAGGCGTTCGAGGCAGAACGCGCAGGGCACCCCGCCGCCGCGGGGGCCCTCGGCGACACGGGTCGATCCGGCGGCGACGAGCGGCCGGTCGGCCCGCCCGGGCACCGTCCAGACCCGTGTGCCCGAAAGGGGATTCGTCTGCTTGATCGTGCCGTCGGGCAGCACGGTGAGGCATCCGGGGAGGCCGGTGTCGAGGTCGTCCACCCCTCGACCGTAGGCGCCGATGCGGCTCCGGGGGCGTGGCCCGCGGAACCCCGTGGGTTCGGGACGGTCGACCCCGTGCCGCCCACACCCGCGTTCACCTGGGAGGATCGGGGCCGCGCGGTGAGGTGGCCGCGTCGCGGCGCACGCCGCACAACTCGACGACGATCGCGCGGGCGCGATCAGGCGGGCACACGATGAACTCCATCCACACGATCGACTACGTCGTCATCGGGCTGTACGTCCTCGCGATGCTCGGCATCGGTGTCACCTCGACGTTCTTCGCGAGGGAACGCGACGACTTCCTCCTCGCCGGGCGGCGCCTGCGCTTCCCGTCGTTCTTCGGCTGCATGGCGGCGATGGCCGTCGGCGGTGCGGTGACGGTCGGCGGTGCGCAGCGCGGGTACACGGTCGGCATCGCGGGCCTGTGGGTCGGGGGCAGCCTCGGCCTCGGGCTCATCGTCCTCGGCGTGCTCATCAGCTCGAAGCTCGCCAAGCTGCGGGCGCTCTCGATCAACGAGGTCGTCGAGCGCAACTACGGCACGGCGGCCCGCATGCTCGGCGCGGTGCTCACGATCATCTACACGATCTCCCTCACGGTCGTGCAGGTCATCGCGATGGGCAGCATCCTCTCGCTCGTCTTCCCGAGCCTGTCGACGTCGGCGGCGATGATCGTCAGCGGCGCGGTCGTCGTGTTCTACACGTTCCTCGGCGGCATGTGGGCGGTCACCCTCACCGACATCGTCCAGTTCGTCATCAAGACCCTCGGCATCGTCGTCCTCGTGCCGATCTTCCTGCTCACGAGCACGACGTACGGCGACATCCCCACCCTCATGTCGCGGCTGCCCGCGGAGCACTGGGACCCGTGGTCGCTCGGGTTCTCCGGCACCCTCTCCTGGATCCTCCTCTACGTGCCGGGCCTCGTCATCGGCCAGGACATCTGGCAGCGCATGTTCACCGCCCGGATGGTTGTGACAGCTTGGTTTGGCCCCGTTGTGACGGTCTGATCTGGCCCCGCGTGCGACTTGCCGGGGTGTTGACGGTCTGAACTGGCCCCCCCTCCACGCTGGTCCCCATCACTGGGAACCAGTCGCAAGGGCAAGGGAGCCAAGATGGGGTCACGAGTGCAGCTGTATGCCGACATCCGCCACGACGCGCGAGTCGATGGCCTGTCCATCCGCGAGCTCGCCCGCAAACACGGAGTCCACCGCCGCACCGTCCGCCAGGCCCTCGCCGCTGCCGAACCCCCACCCCGCAAGAAACCGGTCCGCACGGCACCGCGCCTGGACCCGTACAAGCCGGCCATCGACGAGATGCTGCGCTATGACCTGACCGCGCCGCGCAAGCAGCGTCACACCGCGACCAGGATCCTGGCCCGGCTACGCGACGAACACGACGCCACCGACCTGTCCTACTCCACGGTGCGGGACTACGTGCGGGTCCGGCGCGCGCAGATCGATCTGGAGGCCGGGCGTCGGGTGGAGGCGATGGTGCCGCAGGACCACGCCCCCGGCGCGGAGGCCGAGGTCGACTTCGGCGAGG
>NZ_BAFE01000062.1 GCF_000247995.1 Mobilicoccus pelagius NBRC 104925
CCGGGACGTCGCGCGTCAGGGATGTCACGGTCTCCGTCGAGGGACCTCAGCGGACCTTGCCGTAGCTCGCACCGCGCCAGATCTTCGTGACCTGGACGGGCTTGCCGGAACGCGGCGAGTGGATCATGCGGCCACGGCCGACGTAGATCCCGACGTGGTGGGCGCGCGAGCCGCCGAAGAAGACGAGGTCACCGGGCGCGGGACGCGAGGTCCGCTTCGTCGCCCGGTACTGCGCGCGGGCCGTGCGGGGGAGGTTCTTGCCGGCCTTCTTGTAGACGTACCGCGTGTAGCCCGAGCAGTCGAAACCGCGGGCGGTCGTGCCGCCCCAGCGGTACCGGGTGCCCTTCTGGGTGTGACTGATGAGGTGTGCGCGGCGAGCGGGCGCCATGCGGGCGCGGGCGGTGAGGTGGGAGAGGTGGTTGGCGTTGCGGTCCTTCTGACGCCAGCTCACCCGCGTCGCCCGGCGGGAGTAGGTGTTGGCCGTGTTGACGGCGGCCGTGCGGGCGGCGACGAGGGACGTCGCCGTGGGGTGCGACACCGTCGAGGTGTGCACGACCGAGGCGGTGGTGGCGGGGGATGCCTGGGCCTGCAGGGGGGCGGCGGTGCTGAGGGCAGGCACGGCGATGACGGCGGCGGAGGCCGCGACGAGGAGTCGCTTCATGGTGGTGTCGATGTGTCCGGATCCGCCTACGGAAGGTCCGTCTGTCGGGCTGGAGGATTCCGGTCCTCCGCGCGGATGCGCTGCGCCCCGAGCCGCACGCGGCGGCGGGTGTGACGGGTCCCGCTCTCGCCCGCTGCCGTGTTCCCTTCTGCGCGGCGACCCCAGGGGTGGGTCGGTGACCGAGAGGCCACCCCTCGTGGGCGAGATTCGGCGCGAGGGGGAGCCTGTTTGCACTCATAGTCTTCGTTCGAATCACGTTTGCGTTACGGATTCGTCACAATTGAGTCCACATCCTGGGATCGCACTGGTCACTCGCCCGAACACATGTCTCATTATATGAGACTGTTTCTCCAAGAGGGCGATTCGAACCGATCGACCCTCCTTGCACCGACCGCGGAGACCCGCGGCCCCCGTCGTCGCCAACCCTCCCGCGCGGGCCCCTGCCGTGGGCGACCATGGAGACCGACACACGCACGACCACCCCGGGGATCCCACCCCTCCCGGCGGGCGGACCGCCCCCTCCGAGACACGAAGAACGAGGCCAATGAGCGACATCGACGCCACCCGCCGACTGCTCGCCTACCTCTCGGCCGCGGCGGTCGCCGGCGGGCAGCCCGTCCACGAGGTCGAGGCCGACACCCGGCGCGTGGCCGACCACCTCGGCCACCACGACCTCCAGATCTCCGCCTCCCCCACCGGCGTCACCCTGTCCCTCGGCGGTGGCACCCCGGCGACGTTCGAGTCGATCAGCGGGCCGCTGCGCCTCGACCAGAGCGCCGAGACCGCCGAGATCCGCACCGGGCTCCTCACCGACGCGATCACCCCGGCCGATGCACTCACCCGTCTCTCCCACCTGCGCGCCACCCCGCACCGGTACCCGCGCGGCGGCCTCGAGGTGGGGATGATCTGCGTCGCGTCCGGCATCTCGTTCATCCTCCAGCCGCTGTGGCCGAGCGTGATCTTCTCGGCCATCGCCGGGCAGGTCACGGCCCAGTTCATCCGCTTCTCCGGGCGGTGGCGTTCCCTCGCCACCCTCACCCCGTTCCTCGTCGCGTTCCTCATCGCGTTCGCCGCGTTCTCGACCTGGCAGGCGGGGCTCGTCGAGGGTCCGCTGCGGAGCCTCCTCCCCCCGATCGCCGTGCTCCTGCCCGGCGCGCTCGTCGTCACCGGCCTCTCCGAGCTCGCGGCGGGCGCGATGACGGCGGGCACCGCCCGCCTCGCCTACGGGTCGACCCAGCTCCTCCTCTTCGCGCTCGGCGTCGCCGGTGCCGCGTGGCTCCTCCGGGTTCCGTCATCCGCGCTCAACAACGAGATCGTCAACGGCATCGGCCCGTGGAGCCCCGTCGCGGGCGTGCTGCTCCTCACCGTCGGCATCAGCCTCATGGAGTCGGTGCCGCCGCGTCTCGTGCCGTGGGTCGCGCTCATCCTGTCGCTCACCCTCGCGTTCCAGGTGCTCGGCCAGTCGGTCGTCGGGTCCCCGTGGTTCGGGGCGCTCCTCGGCTCGATGGCGGCGAGCTTCGGTGCCGCGCTCGTCGAGCTCTACCGGCCCGCGCTGCCTCGTCTCGTCATGTTCCTCCCCAGCTTCTGGCTCCTCGTGCCCGGCTCCCTCGGCCTCGTGTCGGTGACGCAGCTCGGCCTCGAACCGTCGATGGCGGGCGAGACGATCCTCCAGTCCGCGAGCATCGTGTCGGCCATCGCGCTCGGCCTCTTCGTCGGCACGTCCGCCGCTCGCATCATCGGCGTCACCCGCACCCGCCGTCTCGACCTCCTCCGACGTCGGCGCCGCACACGGCGAGGCGTCGCGGGCTCGACGGGCTCGACGGCGATCGGGGGATGATGGGATCCGGCCGCGGATCCGCCGCGACGAGGAGGGAGAGGACCGTGGACGAGCCCCCGGAGTGGTTGGGCCGCGTGCGTCCCGCGCTCGAGGCGAACCTGCCCGACTGGTTCGCCGAGTTCGTGCCGCCGCCCCACCCCCGACGTCGCTCCGCGGTGCTCATGACGTTCGCCGAGGGTGACGACGGCAGCGACGTCATCCTCACCGAGCGGGCGTCGACGCTCCGCTCGCACGCCGCCCAGGTGAGCTTTCCGGGCGGTCACGTCGAACCGGAGGACGACGGTGCCGTGGCCGCCGCGCTGCGGGAGGCGCAGGAGGAGGTCGGCCTCGACCCGGCTTCCGTCGAGATCGTCGACGAACTGCCGCCGCTGTTCATGCATCCGAGCCAGAACGCCGTGACGCCGGTGCTCGCCTGGTGGCGCGCCCCGCATCCCATCGGGGTCGTCGATTCCGGTGAGGTCGCCCGTGTCGTGCGGGCCGATGTCGACGAGCTCCTCGACCCGGCCAACCGGTTCACGGTGCGTCTCGACACGTACTCCGGCCCCGGTTTCGAGGTCGACGGGCTCTTCGTGTGGGGATTCACCGCGACGCTGCTCAGTCACGTCTTCGAGCTCGGCGGCATCGCCCGGCCGTGGGACACGAGCCGGCAACGCCCCCTCCCCCACCGCCTCCTGCGGACCTACCGGCGGTAGCCCTCGATGCTGGACGCCCGGGGCCACTGCCGGGTGTCGTCGACCTGCAGCGGGTCAGGACGGCCGGCCACCGGGGTGCCACAGCTGCGGCTGCGGCGGGCAGCCGCGCGGTGTCGGCGCCTCACCGATGCGGCGGAAGCCCTTGCGCTCGTAGAGGCGGGCGCTGTCGGGCGTCGACGCCTCGCAGTAGCTCGGCACCCCACCCGCCCGGGCGAGCGCGTGATCGAGCAGGATGCCGCCCACGCCGCGGCCCGGCATCCGCACGCCGATCGCGTAGAGGTACCAGTGCGGAGGGCGCGGATGCACCCGGTCGGTGCGCCACGCGTACGACGCCGCCGGCAGCACCCGCCACCCCAGGGCGGGCACGAGATCGACGGCGAGCGCGCCGAATTCGCCGAGGCGGAGGTCGTTCTCGCCCGGTCGTGACCAGGCCGCCGCACCGACGACCCGCCCGTCGCGTACTGCCAGGTCGACGATCCCCCGCGGCACGTAGTGGTGACGCAGGAGGCTCGTGAACACCGTGCGAAGGGCCCCGCGGGCGTTCCGCGGCCGCCCCAACGCGGCCACGGAGAGCTCGTCGCTCGCGAACGCCTCCGCGAGCACCTCCGCCGCCTCGCTCACGTCGTCGGGTCCGGCCGCACGCACACTGATCTCAGCCACACTCGTGACATCGGCCGCCGGCCGCGGATCTTTCGCCCTTTCGGTCGATCGACACGGACGATCGGTTCACGGACACATCCGGGACACACGGTTTCTCGCGCCGGGTCGTGGGGTCGGGGCGGTGCCGCTACCGTCGGCACATGGCGGGTGCAGCGGAGCAGATCGACGTCGGCGGACGCCAGGTGCGCCTGAGCAGCCCGGACCGCGCATACTTCCCCGAGCTCGGGCTCACCAAGCGGGACGTCCTCGACTACTACCTGGCCGTCGGCGACGGCATCGTCCGTGCACTGCGGGAGCGGCCGTGCATGCTGCACCGCTACCCCAAGGGGCTGGCGGGCGACAAGGTGCACCAGAAGCGCGTCCCCTCGGGTGCGCCCGACTGGGTCGAGACCGTCCGCGTGCGGTTCCCGCGGTTCGACCGCACCGCCGACGAGCTGTGCGTCACCGAGCTCGCCCACGTCGCGTGGGCCGTGCAGATGTCGACGGTCGAGTTCCACCCGTGGAACAGCCGCCGCGCCGACGTCGAGAGGCCCGACGAGTGGCGCATCGACCTCGACCCGGGCGGGGAGTGCGACTGGGCGCGGGTGCGGCGCGTCGCCGGCGCCACCCGCGAGGTCCTCGACGAGCTCGGCGCCGTCGGCTACCCCAAGACCTCCGGCGGGCACGGCCTGCACGTCTACGTGCGGATCCACCCCGAGCACGGGTTCGACGACGTCCGCCGGGCGGCGCTCGCGTTCGCCCGTGAGGTCGAGCGTCGGGCGCCGCAGGACGTGACGACGACGTGGTGGCGCAAGGACCGCGACCCCGCGGCCGTGTTCGTCGACTACAACCAGAACGCCCGCGACCACACGATCGCGGCGGCGTACTCGATCCGCGGCACCGCCCGCGCGACCGTGTCGGCGCCGGTGGCGTGGGACGAGATCGACGCGTGCGAGCCGGACGACTTCACCGTGCTCACCATGCCCGCCCGGTACGCCGAGCTGGGCGACCTGCACGAACGCATCGACGACACCCCGTTCGACCTGGCGTCCCTGCTCGAGTGGGCCGACCGCGACGACGCCGCCGGACTGGAGGTCCCCGCCGAGGACGCCTGACGCGGGCCGGGCGCGAGTTCGGAGGCAGACGGGCGCGCGTCAGGCGTGGGCGTCGGTGTCGGCGTCTGCGCGGCCGCGTGCGGTGCGGCGTCCGGCCGTGGCGGTCGCGGTGAGGACGGCGAGCGTGCCCAGGCCGGCGGCGACGGCCGTGGGGATCGAGCGCGGGTCGCCCGAGGTGCGGCCGACGGCGATCCACGCGAGGCCCCACGCGACGGCGAGGCCGATGCTCCAGCGGGCCGCGGTCGACATTGCGCCGACCCAGCGGGTGAGCGCCACCCCGACGAGTGCGGCCACGGCCACCACGACGACGGCCAGCGCGTCGGCCACCGGCGCGCCCGGTCGGACGCGGTACGCGGCCAGGGCCGCGGCGACGTTGGCGCAGGTGGCGACGCACACCCAGCCCAGGTAGGCGCCCAGCGTGCCGTCGGTGATCACCGCGTCGACGTTCCCCGACGCCGGGTGCCGGAGCAGGCGCGCGACGGCGGCGACCAGCACGGCGAGCATCGCAACGATGACGAGCACGCTGAACGCGATCCAGTCGACCTGCGTGACGAGCAGCCACCCCGCGTTGAGCAGCATGGACGCGGCCACGAGCCGGCCCACCGCCCGGTGCCGCGGCGCCGCTGCCTGTCCGGGCAGCCACTGCCACACCGTGTAGGCGAACAGACCCAGGTAGATCATCGACCAGATCGAGAAGGCGGGTCCGGCGGGCGCGATGTGCGTCGCCGCGGACGAGAGCGAGCCGCCGGAGGACTCGGCGACGCGTCGGCCGATGACCCCCGTGCCGACGAGCGTGCCGAACACGCAGGCCACCTCCGCGAGCGTCACCCCCACCTGGCGGACGCGGTCGGCGGTGGTGGGTCGGGCGTCGATCACGGTGCCCTCCAGAGGGTTCGGGGTCGTCAGCATCATGCCTGCCGGGGGCGGCGCGGTCGGCGTGCGGGTTCGCCGCGGGCGTGGCCCGGTCGCGATGCATCGATTTCCATTGCGGAAACGGAAAATCATCTGTACTGTTTCCGACATGGAAAATCACTGGACCTCGCAGGCCTACGACCCCGCCCAGGCGCTCGCCGACGCGGGCACCTCGCGGCAGGCGGCGGCGGACCGCCTGGTCACGCCGCCGTGGTACCACCCGGTGCTCGGCGCGAACCTCGCCGTACTCGTGCTCGCGGCTGCGCTGCCCCTGCCCACGGTGACGCTCGTCCTCGTCGCCCTCGGGAGCATGCTCGTCTCGGCCGCCCTCATCCACCGCTACCAGCGGCTCACCGGAGTGTGGATCGGCCCCGCCCAGGCCGGGCCGCGCTCCCGCCTTCTGTGGGCGCTGTACGCCCTGGCCATCGCCGCGGCGATGGCGGTGGCGATCCTCGTCCGCGCGCAGCAGCTGCCCGTCGGGTGGGCGTGGGTCGCGGCGGCCGTCTCCGCGGTCGGCACCGTCGTGCTGGGGCGGCGCATCGACGCGACCCTGCGCGACGAGATCCGCGGGGGCCGGGCCGCGGCGCCGGAGGCCCGTCGATGACCGCCCCCGCATTCGACGAGACGATCCACGCGCCGCTGCGGCTCAAGGCGTGCGTGCAGCTCTCGACCGTGCAGCAGATGGCGTTCTCGGCCCTGCGGGACGACCTTCGAGTCGCCGATTCGGTGCTGTCCAAGCACCTCAAGACGCTCGCCGAGGCGGGTTACGTCACGCTCGACCGGCCCACCGGCCAGGGCGGACGCCCCCGGACCTGGGTCTCGCTGACCAAGGAGGGGCGCCGTGCCCTCGCCGGCCACCTGGCCGCGCTGGAGGAGATGGTCACCGCCACCCGCGCCGCTCCTCCGGTCACCTGAGCACCGGCACCACGTCGTCCACCACCCCGACGGGGTGGTGGACGACGGACGTGCGGATCGACGTCAGAGGGTGCTGGTGTCGATGACGAACCGATAGCGGACGTCGGAGTGGAGGACGCGGTCGTAGGCCTCGTTCACCTCGTCGGCGGAGATGACCTCGACCTCGGCGCCGATGCCGTGCTCGCCGCAGAAATCGAGCATCTCCTGCGTCTCGGCGATGGAGCCGATCATCGACCCCGACAGGGAGCGACGCTGCCCGACGAGGGCGCCCGCGGGCACCTCCATCGGGTGCTCCGGCAGGCCGAGCTCCACCATGGCGCCGTCGGTGCGCAGCAGTGACAGGTACGCCTTGAGGTCCAGGTTGGCCGAGACCGTGTTGAGGATGAGGTCGAACGCGCCACGCAGATCGGTGAACGTCGTCTCGTCGGAGGTGGCGTAGTAGTGGTCGGCACCCAGGCGCTCGCCGTCCTCCTTCTTCTTGAGCGACTGGCTGAGCACGGTCACCTCGGCGCCCATCGCATGCGCGAGCTTGACGGCCATGTGGCCGAGCCCGCCCAGGCCGATGACGGCGACCTTCTTGCCCGGGCCCGCGTTCCAGTGGCGCAGCGGCGAGAACGTCGTCACGCCGGCGCACAGCAGCGGGGCTGCCTCGTCGAGGGGGAGGCTCTCGGGGATGTGCAGCACGTAGCGGGCGTCGGCGACGATCTGCTCGCTGTAGCCGCCCGCGGTGGGCAACCCGTCACGGCCGATGGAGTTGTACGTGCCGGTGTTCCCGTTGAGGCAGTAGTTGTCGAGGCCCGCCTCACAGTTCTCGCACTCGCGGCAGGAGTCGACGAAGCAGCCGATGCCCGCGTGGTCGCCGACCTTGAAGTCGGTGACGTTCTCGCCGACCTCCTCGACGACCCCCGCGATCTCGTGGCCGACGACGATCGGGTAGTTCACCGTGCCCCACTCGGCGCGCACGGTATGGATGTCGGAGTGGCAGATGCCCGCGAACTTGATGGCGATGCGCACCTCGTCCGGGCCGACGTCGCGACGCTCGATCGTGGTGGGCTCGAGCGGCCCGTCGGGACCGACGGCGGCGATGGCCTTGACCTGCATGAGAACTCCCTCAGGGTTGGGGTGTGGCTCGGGGCTCGGCGGTCGCCGCCTCGCCCCATGACGACAACTGCCGGAGCCGCGTCCGCATTCCTGCGGCGGCCCCTGGCAAGTATCTCGACATCAAGATACTTTGGGTCCATGACCTCACCCCGCGGGACCCTCGGCAGGCTGATGTGGCCGGTCTACGTCCCGTCGTTCACGTACGCCGCAGGGGTCTCGGCACTCCTGCCCGCCCAGGTGCTGCTCGCGCTGCACCTGGGCTTCTCTGCGGCGGGCGTCGCGCTGCTCGCCACCGTCGTCGGCGGGTTCGGGGTCGTCGCGTCCCTGGCGGCCGGGTCGCTCGTGCAGCGGTGTGGCGAGTCCCGCGCGCTTCTCCTGGCCACCGCCCCCGGAGTCGGTCTGGCGTTCGCGACCTGGGCGACCGTGGTCGCAGGTCGCGGGGCCGGCGCCGGGGACGGCACGCAGGCGGCCCGGGCGCTCCTCGTCGCGACCGTCCTGGCGTTCGACCTGGCCGACGCCGTATGGGGCATCGCCAGGCAGGGGCTCGTCGCCGACCTGGCCGCGCCCGAGCATCGCGGCCGCGCCATGAACGTCTACGGCGCCAGCCAGCGACTCGGCCGCGTGGCGGGGCCGTTCGTCGCAGCGGCGGTCCTGGCCGTGCTCGGGCCCGAGTACGTGTTCCCCGTCACCGCGGCGATCGTCGTGGGTGCCTACGGCGTGATGACGCACCACCTGCCCGGCAAGGGTCCGGACGCGCCGGGCGCAACCCCACCCCCCGGCCCCGGGGAGGCCGGTCCCGCCGCCGGGACGCCCCGTCGCGGTGTGCTCGCCCTCGCGCTCGGCATCGTCGCCATCGCGGCCGTCCGCACCGCCAAGGAGACCCTGATGCCGCTCTGGGGCGCCGACGGGCTGGGCCTGCCGCCCGCCACGGTCGCTCTCGTCGTCGGGGTCTCGTCCCTGGCCGAACTCGTCCTCTTCTGGCCCGCGGGAGTGGCGCTCGACCGGCTCGGCCGCGGCCCGGTGGCGGCTACCTGCCTGGCCCTCATGGGGATCGGACTCGCCATCATGACGGCCTCCACCGATCCCGTGTGGTTCGTCGCGACGGCCCTGCTCGTCGGCCTGGGCGACGGCGTGGGCGCCGGCATCGTCAAGACCATCGGCATCGATCTGGCCCCCGACGTCGGCCGTGGGCGGTTCCTGGGCCGATGGCAGGCGGTGTCGTCGGCGGGCTCGTTCGCGGCGCCCGCGCTGGCCGGCGCCGTCATCGCCCACGCGTCCCTGGCGGCGGCGTTGCCCACGGTGGGTGCGATCGGCCTCGTGGGCGCGGCGTGGATGGGGTGGTGGACGCCGCGCATCCTCGGCTCCCCGCGTCGACGGGCCACGCCGACCGCCGGAGGATCGCCCGGCAGATCGCGTCAGGCGTAGTGGCGCAGGACCCGCATGCAAGCGTCGCCGTAGTGGCCGCCGAACAGCACGGCATGCACGAGCAGCGGCGTCAGCTGATACCACTGCACGCGGTCCCGCGAGCCCTCGGCCAGCGGGTACACCTCGTCGTACGTGGCGAAGCAGTGCGGGTCGAACCCGCCGAACAGCTGCATCATCGCCAGATCGACCTCGCGGTGCGCCCAGTGCACCGACGGGTCGATGAGCCAGTTGACCCCGCCCCGGTCGACGAGCCGGTTGCCGGCCCACAGGTCGCCGTGGATGAGCGCGGGCGGTTCCGCGGGGCCGCACAGCTCGGCCGCGCGCGGACGCAGGGAGTCGAACAGCTCGCGGGCCTGCGGGTCCAGGCGGCCCGCGCGCACGGCGCGGTCGATGAGGGGCGACACGCGCCGCTCCACGTAGAACTCCACCCAGTCGTCGGACGGGGTCAGGTCGACCTGCGCCGACCCGATGTAGCCGTGCTTCGCGCCGTCCAGTCCGCCGAAGGTCGGGTTCGTCGTGCGGTGCAGGTGCGCCAGGCCGCGCCCGAACGCCTGCTCGGTGCGGGTGTCGCGGCGTCCGCCCGTCTCGATCCACTCCAGGATCAGCCCGTGCGGGTGCTCCCGCAGCACGCGCGGCACGCGGATGCCCTGCGGGGCGTGCGCGGCCAGGGCGCGCAGCCCGGCCGCCTCGCGCTCGAACATGCCGGGCGTGGGCGCGTCGTGCACCTTCGCGAACAGGGGCCCGCCCGGGGTGTCCAGGCGTAACGCCGTGGAGATGTCGCCGCCGGACACCGGCGACGCCTCGTCCACGTCGAGCCCGTCGAGGAGCTCGGGGGGCAGCAGATCCTCGCGATTGGTCACACATCCGGTGTACCGCATGGGAGGTCGACGTCCAGGTGGGGGGGTGCCATTCGGCCCACGCTTCGCCGTTTCGCACGACGAGCTCCCTGGGTGCGTTGTCGGGAAGACGCGGGGTGTCCGGTCGCGACACCTGTCTGCGCGTATCCAGGCCATCGCCCAGAGGGCACGAGGGAATGGCATCGGAAGGTCGGCGACGGGAGATCGAGGGGCTGATGAGACGAGCCGTCCGGGCCTGGCGGGGTCCTCTCCGGGGTCCGGCGGGGGTCTGCGCGATGTGGCGTCGGTGGGTCGGCGCGAACCGAGAGGGATCGGTAGCCCGGTCGCGCGAAGTATCGCTGAATGTTCCACGAGTCCGACATACGCCTGGACAGCGCCATCGCCGGCCCGGCGGTACCCCCGGGCGCTTGGTCGACCACCCCGCACGGCCCCCGGCCGGGGGTCTCCGGCGCCTACCCGCACCGGCCGGGGTGCCGTTCGTCGTGTGCAACCGGCCGTTCGGCGCACCACGCGCGCCGTTGCCACCCCGCGGCCCGTGTGTCCCGCACCTGGGCGGACCCCTTGTTGAGGCGCGCCTTACCCTCGCGGGGCGGAGTGTCCTGTGTGCAACCCGCGAGCACCGGCGACGGACGGGTGGGGACGCGCGGGCGGTAACGTGCGGACCCGTGCCGCCGACGGGCCGCGCCTCCGCGCGTGGCACCCACCGTTCACGACGACGTCGTTCTCACGCCGACCACCACCACCAGCAGCACCACCACCACCACCACCACCACCACCACCACCACACGACGATCACCGATGGAGGGCCGATGCCGCGCCGGATCACGCTGGATCATCTCGGCGAGATGCTGCGCTTCGGACTCGTCGGCGGGTCGGGCGTCTTCGTCAACCTCGGGGTCTACGTCCTCCTCCACAAACTCCTCCCGCAGGACCCGGAGTCGGTCTTCCTCCCCCTGCCGCCCACGGACTTCAACATCCGCTGGGTCCACGTGCTGAGCTCCGCGGCGTTCGTCGTCGCCAACGCGTGGAATTTCGAACTCAACCGGCTGTGGACGTTCCGCGCCGGGGAGCGCGCCTCCCGCACGCGGTTCCTCCACTTCTTCGCCGTCGGCCTCGTGGGGTTGGCGCTCCAGCTGCTGCTCGTCACCCTCCTCATCCACCCGCGCTCCCCCATCGAGCTGCCCACGGCCGTCTTCGACGGGTCGACGGGGTTCCGCACCCGCACCTACTGGGCGCAGCTCATCTCCATCGCCGTCGTCACGCCGCTCTCGTTCCTCTTCAACCGGCTGTGGACGTTCGGACAGTCGCGAGTGCGCACCGCCCCCGCACACGACGACGCCGCCGACCAGGCACGAGCCTGATCCGGCGGCGTCGACGCACCCGACGGTGCGAGGTCGTTCAGCGGTGGGAGGTCACTCCGTCTCGCTCGCGGTGAGCGAGGTGTCGGGGAGGTCGGTGTTCTTCGCGTCCGCGCCGAGCGAGTCGTCCTTGTCGTTCGCGACGTACTCGTCGGCGTCGCGGTCCACGGGCGTGATGCCCTTCGCGGCCTCCATCGCCATCTCGCGGAGCAGCTTGATCGCGAGCTCGTGGCGCAGCTCGAGGCTCGCCTGCTGGCGGAAGTCGGCGAGGTCCTGACGCTCCTCCTCACCCATGTGGGTGCTGTTCGCGACGTTCGCGTCGACGACGGCCTTCCACCACGCCTCGGAGCCGGCCTTTTCGGCGTTCGCGCGACGCACGCAGTCGCGGATGCTGTTGTGATCCTTGATCGCGTCCTCGACCTCGTCGTCGACGCCGCCCGCGTCGGCGCCGCCGGTGCCGAGGGTGAGAAGCTGCGGGTAGAAGTGCTTCTCCTCCGCGAGCGCGTGCGTCTCGAGGAGGATCGCGAGACGGTTCCAGATCGCTTCGAGGCCCTCGATGTCGTCCCGCGGCCACTGCTCGAGGATCGCGAACTCGGTGCGCTGCTCGTCGTGCTGGCGCTGGATCACGTCGCAGATGTCCATGGGTCTCCTCCTTGGTGGGCGGCGGGCCGCCCGGTCGTGAACGGACGCCACCAGTCAGTCACGTCGGCCGCATCTTCGCCAGTCGGCCGGCCGTGTCCTCGGGCACGGCACCGTCCGACGCGGGCGTGCGGACCGATCGCGAGGGGCGATGCGGCCCCTACGATTCGGGCATGACCCCCCGGCTGCGCGGCAACCTGCTCCTCCTCCTCACGGCCTCGATCTGGGGGTTCGCGTTCGTTGCGCAACGCATGGGCGCCGACCACATGGGCCCGTACGCGTTCAACGCCGCGCGGTTCACCCTCGGAGCGGTGTCGCTGCTGCCCGTCATCGTCCTCATGGACGCCCTCCGCGGACGCGGCACCCTCCCCGCCGCCGAGGGCGGCACCGGCGGCGAACGCACGCGTGCCGCCCTGCCCGCCGCCCTCCTCGCGGGCACGGTGCTCTTCGTCGCCTCGTCGCTGCAGCAGTACTCCCTCGCGTGGACGACGGCGGGCAAGGCCGGGTTCATCACCGGGCTCTACATCGTCCTCGTGCCGATCCTCGGGATGGCGCTCCGCCACCGCACGACGGCGATGACGTGGGTCGGGGCGGCCCTCGCCGCGGGCGGACTCCACGTCCTCTCCGTGCGGGAGGGGTTCACCCTCGCCCCCGGCGACGGGTTCGTGCTCGTGAGCGCCCTCTTCTGGGCGACGCACATCCTCCTCGTCGACCGGTTCACGAGTCTCGACCCGCTGCGGTTCTCGGCCCTGCAGTTCGCGACCACGGCGCTCCTCAGCCTCACCGGGGCGCTGGTCTTCGAGGGGCCGGCACCGTTCGCCGGGCTGTCCGGCGCGCTCGCTCCGGTGTTCTACGGCGGGGTGTTCTCCGTCGGCGTCGCCTACACGCTCCAGGTGTTCGGGCAGCGCGGCGCCCGCCCCGCGGCCGCGGCGATCATCCTCTCCCTCGAGGCGGTGTTCGCCGCGATCGGCGGGATCCTCCTCCTCGGCGAGCCGTTCACGTGGCGCGAGGCGACCGGGTTCGGGCTCATGCTCGCCGGGATCCTCGTGAGTCAGTGGGCCGGCCCGACCCCCACGTCTGGTCCGGCCGGTGCCGTGCCCGAACCCGTCGATGCCTACGGGCATCCGCTTCCGCCGGATGATCAGCCCCGGGATCGGCCCCGGAATCAGCCTCGGTAGGCGAAGAGCTCCTCGCCGTCGCGGCCGCGGACGATCGCGGTCGGCGGTTCGATGCCGAGCTCGACGACGATCTCGTCCTCGGGGGACCCGTGACGGGCGCGGGAGGCGTAGACGAACCGGTCGTTACTCACCTCGCGCGTCTCGGTGACGGCGTCGACGAGCCACGGGTGCCGACGACGCACCCCGATGAGGTGCTGGTGGAGAGCGAACATCCATCCGCCGAGCTCCAGCTCGTCCCGGGTATCGGGGAAGACCGGCCGCACCTGGTCGTCGCCGCTCCAACCCTCCGTCTTTTCCCCGGCGAACGCGTACTCGTCGCCGTAGTAGACGGACGGGACGCCCGCGACGGTGAAGAGGATCGTCGCCGCGAGCACGGCGAGGCGTTCGTCGCCGACCTTCGTCGCGATGCGGGTCGTGTCGTGGTTGCCGACGAACGTCTGCGGGACGAACACGGCCGTGAACTCCTCGTGTCGCGTGAGCGACCACGCGAGTTCGTGGAAGTTGACGTCGAGGAGACTGCTCCAGATCGCCTTCCACAGCTCGTACTGGGTGAGGGAGTCGAGCGTGCTGCGTTGCACGATGTCGGCGTAGTCGCCGTGGATGACCTCGCCGAGGAACCACGCGTCGCCGAACTCGGCGCGGACGCGCGGGAGGACGCGGGCCCAGAACTCCGGCGGCACGGCGTATGCGGCGTCGAGGCGCCACCCGGCGACGCCGCGGCGCAGCCAGTGGAGCATGACGTCGACGACGAGCTGTTCGACGGCCGGGGAGGAGTGGTCGAGGGCGACGAGGCCGCCGTGCCCCTCGAACGTGTCGTACTCGGGCTCGACGCCGGGCGTCCACGCCTCGGGGCCACCGGGCCACCGGAGGCGGAACCAGTCGGCCTCGGGCGCCGACGGGCCCTGCTCGAGGACGCGCCGGAACGCGGGGTGCTCACGGCCGACGTGGTTGAAGACGCCGTCGAGGACGACCCGCAGACCCGCGTCCTGCGCGGCCGTGAGGAACGCGTCGAGGTCGGCGTCGTCGGCGAGGCGCGGGTCGAGACGGAAGTGGTCGAGGGTGTCGTAGCCGTGGGTCGACGCGTCGAAGATCGGCCCGAGGAGCAGCCCGGAGCACCCGAGCTCGACCGCGTACGACAGCCACGACGTGAGGTGCGGCAGCCGGTGCGTCACCTCACGGGAGGGGACGTCGCGGATCGGCGCGCCCGTGAACCCCAAGGGGTAGACGTGCCAGAAGATCGCATGATCGGTCCAACCGGGGCGCTGTGCCTGCTCCATTCCGCAAGCATCTCAGGCCGACCGGGGTGAGGGGGGGGCGGGGACGGGATCGGCCCGTTCCGCCTGCGCGACCACTCCCCATTCCCGGCCGAGGCCGGACACGTCGCGCCACGGGGACGACGGGTCCCCGGCAGGACGGCCCGTCGGGTGTGACGATGGGGCCATGATCGACGCCGACGTCCTCGACGAGCTCTACGGCGTCGACCTCGCCGGGTTCGTCGACACGCGAACACGACTCGCGAAGGCCGCCCGCGAGGCCGGCGACAAGGACGCCGCGTCGCGGATCGGCGGACTGCGCAAGCCGACCGTTGCGGCGTGGGCGGTCAACCGGCTCGTCCGCGACCGGCCGATCGAGGTCGAGACCCTCCTCGCCGTCGGGGAACGGATGCGGGAGGCCACCTCACGCCTCGACATGGACCGGCTGCGGGAGCTCCGTCCCGAACGCGACCGCGCCCTCGACTCCTTCACCCGCGCCGCCCGGTTCGTCGCCGACGACCATGGCCACCCCCTCAGCGTCGACGCCTCCGCCGCCGTCCGCGCCACCGCCGTCGCCGCCCTCGCCGATGCGGACGCCGCCGACGCCGTCGCCGGCGGTGCCCTCGTGCGCACCCTCGACTACGCCGGATTCGGCGAGGTCGACCTCTCCGACGCCGTCGCCGCCGAAGCCGTTCGCCGCCGCTCCCACGCCTCGGATGCCGACGCCTCCGAGACGGGCATCCCGGAGACGGGCGCCACGGGTGCGCGGTCCGCGGAGGACGAAGACGCCCCTTCCACCGAATCCCCCGACGCAGCAGACGTGCGGGAGAAGGACGACCGCGAGGGCGCCCGCCACCCCGTCACCCCCGGCACCGGGCGCGCCACCACCGATGCCGCGCGCGCCGAGGCGGCGCGTTCCGAGGCGGCGCGTGCCGAGGCCGAGGCCGAGGCGACGCGACGTCGGCACGAGGCCCGGCTGCGGGAGGAGCTCGAGCACGCCGACCGCGACCTCGCGCAGGCCTCCCTCGTCGAGGCCGAGGCCCGCCGTCGCGCCGAGAAGGCCGAGCAGCGCCGGGACGACCTTGCCCGGCTCCTCGACGCCGCACAGGAGGAGGCCCGTGCCGCCGCGGAGGCCGCGGCGCAGGCGACACGTGACCGGGAGGCCGCGGCCGAGGCCCACGACGCGGCCCGCACCCGGCTCGACGCCCTCACGCGCTCCTGACCCCCGACCCTCACCCGGCCCTGGCGCGAGCGAGGAGCACACCCCGGGGCCACCTCGACGCCACCTCTCGTTCGCCTCAACGGCCGTCCGACGTCACCCCGCCTCCGTAGCGTCGGCGCTCGAGTGAGCGAGGATCCCGGCACCCGCCCGGCACGAGCCCGCCACGACGCCACCGACACCGTGAGGACCCATGAGCGAGCACCTCGACCGCGACGACATCAGCACCAACCCCAGCGGCAACCGCACCCTGAGCGACATCGCGAACGCCGACGTCTCCCGCCGGCACGTCCTCGGCGGCACGATGGGCCTCGCCGCGATCGCGTTCCTCGCCGGCGCGCCCGCCGCGCAGGCCGCGACGCCCACGGCGGCGCCCACCGCGACGACCGCCGACGTCGTCGCCCGCCACGGCCGCCGCAAGCCCCTCCTGGGCTTCACCGCCGTCCCCGTCGGCGCCGACGACGACGTCCACGTCCCCGAGGGGTACGTCGCCGACGTGATCATCCCGTGGGGCACCCCGCTGTTCTCCGACGGCCCGGCATGGAAGAAGAACGCCTCCGACTCGAGCCTCGAGCAGGCGATGCAGGTCGGCTACAACCACGACGGCCAGCACTTCTTCCCGTTCGACACCCGGGGTCGCCGGAAGAGCCGCGGTGGCCGCCACGACGACAACGACGCGGGCCTCCTCGTCCTCAACAACGAGTACACCGACCCGGCGCTCCTCACCACCGACGGTCTCGACACCGTCACCCCGGAGAAGGTCCGCAAGCACCAGCACGCCGTCGGCGTCACCGTCATCGCGATCGAGCAGGAGCGCGGCGGCCGCTGGACCCACACGGACTCCCCGTTCAACCGCCGCGTCCACGCGAACACCCCGGTCGTGTTCTCCGGACCGGCCGCGAAGGACCCGCGCCTCCAGGCGAAGACGCCCGCCCGCGGCACGATGGCGAACTGCTCCATGGGCAACACCCCGTGGGGCACCTACGTCACCTGCGAGGAGAACTGGGCCGACTACTTCGGCTCCGCCGACAAAAATCACAAGGTCACCGACGAGGAGAAGCGGTACGGCATCGAGCCCGGGCAGACCCACTACAAGTGGGAGGAGGCCGACGACCGGTTCGACACCGACAAGGACCCCAACGAGCAGTACCGCTGGGGCTGGTGCGTCGAGATCGACCCGTTCGACCCCGACCACACCCCCGTCAAGCGCACCGCCCTCGGCCGCGTCAAGCACGAGAACTGCCACTTCGCCACGAGCCGCGGCCGCGTCGTCGCCTACACCGGTGACGACCAGTCCGGCGAGTACATCTACAAGTTCGTGAGCAAGCGCCCCTGGCGCGCCGCCCGCGCGATGGGCCGCTCGCCCCTCGACGAGGGCATCCTCTACGTCGCGAAGTTCCACGAGGACGGCACCGGCACGTGGCTGCCCCTCGTGTTCGGCCAGGGTCCGCTCACGAAGAAGAACGGGTGGAAGGACCAGGCCGACGTCCTCGTCCGCACCCGCCGCGCCGCCGACGCCGTCGGCGCCACCCCGATGGACCGTCCCGAGTGGATCAAGGAGAACCCCCTCACCGGGCAACTCTTCGTCACGCTCACGAACGGCACCGCCGGGCCCAACCCGGCCAACCCCCGCAAGAAGAACGTCTACGGCCACATCCTCCGCTGGACGGAGCGGCACGGCGACAAGACCGGCACCGAGTTCGACTGGGACATCTTCGTCCTCGCGGGCGACCCGACGAAGGACCCACAGGTCGACATCAACGGTGACGCGTTCGGCTCCCCCGACGGCCTCTACTTCGACACCGACGGCCGCATGTGGATCGCCACCGACGTCTCGAACTCCAAGCAGCTCCTCAAGGAGTACGAGAACCTCGGCAACAACCAGATGCTCTGCGCCGACCCCCGCACCCGCGAGATCCGCCGGTTCCTCACCGGCCCCAAGGGCGCCGAGATCACCGGCATCATGGGCACCCCCGACCGCCGCACCCTCTTCGTCAACATCCAGCATCCCGGGGAGGAGACGAAGGCGATCGGCGCCCCGACGCCCGCGAACCCGCAGGCCGTGTCGTCGTGGCCCGACCACGACCCGGCGGGCCGCCCGCGCCCGGCCACCGTCGTCATCCGCCGCAAGGACGGCGGCATCATCGGCTCCTGACCGGCCGACGCCCCCGGCGTCCGCCGCACCCGGACCCCCGGTGCGGCGGACGCCGCCGGCTGAGGCTCCGGGCCACGTGAGACCCGCCGTCGCCCCGCCGCCCCCTCGCGGCGGGGATGCGCCGACCCGGTGCGTTCATTCGTCGGGGTCGAGGAGGGCCATCACGAGAGCGACCGCTCCCCAGCCGAGACCCACGACCGTGTAGGGGTAGGACACCCCCGCCCGCGCCAACCGGGCCGCGCACACGTCGTCGATCCGCTGGGAGAGCCGCAGGCTCAGGACGCTCCCGCCGACGAGGGTCGCCGCGCCCGCGACGCCCACGAGCGGACGCCACCGCGGCGGGATCGACTCCCATGGGCGCACCGCCCCGTTCCCGCCGGTCACGCCTGGGCCGTCCTCCGCCACAGCGGCCGAGGGCACGCCCTCGTGGACGGGTGCGGACTCGGCGACCGCGGTGTCATCCATCGGGGTGTGCCGGGTCGAGTGCGTCGCGGAACGGACCGCCACGATCCCGGCACCTGCGGCCACCAGGGCCGTCCGCGCCGTCCGGCGCCGCGACGGCGAGGCGACATGGTCGGGCAGCGCCGACCAGGCCACACCGAGGAGGACCGTGACCGCGGTCTCCACGACATCGGGACGGGAGGGTCGAGCCGCAGGCGTCGTCATGCCCCGAGTCTGCCCCACACCGATCACCCGGCCCGCGCCTCCCGACAGGTCGACCCGGCCGGGCGCCCCCGGGGGCCGAACCCGCCGCCCGCACCACGACGCGTGAGTCCCGGCGGGATCACCGGCCGAGCGGCCCCGGAGGATCCGCGTCAGCGGGCGGCGGCGAGCCGCTCGAAGCCCTCGTCGAGGGTGACCCGCGGGGTCCAACCGAGGGCCTCACGGGTGCGACGCTGGTCGAACCAGTGCGCGGTCGTGAGCTGCTCGACGAGGAAGCGCGTGAGCGGCGGGTCGGCCTCGTCCACCGTGCCGATGCGCTCGCGCACCGCGGTCACCGCGTCGACGACCCCGCCCGCGGCGTACGCGAGACGGGTGGGGATGCGCGTCGGCGACGGGTCGGCGCCCCCGGCGCGGGCCCACGCGGCGAAGATCTCCGACACCGGCCGGGGTTCCCCGTTCGTCACGACGAACGACTCCCCGCGCACGGCCTCGCACCGGTCGAGGGCGGCGACGAACGCGTCGACGGCGTTGTCGACGTACGTCGTGTCGACGAGCGCCGCGCCGGATCCGATGACGGGCAGTCGCCCCGCCTGCGCCCGACGGATGACCCGGGCGACGAGCTGGGTGTCTCCCGGCCCCCACACGAGGTGCGGCCGGATGACCGTGACCGCCGGACCGATGCCGTCGCGGACGTTGCGGGCGTCAGCGGCGAGGGCGATGCGCTCCGAGAGCGCCTTGCTGCGGGCGTAGTTGCCGCGGGCCTGCTCGGGATCGGTCGGGCCCGCGCCCTCCCCGACGAGGGAGGCTCCCGCGTGCGCCACCGACGGGCTCGAGGTGTGGACGAACCGCGGCACCGCGTGACGTCGCGCCGCGTCGAGCATCGTGCGGGTGCCGACGACGTTGACGCGGACGTAGTCCTCCCACCGCCCCATGACGTTGACCTTGGCGGCGAGGTGGACGACGGCATCCTGCCCCGCCATCGCCCGCGCGACCGCCTCGGCGTCGACGACGTCGCCGAGCACCTCCCGCACCCCCGCGGTCTCGGCGAGTCCGCTCGGACGACGCTGGAGGACGGTGACGTCGTCACCCCGCGCGGCGAGGGCGCGGGCGACGCCACCGCCGAGCATCCCGGAGGCGCCGGTGACGAGGACCCTCATCGGCCGATCCCCCCGCTGAGGACCTGCTCGGCCCACGCGGCGAGCTCGGCGCGGTCGATCTTGCTCTGGTGCCGGATGTCGACGGGCATCGACGCCCGCACGAGCACCGCGGCGACGGGCAGGTCCGTGGACTCCCGCACCGCCGTGGCGAGCGCATCGTCCGCGAGGACACGAGGCGCCCGACGCGCGACGCCGAGACGCCCCGCGACCGCACGGAGCACCCTGCGGGCTCCGGCCGCCGGAGCGTCGGCCCCGTCCGTCCCATCCGTCGGACCGGTCGCGTCGCTCGCGCCCGACGTGTCGCTCGCGTCGGTCGCGGTCTCCTCGCGGGTGACGACGACGACGATCTGCTGCGTGTCGACGGGGCCGACGCCGACGACCGCCGCGGAGGCGACCTCCGGGAGGGCCTCGACCCGCTGTTCGAGCCCGACCGGGGTGACGGGACCGGCGGGGGTGTGGACGACGTGGACGCGGCGACCCTCGACCCAGAGGCGACCCTCGGCGTCGAGATGACCGACGTCGCCGGTGCGGTGCCAGCCGAGCGGGTGATGCTCGGCGGCGTGGGTCGTCGCCCACAGCTGGTCGTAGCGGTCGAGCATGTGCGCGGCGCGGACGCAGACCTCGCCGGTGACACCCGCCTCGATCGTGAGCGGCCCGTCGCCATCACCCACCTCGGCAGGCAGCGGCGCGACGGCGAGGGAGACGCCCGCGATGGGCCGACCGACGCACACTCCCTCGTCGGGGGCG
This sequence comes from Mobilicoccus pelagius NBRC 104925, assembly GCF_000247995.1. Classification (GTDB taxonomy): domain Bacteria; phylum Actinomycetota; class Actinomycetes; order Actinomycetales; family Dermatophilaceae; genus Mobilicoccus; species Mobilicoccus pelagius. The sequence continues at coordinate 20,524 of NZ_BAFE01000062.1, forward strand.
CCGGTGAGGGACTCGATCTCGTCGAGGGTGATGTCGCTGACGGGGAGGCACTCGGTCATGCCGTAGGGCGTGTGCATCTCGGCCCGCGGCATGAGGGTGTCGCGGAGCTCCTGGAGCAGCGACGCGGGCACGGGGGCGCCCGCGGACATGAGCACCTCGACACGGCCGAGGGCCTCCCGCTGCTCGGCGGTGACGTCGCCGCCGGTGCGGAGGACGTTGCGCAGCGCCGCGGGCGAGGCGAACACCGTCGTCGCCTCGGCGATGCGGATCGCGTCGGCGAGGGCGGCGGCGGTGAGGGTCGCGGGGGCGGTCACCTTCATGTCGGGCGCGACGCCCGCGACGCCGAGGGCCGGGCCGTACAGCGCGAACGGGGCGAACGCGGCGACGAGCCGGTCACCGGGCCGCAGCCGGTAGATGTGGCCGAACCCGCCGACCTGCGCACGGATCTGGTCGACGGTGTAGACGACGCCCTTGCTCGGGCCGGTCGCGCCGGAGGTGTAGAGCACGGCGGCGTCGGCGTCACCGGTGAGGAGCTCGGGCATCGACTCGCCGGCGGCGGCGAGCTCGCGGCCCGCGGCGCGAAGCTCGTCGAGCGTCGCCGCGACGGAGAGCGCCCGGCGTGCGGCGGCGGGGACGTCCCCGGCGACGAACCGCTGCCCCGGGATGCGCATCGCGGGCAGGGCGGCGAGCGCGGTGGACATCGCGACGACGTGGTCGGTGCCCGCGCCGCGGAGGGCCCGCCCCATCCCGGCGAATCCGAGACCGGCGTCGGCGACGACGATGACGGCCCCGGCACGCCAACACGCGTAGACGGCGGTCGTGAGGTCGACACCGGGCTCGACGAGGAGCCCGACGCGGTCGCCGGGGCGCACCCCGGCCGCGCGGAGGCCGAGAGCGACATGCTCGACGGCCGTCTCGAGCTGCCCGAACGACACGGCGGACGCCGGCTCGCCGTCGCGGATCTCGGCGACGCACAGCGCACTCGGGTGCTCCCCCGCCATGCGGGTGAGTCCGGCCCAGGGACGGGTCGACGTGCCGACGGCGAGGTCGCTCACGGTCGGCCGCGGCGCACCGGCGGGGTCGTCGTCGGGAGCCTGCCCCTCGACGCGGGCGCGGATCCAGGCGGCGACGTCGGCGGCGGTGCGGGGCGCGTCCTCGAGGACCAGGTGGGAGGCACCCTCGTAACGATGGACGTCGGCGTGCGGGAGGCGACGCCGCAGGTCACGGAGGTGGTCCTCGGAGAAGACCGGGTCCTTGGGGCCGCGGAGGAGGAGGACCGGCACGGGATCGGGCTCCTGACCGAGGGCCGTGAGCCCGTCGGCGAGCGCGGTCATCGTCGCCCGCGTCGGGTCGCCGGGGCGGGTGGGGATGTCGGCGACGAACTGGCCGACGAACGCCCGGTCGGCGGCCGTGGCGTACGGCGCGGCGTAGGCGTCGCGGACGGGTCGCGGCGGACGGGGGCTGCTCACGGCCGTCGTCCCACGGACGAACGCGGGCGTGTCGACGGTGCCCGCCCGCAACGAGGCGGGGGCGAGGGAGAAGCGCAGTGCGAGAGGGAGACCGGTGTCGAAGTCGTGCCACACCGTCGTGTTCGCGAGGACGATCCCGGCGAGCCGGTCGCGGTGGGCGAGCGCCCATCCGGTCGCGACCATGCCGCCCCAGTCGTGCCCGGCGACGACGACGCGGTCGCCGAGGTCGAGGACGTCGGTGAGGCCGGTGAGGTCGGTGAGGCGCTGGGCGAGGTGCCGCGGCTTGCCGAGCGTGCCCTGTGGGTGCTCGGAGAACCCCATGCCGAGCTGGTCGACGGCGACGACCCGCCACCCCTCCGGCGGAGCGGCGAGGAGGCGGCGCCACAGGTAGGACCACGTCGGATTGCCGTGGACGCACACGAGGGTGCCGCGGACGTCCGTGGCGTCCCGTCCGGCATGGGTGTCGAGGAGGTGCCACGTGCGCGGCACGCCGTCGGCGTCGACGGCCTCGACGAGCCGCGACCACGACGGGTCCACACCCGGCATCCGCACGAGACGACCGCGGATCTCCTCCGCACGGTCCTCCACCTGCGAGGACGTCATCGGTGCCGTCACCACTCGACCTCGGTGAACGCGGTGTTGAGGCCGGAGCCGATGCCCATGAGGAGCACCCGTTGCCCCTTGGTCATGCGGTGCTGGTTGACGCCGAGGGTGAACGGCAGCGCGACCGGCCCGATGTTGCCGTAGGTGTCGATCGTGAGGGGAAACTTCTCCATCGGGAGGTCGAGCGTCTCGCAGAGGCCCTTGATGTGGGCGATCGAGGTCTGGTGGGCGATGTACCAGTCCATGTCGGACCAGTCCCACTCCTCCTTCGCCTCGTTCCACGCCTCGGTCGCGAGCGTGAGGCCCTCGACGAAGAGACGACGACTGTCGGTGCGCATCCCGTCCATGCCGCCGACGCAGAGCTCGTGGTGCTCGGTGCCCGCCCGGACGATGCCGCCGACGACACGGTGCCCCTCAGGGTGATCCGACGCACGGCCGAGGACGAGCCCGACCGCGCCGCTGCCGAGGGTCATCGTCGCGAACGCGTCCTTGACGTCCTGCTTCGTCGCCCCGCCCGCGGTGAGGCGCGCGATCGACGCCTCCTGCATCTGACGGGCACCCTCGGAGGCGACGATGAGCGCGTACTCGATCTGGCCGGCGTCGATCATCGTGCCCGCGACGTGGATCGCGTTGACGACACCGAGGCACGCGTTGGTGATGTCGAACGCGAGGCACGACCGCGGCAGGCCGAGCTGCGCGTGCACCTTGGCCGAGATGCCGGGCTCGAGATGCGGCCGCGTCACCGACGCGTTGAGGCAGAGGCCCACCTGCGAGGCGTCGACGCCCGCGTCCTGCAGGGCCCGGTGGCCGGCCTCGACGGCACCGTCGGTGTAGTCCTCGTCGGCGCCGAACCAGCGCCGGCTGCGCACCCCCGCGAGACGTTCGATCTGCCCCGAGAGCATCCCCGTCTCCTCGTAGACCGACTGCAACCGCTCGTCGATGTGGTCCGAGGTGACCACCTCGGGGGCGTCGACGGTACTCACCGACAGCAGCGCTGTGTCGGACAGACGGTAGGAGGCGTTCTCGCTCATGGGTGTTCCTCTCGACGAAGGCGCCGGCGTGGGGCCCGAAAGTCGGACGATCCTACCGGTCGGCACCGCTCACCTTCCCACGTCGAGCGGAGGGCCGCCGCACCGTCGGTCGTCACCGATCGCGAGGAGCCCGCCGCCCGTCGCGACACGGCCGGAGACGACGAGACCGCCGCCCCCACTCGGCGTGGGAACGGCGGTCTCGCGAGGAGCACCCGGTGGGGCGGCCCCGCCTACGGACGCACGGCGGTGGCGCCGGCGGTCCCGTCGACACCCGTCGAGGGACGCACGAAGTCGTACTCGTCGCTCTCGGCCATCTCGCGGGCGAGTTCGCGACGCAGCGCGGCCCGCTCGAGGCGGAGGGTCTGCCGGTGTTCGTCGTGGAGCGACCGGAAGATCGAGACGCACATCGCGATCATCACGAGCGAGAACGGTGCCGCGACGAGGATCGCCATCGTCTGCAGCGCACCCAACCCGTCGGTGAGCGCACCGTCGCGGGCACCCACCCAGAGGAGGACGGCCGCGATGGCGCCCTGGAGGACGCCCCAGAACACGCGGATCCACACGCGCGGCTCGGGGTCGCCGCCGGCGCTGAGCATCGCCACGACGAACGACCCGGAGTCCGCGCTCGTCACGAAGAACACGACGAGGAGCAGGAGGAACAGACCGATGAAGATCGGCGCCCCCGGCATCGTGCGGAGCATCTCGAAGAGCGCCCCCTCGGTGGCGACCGTGCCGTCGGCGCCGATGAGGCCCCCGTCGGTGAGCTGGCGGTAGATCGCCGTGCCGCCGAGGATGGAGAACCAGATGAACGTGAGCAGCGTCGGCACGAGGAGCACGCCGAGGACGAACTCACGCACCGTGCGGCCACGGGAGATGCGGGCGATGAAGATGCCGACGAACGGCGACCAGCTCATCCACCAGCCCCAGTAGTACGTCGTCCACGCACCGAGCCACGTCTCGCCCGGCTCGCCGCGGAACGGCAGGGTGCGGAAGCTCAGCTCGACGAGACGGGAGAGGTACACGCCGAGGTTCTGCACGGACTCGCGGAGGATGAACAGCGTCGGGCCGAGCACGAGCACGGCGACCATGAGCACACCCGCGAGGATGAGGTTGCCGTTGGAGAGCCACTTGATGCCGACGTCGAGGCCGCTCACGACCGACAGGAGCGCGAGCGCGGTGATGACGGCGGCAAGGGTGAGGATGACGCCGATGCCTGCCTCGCCAATGATCCCGATGTCGGTGAGGCCGGTGGCGAGCTGCACGACGCCGAAGCCGAGCGACGTCGCGACACCGAACAGCGTGCCGACGACGGCGACGACGTCGACGACGTCACCGAGACGGCCGCGCATCCGCTGACCGAAGACGGGGGCCAGAGCCCACCGGATGGAGACGGGGTAGCCCTTGCGGTGCACGGCGTACGCGACGGCGAGGCCGACGACGACGTAGATCGCCCAGGCGTGCAGACCCCAGTGGAGGAACGTCGTCGCCATCGCGTCCTGCGCGGCCGCGGCGGCGTCGACGTCCATCGTCACCTCGCCGGGGGCGGGGTTGGCGAGGTGGTTGAGCGGCTCGGCGACGCCCCAGAACACGAGGCCGATGCCCATGCCGGCGGCGAAGAGCATCGCGAACCACGACATGACGCCGTACTGCGGCTCCTCGTCGTCGCGGCCCAGGGTGACGTCGCCGTACCGGGACAGCCCGCAGTAGAGGCTGAACACGACGAACCCGGCGACGAGCAGCACGTAGTACCACCCGATGCCGTTGACGACCGCCGTGTTGATCCCCTTGAGGAACGCGTTGAAGCGCGCCGGCATGAGCGCCGCGAGGGCCACGAAGGCGAGGACGATCGCCCCGGCCGGGGCGAGGACGGGCCAGTAGGCGCCGTGCCCCGCCGCGCGCGGGTCGGGTTCGGGGTCGGACGCGCTCACGGTCTCGTCGTCGGTGAGGGCGAGCTCGCGCTCCGACGGCGGTTCTGAACCGGGCGGTGTGGGTGATGACGTGGACGAGCGCATGATCCTCCTGAAGGTGATCGGTCGAGCGGTCTTCGGCGACGCACGGGCGGCGTGCAGGCCACGGGGTCGACCTCGACCGTCGGGTCGTACCGGTGGCGTCCGCTCGAAGGGAGGCCCGGGGCGCGGACGGCGCCGCCGGAGCCGGGCGTTCACGTTCCAGGCTAGGGGGTGCCCCCTGCCCATCGAACCCGGGTGCCGTCCCCGGGCCGATGGCGGGCCCCGCTCCCCTACGCTGGACGGACCCGGCCGCGACCGGCGCGGCCACCTCCGCCGAGGACGCCCCATGCCCACCGACGTCGCCTCCCTCACCCGGGAGGAATGCTGGGAACTGCTGCAGCGCGAGGAGTTCGGCCGCCTCGCCTACGGCCTGGACGGCGAGACGTACATCGTCCCCATCAACTACGCGGTCGACGAGGGGCGGCTCGTGTTCCGCACCGCGGAGGGCAGCAAGCTGTCCGCGATCCTCCGCGGCGGCACCGTCGCGTTCGAGATCGACGACATCGGCCCCGAGTGGGCCTCGAGCGTCATCGTCCGTGGCCCGGCCGTCGAGCTTTCCGAGGAGGAGGCGCGATGGGCCGACCAGCTGCGGCTTCGCCCGTGGATCCGCTCGGAGAAGCAGCACGTCGTCGCCATCACCCCCACCGAGATGTCGGGGTTGCGCTACCGGCTCCACCGCCCGTGGCGCTCGATGATGCCCCAGCCCTGAGCCCCGGCCGTCGGCGAGCCCCGCAGGCACGGTCGTCCACATCCCGACGTCGGGGGACGACGGCGCGGCGCGCTGCTGTGGACGACGCCGTTCGGCCTCCCCACCTGCAGTGACCCTGGAGTGGTCCATACCACCCCGGGAGGTCTCCGTGTCGCCTCGCCCCACCCCCGCACCCGCGTCCACGACCGTCGATCGGCGTCTCGCTCGGCACCGCATGCCGCACCTCGGCCCGCACCTCCGCCCGGACCGCACGCGGTGTGCCTCCCCGTCCCCGCACCCGTCCCCGCATCCGACCCCACGACCGACGCCACGACCGACGCCACGGCGGGTCCCCTTCGCCGTCCCTGCGCTGTTCGCCGGGGCCGTCCTCCTCGTCGCCGGCACCCACGTCGCGGGTGCCGACCCCGGCGACGGCGCACGGAACGGTGCCTCCCCGTGTCCCGAGCTCGCACGCCGCTACGCCCCCGAGATCCCCGCGGGGTGGACCCTCGAATGCCTCTCCGCCCTCCCACCCGAGTGGTCTCAGGCGTCCGGTGGAGGCGACGTCGCCTCGGCCACTGACCGGCGGGCGCGCCGCATCGTCGTCCTCGACGGTCAGGACCCCGAGTACACCGAGGCGTCGATCGCCCACGAGATCGCCCACGCCGAGGCGACGACGTGGCCGTCCGAACTGCGGGCCGACGTCGCGACGGCACTCGGCTCCCGCACGTGGGCCGAGGGTGGGCAGGCATCCCCCATGGAGGTCTTCGCCGAGAGCGCCGTGCGGTGCCGGGGCCTGCCCACCCACGCGACGTTCCCGCTCGTCCCCTGCGAGATCGTCGAGGCCGCTCGTCGCGCCGGGGGCGCCACGGCGCCCCTGCCCGTCACCGGCACCCACCCGACGTCCTGACGGCCCTGCGTGGCGGCGCCTCCACCCGACCCGCGCTCCCATCACCCCGGCGCCCGGCGCTCCACGGGGCGGGGCTCGCCTCAGAAGACGTGGTAGTCGGCGCGCATCGCCTCCTGGATCGACCTGTAGTCCGCCATCGGATCCTTGCCGAGCACACCGGCCCAGAGCGGCACGAGGTCCTCCTGGTAGCGGTGGCCCTCACCACCGGGCACGTCGACGGAGCGGGGCATGTCGCTCGCGATCTGGCTGAACGTCACCCAAGGCATCCAGCGCATCGCCGAGGTCACCCGCGTGCTCGCCCGTTCCCGCAGCCAGTCGGGCTCCCGCCACAGCAGGTCGGGGGACCACCAGACGATGGGGTCGGTGGGGTTCTGTGCGAGCGCGACCCGGGGGGCGCGCCATTCGCCGAGGGGACGTCCGTAGAAGTCGTTGACGGAGTTCTGCCGTTCGGTGACGAACCGGATGTGGTGGCCGTCGTCGATGACGGGGGCGATCTCCGGGGAGCCGGGCTGCCGCTGCGTCGTGAGTTCCTGCCACAACCGGCTCATCCGCGGGGTGCCCGTCCACATCGCACCGTCGACGCGGCGCAGGAGGTCGTCCTTGTCGGTGAAGACGGCCTGGCCGCCGTAGGCGCCGAGGGACTCCCCCGCGATGTAGAGCTTGGGCCGGCGGCCCGGGGGTCGACGGTGCACCGCCGCCTCGACCTTGCCGAAGAGCACCTGCGCCGCCTGCTCCGCGGTGCTCTTGTCGGTGACGTAGGCGAGCGCGCTCGGCAGGTACGTGTACTGCATCGACGCGATCGCACTGTCGCCCTGGGTGAGGAACTCGACCGAGCTCGGGTGCCACTCGGGGATCCACCCCTCCCCGGCGGGCATCATCACGACGAGCACGGACCGGTCGAACGCGTGCGTCCGCTCGAGTTCGACGACGACGGCGTCGGCCGTCTCCTCGAGGGACCGGTCGCCACGCTTGCCCGCGTAGACGCGGATGGGCTCCTTGGCGGGGCGGTGCGTGACCTCCTCGATGCGGGCCCGCCGCGGCCCGTCCGCGACGACCCCCTGGCCCTGGCGTCCGAGGCTCTCCCACGTCTCCGGGGATCCCGTGCCACCCGAACGGGTCGACTCCGTCGGGGGGACGCGGCCGGGCGGCGTCTCCGCGTTGACCTCCGTCGCCTTGCGGGAGGCGGACTCCACGAAGCGGGCGAACAGCACGTCGTTCGACACGAAGACGACGAGCCACACGACGAGGACGAGCGAGACGACACCGGAGACGAGGCCCGGGAGGAACCGCCGCGAGGTCCGACGGAACAGCCGGAACAACGCCCGCAACGACCGGAAGAGAAGGAGCAGCGCACCGAAGAGCACGAGCCCCGCGACGATCCCGAGGAGATGGTCGGTCGTCGGGTAGGGCGCGGCCCGCAGGCGGCGGGCGATGTCGTCCTGGAGGACGATGCTGCGACGTACCCCGTCGAGGAGGAGGAGGGCGAGCACGAGCGCGAGGACGAGGCGCACCCACCGTGCAGCCCCCGCCCGCATCTGGACGACGAGCCCGGTCGAGCGGGCGAAGAGGCGTAGGAGCCAGGCGAGCGCGAGGCCGAGTCCGTAGCCGAGGGTGAGCGAGAGGCCGAGGTTGAACGCCGTCATCCACCACGTGCGGGGCAGGAAGCTCGGCGACAGCGCCGACAGGCCGAGCACGGTCGCGCCGAGGAGGCCGGGCCATCGCAGCCGCGCCGTGACGAGGAGGTCGCCCGCGCCCGGGGGCCGGGGGACGACGACGAGGTCGTGGGTCGCCGAGTTCGGTCCCGGGTCGTCTCCCGCCGCGTGTGCCACCCGTGCATTATCCCGACCGGGCGGGTCACCCCTCTCCCGGCGGTCCGCCCGATCCGCCCGTCGACGTGACGACTCCACGCCGGGGAGACGACGTGCAGGTGAACGGCCCGCCCCGTCCCAGGACAACGGCAGACCGTCACCCACGTCGCTGCCTAGACTGGCCGGGAAATCGGCCGGTCGTCCTCCTGGGCGACGAGGGCACCCACGGTCGCACCGCGGAAGGAGGCCGCCCTGTTCATCGCCATCGCCGTCGCACTCGCGACGATCGCCGCGGTCCTCTTCGCGATCGGCGCGACGGTGCAGTCGACCGCCGTGGGGGTGGCCGTCACGACGCATACCGCCGAGGGGCACGAGCGTCGGCTCGTCGGCGGGCGGGCGATGTCCTCCCTCCTCCGCGACCCCGCATGGCTCGGGTCGGTCGGGATCATCGTCGTCGCCGGGGTCGTCCACGCGATCGGCCTCGCGCTCGCACCGATCTCGATCGTCCAGCCCGTCGGGGTCCTCGCGATCCCGTTCGCCGTCGTCGTCGCCGCGCGACGCAGTGGTCGTGCGCCGTCCCGGTCCGTCGTGCTCGCCGTCGCCGTCACCGTCCTCGCGGTCGCCGCGTTCGTCCTCGCCGCGGCGAGCGACGGCGACAACGCCGCGCACGTCGACGCCGTCGAGGTCGCCGGGGCCGCCCTCGGCATCGGCGTCGTCGCCGCCGTCCTCGCGCTCCTCGGCTCCTTCGGCCCCCCTTGGCTGCGCTGCGTGGCCTGGGCCTCGGCCGGGGCCGTCGTCTACGGCCTCGCGTCCGCGCTGCTCCGCACCGACACGATGCTCGTCGCCCAGGGCGACCTGTTCACGTGGCACGTCCTCGGGTACACGGCGGCGATCCTCGCCCTCTACGGTGCCGGGGGGTGGATGATCCAGCACGCCCACGCGAACGGGCCGCCCGCGGTCGTCCTCGGCAGCCTCACTGTCGTCGACCCGGTCGTCGCCGTCCTCTTCGGCATCGCGTTCCTCGGTGAGGGGGCACGGCTGTCGCCGGTTCACACGACGATCATGCTCGTCTCGGGCGTCGTCGCCGCCGTCGGCGTCCTCCTCCTCGCCCGGCACCATCCGGAGGCCGGCGACGTTGCTCCTGGAGGGGCGCCGTCGTCGCCTCGTCCGACCCGGCCCGCCCGTCGCGGCGAACGGATCGACGCGGCCTCCGCCCCGATGCACCACCGCACCAGCCCGCCCGCCCGTCCCGCCACCGCGTCCGCACCGGACCACACGCAACCCACCCGAGAGGAGCACACCCCGTGAGGATCATGATCGGGTGTGACACATACCCCACCGACGTCAACGGCGCGGCCCGCTTCGCCGAGCGTCTCGCGGTCGGCCTCCACGGTCGCGGCCACGAGGTGCACGTCCTCGCCCCCTCGACCACGGGCCCGTCGGGCATCGAGGAGCGCGACGGGGTGATCGTCCACCGGGTGCGCTCGACGCGGTACCCGTTCCACGAGGAGTTCCGCGTCTGTCTGCCGTGGCACACCCGCTCGGAGGTGCGTGCCGTGCTCGAGCAGGTGCGCCCCGACGTCGTCCACGCCCAGGCGCACTTCGTCGTCGGCCGGTACACGTGCCTCGGCGCCGACGAGTTCGGCATCCCACTCGTCGCCACCAACCACTTCATGCCGGAGAACCTCACCGACCAGCTGCCGGTCCCCGTCCACGGTCGCATCGCCTCCTTCGCGTGCGGTCTCGCCTGGCGCGACCTCGCCCGGGTGTTCTCCCACGCCCAGGTCGTCACCGCCCCCACGCCGCGGGCCACCGACCTCCTCGCGAGCGAGGCGGGAATCACCGACGCGCTGCCGATCTCATGCGGCATCGATGCCGCCCCCTACGCGGCGGCCACCGAGGCGGCGCCCCCCCACGACGTGCCGCGGATCCTCTTCGTCGGCCGCCTCGACCAGGAGAAGCGCGTCGGCGAACTCATCGACGCCTGCGCCCGTCTGCGCCCCGGCACGCCGTTCGAGCTCGAGATCGTCGGGGACGGCACGATGCGCGAGAAGTGGAAGGCGCAGGTGCGCGAGCGGGGTCTCACCGACCGCACGACGTTCCGCGGGTTCGTCACGGAGTCCGAACTGCTCGAGGCGTACGGCCGCAGCGACGTCTTCTGCATGCCCGGCGTCGCCGAACTGCAGAGCCTCGTCACCCTCGAGTCGATGTCGGCGGGCAAGCCGGTCGTCGCCGCGAACGCGATGGCCCTGCCGCACCTCGTCCACCCCGGCCGCAACGGGTGGCTCTACACCCCGGGCGACGTCGACGAGCTCGCCGAGCGCCTCCAGTGCCTCCTCGACGACCCCGAGATGCGGCGGCGGATGGGACTGGCCGGGCGCGAGATCGTCCGACGCCACAGCCTCGATGAGACACTGGACCGGTTCGAGGGCCTGTACGAGCAGGTGCAGACGACGGCCGGTTTGGGGCGCCACGCGGCCTGACCCCACGGGAGGCGGTGGGCGGTATGCCGGAGGAAACGCTCGCCGGCGCCCTCGAGCGGATCGCCGACGAGCTCGCCGGGGGCCTCGCCGACGCGCGCCTCGCGCACGAGGCCGTCACCCGGCTGCCCCGCCGGCTCGACTCCCTCGGTGACGAGATCCTCGCCGGACGCACCCGCGTCGAACTCCTCTGGGCGGAACGCCTCGTCACCGACCTGAGGCTCGAGGCCGCCGCGGTGCGTCGACGGGCCCCGCGGCTCGCCCTCAGCGGGGCGCCCCTACCCCCACGGCCCCCGGACGACGACCCCGAGGTCGTCGCGGCCTGGTGGGCGGCCATGACGGAGCAGGAACGGGAGGACGTGCTCCTCTCGGACCCGGTGTTCGTCGGCGGCGCCGACGGGCTTCCCCTGGCGGTTCGCCACCGCGCCAACCTCCGCGTCCTCGACGACGAGATCGAGCGGCGTCGCAGTGCCGGGCACCGCCCGGGCACCGGCGCCGACGGCGGCATTCCCTGGATCGGCGGGATCGGCACCGCCGGCACGACGGGCGGCACCGACGCGGGCGACGACGTCGACGCGGAGGAGCTGCTCCAACGCGAACGCGACTCGAGCGACCTGCGCGGGCTGCTCAAGCTGCGGGCCGTCCTCGACCCGCAGACCGCGACGGACGACTGGGCCGACGACCGGATCCGCGAGGACCTCGACCGCATCACGACACCGGTCGCGCATCGGTGGTGCTACCTCCTCGACGCGAGCTCCCATCCTCTGCGGGCGGCCGTGCTCCTCGGCGACCTCGACACGGCCGACCGGGTCGTCCTCCACGTGCCCGGCGCGACGACGAGCCTCGACCTGCGACTCCTCCGCGAGATGGCGTGGATGTCGAACCTCCGCGCCGAGGCCGGCCGGTACGTGGGCGCCGTGAGGGTCGCGGTCCTCGACTGGATCGGCTACCAGACCCCCCAGGACATCGCCGTGCGGCGCCCACTGGGGGACTCCGGCGTGCCGCTGCTCCTCCCCGGCCAGGCCGCCGACCCCCACTACGCGCAGGAGGCCGTCCCCGACCTCGTGCGGTGCGCCGAGGGGCTCCGCACGGTCTGCCTGCCCGGCACGCGGCTCACCGGCTCCGGGCACTCCTACGGCGGATCCGTCCTCGGTCTCGGCCTCGCGGCGACCGGCGTCTTCGACGCCGCGGCCGTCGCCGGCTGCCCGGGACTTTTCACGACCGACGTCGCCACCCTCCACGTTCCGGAGGGCGAGGTGTACGCGGCGGCCGCCCCCGGGGACCTCGTCGCCCTCCTCGGCGTCTTCGGCGCCCCGACGCACCAGGTCGCGGGGATCCGTTCGCTCTCGACCCGGACCCGCCCCGTCGTCCACCCGGACGGCTCCCGCGCGTTGCTCCTGCCCGTCTTCGGGCACGAGTCCTACTACAACCTCGGATCGGTCACCCTCCACGGCATCGGGGCGGTCGTCGCCGGCGCCACCGCGCAGGTGCGCGCGACCCGACGCGAGGGCCGCGGCGGCGGAACCGGTGGAGAGTCCGAGGGTGCGGGGCTCCTCCCGCCTCCACCGCCGGACGGCCCCACCCCCTAGACTGAGCGGTCGTACATCGGGGAGGTCGACTCGTGAAGAGCGAAGAACGTGCAGGGACGTCGAAGGGGACGACGCCCCGCCACACACCGGGCTACGTCACCCCGCCCGAACGCGGGCTCGCAGGCGCCGAGATGCGTGACGTCGATCCCGTCCCCCGCTTCCGCATCGGGGAGGTCGCCGCACGCATCGGCCTGTCCCTGCGGAGCATCCGGTACTACGAGGAAACGGGGCTCATCACGCCGAGCGCGCGCACGAGCGGCGGGTTCCGCATGTACTCCGAGGTCGACGTCCAACGTCTCCTCACGATCATGCAGATGAAGCCCCTCGGTTTCACCCTCGAACGGATGCGGGAGATCCTCGCCGACCTCGACGTGTTGCGGGATCCCGACGGCACCGACGAGGCCCGCCGCGAAGCGCACTCCCGCCTCGACGATCTCAACAGCGAGATGCACGCCGCCCTCGTCGACCTCGCGCAGCAGCTCGAGATCGCGACGCAGTTCACCTCTCGGCTCGACGACGAGCTCGCCGAGTTCCCCGGCGCCTGACGCGATCCGCCCGTCAACGGGGCGAGGACATCCAGGCGCCGTGGTCCGGGCCGGCGGGGGCTCCCGGCCCGCCGGGGTCGCCGCGGCGGGCGGCGAGGTATTCGCGCAGTCCCACGTAGGACGTGTGGTCGGCGACGACGGCCGTCTCCCGGGAGGCGGTGTCGAGCCATTCCTGCGCCGAGGGGGGCTGCTCGGCGAGCGCGGCGAGGACGTCCTGGGTAGTCACCGTGTCGGTACGCATCTCGGCGAGGCGCACCGCTGCGGCGAGGTCGCGGCCTGAGTACCCGCGGGACCTGCGAGCGACCTGCGCGATGTCGACCTCGGGATGCTCGCCGAGCTGCTGGTGGAGGACGACCTCACGCGTCGTCCGATCCGGGGGCAGGACGAGCAGCGACTGCTCGAGCCGGCCGGGACGACGGAGGATGGGGTCGACCTCCCACGGCGCGTTCGTCGTGCCCATCACCGTGATGCCGAGGTTGCCCTCCGGGCCCTTGTCGAGCTCGGCCGCGAGCGCGTTGACACTGCGCCCCGCCGCACCGCGCCGTTCACCCGACCGGGCGCCGCCGAGGAACTCGATGCCGACGAGGCAGAGGACGACGGGGGCCTGATCACGGGCGGCCTGGAACACGGCGGCGATCTCGTCGACCTGCTCCTCGTGGGAGAGACCGTCGAACGTCACCGAGAGGAATCGGGCGTCGAGCTCACCGGCCGTGGCGCGGGCGAGGAACGTCTTGCCGCACCCGGGCGGCCCGTAGAGGAGGACCCCTCCGGTGCGGCTCTGCCGGTAGAGGCGCCTCAGCTCGGGGTTGCGCATCGGGGCGAGGACGGCGGCCTCGAGCCGCTCCTTGGCGATGTCCATGCCGCCGATGTCGGCGAGGGTGACGTTGACGCGTTCGGCCCACAGGTCCTCGCGCTCCTCGGGCCCCTCGGGCTGCTCGGACCGCGTGGGGTCCCGCGGGTCGGGGAGTGCGTCGTCCGTCCCCCCGGCGTCGGGGAGCGGGAGGGGGGCGCCGTAGGCGGCCGCGGCCTGGGCGGCCCCCGAGGACTGAGTGGGAGACGCGGGGGGCGTGGCCTGCGCGGGGGACGCGGAGGCGGGCGCGGTGGACGGGGTGGCGGGAGGGGGCGTGGGGACCCCGAGCAACTCACGCATCATCACCCGGGGCGCCTCGGCGAGGGGGTCCACGGAGAGTGCCGCGCCGCAGTGGCGGATCGCCTCGGTCGTCTCCCCGTGCTCCCGGAGGAGGTCGACGAGGTGCAGACGCAACGTGACGTCCGTCGGCGCGGATTCCGCGGCGGCCAGGAGACTCGCGAGGAGCGGTTGCATGGGCACGTTCTCAGGCTAAGGCCGGGACGCCCCGATTCCCCTACGGTCTCAGGTGCATTCGATGCCGGGCCGGTCGCTGTGTGCGACCGGGCCCGGTGACGGGGGGTCAGGCCCGACTGCGGTGGAGATCGACGAGGAGTGCCGCGGTGAGGTCGGTGCCGACGTGCCCGAGGGAGTCGAGGTCGACGCCTTCGTATCGCCGGCGCACGCTCGGCGACTCACCGCCGGGGGTGTTCTGCCCCGCCTCGGCGGCCGCGGCGGCGAGGGTGTCGCGCAGCTCGGACGAGAGGACACCACCGCGACGTTCGCCGACGCGGGCCACCTCGAGGGCGTACCGCTCGGCGTTCGCGGCGACCTTGGCGTCCTCGGTGAGGAGCATGTGGGCGGTGCGCTCGAGCAGCGCGATGCCACGGTTGACGTCGCCCTCCCCGAGGTCGGCGACGCCGCGTCGGAGGAGGGGGAACTCGTCGCCCGTCGCGCGGATCGCGAGGTTCTGCAGTTCGAGGCCGAGGAGGCGTTCCTTAGTCCGGGCGTCGCTCTCTCGGCGCGCTCGGGCGAGGCGCTCGTCGTCGGCGCTCGACTGCGCCATGCCGTCGAGCAGCTCACGACCCGCATCCTCCGGGCCCGAGCCCAGCGTGTCCCGCAGCGGGACCTGCTTGATGAGCAGCGTGGCGAGGAACACGAGCGCGACGAGCGGGAGCCCGACGACGAACACCGCATGGAGGGAGTCGGCGAGGCCCTGCCGGACGGCGAGGGCCACCGGCGCGGGCAGCTTCGCGAGGACGGAGGGGTCGAGGACGGCACCTGCGTCGAGTCCGCCCGCGGGCATCTTCGCGGCCGCCTGCGGCGGGAGGTGACTCGCGATCGCGTCGCCCATCCTCGACGTCATGATCGTGCCGAAGACGGCGATGCCGATCGTCGACCCGACGTTGCGGAAGAACTGCGTCGCCGCCGTCGCGACACCAAGGTCGGCCCGCGGGACGATGTTCTGCACGACGAGCGTGTAGACCTGCATGCTGATGCCGAGCCCGGCGCCGAGGACGACCATCGCGATCGTGAGGTCGAGGTTCTCCGAGCCGTAGTGCAGCCGCGTGAGCATCCAATACCCGATGCCGAGGACGAGAACGCCGAGGAGGGTCTGCTCCTTGTACCGGCCGGTGCGGGTGATGACCATGCCGGCGATGATCGACAGGCCGATCATCGTCACGCTCATCGGCATGAGGATGAGACCGGACTGCGTCGCGTCGACCCCGAGGACGCCCTGGGCGTAGACGGGGATGTAGATGAGCGCCCCGAACATGAGCATCGAGACGCCGAAGCTCGCGATGTTGCTGAACGTGAACACCGAACTACGGAACAGACGCAGCGGGATGACCGGCTCGGCGGCCCTGTTCTCGACGAGGACGAAGAGCACGAGGCCGATGGTGCCCGCGACGTAGAGCCCGATGATGCGGCCCGAGTCCCACGCCCACGTCGTGCCGCCGAGCGACGTCGCGAGGAGCAGCGCGA
Source organism: Mobilicoccus pelagius NBRC 104925 (assembly GCF_000247995.1). Taxonomy (GTDB): domain Bacteria; phylum Actinomycetota; class Actinomycetes; order Actinomycetales; family Dermatophilaceae; genus Mobilicoccus; species Mobilicoccus pelagius. Next base: position 36,489 of record NZ_BAFE01000062.1, read on the forward strand.
GGAGCGTAACGGTGAGGACGACGATGCCGGCCCAGTCGATCTTCGCGTCGCGACGCTCGTGCTCGAGGTGGAGGAAGCGGAAGATCGCGCCGAAGGCGAGGATGCCGACGGGGAGGCTGACGTAGAAGAGCCAGCGCCAGCCCCAGTGGTCCGTGACGAAGCCGCCGACGAGCGGGCCGACGATGGAGCTCACGCCGAACATCGCGCCCATGACGCCCTGGTACTTGCCACGGGCACGGGGCGGGATGATGTCGCCGATGATCGTCTGAGAGAGCGGCATGAGCGTGCCCATGCCGACACCCTGGACGGCGCGGGCGAAGACGAGGAACCAGAAGTTCTGGCTCATTCCGGCGAGGACCGAACCGAGCATGAAGACGAGCAGGCCGCCGAGGTAGAACGGCCGACGCCCGTAGAGGTCGGACAGCTTGCCGACGATCGGCACGGTGATGGCCGAGACGAGCATCGCCGAGGTGGCGAGCCAGGAGTAGTGCTCCATGCCGCCGAGCTCGGCGACGATGCGCGGCATCGCGGGCGAGACGATGGTCTGGCTGATCGAGGAGACCAGCATGCCGAGCATGAGGCCGATGAACACCCGCTTGCCTGCGGGGTCGAGCGAGAACGGCCTGGGCTCCGTGGAGTTCGCCGTCGTGTCGGTGCCGGGGCGACCGGTCTGCGTCGCGCGTTCCGGCGCGCTCGGGTTACTCGTTGTCACGTCACCAGAGTACGCACGGGTTACAGTCACTGCAAGTTTGCATCGGATGCATAATGGTGACCCATCCATCGAGAAGGGGCCCTTCGTGACCGACACCCCCGGACTCGCACCCGACACCCCCCGGATCCACGCCGTCGACGACCTCACCGACGGCGAGAGCCTGCGCGCCCGCAAGAAGAAGCTCACCCGGCGCGCGATCCACGAGGCCGCCCTCCACCTCGTCACCGAACGCGGCCTCGACCACGTCACGGCCGAGGAGATCGCCGCCACCGCGGGCGTCTCGGCGCGGACGTTCTTCAACTACTTCCCCACGAAGGACGCGGCGGTGCTCGGCCTGCCGCCCGACCTCCCCGAGCTCCTCGGTCGCGCGCTCCTCGACCGCCCCGCCGACGAGGACCTCTTCACCGCACTCACCGCGATCGTGCGCGGGTGGTTCGTGCGCATGGACGAGGATCCCCTGCGCGACATGCGCCGCACGGTCGTAGGTCGCGACCCACGCCTCGGCGCGGCGATGGTCGGAGCGAATCGGGAGGTCGAGTCCGCCCTCGTGCGCGCCGCCGCGGAACGAGAGGCACAGCGCGGCACGCACGTCCCCGACCAGGCGCCCGACGGACTCGGTGACCTGTGGATTCGGGTCACCGTCTCCTCCGTCATCGGGGCGGCGCGCGCCACCTACGTCCACGTCCAGCAGCACGCGGGTGCACACGATCCCTCGACGCAGGGGCGGCGGTTCGCCACGGCCCTCACGCAGGCCTTCCACCTCCTCGCCCACGGCCTCGACGATCGGGCGAAGACCCCCGTCGGCTGAGCGCTCGGCGGTGCCGCCGACCCCGCCGTCGACCGCCCACCGCACGCCCGCCACCCCTCCCCAGGAGGCGGGGCGTCGTCGTCTCGGATCGCCGGATCCGCCTACACGGGAGAGCATGGATCGGGGTCGCACCCTTGACCCTTTCCAGTAACTGAGTATACTCAATATTGAACTCACTCATTATGTTATCGAGGAGGCACCACATGGAACCCATCCGGTACCGCGACGACATCGAGGTCCCCGCCCCCGACGAGGAGGCCACCGTCCGCCGCATCGTCGAGCGCATGGGTGCGACGCAGGCCCAGAACGCCGCCCACCACCGCCACGCCCACCGCGACGCGCATGCCAAGAGTCACGCCGTCGTCAAGGGTCACCTCAAGGTGCACGAGGGCCTGCCCGCCGAGCTGGCGCAGGGCATCTTCGCCGAGCCCCGCACCTACGAGGTCGTCGCCCGTCTCTCGTCGGCCCCCGGCGACATCCACACCGACGAGATCCCCGCGCCGCGCGGGTTCGCCCTCAAGGTCATCGGGGTCGACGGCGAGCGCCTGTCCCCCGAGTTGGGCGGCCACAACCAGGACTTCCTCATGGTCAACTTCCCGACGCTCGCGTTCGGGACGGTGAACAAGTACGAGGACATGCTCGACATCCTCGAGAAGAACGCCGGCAACCCGGCCGCGGCGCAGAAGGCCGTCGCCGCCGCCGCGCGGGGCGTCGAGAAGCTCGTCACCGGCCTGGGCCGCAAGCCCGACGCCACCGTGCAGGGCCTGGCGAACGACAACTCGCACATGCTCGGCGAGACGTACTACACGCAGGCCGCGCTGCGCTACGGCGACCACGTCGCCAAGATGTCGATTGCGCCGACCGGTGAGGTCGCCGAGCTGACGGGCAAGGACGTGGGCGACGAGTTCGACGCCATGCGCACCGCCGTCGCGCGGCACTTCATGACGAAGGGCGCGTCGTACGAGATGCGCGCGCAGCTGTGCACCGACCTGAACGAGATGCCCGTCGAGGACGCGGCCGTGCTGTGGGACGAGGAGACGTCCCCGTTCCGGACCGTCGCGACGCTGACGTTCGAGGCGCAGGACGTGTACAGCCCGGCCCGCCGCGTCGCCGGCGACGATGAGCTCGCGTTCAACCCGTGGAACGGCGTCGAGGCGCACCGCCCGCTCGGGTCGATCATGCGCGTCCGCAAGGCCGCCTACGACGCGTCGTCGAAGCGGCGCCACGACATGAACGTCGTCGAGCGGCGCGAGCCCGAGTCGCTGGCCGACATCGCCGACTGACACCGGACGTCCCACCACCCCCACCGATCGCACCACACCGTCCGGACCTGGTCCGGACACGCGAAGGAGGACCCCAGACATGAGCGAGAACAACGAGAAGAACGAGAGCGGCCGGGGCAAGCGCGACCCGCGCCTGCAGGACGAGAACCGCATCGAGGAGTTCCGGCGCCTCGTCAAGGAGATCGCCGAGGACGCCCCGGCCGTGGCCCAGATGGGCCTCGAGGCGCTCATGGCCGACCGCGACCCGCAGATCGACGGCACCGACGACTCCGCCGGCCGCGTCGGACGCCAGTCCGGCAACGTGTCGGAGCTGACCGCCATCGCCGACCTCAAGCCGGGCGGCGCCGATCGCCTGCGTCGGCTGTTCACGCTGACCGGCGGCAACTTCGACGGCGCCCAGCGCGTCTCGACGCTGCACGACATGCGGTTCGTGTTCCTGGACGACGACACCCGCATCCTGTTCGCCACCGCGTACGACGGCGACTGGGACACTTACATCAGCGACTTCGCGACGAAGATCCCCGAGCTGATGGACCTGATCTTCGCGAACGTCGAGGGCTGGCCGGGTATCGATTCTCCCAAGGTCAAGGACTACATCGCGGACCACCAGATCGACGCCGCCGCCTGGTTCGTCGCCAACCCGCAGGTCACCGTCGTCGACGTGCGCCGCTACCAGCGCATGGAGCGCGCGCTCGACACGTTCCTCGACAAGATGGCCGCCAACGAGGGCATGGATCCGACGACCCGCAAGGCGCTGACGGAGCTGTCCGACGCGATCGCGATCCCCGAGAAGGTGGACTACTGATGGCCTTCGAGTACCTCAAGGAGCTGCGCAAGCGGTTCCGCCGCGAGAACGTCACGCTGGAGCTGGACGACATCCAGTCGCTCATCCTGCGGTCGCGTCCCGAGCCGTACGTCGGCATCCACGCCGGCCTGCGGGTCGACACCCCCGAGGGTGGCCGCGCCGTGCTGGGCCGGCTCGTCGAGCACGTCCCGTCGGCGCACGACTGGACCGGGGACCTGCACGCGTGGACCGGCGTCGCGATCAGCCACGCCGGGCTCGAGGCCCTGGGCCTGCCGAAGGAGTCGCTCGACAGCTTCCCCCTGCCGTTCCGGCAGGGCATGGCGGCCCGCGCCGGGCAGCTCCTGGACACCGGCGAGAACGCCCCGGAGACGTGGGAGGACTTCTACAAGAACGACTCCCTGCACATCGCCGTGACGATCTACGCCGACTCGGAGGAGTACCTGGAGCAGGCCGTCGAGAAGGCGCTGGGCTACCTGGAGGAGATCGACGGGGTCACGCTGCTCGGCACGCACGCGTTCGGTGCGCCCGACGCGGCCAACCCGTTCGGCTACCACGACTCGCTCAGCCAGCCGCTCGTCGCCGGCGCCGGCGTCGAGGCCCTGCCGGGTCAGGACCGCGCCATCGCGGCGGGCGAGTTCATCCTGGGCGAGGACAGCGAGACCGGGTCGCCCGTGGCCATGCCGTCACCGGACGTGCTGGGCCGCAACGGCTCGTTCGTCGTGCTGCGCAAGTACGACAGCCGGGTCGGCGCCTGGAACGACTTCCTGCGCGAGAACGCCAAGGAGGACACCCAGGAGTCCCGCGACGCCCTGGGCGCCAAGCTCGTCGGCCGCTGGCGTTCCGGTGCCCCGCTCGTCCTCTCACCCGACGAGGACGACGTCGAGCTCGGCATGGACGACAAGCGCAACAACGACTTCGACTACTCCGACGACCGCCGTGGCCTCATGTGCCCGCACTCGGCGCACTCGCGGCGCATGAACCCCCGCGGCAGCGAGCTGACGATCCTCACGGACGAGAACATCCACCGGATCATCCGCCGCTCCTCGACGTTCGGCCCCGAGTGGGACCCGGACCTCACCGCGGCGGACGACAAGGACGACGAACGCGGCCTGTTCTTCATCTTCATCAGCGCCCGCGCATACGACACCGTCGAGTTCCTGCAGCAGGAGTGGATCAACCGCGGCAACTTCGTCGACCTGGGCACGGAGCGCGACCCCGTGGTCGGACTGCACGAGGAGCCCGGCACGTTCACCATCCCGGACCGCCCCGTCCGCACACGCGTCGACGGCATCACGACATACAACCGCCTGCGCGGCGGCGAGTACATGTTCATGCCGTCGCTCACCGCCCTGCGGTGGATCGCCGACGCGAGCTGGGAGGACTGACCCCTACCCCCGCGGCGGTCGCACGACGGACCCCACACGACGAGGCCCCCCCCGCCGGAATGGCGGTTTCAAGGGGTCCCCGCAACACCTGATGGTTGAGACGGTTGTCAGTAGATCACGCAGACGCTCGGCTGGGGTCGCCCAGCCGAGCGTTCTGCGTGGTCGGCCGTTGAGTTGTCGGGCGACGTGTCCAGGTCCTCCGGGCCGTGGACGGACAGGTCGCTGCCCTTGGGGAAGTACTGCCGCAGTAAGCCGTTGGTGTTCTCGTTGCTGCCTCGCTGCCAGGGCGAGCGCGGGTCGCAGACGTACACCGGCACCCCGGTCGCGACGCTGAACTGGCAGTGGGCGGCCGTTTCACAGCCCTGGTCCCAGGTCAGCGGCCCCTGCAGGTGCGCCGGCAGGGACCCGATCAGCGGGATCAGCACATCGCGGACTTGCTGCCCGGGCCCACGATCGGGTCTCCTTCCCAATGCCCGGCACGGCACGGTCCTCCACCTCGGTGGGCCGGTCGCTGATCATGACCATCTCATCGACGAACCGGGGCGTGCGCTGCCCCGGCGGCCGGTGGGGTTCACGCCGGGTACGTCCGGTGCGCAACGCGGCAGCGACCTCCGGTTTCAGGCCGCCGCAGGCTTGGACGTAGAACGCCTGGTAGATCGTCTCGTGACTCACCCGCATAGCCTCATCGCCAGGGAAGTCGTCGACCAGTACGGCGGCGATCTGCGGCGGGGACCACCGCAGGTTCGGTTTGTCCTGGGCGTCGGTCCGCAACCGTCCTGGCGTGGCGAGTTTGGTCGCCTTCGGCCGGGCCCGCGACGCCGCCCACGCCCGCTGCGCCTCATGCGGCCGGTAGCGGCCATCAGCGCTGCTGCGGGCGTCCAGCTCACGTCCGACCGTGGATGCGGACCGGCCCAGTGTCCGCCCGATCGCCCGCAGAGAGGCACCTTCACGACGCAGATCGGCGATGCGTTCCCGTTCCGGCAAGGTCAGGAACCGTGGATCGAGGCGGGCCTCGATCGCGAGGATCGAAGGGCCGGGGTCGGCCAGGGCGACGAAAGTGGCACACCGGGGGTGTGGTCCACCTTGCGCCCATCGGGATAGGTCCGCGACGTGCCGGTCTTACGGACCCCGTAGTCCCAGTCCCCGCAGGCCGGCCTGCCTGACGCAGCCACCCATGAGCACATTTCTCATTCGCCCCGACCGCCCGCGCAGCCGCGCGCACGTTCCAGTCATGCTCGTCCACCGCAGCGAAGAACGCCGCCTTCACCTCCACCAACGACACGGTCCTCGCAACTCCTGAACTCCAGGGTGTTGCGAGGACCGCTAGAACCCGCCAATCCCGGTGGGGGTCTCGTCGTGTGTGCGAGTGGGACTCACCCAGGAGGTGTGGTCCGGGCGCCGTCCCGTCCTGGAAGGCGACGACCCGAGGGCCGGCGCCTCAGTCCGTCGGGCGGGCGGCGTGGGAGCCGCCGGTGTGCTCGTCCCACGGACGCGGGGCGGGTGCGGGGCCGTCGACCTGCGGGGGGGCCTCGCCGATCGTCGTGGCTTCGCCGGTGTGGACCTCGCCCGTCTGTGGGGCCTCGCCGGAGTCGGGGAACCGCGTCGGCTCGTCGACGCGGGTGGGGGCGGAGTCGCGCTCCGGAACCTCCGCGCTGCCCTGGATCGGGGAGGCGATCTCCTCGGGGCTCGGACGCTCGATGCCGGCCGCGGCGTACACCTCGGCCTCGTCGAGGGTCTCCTTCTCGAGCACGGCCGCGGTGATGCGTTCGAGCTTGTCGCGGTGCTCACGCAGCAGACGGACGGCCTCGCGGTAGCACTCGTCGACGATGCGGCGGACCTCCTCGTCGGCGCGGGCGAGGATGTCCTCGCTGAACCCGGCCGAGCGCGGATCGCCCTCGTTGGGGTAGATCTGCACCGGGCCGACGCTCTCGCTCATGCCCCACCGGCCCACCATGCTGCGGGCGATGTTCGTGCTCGAATCGAGGTCGGACTCCGCACCCGTCGTGATGACGCCGAAGATCAACTCCTCGGCCGCCATGCCACCGAGCGCACCGATGATGCGGCCGCGCAGGTACTCCTCGTCGTAGCCGTACCGGTCGTCGTCCGGCGTCGACAGCGTGACGCCGAGCGCCCGACCGCGCGGGATGATCGACACCTTGCGCACCGGGTCCGCGCCCGGCTGGAGCATGCCGAGGAGGGCGTGACCGGCCTCGTGGTACGCCGTGCGACGACGCTCCTCCGGCGGCATGACGACGTTGCGCGCCGCACCGAGCTGCACCTTCTCGAGCGCCTCGGAGAGGAAGGGCTGCGTCACGTCGTCCGCGCCCTGACGCGCGGCGGCGAGCGCGGCCTCGTTGACGAGGTTCGCGAGCTCCGCACCCGTCATGCCCGGCGTCGCCTTGGCGATCGCCGTGAGGTCGACGTCCTTGCCGAGCGGCACGCCGCGGGTGTGGACCTGGAGGATCTGCTCACGCCCCTTGGCGTCCGGCGCGTGCACCTGGATCGTGCGGTCGAACCGGCCCGGACGCAGCAGCGCCGGGTCGAGGACGTCGGCGCGGTTCGTCGCGGCGAGGACGACGACGCCCTCGCTGCCGGAGAATCCGTCCATCTCCGTGAGGATCTGGTTGAGCGTCTGCTCCCGCTCGTCGTGCCCACCCATCGCGCGCGACCCGCCGCGTGCGCGGCCGATCGTGTCGATCTCGTCGATGAAGATGATCGACGGGGCGACCTTGCGGGCCTCCTCGAACAGCTCGCGCACCCGCTGGGCACCGACGCCGACGATCATCTCGATGAACTCCGACGCGCTCGCGGAGAAGAACGGCACCTCGGCCTCACCGGCCGTGGCACGTGCGAGGAGCGTCTTACCGGTACCGGGCTGCCCGGCGAGCAGCACGCCCTTGGGCGCGCGAGCGCCGAGGCGGCGGTACTTGTCGGGGTTCTTGAGGAAGTCGACGATCTCGTAGATCTCGTTCTCGACCTCGTCGATGCCCGCGACGTCGTCGAACGTCACCCGCACCGACTCCGGATCGACCGGGGCCTTCTTCTTGTTGCCGCCCATGAGGCCGCCCGTCATCATCGACCGGCTCTTGCGGAGCACGAGGATCCACAGGCCGACGATGAGGAGGATCGGTCCGAACGAGATGAGCAGCGTCCAGAAGACGCTCGCCTCCTCGGCCACGGGCTTGGCACTGATCGTCGCGTTGCTCGCCTTGAGCATCGCGTCGATGTCGTCCTTGGCCCACGTGGGCCGTTCCGTCGTGAACGTCTTGTACGTGACGCCCTGCTCACCGGGATACGCCGCGTCGGCCCGGAGCGTGCCGTTGAAGGAGTCGCCCTTGCTCTGGACCTTCTCGACGTTCTTCGCCTGGAGCTGCTTGGTGAACTCGGTGTACGTGATCTCCCGCGGCGCGTTCGCGGCGTTCTGCATCTGCATCACGCCGAAGAGGAGCAGCCAGAGGAGGCCCATGACGAGCGCGAGCCACTTCCAGTTCGTGCCCTTCTTGGGGTCGCCCCCCTCCGGCATGCCCTCGGTGCGCCACGGCTTGGGCGCGGGCGAGTCGTCGCGGGTTCCGCGGCCGTCCTGACGCCGGGAGGCGCGCGGAGGCCCGTCGTCGCGACGACCGGGGTCGGTGGGGGGTGTGACCGAAGCTGGCATGAACGTCCTTCGTCCGATGGGGCGCGAGTCGCGCCCGTCTCGCGGTGTCAACGCGCGGGAGCGGCAGATCTTTCCCTGTTCGTGTCCTCAGTGTGCCGCCGCGCCTCGACGCGGTCGACCCGGCGTCCGTCGAGCTCGAGGACGCGGAGCGTGAGCGGCCCCCACTCGACCTCGTCGCCGACCTCCGGCAGCCGGCCGAGCAGATGCATGATGAGCCCGCCGAGGGTGTCGAACGGCCCCTCCGGCAGCTCGAGGCCGAGGATCTTCGTCGTCTCGGCCCGCCCGAGCAGACCGGAGACCTCCCGGCGGCCCGGGCGCACGACCCGCACCGGCTCGTCGGTGTGGTCGTACTCGTCCTCGATCTCGCCGACGAACTCCTCCATGACGTCCTCGAGGGTGACGATGCCGTCGGTGCCGCCGTACTCGTCGACGACGAGCGCGAGGTGGCTGCGGGTCTCCCGCATCTGCGCGAACGCCGCGAAGAGGGGCTTGCTGCCGGGGAGGACGAGGATCTCGCGGACGAGGTCGCCGACCCGCAGGGCGTCGCCGACGATCGTCTTCGACTCGTCGACGAGCAGGTCGCGGATGTGGAGGAACCCGAGGATGTCGTCGACGCCCTTGCCGGTGACGGGGTACCGCGACCGTTCGAGGGACTGGACGGCCTCGCGGGCGTCGGCGACGGGCATCTCGGCCTCGAGGAAGTCGACCTCGGTGCGCGGCGTCATGATCTCCGAGACGGTGCGCTCCCCCGCGGCGAGGATGTCGACGACCATGCCGCGCTCGTCCTCGCCGAGGTCCTCCTGCTCCGCGACGATCGAGCGCAGCTCCGCGGCGTCCATCGACTCCTTCTGCTCCTCGGGGTCGCGGCCGAGGAGTCGCATGACGACGTTCGTCGAGAGACCGAGGAACCAGATGACCGGGCGGAGGAAGCGGGCGATCGCGTCGAGCGGCCGGGCGACGACCAGCGCGAACGCCTCGGCGCTCTGCATCGCCAGCCGCTTGGGCACGAGTTCGCCGAGCACGAGGGAGAGATAGGAGATGAACAGGGTGACGACGACGAACGCCACCGTCGAGGCCGCACCCGCCGGAACCCCCCAACCGGCGAGGACCGGAACGACGTAGGGCGCGATCGTCGCGGCACCGAACGACGCGGAGAAGAAGCCCGCGAGGGTGACGCCCACCTGCACGGCGGAGAGGAACCGGTTGCTGTCCTGCGTGAGCCGCTGGACGACGACACCGGCACCACCCCGGTCGGCGAGCGCGTTGATCTGGCTCTCCCGCAACGAGACCAGTGCGATCTCGGAGGCCGAGAACACCCCTCCGAGGAGGATGAACACGAGCACGAGCGCCACGTTGACGAGGAGACCTTCCACGCCTCCATTGTGCGGGAGTCACCTGCGGGCCGATCGCTCCGCCCACCCCGGTGCGCCCGCGGGCCGCCGCGGGAGGTCGCGAAAGGTCGCAGGAGGTCACGCGACGCGGGAGCCGCCGACACCGGAGCCGACACCCGACGTCGACCCGCCGGGGATCCGGGCGGCCGGTCGCCCCGAGGGCGGTGACGGGAGCCGCGCAGGCCCCCGGTCACCGCGTCTCGTCAGTCGAGCGAGGCGGGCGGGGCGGGCGCGCCCTGCGGCGGAGCGACGCGCGGGAAATGACGTGCTCCGGCCGTGCCGGACCGCCCACGTGCCGCGGCACCCGCCGCACCGGCGGAGGCGCCGGTGCCCGACGCGGCGGACGTCGCCGTGTGGCGGGCGGGGGCCGGATCCCAGCCGTCGTCGACGGCACGACGCTGGACGAGGATCGCCGCGACGAGGATCACCACGCCGACGAGGGCGAGGATCGCGGCACCGGCGAGGCCGCCCGCGCGGGCGCCGACGCCGAGGAGGAGGCCGAACCACCCGAAGTCGGTGTCGCCGAACGTCGTGTTGGCGCCGCCGAAGTCGCCCATGACGAGCATGAGCAGCGAGGGGAGGAACGTGATGAGGAGGCCGTTGACGAACGCGCCGGCGACCGCGCCGCGGCGGCCGCCCGTCGCGTTGCCGTAGACGCCGGCGGCGCCGCCGGTGAAGAAGTGCGGCACGAGCCCGGGGAGGATGAGCGCGAGACCGAACACCGGGCCGAGCCACACACCGAGGAGGAACAGACCGGTGAGGCCGCCGACGAAGCTCGACAGGAACCCGATGAGCACGGCGTTCTGCGCATAGGGGAAGACGATCGGGGCGTCGAGGGCGGGGACGGCACCGGGCACGACCTTCTCGGCGATGCCCTGGAACGCGGGCACGAGCTCACCGAGGATCGTGCGCACGCCGAAGAGGATGACTGCGACGGAGATGCCGAACTGCAGGCCCTGCGTCACCGACTGCATGAGGTAGTTGCCGACGCCGGTGGCGCCGTCCGGGTAGGCGGCGTACGCCGCCTCCCGACCGGAGCGGAGGAGGAACGCCGTCGCGACGACGAGGTACATGACGACCATCGACAGGGCCGTCGCGACCATCGAGTCGCGGAGGAACCGGAGGCTCTCGGGGACCTTGACGTCCTCGGTCGACGGGCTCGTGCCGTGGGGGTCGACGAGGCGGCCCGTCGCACCGGCCGCGACGTACCCCGCCGTGCCGAAGTGGCCGATCGCGATGGAGTCGTCACCGGTGATCTTGCGGGTCCACGGATGCGCGAGGGCGGGCAGCGACACCATGAGCACGCCGAGCAGCACCGCGCCGAGGCCGACGGTGACGGCCGAGTTCATGCCCGCCGACATCATGACGACGGTGATGAGCGTCGCCATGAACAGCAGGTGGTGGCCGGTGAGGAACACGTACCGCAGCGGCGTGAACCGCGCGAGGACGAGCGCGACGACGAAGCCGAGGATCATGAGCCACGACACCTGCGCGCCGAACCGCTCCTGGACGATGCCGACGATCGCCTCGTTCGTCGGGACGACGCCGTGCGCGCCGAGGGCGCCCTGGATCATCACGCCGAGGGGTTCGAGGGAGGCGACGACGAGGCCGGCGCCCGCGCCGATGAGGAGGAACCCGAGGACGGCCTTGATCGCACTGCCGAGGACCTGCGAACCGGGGCGGTGCAGCGCCAGGAGACCGACGGCCGTGATCATGCCGACGAGATAGGCGGGCACCGACAGGACCTCGTTGACGAGGAACTGTGCGACGGAGACGAGGGGATTCATCGGAAGGCTCCTGGAGTCAGACCGCGTAGACGCGGCGGAGGGCGGCGTCGACCTGGGCGCGTGAGGTGAAGTCGTCGACCACCTCGACGGGGACGCCGACGTCGCCGAGGGCCTCGGCGATCGCGCCGGAGGTGAGGAGGACGTCGGCCTCCCCCGCCCGGCCGCGGGCGGAGATCGTGTCCGACGCCTCGACGCGCACGAACGGACCCCAACCCCACGCGTCGAGCACCTGCTCCAGCGTGTTCTTGAGGAAGAGGCTCGTGCCGAGCCCGTTGCCGCACACGGTGAGGATGAAACCCTTGCTCGGGACGGTCTCCTCGTCGTCGCCCTCGGTCGGCGTGGACGTGGCCGCGGACGTCGCGGTCGAGGGCGTGGCGGCAGAGACGGCGGCGGGGGTGGTCGGCGCGCGATCCGCGCCACCGGCCGCCCCATCCGAGGCGACGACGGGAGCGCCCGAGGTGGCCGGGGCACCGGTGGCGGAGGCGGGGTCGTCGCCGAGGGCCGCGCAGAGCTCCTCGGGCGTGCGGGCCTCGTCGAGTCGGCGGCGGCGGGCCGGGTCGCCGAGGAGGCGCGCGAGGGTGGCGAGCGCGTCCTGGTGGGCGTCGGCGTCGACCGCGGCGAGCGCGAGGACGAGGGTCACGGGGTCGTTCGTCTCGTGCCCGAACGCGCCGGGGTGGGCGAGGCGCACGAGGCTCATCCCCGTGCGGGTGACGGAGTCGTCGGGGCGGGAGTGCGCGAACGCGAATCCGGGGGCGACGACGATGTACGGGCCGTGCTCCTCGACGTTCGCGATCATCGCGCGGGTGTAGGAGTCGCCCGCGACGCCGGCGCGGACGAGGAGGTCACCGGCGGCGCGGATCGCGTCGTCGCGGTCGTGTGCGTCGACGTCGACGCGGACGCTGCCGGGGTCGACGAGGTCGACGAGTGAGGTCATGGCCCAACCCTTCTGAGGTCTCGCGGGGGGACGTCGTTCACCCTATGCCCGTCGGCCGCCGCGCCCGCCGGGTCCTCAGCGCGTGGCGAGTGCCTCGACGAGGGCGGGCAGCGCGGTCGCGGCGGTGGCGCGCCACACGTGGTCGACGCCCTCCGACAGCTCGGTGTCGGCGGGGTTGATCTCGACGACGGGGACGCCGTGGCCACGGGCGATGTCGGGTAGCGACGCGAAGGGGTACACGATGCCGGACGTGCCGACGACGAGGACGAGGTCGGTCTCGAGACAGGCGTCGACGGCGGCGTCGAACGCCCCCTCGGGGAGCATCTCGCCGAACCACACGACGCCGGGTCGTACGTACTCGCCGCACTCCTCGCACAGCGGCGGCTCGAGGCGCTGCACGGGCTCGGCGGGGATGTCGACCTCGCCGGTGTAGGGGGCGTCGCACATCGAGCACCGCACGGCGAAGAGGCTGCCGTGGACGTGGGCGAGGACGTCGCTGCCCGCCCGCTCGTGGAGGTCGTCGATGTTCTGGGTGGCGATGACGACTTCGGCGTCGCCCGCCGCGGCCCACTGCGCGAGGGCGCGGTGCCCGGCGTTCGGGTCGACGCCGCGGGCGAGGCCCATGCGCCACGCGTACCAGGCCCACACGAGCTCGGGGTCCTCGTCCCACCCCTTCGGGGAGGCGAGGGCGATCGGGTCGAACTCCTCCCACAGGCTCCCCTCGGCGCCGCGGAAGGTGGGGACGCCGCTCTCGGCCGACATGCCCGCCCCCGTAAGCACCGTGACCCGCCGGGCCGCGCGGGCGAGGTCGAGGATCTCCGGCGGCACGACCGGGTCCGTCGCCGCCTGCGAGGAGGTGTCGGAGGGGTGCTGATCGGCGGTGCGGGGCTCGGACGTCATGAAAACATCATGAACGCTCATGGGCGGGTCAAGAATCCCCCAGGCCTCGGTATGGACCTCCGTCCAGGACGACCGCCCGCCGACGAGGGCCCCTAGCGTCTGGGCATGCATCGGGGAGGTCGGGTCGCGCGCCCGCAGATCACGCCGAGCACGCTCTGGGTCTTCGTCGTCGTCTCCATCCTCTCCTTCGCCGGGACACGGCTCGCCGCGATCGCCGTGCCCTGGTACGTGCTCACCACGACGGGCAGCCCGACCCTCACCGGGGTCGTCGCGTTCGCCGAGCTCGCGCCGTACATCGTCGTCAAGGCGCTCGCCGGGCCGTTCATCGACCGTGCCGGGCCCGTGCGGGTCGCGCTCGTCGGTGACGCGGCGAGCGCATGCGCGATCGCAGGCGTCCCGCTGCTCCACGCCGCGGGGCTCCTCTCCTACCCGGCGCTCGTCGCGCTCGTCGCGATCGTGGGGATCCTCCGCGCGCCCGGCGACGGGGCGAAGACGACGCTCGTCCCCCTCGTCGCCCGCGCCTCCGGCTCCTCCCTCGAGAAGGTGAGCGGCGCCTACGGCGCGGTCGACCGGCTCGCCGCGACCCTCGGGGCGGCGTTCGGCGGGATCGTCGTCGCGGCCGTCGGCGGCGCGAGCGCCCTGTGGCTCACCGTCGCGACGCTCGCCCTCGACCTCGTCGTCCTCGCCCTCGTCCTCGGCCCCCGCCTCGCCGGTCACGACCTCGCGGCGTCGCCGGGAGCGCCCGCACCCGACACGGTGCCCCCGGCCCGCGCCTCCTACCTCGACGACCTCCGCGAGGGGTGGCGGTTCCTCCGCGGCGACGCGGTGCTCGTCGCCGTCGTCGTCATGCTCGCGTTCACGAACATGCTCGAGCAGGCGTTCGGCGTCGCGTTCGTGCCGATGTGGGCACTGCTCGGCGGGGGCGGTCCCCGGGCCATCGGGTCGCTCTTCGCCGTGAGCGCCCTGCTCTCCGTCGTCGGCGCCGTCGTCGCCGCCGTCGTCGGGGCGCGCCTGCCGCGTCGGCCCGTCTACGCCGTCGCCTACCTCCTCGTCGGCCTGCCCCGGTTCGCGATCCTCGCGGTCGACGTCCCGCTGCCGGTGACGATCGCCGTCCTCGCCGTCGGCGGGTTCGCCGCCGGGTTCATCAACCCGATCCTCGGCGCCGTCGTCGTCGAGCGGATCCCCGGCCCGCTCATGGGCCGCGTCAACACCCTCGCGATGGCCTGCGCGTGGGCGCTGCTCCCGTTCGGCGGGATCGTCGGCGGACTCCTCGTCACCGAGATCGGCCTGCCCCGCGCGCTGTGGGTCGCCGGTCTCGCCTACGTCGTCGTGACGATGGCCCCGACGCTGCTCCCGGCCTGGCGACAGATCGAGCGGCCCGCAGCCTCGAGCGACGCGGCCGACACGAACGGCGCCACCGAGAGCGACGACCCCGGGAACGACGGACTCGAGAGCGCCGGCGTGACGGACGACGGAGCCCCCGTGGACGGGACCTCCCCGACGGCCGCGCAGGTCACCCCCCCTCGCGCGGGGTCCGTGCCCGCCACGGCCGGCGACCGCCCGGGATCGTCTCCCGCGCGGGCAGCCAGGCGAGGGCGGCGAGCACCGTCACGCCACCGGTGATCGCGAACGCCGGCCCGAACCCGGCGGCGTCGGCGACGAGACCGGTGAGGAGCGGGCCGACGATCGTGCCCACGTCCTGCGACATCTGGAACCCGGCGAGAACCTTGCCGCCGTTGCGGCCGGAGCCGACGACGTCGGCGACCGTCGCCTGCTGGGCCGGGTTGAGCAGACCGGCGCCCATGCCCGCGACGGCGGAGAGGACGAAGAAGGGGGCGAGGGTGTCGGCGTAGCCGAGCATCACCGTCGCCGCCGCCGAGATGAGCAACCCGGCGACGAGGACGCGCTTGCGTCCCCGCTCGTCGACGAGCCGCCCCCCGGCCTGGAGGGCGAGGGCGTTGCCCGCCGCGAACACCGTGAGGGCGACACCCGCCGAGCCGACGCCGAGCGCGGGCACCGCCGCGGCGAACATCGGCAGCAGCGCGTTGCGGACGCCGAAGTTCGTCCACCCGTTGGCGAACCCGGAGACGAGCGCCGCGCGGTAGGCGCTGTCGCGCACGGCCTCCCGCACGGTCATCACCGGCAGCGGCGTCGAGCCGGGCGCCGGGCGCAGCGACGCGCCGCCGAGGAACCGCGCGACGACCGCGGCGGCGAGGAGCAGCGCCCCCGCGTAGAGGAAGAACGGCACCCGGAACCCGAACGGCGCGAGCGCACCGCCGAGCGCGGGTCCGAGGATGTTGCCCATGAGGAACGCCGTCGCGTAGTACCCCGAGACGCGTCCTCGGATCGCCGGCGGCGACAGCCGCACGATGAGCCCCATCGCGGCGACCGTGAACATCGTGGACCCCACACCGCCGAGACCGCGGAAGACGAGGAGCTGGGTGTACGTCTGCGCGAGGCCCGTGAGGAACGTCGACAGCGCGACGACGAGGAGACCCGCGACGTAGACGGGCCGCTCCCCGAACCGCGAGATGAGCGCGCCACCGCCGGGTGCGAACACGAGTCGCGCGAACGCGAACGCACTGACGATGAGCGACGCCGCCGTCACCCCGACGCCGAAGCTCCGGGCGTACTGCGGCAGGACGGGCGCGACGATGCCGAACCCCAACGCGATGACGAACGCCGCCGCGATGAGGACCTTGAGCTCGGCGGGGACGGTGGGCCGCCCCGATCGCGAGGACGCGTCGCCCGAGGTGGGGGATCCGGAAGGAGTCGTCATGGCCCGATCAGTATCCACCGCTCCCACGCACCCCTCTTCCCTTCCACGAATCTCGCACAGTGGCAACGGATTCGCTCAGGCGCGGCCCTCTCGGGCCGATGGGGTCGGCGACCGACACCACTGGGAGGCTGTCCATGCGGATCACCCCGACCACGGCGTCCACGGCACCCGCCGCGACGTCGCGCCTGGAGGCGCCGCCGCCCCCGCGCGCGTCGTTCTCCGTCCTCAACGACTTCCGTTACCTCACCGCGAGCGACAAGGACCTGCTCCGGCACGCCACCGGTGAGGTCGTCGAGCCGGGACTCATCGACCGTCGCGGCGAGGCGAGCGCGTTCACCCAGCAGCTCGCCCTCGACCGCCGTACCGGCGAGCTCGCCCCCAACCAGGAGGTGACGAGCGTCTACCTCCGCAACGCCGCCGCGGCGATGGAGGAGTTCGGTGCCGGACGCCCCGGGTTCACCAACCCCTACTCGGGCCCGACGTTCGACCGGGCCCTCGCCTGGCTCGATGCCCACGGCCGCACCCGCGCCGACATCCGCATGTGAGTCAGGGGCGCCTCACCGGTGATGCGGCCGGTGAGACGCCGACGACCCCGTGGCCGGTGGTTCGTTCACCCGCCGAAGAGACTCATCGCCGCGATGCGGTCGAACGCCTCGTCGATGCGGTCGCGGCCGACCGTCATCGCGAGTCGCAGGTAGCCCTCGCCGCAGTCGCCGAACGCGGGCCCCGGAAGGGTGAGGACGTGGGCCTCCTCGAAGATGCGGTCGGCGACCTCCGCGCTCGTGAGACCGGTGTCCTTGACGTTGACCCACAGGTAGATCGACCCGCCGGGCTCGAGGGCGCTCATGTTCGGCGTCTCGCAGACCCGCTCCCAGGCCCGCATGAGCCGCCCCCGGTAGAGATACATGATCGGCGGGACGATCTCGTGCCGCATCCGCAGGGCGTGCAGCGCCGCCCGCTGCGAGACCGACGGGGCCGTGAAGACGTTGTTCTCGTTGACGTCCTTCATCGCCCGGATCACCTCGGCCGGGCCGAGGGCGTACCCGATACGCCACCCCGTCATGACGAAGTCCTTCGACAAGGAGTTGAGCGTGATCGTGCGCTCGACCATGCCGGGGATCGTCACGAACGGCTCGAAGGGTTCGGCGTAGCTGAACGCCGTGTAGATCTCGTCCGCGACGACGACGAGGTCGTGCTCCTCGGCGAGACGCGCGATCTGCTCGGCGGTGCTCCGCTCGAGGCACGCCCCGGTCGGGTTGGCGGGGGTGTTGAGAACGATCGCGCGCGTCCGCTCCGTGATCGCGGCCTCGAGCGCCTCGGGACGCACCTGGTAGCCGTCCTCCTCGAGGGTGTCGACGACGACCGGTACGCCGCGGGCGAGGCGGATCTGATGTGGGTAGGGCGTGAAGTACGGCGCGAGGACGACGACCTCGTCGCCGTCGTCGAGGATCGTCTCGAGCGTGAGCCACATGCCGTGACACGCGCTCGTGGTGACCATGACGCCGGCCGGGTCGTGCTCGTGCCCGTGGTCCTCGACGTAGACGCGGAGGATCTCCTCGCGCAGCTCCGGGTCGCCGTAGGTGTCGGTGTAGTGCGTGTGCCCCCGCAGGGCGTCGGCCGTGGCCGCCTCGATGATGCGCGTGTCGGTCGTGAGCTCGGGGTCGCCGAGACTGAGGTTGACGACGTCCTCGAACCGCCCGGCCACCTCGACCGAGCTGCTCATCGGGGTGCTGGCCTGCCCGCGGTAACGGGTGGAGACGAACCGGTCGCTCATGCGTGCACCCCGTCCTTCGCGGCGTCGGCGGGCGGCAGGGCGTCGCCTGCGTCGACGTCGACGTTCGCGAGGTGCTTGTGCGGGTCGACGAGGGTGAACACGGTGTAGACGAGGACGCCGATCGCCATGCCGATCATGATCGGGTAGTTGCCCCCGATGGCCCAGTCGACGGCGGCCTCCTCCCCGAACATCGAGGCCGCCGTGCCCGACTCGCCGAACACCATCGTTCCGGCGACGCCGATCATGCTGAGGAGCAGCGCCCACAGGCCCGCCCGCGGCGACACGCGCCGGAGGAAGAACGCCGCGACGACGGGCACGAACACGCAGCCCGAGAGGAACCCGTACGCGAGGTCGAGGGCCTTGAAGATGTCCTCGATCGCGAGCGCGAGCCTGATGACGAGGGCGCCGATGACGAGGGCGATGCCCCGGTTGATCCACACGTCGCGGTCGGTGACGTGCCGTGCGTGAGGCGTGTGCGGCTCGCTCGGCTCGTGGTGACGTTCGACGGCGGAGGTGGAGAGCGCGGCACGGTCGTCGGCGGCGGCCTCGACGCCGGACGTGCGCTGACCACGGACGAGACGCAGGTAGAGGTCGTTGTAGATGACGGTGGAGCAGGCGAGGATCGTGCCCGTGCGCGCGATGCGCTCGTTCCGGG
>NZ_BAFE01000061.1 GCF_000247995.1 Mobilicoccus pelagius NBRC 104925
GGGCCTGTTCGATCGGGTCGAGCAGAAGCTCGAACGCGTCGTCAACGGCGCTTTCGCGCGCGCGTTCAAGGCGGAGGTGCAACCCGTCGAGATCGCCTCCGCGATGCGGCGCGCGATGGACGACCGTGCCGCCGTCGTCGGTCACGGACGCACCGTCGTCCCCAACTCGTTCACCATCGAGCTCGCCCCCACCGACTACGAGCGCCTCCACGACTACGAGGACGTGCTCCACACCGAACTCCTCGCCTCCGTCGAGGAGCACGCCGAGTCGCAGGGGTACACCCCCGGCGGTCCCCTCTTCGTCGACTTCGTCGACCGCGACGACCTCGACACGGGCGTCTTCCGCGTCGTCCCCACGAGTTCGCGTGCCCCGCAGCCCGCACCACGCACCCACGCGGGCCCCCACGCGCCGCGCAACGAGATGATCCTCCCGCAGGCCAGCTCCCCCGCTCAGGGCGACGTCGGCCTCGCCGGCAGTGCCGCTGCGGCCGCCACGGCCGCAGCCGCGGGCACCGCCGCCGCCGCACGCGCGGGAGGCCTCCCCGTCGGGGCCCCCGCTCCCGGGTCCGCACCCGGAGCAGCGTCGACCCCCCGACGCGAGGAGGACGAGGAGGCCCGCCGAGCCCGCGAGGCCCAGCGCGCCCGCGACCTCGCCGCCTGGGGCGACGACGAGGACGACGACCCCCGCGCCGGGTACGACGAGGCGGCCGACGACCCCTGGGCCGGCCAGGCCCCCCGCCATCCCGCCCCGGCCACCGCGCGCCATGACACCGTCCCCGCCGGGCCCGCCCCCATCGGACGCCGACCGTGGCTCGAACTCGGCACGGACTCCTACCCGCTCCTCTCCGCCATCACGATCGTCGGCCGGGACCCCTCCGCCGACATCACGCTCGACGACACCGGCGTGAGCCGCCGCCACTGCGAGATCCGCGTCACCCACGACGGCCCCCACCTCCTCGCGAGCATCCGCGACCTCGGCTCCACCAACGGCACCTACCTCAACGGCGAACGTCTCACCACGGCACGCCTCGCCGAGGGCGACCGCATCACCCTCGGCCGCACGAGCCTGGTCGTCCGCCTCGGAGGACGCCGATGAGCGAACTGACCCTCGCCGTCGTACGACTCGGGCTCCTCGCCATCATGTGGCTGTTCGTCTTCAGCATCGTCGGCGTCATCCGGAGCGACCTCTACGGCACCCGCATCGTCCAGAAGGGCGAAGGTGGGCGCCGTCGCGTCCGCCCCACCGAGAACGCGCCCCGCCTCCGCGGCCGTCGTCCGTTCTCCGTCCTCGTCGTCGTCGAGGGCGCCCTCCGCGGCTCCACCGCCCCCCTCAAGGAGTCCGGCGTCCTCCTCGGTCGCAACCCCGAGTGCACCCTCGTCATCGACGACGACTACGCCTCCGGTCGCCACGCCCGCGTCTACGCCGACGACGCCTCCTGGTACGTCGAGGACCTCGGCTCCACCAACGGCACGTTCGTCGACGGCCGCCGCATCACCGAGCCCACCCCCCTCAAGGAGGGCACCCAGCTGCGCATCGGCACCACCGTCCTCGAACTGGGCCGGTGACGATGACGCTCGCGATCGACTACGCGGCACGCACCGACGTCGGGCTCGTGCGCAGCCGCAACGAGGACTCCGGATACGCCGGCCCGCACCTCCTCGCCGTCGCCGACGGCATGGGCGGTCACGCCGGCGGCGACATCGCGTCGTCCCTCGTCATCGCGCGCCTCGCCCCCCTCGACGGCGACAGCCACGGCGCCGACGACGCGCTCGAGATCCTCGCCCGCACCCTCGCGAAGGCCAACGCCTCCCTCGCGAGCGCGATGCAGAAGGAACCCGAACTCAAGGGCATGGGCACGACCCTCTCGGCGCTCATGCGGTGCGGCTCCACCGGACTCGCCCTCGTCCACATCGGCGATTCCCGCGCGTTCCTCCTCCGCGACGGCGCCGTCACGCAGATCACCCGCGACCACTCGTTCGTCCAGAGCCTCGTCGACACGGGCCGCATCACCGAGGAGGAGGCCGAGCACCACCCGCAACGGTCGCTCGTCACCCGTGTCCTCACCGGTGCCCCCGAGGACGAGCCCGACCTGTCCATCCGGCAGGCCCGCCTCGGCGATCGATACCTCATCTGCTCCGACGGCCTCTCGGACTACGTCGGCCGTGACACCATCGCCGAGGTGCTCGGCTCCGGGCTCCCCCCCGACGGCACGACCGCCAAGCTCGTCGACCTCGCGCTCCGGGCCGGCGCCCCCGACAACGTCACCGTCGTCATCGGCGACATCGTCGACGCGACGAGCACCCCTGCGAGCCAGCCGATCATCGTCGGCGCCGTCGCCGACCGGCGCCGCGAGATCGCCGCACCGGCCACCCTCTCCCCGGCCGCCAAGGCCGCAGCGCTCCGCCGCGAGGCACTCGGCACCCCCGACGAGGAGCTCGATGACGACCCCGGCACCCCCGCACGCCCCTGGCTGCGGTGGATCGCCGTCGCCTCCCTCGTCGTCCTCGCCGCCGGGGCCGCCCTCTACGCCGCCTACGACTGGACCCGCAGCCAGTACTTCATCGGCGACAACGGTGCCTACGTCGCCGTCTACCGCGGCATCCCCCAGGACCTCGGGCCGATCCACCTGTCCACGCTCACCGAGGTGACGACCATCCCCCTCACCGACCTGCCATCGTTCGAGCGGAGCGCCGTCGACTCGACGATCTCCGTCGCCGACGAGGCCGAGGCCCGCTCACGCGTCGAGAGCCTCCGTCAGACCGCGCAGGCCTGCCGCCTCCAGCGGAGCCTCGGCACCGCTTGCGGATCGGGGGCCTCGTGACGACCGTCAGCCAGTTCGTGCCCCGCACCCGCCGCAACGTCGAGCTCGCGCTCCTCGTCTTGGCCGTCGCGATCGTCCTCCTCGCGTACGTGGCGGTCGGTCTCGGCGTCGACGGGACCGTCCCCCTCGACCTCGCCACGCACGCCGGCACCCTCCTCGCCATCGCGGTGAGCCTCCACCTCGTGCTCCGGTGGCGGGCGTCCTACGCCGACCCCCTCATGCTCCCGATCGCCGTGCTCCTCAACGGGCTCGGCCTCGTGATGATCCACCGCCTCGACCTCGCCAAGGGCCCCGACAGCGGCATGGCCTCCCGCCAGGTCATGTGGAGCGCCCTCGCCGTGGCCGGCGCGATCGCGGTCCTCGTCCTCCTGCGCGACCACCGCCGCCTCCGCCGGTACACGTACACGATCATGGCTGCGGGCCTGCTGTTCCTCCTGCTGCCCCTCGTGCCGTTCCTCGGCCGCTCCGTCTACGGCGCGCGCATCTGGATCGGCATCGGCCCGTTCTCGTTCCAGCCGGGCGAGGTCGCGAAGATCCTCCTCACGATCTTCTTCGCCGGATACCTCGTCCAGACCCGAGACGCCCTGGCCCTCGTCGGCCGCAAGGTCCTCGGCCTCTCCCTGCCACGCGCCCGCGACCTCGGCCCCATCCTCATCGCGTGGATCGCGAGCCTCCTCGTCCTCGTCCTCGAGCGTGACCTCGGCTCCTCGCTGCTGTTCTTCGGGCTCTTCGTCGCGATGCTCTACGTCGCCACCGAACGACTCAGCTGGATCGCCATCGGCCTCACCCTCTTCGCGGGCGGCTGCTGGCTCGCCTACCTCCTCTTCGACCACGTGCAGCAGCGCGTCATGTTCTGGCTCGACCCCTGGTCGCAGGAGGCCCTCGCGCAGAGCGACCAGCTCGTCCGCGGACTCATGGGCATGGGCGCAGGCGGACTCCTCGGCACCGGTCTCGGGCGCGGCCACCCGTACCTCACGTACTTCGCCGAGTCCGACTTCATCGTCCCCAGCTTCGCCGAGGAGCTCGGCCTCGTCGGCCTCTTCGCGATCCTCGTCCTCTACGGCCTCCTCGTCGAACGGGGCCTGCGCACCGCGCTCGGCACCCGCGACGGGTTCGGCAAGCTCCTCGCCACCGGCCTGTCGTTCTCCATCGCGTTGCAGGTGTTCGTCGTCGTCGGCGGCGTCACCCGCGTCATCCCCCTCACCGGCCTCACGACGCCGTTCCTCTCCCAGGGCGGCTCGTCCCTCCTCGCCAACTGGGCCATCGTCGCGATCCTCCTGCGCATCAGCGACCACGCCCGACGCCCCGTCCCCCCGGCGCGGCCCGTGGCCCCGGCGACGCCCGCCGCAGGACAGCAGACGGTGACGCCGTGAACAACCCGATCCGTCGCCTCGCGCTCGTCATCGCGCTCATGTTCACGTCGTTGCTCCTGGCCTCGACGTGGATCCAGTTCTTCACCGCCGACGACCTCCGCGACAAACCCGGCAACCGTCGCACCCTCCTCGCGACGTACAGCCGCGAACGGGGCCAGATCCTCGTCGGCAACCAGGCCGTCGCCCGCAGCGAGAAGACCGACGACGAGTTCGTCTACCAGCGCAGCTACCCCCAGGGCTCCACCTACAGCCACGTCACGGGCTACCACTCGTTCGTGTACGGCGCAGGTGGCGGCCTGGAGAGCGCCGCAGACAAGCTCCTCACCGGCGACGACCCCCGTCTGTTCTTCCGCCGCCTCGGCGACGTCCTCACCGGCCGTCAGCCGAGCGGCATCAACCTCGAACTCACCATCGACCCGCGTGCCCAGAAGGCCGCCGAGGAGGGCCTCGGCGACCAGCGTGGCGCCGTCGTCGCGCTCGACCCCCGCACCGGCGCGATCCTCGCCCTCGTGAGCCACCCCGAGTACGACCCCAACGCCCTCGCCGGTCATGACAGCAGCGAGGTCCAGCAGGCGTGGAAGCGCCTGGGCGACGACCCGGGACGTCCTCTCGTCGACCGCGCCATCGCCGGCGACACCTACCCGCCCGGATCGGTGTTCAAGGTCGTCACGGCCGCCGCCGCCCTCGAGTCGGGCCGCTACTCCGAGCAGTCCCGCCTCGCCGGGCCCGCACGCCTCCGCCTGCCGCAGACGACGATCGACCTGCCCAACGCCGGCGGTGGCCCCTGCGACGGCGGCACCGTCACCCTCACCCGCGCCCTCGCCAAGTCGTGCAACACCGCCTTCGCGGGCCTCGGCATGGATCTCGGCGCCCAGTCGCTCCGCGACCAGGCCGCCAAGTTCGGGTTCGGTGCCTCGCTCTCCATCCCCATGGCCGTCACCCCCTCCCGCGTCCCCGAGGACATGAACGAGCCGCAGGAGGCGCTCTCCGCCATCGGCCAGTACGAC
Source organism: Mobilicoccus pelagius NBRC 104925 (assembly GCF_000247995.1). Classification (GTDB taxonomy): domain Bacteria; phylum Actinomycetota; class Actinomycetes; order Actinomycetales; family Dermatophilaceae; genus Mobilicoccus; species Mobilicoccus pelagius. The sequence continues at coordinate 5,203 of NZ_BAFE01000061.1, forward strand.
GTCCGCGTCACCCCCCTGCAGGTCGCGATGGTCGCCGCCGCCGTCGGCAACGAGGGCAAGGTCATGCAGCCCTACCTCGTGCGACAGACGCGAGGCTCCGACCTCGCCGTCGTCGACCAGACCCGCCCCACCGAGCTCGGGCGCGCCGTCTCGACCGACACCGCCGCCGCCCTCACCCGGATGATGACCGCCGTCGTCACCGAGGGCACCGGCACCCGCGCCCGCATCGACGGGGTGCGGGTCGCCGGCAAGTCGGGCACCGCCGAACACGGCGAGGGCCGCCCGCCCCACGCCTGGTTCATGTCGTTCGCGCCCGCGGACGATCCGAAGATCGCCGTCGCCGTCGTCGTGGAGGACGGCGGCAATGCCGGTAGTGAAGCGGCCGGAGGACGGGTCTCCGCGCCGATCGCCCGCGACGTGATGAAAGCTGTGATCGCCCCATGAAGTTCCAGACCGGCGCCGTCTTCGGCAACCGCTACACCCTCGGCGAGCGCATCGCGGTCGGAGGGATGGGCGAGGTGTGGGAGGCCACCGACCAGGTGCTCGGCCGCATCGTCGCGATCAAGCTCCTCAGCCCGGCCCTCGCCGACCAGTCGGGCTTCGAGCAACGGTTCCGGGAGGAGGCGCGCAACACCGCCGCGCTCTCCCACCCCAACATCGCCGCGGTCTACGACTACGGCGAGGACGCGGGGGCGAACTGGCTCGTCATGGAGCTCGTCAAGGGCGAGCCCCTCTCCCAGCTCATCTCCGACCAGGGGCCCCTCGGCCCCGAGCGCACGATCTCGGTGATCTCCCAGGCCGCGCACGCCCTCCAGGCGGCGCACGACCGCGGTGTCATCCACCGCGACGTCAAGCCCGCGAACATCCTCGTCAAGCCGAGCGGTGAGGTGAAGCTCACCGACTTCGGCATCTCTCGCGCGACCGACGCCGCCCCCATCACCCGCACCGGCGAGGTCATGGGCACGGCCCAGTACATCTCGCCCGAGCAGGCCACCGGGCAGGCCGTCTCGCCCGCGAGCGACATCTACGCCCTCGGCTGCGTCGCCTACGAGATGCTCACGGGTCGGCGCCCGTTCGACGAGGGATCCCCCGTCGCGACCGCGATGGCGCACGTGACGACCCCGCCACCGCCACTGCCCGACACGGTGCCCCCCGCGCTCGCGCACGTCGTCATGTCGTGCCTCGCGAAGGACCCCGCGAACCGGCCGGCGAGCGCCCGGGCCCTCGCCGACACCCTCCGGGGTGCCCCCACCAGCGGGTTCCCCGTGACGTCGCCGATGGCGGCCGTCACCGAACGTCTCGACCCCTCCTCCACCCGCGTGGCGCCGCGGGCGACACCGCCTCGCGGCCCGCGGCAGGACCCGCGGACCCGTGCCGGCGCATCCGTGCCCGCCGAGGACGAGGAACGCCGCCACGTCAACCCGATGCTGTGGGCGATCCCCCTCATCGTCCTCCTCGCGGCCCTCGCGTTCTTCGCCGCGCGGGCACTCGGCGGTGGCGACGACGACGCACCGAAGCCGGCACCGACGACGGCCACCTCCACGGCGACACCGTCGGAGACCTCCACCTCGGAGGAGACGGCCTCCGAGCCGAGAGCCGACACGTCCGTGCAGGTCACGGCCTCCGACTACGTCGGTCTCACCTACGACGACGCGCAGGTCCGACTCAAGGGCCTCGGCCTCTCGGTGACCCGTGAGGACGTCGAGGACGCCGCCCCCCGCGGCCAGGTCGTCGGCCTCTCCCCGTCCGGCCGCGTCGCCCAGGGCGCGACGATCGCGCTCCGCGTCTCCACCGGCCCGGCGATGACCGAGGAACCGCAGAAGCAGCCGACGTCGGCCCCCTCGGAGAGGACGACGACGGAGGCGCCCGAGCAGCAGCAGCCGGAGAAGACGTCCGAACCCCCCGAGCAGCCTCCTGCGGAGACCGCGACCCCCGAGGCGCCGCCGGTGACGGGCGCCGAAGGCCGACGCGGCCCGGCCGGTGCGGGGGCCGGTGTTCCTCGTGACCCCGCGCCCGCCGCCACCCAGGTCGCCGACGCGGGATCCTCCCACCAGTCCGACACCGTCGAGGAGTGAGCGTGAACGACCAAACGCGCCTGCTGGCCGGGCGGTACGAGATGGGTGAACTCATCGGCCGCGGGGGCATGGCAGACGTCCACCTCGGTTACGACACCCGCCTCGGGCGGGAGGTCGCCATCAAGATCCTCCGCTCCGAGCTCGCCCGTGACCGCTCCTTCCTCATGCGGTTCCGCCGCGAGGCCCAGTCGGCCGCGAGCCTCAACCACCCGAACATCGTCGCGGTCTTCGACTCCGGCGAGGAGTCGGTGAGCGACTTCGGCGGGGCGCCCGTCTCGGTGCCGTTCATCGTCATGGAGTACGTCCGCGGCCGCACGCTGCGCGACGTCCTCGCCGAGGACGGCCCGTTCGACCCCTTCGAGGCCGGCCGGGTCATGGCGCAGGTCCTCCGCGCCCTCGACTACAGCCACGACCACGGCATCATCCACCGCGACATCAAGCCCGCGAACGTGATGATGGGCCAGAACGGCCAGCCCAAGGTGATGGACTTCGGGATCGCACGGGCCATCGCCGACACCGCCGCGACGATGACGAACACGAGCGTGGTCGTCGGGACGGCCCAGTACCTCTCCCCCGAACAGGCGCAGGGGCAGGAGGTCGACGCCCGCTCCGACCTCTACTCTGCCGGGTGCCTGCTCTACGAGCTGATCACGGGTCGGCCGCCGTTCGTCGGTGACAGCCCTGTCGCCATCGCCTACCAGCACGTCGGGGAGCCCCCGCAGCCGCCCTCGGTCCACGCTGCGGCAATCCCCATCTCCCTCGACGTCGTCGCTCTCCACGCCCTCGCGAAGGACCCGGCGGCGCGGTACCAGAGCGGTGGCGCCTTCGCCGACGACCTCGACGCCGTCATCACCGGCGGCCCCACCCTCGCCGCCCGGGAGGCCGTCGCCGACGGCCGCCTCGCCGGACGGAGCGAACCCTGGGACCCGCAGGCGACCGGGTCGACCGCCGTCGTCGTCGACCCGGCTGCGGCCCCGGTGGAGGAGTCTGCCGCCGTGGAGGAGATCGTCGAGGAGGAACCCTCCGGACGGAGACGTCCGCCCCTGTGGGCGATCGTCACGGCCACGCTCGGCGTGCTCGCTCTCGTCCTCGGCCTCCTGTGGAGCCAGGGCGTGTTCGATCGCGAACCCGCGCCGGTCGCCGTCCCCGCCGTCGTGGGCGAGACGCAGAAGAAGGCGACGGCGGCGCTCCAGCAGGCCGGGTTCACCGTCCAGAGCCAGTCGGTGCGCAACAAGGCCAAGGCGGGCCTCGTCGTCGAGCAGCGGCCCGGGGCGCAGAGCATGCAGCCGCCCGGCTCCACGGTGACGCTCCACGTGTCGAGCGGTCCGGGCGCCGTGACCGTACCCAACCTCGCCAACTACGACCCGCAGTCGGCGTTCACCAAGCTCACCGGTCTGGGACTCGCCCCCGGCGACATCGTCACCGTCGACAGCGCGTCCGTCGATCAGGGCAAGGTCGTGTCCACCGACCCCGAGGCAGGCAAGAAGGTCACCCTCGGCTCGGCCGTCGCGCTCAAGGTGAGCTCCGGCAAGATCACGATGCCCGGCATCGTCGGCATGTCCCGCTCGAACGCGATCGAGAAACTCGCCCGGGCGGGTCTGCGGGGCGAGCCGGTCCAGGTGCAGAGCACCCGCCGTACGGGAACGGTCGTGTCGCAGGCCTACCCGAAGGGGATGAAGGTGCCGGTGGGCTCGGTCGTGCAGATCTCCGTCGCCGCGCCGATGCCCCGTCCGTCCGCGTCGACGACGACGGTGACGGCCACCCCGGACGAACCGCGTCCGACGCGGTCGACGGAGGAACCGAAGCCTTCCGACACGGCCACCACGACGGACGAGGAGACCCCCGCCGACCCGGAGACGACCACCCCTTCGGGGGAGGAGGTTTCCCCGCAGGGGGGGTGACCCCCCGCCACGGTCACCGCACGGCGCCGTCGTCACTCCCGGTGGGTGAGGAGGGGGCCGAGGCCTACCGATGCGGGCACCGCGTCCTCGTCCCCGCACATCTCGAGCCACGTCGCGAGCATCCGGTGACCGCCCTCGGTGAGGACGCTCTCGGGATGGAACTGGACGCCGTGCAGCGGAAGGTCGCGGTGCCGGATCCCCTGGACGATCCGGCCGCTCGGTGACTCGACCCAGGCGTTCGCGACGAGTTCGGGCGGCAACGTGCCGTCCTCGATCGCGAGCGAGTGGTATCGGGTCGCGACGAACGGATCGGGCAGCCCGGCGAGGATCCCCGTGCCGTCGTGGGAGATCGGTGACGTCTTGCCGTGGAGGAGTTCGGGCGCACGCCCGACGACGGCTCCGTACACGGCCGCGAGCGCCTGGTGGCCGAGGCACACGCCGAGCATCGGCACCTCCTGCTCGCCGCAGGCGCGTACGACGTCCATGGACGCGCCCGCCTCCTCGGGTGCCCCCGGACCAGGGGAGACGAGGACCCCGTCGTACTCCGCCACGACGGAGACGTCGACGGCGTCGTTGCGGTGCACGTCGCACTCCGCGCCGAGGCTGCGGAGGTAGCCGACGATCGTGAACACGAAGCTGTCGTAGTTGTCGACGACGAGGATGCGGCTCATGGGGTCCTCACGGGAGGGGCGGGCGGGGGACGTCGACGGTGGTGTCGGCGGGGTGGTCAGGGCCGACCGGACGGGGTGCGGACGGCCGTCGGGGACGCCGTGCCACCCGTGACCGGCCGGGCGTGGACGGGGCGGACGGTACCGGTCGAGGGCCCGAACGTCACCTCGAGGGTCTCGACGCGGTAGCCCAGGCCGAGCCGGTTGACGTAGTCGCGGTAGACGGCCACGGCGGGGTCGGCGTCGAGTCCGGCCCGGAGCGCCTTCTGGTCGCCGATGGCGGTGACGACGAACGGTGGCGAGTACACGCGCCCGCCGAGGATGAGGGTGTTGCCGACGCACCGCACGGCGCTCGTGGAGAGGACGCGCTGGTCCTGGATCGTCATCGCTTCCGCGCCCGCGGCCCACAGGGCGTTGACGACGGCCTGGACGTCCTGCTGGTGGACGACGACGTCGTCGACGCTCACGCCCTCGGGGAGCGAGGCGGCGTCGAGGCCGGCGTCGTCGAGGGTGACCCGCACGGCGGGCCCGTGCACAGGCGTGAGACCGGCCCGCTCCTCGAGCTCCTCCTCCTGCTCCCGCAACGTCCGCAGCGTCGCACCGCCGGGCAGTGCCTGCTCCTGAGCGGCGATCTCGCGGCGGAGGACGTCGTTGCGGTGGGCGTCACGGGCGACCTCGGCCTCCCGGGCGTGGATGAGGGCCGGCAGGTCGGGGCGGTCACCACGCAGGTCGGTGCCGCGCGCCGTGGTGGCGCTCGTCGCGAAGAGGAGACCGGCCGCACCGGTGACGAGGGGCACGATCCAGGTCCACACCGAACGGGGGCACGGGGTCATCGATGTCCTCTCCGGCGCCGGGGCGCGCGTGGGGTGGGCGGTCGGTCGAGGGCGGGTCGTGGGTCCGCCGCGTGGATCGGTCGGTCGGGCGGCGGCGACCCGTGGGGCGGCATGGCGATGCCTCGTCCGCACAGTATGAGGCCCTACCCTGGATCGACGGGCGGGGCGTGGCCGCCTCCGCCGCACCGGATGTCGAGACGCCAGGAGACGCACGTGCCTTCCAGCAAGATGCCGAAGAAGTCCACCGACGGCGCGACGACCGTCCCCGTCGACGTGGGCCCGAAGCCCAACCCGTCCTGGTACGTGCCGGTGATGGTCGGGCTCATGGTGCTCGGACTGTTGTGGATCGTCGTGTTCTACCTCACCGCCGGCACGTTCCCGGTGCAACCCTGGGGGAACTGGAACCTCGCCGCCGGGTTCGGACTCATCATCGCGGGCTTCCTCATGACGACGAACTGGCGCTGACCGGAGTTATCCACCGGTCGAACGGTCGCCCTCCCCGTGGGGAGTGGCGGCCGTTCACATGTCCGGGGGCTTGTCCCCAGGGTGTCCCCAACATGTCCCCATGGTTATCCACAGGGTTATCCCCACTTGGGGATGAATGACAACGGTGTAATCACCCGGTGTCAGCCTGGTCGATCGGCCACGGGTCGTCACCCGACGACGGCCGTCATGGAGAGCACGTAGTGGATCGCCTCGAGGTTGGCGACGTACTTGGCGGCGGCGAGCGCGAGCAGGACGAGCCCGATCCCCGCGAGGGCGGGCCACGTCCATCGGCGACGTGTCGGCGGAGCGGTCGCGAGGACGACCGCGGCCACGACGAGCCCGACGACCGCCCCACCGAGGTGGGCCTGCCAAGCGATGTTGCGGTAGACGAGCGGCAGCGCGGCGTTGATCGCGAGCAGGACGACCATGCCGGTGACGGATGCGCCCGACCGGCGGAGGACGAGGAACGCGGCGGTGAAGAGGCCGAACACCGCGCCGGAGGCGCCGACCATCCCCTGGAACCACGCCATGACCGACGCCTGGTCGACGGCGTCGAGATGCGGGGCGAGGAGCAGGCAGCCGACCGAGCCGCCGAGGGCGCTGAGCAGGTACAACGCGGTGTAGCGGGCGCGTCCGAGGGCGGGTTCGAGGAACTGGCCCATCGCGTACAGCGACATCATGTTGAAGAGCAGGTGGGAGATGCTGTCGGGGCTGTGGAGGAACGCGGCGGTGAGGAACCGCCACGGCTCGACGAACCCCGCGACGGGGGCGAAGTCACCGGCGGTGATGACGCGGGGGTCGAATCGCTGCCAGAGGTAGACGACGACGCAGAGCGTGGCGATCGTGTACGTGACGACGGGACGCGGCGGCCGCACGGGGACGGCGGCTCCCGCCGGCGAGGACGCGAGGGAGGACGCGCCGGTACCGGCCGTCGTCTCCCACGCACCGACGTCCCGCCCGCCCTGCCACGGCGGGTTGACCCCGGGTGGCGGCCCGGACGGTCCGGGCGCGCCGGGGGCGTCGACCGGCTCGACGGCGTCGGTCCCACCGGGGCGGCCCGCGCCGACGCAGTCGACGCAGTCGAAACCGCCGCCGCTCGGGCGTTGGCAGTCGGGGCAGGCCGGTCGTCCACAGCCCCGGCAGCGCAGGTGACTCACGCGCTCGGGGTGGCGCGGGCACACGGGGGCGTCGGGGTCGGCGGGCCGGGTCGGGTCCACGGGCTTGTCGTCCACGCCTCCCAGTGTCGGCGATGAACGGCCCCCACGCCGCAGGCGCGACGCCGGCACGATGCGGCCGCGATGCACGGCCCCCCCGCCGCGGCGTCCGCAGGGACGTTCGCGGGAACGACGAGGGGCCCGGCCGGATGTGTCCGGCCGGGCCCCTCGAGCAGAGGTCGGTTCTTCCTGCCCTCCTGGGAGAGGTCAGGGGTGGGAGGTCACTTCTCGACGCTGACCTTCTCGATGACGACGTCCTCGACCGGACGGTCCATGCGGTCGGTGGGGACGGCGGCGATGGCGTCGACGACCTCACGGCTCGGAGCGTCGGCGACCTCGCCGAAGATCGTGTGCTTGCCCTGCAGGTGCGGCGTCGGCGCGACCGTGATGAAGAACTGCGACCCGTTGGTGCCGCGGCCGCCGCGCTTGCCGGCGTTCGCCATGGCGAGCAGGTACGGCTTGGAGTAGGTGAGGTCGGGGGAGATCTCGTCGTCGAACATGTAGCCCGGGCCACCGGTGCCGCGGCCGAGCGGGCAGCCGCCCTGGATCATGAAGCCGGAGATGACGCGGTGGAAGACGAGCCCGTCGTAGAACGGGGTCGGGTCGGTGCGGCCCGCGTCGTCCTTGTACTCCTTCTCGCCCGTGGCGAGGCCGACGAAGCTCTCGACGGTCTTGGGAGCCTGGTCGGGGAAGAGGGTGATGTTGATGTCGCCCTTGTTCGTGTGCAGCGTCACGTTCATGGGGACATCCTCGCAGATCCCGCGCGGACCGCCCGTGCGGCCTGCGGGGACACCGTCCGTACACGTCCGGCCGGCACGGGGCGTGGGAACGTCCGGGGTGCGCCGTTCGTCCTCTTCTCCCCCCCACGTTGGGCACGAACCGGCGTGACGGGGCAGGATGGGGTACGGACCGGTAGTCACGCCAAGGAGGATCAGTGTTCGAGCGCAAGAAGAAGAAGATCGAGGTTCCCACCATCGAGACGCGCACCGTGACCGTGCCGACGGCGCAGGGCCTGAAGAGCATGATCACCCCGGCCGTCACCGCCGCGAAGGAGTACACGCAGGAGGCCGCGCACCAGGCCGGCGAGTACATCGACCAGGTCAAGCCCTACATCGAGCAGGGCCGTGAGCTCGCCGAGAAGCAGGCCGAGCAGGCCAAGAAGCAGGCCGAGCAGGCGAAGAAGCAGGTGGAGAACCACGACGGTCTCACCGAGTTCCTCGCCTCCGGCGCCGCTGCCCGCGAGATCGCCTCGCAGCGCACCCGTGACGCCGCCCTCGTCCTCAAGGGCGAGGCGAAGGCCGAGCCGGTGAAGAAGGGTGGCTTCGCCAAGGTCGTCGTCAACCTCGGTGTCCTCACCGTCGTCGGCGCCCTCGCCGCCGTCGTCGCGCAGAAGCTCCGTCAGCCGAAGGACGACCCGTGGGCGCGTCCGCTCACCGACCCCTACGTCGCCCCCGCCGCGGGCCGTGACTCCTCCACCGCCGGTGGCACGGGCGTCAAGGTGACCGACGTCAAGGCGACCGGCACGCCCGCCACGGGCGTCAAGGTCGACGACGCCCCCGCGGGCGACAAGGAGATCCGCCAGGTCTCCGACGTCGACGCCGCCCCCGGCGAGGCCGAGATCACCCCCGTCGAGGGCCAGGTGCCCACGACGGACCACAAGAACTGAGTCCAGCGGAGCCCCGCTCCCCGCGACACGACGGCGGCCCCGTCCTCCTCGGAGGGCGGGGCCGCCGTGTGTCCGCGGCTGTCGGCGCCGGTGCGTCGGCGATGAGCAGGCGCGTCAGCGTTCGTGGACGGTGATGTCGAAGGCGTACTGGTCGGCCCGATAGCAGTGGTCGCCGAACTCGACGGCGACGCCGGCGGCGTCGTAGGCGCGACGCGTCATCGTGAGGACGGGGTCCCCCTTGGCGAGGCCGAGGTGGCGGCGTTCGCGGGCGGTCGCGCCTCGGGCACCGATGGTCTGGTGGGCGACGACGGGGTGGCGCCCCCGGGCGCGGAGGATCGCGTAGAGGCCCCCGCCGGCGAGCCGCTCGGAGGTGAGGTCCCCGTACTCGGGCGGGAGCCAGTTGCGGAGGATCGCGAGGGGGCCGTTCTCGGCGGAGCGGAGGCGTTCGAGGTAGACGAGCGGGGTGTCCGGGGCGAGTCCGAGGGCACCTGCGGCGCGCTCGTCGACGGCGTCGGTGCGCAGCTCGAGGACCTCCGTCGAGGGGGTGCGGCCGCTGCGGACGAGGTCCTCGTAGAGGCTCGTGAGTTCGTCGCGGCGGTGGACGACCTGGTTGGCCACCGTCGTGCCGATGCCGCGACGGCGGATGAGCAGTCCCCGGGAGACGAGCTCGGAGATGGCCCGCCGCACCGTGGGCCGGGAGAGCTGGAGCCGTTCGGCGAGGGCGAGCTCGTTCTCGAAGTGGTCCCCGGGCTTGAGGGTGCCGTCCTCGACCATCCGGGTGAGCTGCTCGGCAAGCTGGTGGTACAGCGGCACGGGGCTCGTGCGGTCGATGACGACGGGCAGTTCCACAGGCATGTCAAGAGGTTAACCCAACCTGTCATACAGGTGGGCATGACAGCACCGTGGCAATTTGTTCTGACAAACTGTTGACAGCTCGTCTCCGCATGTACCAGGGTGGGTTCCGTCACCACGGACCCACGCGAAGGAGCGCCATGTCCACCGACCTCGCCGCCATCGGGCGGATCGGCATCGACATCTACCCCCTCCAATCGGGGGTGGGTCTCGAGGACGTCGAGACGTTCGGCAAGTTCCTCGGCGGGAGCGCGACCAACGTCACCGTCGCCGCTTCCCGACTCGGGCACTCGGCGGCGATCGTCTCCCGCACCGGGGACGACCCCTTCGGTCGGTTCATCCACCGCGCACTGCGGGACTTCGGGGTCGACGACAGCCACGTCCGCAGCGTCCCCGAGCTGCCGACCCCGGTGACCTTCTGCGAGATCTTCCCGCCGGACGACTTCCCGCTGTACTTCTACCGCAACCCGACGGCGCCCGACCTCGTCATCCACCCCGAGGAGATCCCCGAGGATCTCGTGCGCGACGCCCGCGTCTTCTGGACGACGGTGACCGGCCTCTCGGAGGAGCCGAGCCGTTCCGCCCACCACCGGGCCTGGGAGCTGCGCGGACGCCGCACCCACACCGTCATCGACCTCGACTACCGGCCGATGTTCTGGGAGACGGAGGAGGAGGCGACCGCCGCGGTCGAGGCGGCACTGCCGCACTGCACCGTCGCCGTGGGCAACAGGGAGGAGTGCCGCATCGCCGTCGGCGAGGAGGACCCCCAGCGGGCGGCGGACGCCCTCCTCGAACGCGGCATCGAGATCGCCATCGTCAAGCAGGGCCCCAAGGGTGTGCTCGCGGCCACGGCCGACGAGCGCGTCGAGGTCCCCCCGATCCTCGTCGACGTGGTCAACGGACTCGGCGCCGGGGACGCGTTCGGCGGCGCCCTCTGCCACGGTCTCCTCTCCGGCTGGGATCTCCGTCGGATGCTGCGCTTCGCCAACGCCGCGGGCGCCCTCGTCGCCTCCCGCCTCGAGTGCTCGTCGGCGATGCCGACGGAGGACGAGGTCGAGGAGCTCGTCTCACGGTCGGAGGCACAGTCATGAGCACCGTGCCCCCGGCCGTCGACCTGCCGGACCTCGACGTCGCCGCCCTCACGCGACTGCGTCAGACGCACCCCGAGCTCCTCGCCGAGCGGTGGGCGGCGCGTCGTCGCCGCCACCTCGGCACGAACGACGGCCGGATGCTCCTCGTCGCCGCCGACCACCCCGCCCGGGGCGCCCTCGGCGTCCGCGACGAGCCGATGGCGATGGCCTCGCGCGGCGACCTGCTGCGGCGGCTCGCGGCCGCGCTCTCCCGCCCCGGCGTGGACGGGGTCCTCGGCACCCCGGACGTCCTCGAGGACCTGCTCCTCCTCGGCCTCCTCGACGACAAGATCGTCGTCGGGTCGATGAACCGGGGCGGCATCGCGGGCGCCTCGTTCGAACTCGACGATCGGTTCACCGGCTACGACGCCCCTGCGCTCGCCGCGGCGGGGATCGACGGCGGCAAGATGCTGCTCCGCATCGCTCTCGACGACCCCGCGACTGCCCCGACCATGCAGGCGTGCGCCCACGCCGTCTCCGACCTCGCCGCCCACCGCCTCATGGCAATGGTCGAACCGTTCCTGTCGGGACACGACCGGCAGGGACGCGTGGGCAACCTCCTCGACACCGAGTCGGTGATCCACTCCGTCCACGTCGCCGCCGGCCTCGGCACGACGAGCGCCTACACGTGGCTCAAGCTTCCCGTCGTCGACGACATGACGCGCGTGCTCGACGCGACGACGCTGCCGACGCTCTTGCTCGGCGGCGACCCCACGGACGCCCCCGACGCCGTGTACGCACGGTGGGGAGAGGCCCTCGCCCACCCCGTCGCCCGTGGTCTCGTCGTCGGCCGCACCCTCCTCTACCCGCCCGACGGTCGCGTCGCCGACGCGGTCGACGCGGCCGCCGCCCTCGTCCACCACACGTGAGGATTCCCATGACCGACTGGTTCAAGCCCTCCGGCACGACCACCTCCGACGGCTTCGGCGTCGTCGCGATCCGTCCCGGCGGTGAGGAGTGGTCCCACACCGGCCTCCTCGTCGCCGACCTCGCCGACGGCGAGTCCCGCACGGTGAGCACAGGCGAGTGCGAGTACATCGTCCTGCCCCTCTCGGGCGCGGCTCATGTCACCGTCACGGCGGGCGCGGAGACCCACGAGTTCGACCTCGCGGGGCGCGCCGACGTCTTCAGCGGCCCGTCCGACCTCGTCTACGTGCCGCGGGACGCGGAGGTCACCGTCACATCCGCCGGTGGGGGTCGGTACGCGTGGCCGTTCGCGACGGCCCGTCGGGCGTTCCCCGTCGCCCACGTCGCCGCCGCCGACGTGCCCGTCGAGCTCCGCGGCGCCGGCCAGGCGAGCCGTCAGGTGCAGAACTTCGGCACCCCCGGCACCGTCGAGGCCGATTCGATCATCGCGTGCGAGGTCATCACCCCCGCCGGCAACTGGAGCTCCTACCCGCCGCACAAGCACGACGAGGAGCGCCCGGGGCAGGAGTCGAGCCTCGAGGAGATCTACTACTTCGAGATGCGCGCCGAGGACGGCGCGCCCGAAGGCGCCGACCCGATGGGCTACCAGCGGGTCTACGGCACCGACGACCGGCCGATCGACGTCCTCGCCGAGGTCCGCAGCGGCGACACCGTCCTCGTCCCCCACGGCTGGCACGGGCCCGCGATGGCCCCCACCGGCTACGACATGTACTACCTCAACGTCATGGCCGGGCCGGGCGAGGAGCGCGTCTGGCTCATCTGCGACGACCCCGCCCACGGCTGGGTGCGCGACGCCTGGGCGAGCCAGGACGTCGACCCCCGCCTCCCGCTCCACGAGAAGCACTGACGCGCCGCGCGTCCCCCGACCCCGAGACCCGTCGAACCGAAGGAAGTCCCATGACCCCCACCCGCATCACCCACCTGATCGGCCACTCCCTCTGGGAGGGCACCGCGGAGCGCACGAGCGACGTGTACGACCCCGCCACCGGTGAGGTCACCGGCGCCCTCGACCTCGCGAGCCGCGAACTCGTCGACGAGGTCGTCGCCGGCGCTGCCGAGGCCGCGAAGGTCTGGGGAAGCATGTCCATCGCCAAGCGCACCCGGGTGCTCTTCGCGTTCCGTCAGCTCCTCGACGAGCGCAAGGGGGAGATCGCCAAGACGATCGTCGCCGAGCACGGCAAGACCTACCCCGACGCGATCGGCGAGATCAATCGCGGTCTCGAGGTCGTCGAGTTCGCGTGCGGGATCGGCACGATCCTCAAGGGCGGCCACAACGAGAACGTGTCGACGAACATCGACGCCCATTCCCTCCTCCAACCCCTCGGCGTCGTCGGCGTCATCTCCCCGTTCAACTTCCCCGCGATGGTGCCGCTCTGGTTCACGCCCGTCGCGATCGCGTGCGGCAACGCCGTCGTCATCAAGCCGAGCGAGAAGGACCCGAGCGCGGTCAACCTCATCGCCGACCTGTGGCGCGAGGCCGGGCTGCCCGACCGGGTGATCAACGTCGTCCACGGCGACAAGGAGGCCGTCGACGCACTGCTCGAGAACCCCACGGTCAAGGCGATCAGCTTCGTCGGGTCCACCCCGATCGCGAAGTACGTCTACGAGACCGGTGTGAAGAACGGCAAGCGCGTCCAGGCGCTCGGCGGCGCGAAGAACCACATGCTCGTCCTGCCCGACGCCGACCTCGATCTCGCCGCCGATGCGGCCGTGAACGCCGGGTACGGCGCCGCCGGTGAGCGGTGCATGGCGATCTCGGTGTTGCTCGCCGTCGACACGATCGCCGACGAGCTCATCGAGAAGATCAAGGAGCGCACCGCCACCCTCAAGATCGGTCAGGGCATGGGCGAGGGCGTCGACATGGGCCCGCTCATCACGGGTGCACACCGCGACAAGGTCAAGGGTTACATCGACGCGGGTGTCGCCGAGGGTGCCGACCTCGTCATCGACGGCCGCGAGGGCGAGTGGGAAGGCGGCTCGAAGGAGGGCTTCTTCGTCCTGCCGACGCTCTTCGACAACGTCACGCCCGAGATGTCGATCTACACCGACGAGATCTTCGGCCCGGTGCTGTCGGTCGTGCGGGTCCACAGCTTCGACGAGGGCCTGCAGCTCATCAACGACAACCAGTTCGGCAACGGCACGACGATCTTCACCAACGACGGTGGCGCCGCCCGCCGGTTCCAGCACGAGGTGCAGGTCGGCATGGTCGGCATCAACGTGCCGATCCCGACGCCGATGGCGTACTACTCGTTCGGCGGTTGGAAGGACAGCCTGTTCGGCGACACCCACGCCCACGGCATGGAGGGTGTGCACTTCTTCACGAAGACGAAGGCCGTGACGCAGCGGTGGCTCGACCCGAGCCACGGGGGGCTCAACCTGGGCTTTCCGCAGAACGACTGACGGCTGAGGAAGTAGCGGGAGCCCCCGGGAGCGCAGCGACCGGGGCTCCCGCCTGACGTCGCCGCTCGGCACGAGTGGGAGCGAGCCGTCGTCCGGACGAGGAGGGATCCCGTCCGGGCGGCGGCTCAGTCGTGTGCGGGGGTGGGGCGGCGGGGACGGTGGTCGTGCGGATCGCGAGATGGGGGCGGGTGGTGACGTGCTGCGCGTCGGCGTGGGGGTGGTCGAGGCGGTGCGCGACGGCGGAGAGCGCGGCGGCTGCGAGGGCGCGGGGGTCCTGGGAGACGCTCGTGAGGCCGATGGTGGAGAGGCGGGCGGTGCGCGTGTCGTCGTAGCCGACGACGGCGACGTCGCCGGGTACGTCGACGTGGGCGGCGCGGAGGGTGAGGAGGAGCCCGAGGGCGACCATGTCGTTGTAGGCGAGCACGGCGGTGGGCCGGACGTGCGTCGAGAGGATCCGTTCGGCGGCCGTGATCCCGGCGTCCTCGGTGGTGCCGCCCGGGGAGACGTAGGGGCGTAGTCCGTGGGCCTTGACGCCGTGGCGGTAGGCGTCGGCGCGCACGGCGGACATGACGCCGCCCCCGCCGTCGACGTGGAGGATGTCGTGGTGGCCGAGGCCGACGAGGTGGTCGACGGCGAGCGAGACGCCCGCGGTCTCGTCGGTGGCGACGACGTCGACGCGTTCGGCCCGCAGCGGTGAGCCGAGGACGACCGTGGGCACCTGCCGACCCCACATGTCGAGGTCCGCGGCCTCGACCTCTGGGGAGAGGAGGACCAGCGCGGAACACCGGTCGCGGAGGAGCGACTCCACCGCGGTGTCGGCGTCGCGGGTGTCGGTGACCGCCGAGAGGACGAGGTCGATCCCCTGCGTGGCGGCCTCGGCGTGGAGGGCCTCGACGAGGTCGGCGTGGAACGACTGCGCCGGACGGAACGTGACGCCGACGGCCCGGGAGCGACGGTCGCGCAGCAGACGGGCCCGGTGGTCGACCCGGTAGTTGAGGCGGGTAGCGTGGACGACGACGCGTTCACGCGTCGCGTCGGAGACCCCCGGCTCGCCCCGTAGCGCGACGGAGGCCGTCGAGGTCGAGACCCCGGCCGCCTTCGCGACGTCGACGATCGTCACCCTCGCCATGCGTCCTCCTCGATCGTCCCCGAGGACATTCGTGCCTCGAAACCCTTGCCGCAGGCTACCGGAACGTTCTAGTGTCGGATTACCGGAACGTTCCGGTCACGGGTTTTGACGTCAGACGAGAGAGTCACCATGACCAGTCCCATCAGCGTCGCCGTCATCGGCGCCGGACTGGCCGGGCGGTCGCACGCGGCCGCCTACCTCAACGCGGGAACCCTGTGGGGCCCCGACCTGCCCCCGATCCGCCGCGCGGCCATCGTCGACAGCAACCCCGACCTCGGCCGTGACACCGCCCGCCGTTACGGATTCGAGAGACACCTGAGCAGCGTCGAGGAGCTCTGTGACGACCCGAGCATCGACGCCGTGAGCATCGTCGTCGGCAACGACCTCCACCGGCCGTTCGCCGAGGCGCTCGTCGCCGCCGGCAAGCACGTTCTCTGCGAGAAGCCCCTCGCGGGCAGCCTCGAGGACGCCCGGGCGATGGCCGAGCTCGAGCGCCACACCGACCGGGTCACGGCGATCGGGTACACGTACCGTCGCGTCGCCGCCGTCGCCGCGATCCGCGCACGCCTCGCATCGGGTTCGCTCGGCCCACTCTCCGTCGTCGACGGCCGCTACTGGTGCGACTACTCGTGCGACCCCGAGGGTCCGCTCACCTGGCGATACCTCGGTGCACCCGGTTCGGGCGCCCTCGCCGATCTCGGCATCCACCTCATCGACCTCGTCGAGCACGTCACCGGCTCGCGGATCGTCTCCGTGAGCGGCGGCAGTCTCGTCACCGCCGTCCCGACGCGGCCCCTGCCGCTCGGCACGGTCGTCGGTCACGGCCGGGCCGCGGTGAGCGAGGAACGCGGGGAGGTGACGAATGAGGACACCGCCTCCTTCGTCGCCCGGTTCGACGACGGCACGGCCGCGACCCTCTCCTGCTCGCGCACCGCGTTCGGGATGCCGAACGGCCTCTCGTTCGCGCTCCACGGCACCGGCGGCAGCGCGGCGTTCGACTGGCACCGGCCGGCCGAGTACATCTACGACGGCCCCTCCGGTGACGCTCCCGCCGGTCGGCGGCAGGTCGTCGTCGGCCCGGCCGACCCGTACTTCGCCGGCGGCTACCCGATGCAGGCCCCGGGCAACGGGGCGGGCAATGCCGAGTCCTTCGCCTACCAGGCCCGGGCGTTCCTCGACCAGGTCGCCGGGATCAGAGGCGAGGTCGAGCCGTGCGCGACGTTCGCCGACGGACTCCACACCCTCGAGGTCGTCGATGCCGTCGTCCACTCCCACGCCGCCGGGGGCGACGCCGTCGACGTGGCCGCCTGACGGCCCGCCGCGGCAACCCTCACCGCCCCCACCCACCAGCACCTGCACCCCGCCCCGCCCCGCCCCGAGGAGTCCCGATGAAGTTCGGCGCCTATACCGCCTGCCTGTCCGACCGTTCCCTTCCCGAGGCGCTGGAGATCCTCGCCGGACTCGGCCTCACGTCGGCGGAGGTGAACTCCGGCGGCTTCATCCCCGCACCGCACTGCCCCGTCGACGCGATCCTCGCGTCGGAGTCCGCGCGGCGCGACTACCTGCGGATCTTCGAGGAGGCCGGGGTCGAGCTCACCGCACTCAACTGCAACGGCAACCCGCTGTCACCGTTGCCGAACGAGGGCCTCAAGCACGCCGACGACCTGCGGCGCTCCATCGAGGCGGCGGGAAGGCTCGGGGTGCGTCACGTCATCACGATGTCCGGCCTGCCCGGCACCGACCCCACGGCGAAGTACCCGACGTGGGTCGTCAACGCGTGGAACGGGATCGACATGGAGATCCTCGACCACCAGTGGAGCGTCGCCGTGCCGTTCTGGAAGGAGATCGACGAACTCGCCCGCCGCTGGGACATCCGGGTGGCGATCGAGCTCCACCCGCGCAACCTCGTCTTCAACGTGCCGACGTTCCAGCGGCTCCTCGCGGAGACGGGCGCGACCCACATCGGCGTCGAGATGGACACGAGCCACCTCATGTGGCAACAGATGGACGTCCCCGCGGTGATCCGCGCCCTCGGCGACAAGGTGTTCTTCGCCGCGGCCAAGGACGTCGCCCTCTTCGACGGGGTGAAGACCAAGGGCGTCCTCGACGTCGACTTCACGAAGGTTCCCGCGGACGCGGAGGGCAAGACCCCGGTCGCCTACGGCTACTGGTGCAACGCGTGGCCGGAGGATCCGGCGTGGCGGTTCGTCGCCGTCGGCGTCGGTCACGACGAGGACTACTGGGTCGAGGTGCTCAGCGCCCTGCGGGAGGTGGGCGCCGACATGGTCGTCAACATCGAGCACGAGGACGCCGCGATGAGCACCCTCGACGGTCTCGGCCACGCCGCACGGACGCTCCTCTCCGCCGCCGAGCGCGTCGGCTGACGCGTCCCACCCACCCCTCCCCCTCGACGGCACGACGAACGGGGCGGCCACCTCGACGGTGCTGTCCCGTTCATCGTGCCGGGTCAGGCGTCAGGTGAGGTCGATGCTCTCGATGTACTCGCGGTTGATGCGGGCGGCGTCCTTGGGGTGCTTGTGGGTGGTGTCCTGCTCGAGGACGTACCAGCCGTCGTACCCGTTCTTCTCGAGCCAGCGGACGATCTCGGGGATGTCGACGAGGCCCTGGCCGAGCTCGGGGAAGATGATCTCGTAGAGGGCCTTGGAGAACGACCAGTTCTCGTCCTTCGCCCGCTGGAGCACCTGGGGGTCGACGTCCTTGAGGTGGACGTGCTCGACGCGGTCGCCGTAGGTGGGGAGGAAGTCCATCGCGTCGCCGCCGCCGTACTTGAGGTGGCCCACGTCGAGACACCAGCCCACCTTGGCCGGGTCGGTCTCGTCGAGGAACCGCTTCGTCTCGGCGGCCGTCTCGACGTAGGTGCCGACGTGGTTGTGGAGGACGACGCGCATCCCCATGGGCTCGAGCAGGTCGGCGAGGTGGGAGAGACCCTCGGCGAGGTTGGTCCACTGCTCGTCGGTGAGTCCGCGGGATTCGTCGACGTGGCCGCCCTCGGCGTCGCGGCGGTCGTCACCGAGCTCGGCCGCGACGAGGATGTCGCCGCCGGCGGCCTTGACGCGGCGGGCGACGGAGAGCGCGGCCTCGTCGGCCTCGTCCCACGCCTCGCGGTCGCGGTAGCCGAGACGGACGAACGCGCCGACCATGTCGAGGTCGCGCTTGCTCATCTCGGCGCGGACGACGTCGGGGTCGTCCGGCATGCCCGGGCCCCACTCGGTGGCGGAGTACCCGGCCTCGACCATCTCGTCCATCATCTGCCCGGCCTCGGTGTACGGGCGGAAGTCGGGGATGTCCCCGTTGTTCCAGTTGCAGGGGGCGGTGGCGATCTTCATCGATCGGACTCCTTCGTCGAACGACCTCGGGGTGTGATGTCTTCATGTCCTGACATGCGCTGCGGTCATCATGGCACGGCGACGAGGAGTGGGGAAGGGTCGGCAACGAGAAAATGACCTATTGACAGTACATATCACCCCCGCTACGGTCGCCGTATCGGCTCCTCCGGAGGCCACGAAAGGACGACGATGTCCACCTCGCCGCAGGACAGGTCCCGCAACCCCGACCCCCGCTACGCCAAGCTCGCGATCGGGGTCTGCCCCGACCAGTGGGGGGTGTGGTTCCCCTCCGACCCCAAGCAGATCCCCTGGCAGACGGCCCTCGCCGAGATGCAGCAGGCCGGCTTCTCGATCATGGAGACCGGGCCCTTCGGGTACTTCCCCACCGACCCGGCGGAGCTGAAGCGGGTCATGGACGACCACGGCTTCCAGGTCGTCGCCGGCACCGGCTGGGGCATCCTCCACAAGGAGGAGGCCTGGGCCGAGACCGAGAAGACCTTCCGCGCGATCGGCGAGACCCACGCCGCGGTCGGCGCCGAGTACGTCGTGCACCTGCCCCCGCTGTTCCGCGACGACAAGACGTGGGAGTTCACCGACGACCGCGTGCTCTCCCCGGAGGCGTGGGATCTCTACATCGCCAACGCCGACCGTCTCGGCCGCATGATGAAGGACGACTACGGACTCAAGATGGTCCTCCACCCCCACGGCGACAGCCACATCGAGACCCGCGAGGACATCGACCGGATCTTCTCGGCCACCGACCCCGAGTACGTCGGTTTCTGCCTCGACACCGGCCACATCGTCTACGGCCAGTCCGACCCCGTCGACATCATCCGGGCCTACCCCGAGCGCATCGACTACGTCCACATCAAGGCGATGGACCCCGACCTCGTCGCCCAGGCGCACGAGGACGACTGGCCGTTCGGCCAGGCCGTCGCCAAGGGCTGTTCCGTCGCCCCGCCCGCGGGCGAACCCCAGATGCCCGGGCTCATCGAGGCGCTCGCCGACCTCGACAAGGAGCTCTACGTCATCTGCGAGCAGGACATGTACCCCTGCGACCCGAGCTTCCCCCTGCCCAACGCCATCAGGACACGCGAGTACCTCGCCTCCTGCGGCCTCGGCGTCGCATGACCACCGCCCCGCACGCACACGAACAGGAGAACTGACATGACCGTCCGCATCGGCATGATCGGCCCCGGCGGCATGGGGCAGGCCCACCTCGACCGCATCCGCACCGTCATCGCGGGCGCCGAGATCACCGGCGTCTCCGACATCGCGCCCGACAACGTCCGCACCGTCTGCGAGAAGTACGGGGTGCGCGGGTTCGACAGCAGCGCCGAGCTCATCGCCTCCCCGGACGTCGACGCGGTGATGATCTGCAGCTACGGCCCCGCCCACGAGGCCGATGTCATCGCCTGCATCGAGGCCGGCAAGCCCGTGTTCTGCGAGAAGCCCCTCACGCCCGACGCCGCCGGTTCCCTGCGGATCATGGAGGCCGAGCAGAAGGCCGGACGCCGGCTCGTCACCGTCGGGTTCATGCGCCGCTTCGACCGTTCCTACAGCGAGATGAAGGCGATCCTCGACTCCGGCGAGGTCGGCGAGACCCTCGTCATCCACAACCGGCACCGCAACCCGGGTGTCCCCGAGCGGTACACGTGGGACATGGCGATCAACGACACCGGCATCCACGAGATCGACACGATGCGGTGGCTCACCGGCGAGGAGATCGTGCGGGTGCGCGTCGACAAGCCGAAGAAGACGACGCGCCGCTTCGAGCACCTCCAGGACCCGCTCATCCTCATCATGGAGACCACCTCGGGCATCTGGATGGACGACGAGATCTTCGTCAACAACCAGCATTCCTACGACATCCAGTGCGAAGCAGTCGCCGAGCTCGGCACGATCCGGCTCTCCGACCAGCACGCCGTCGAGCGCACGGGCGTCCTCGGCCGCCACAACGTCCTCACGATGGACCACAACCAGCGGTTCGGTGGTGCGTTCGTCACCGAGGTGCAGCAGTGGATCAGCGCCGTCGCCTGCGGCGAGCACACCGGCTCGACCTCGTGGGACGGCTACGCCGCCGCGTGTGTGTGCGACGCCGGCGTCCGCGCCCTCGAGTCCGACACGTGGGTGCCCGTCGAGATGATCGACAAGCCCGACTTCTACGCCTGACGCACGCGGGCGTCCCTGCCATCCGACTTCTACGCCCGCGGCACATCCCACCCTTCGACGATTCGAGGACGACATGACACGTGAGATCGGCATCGGCGTCATCAGCCTGGGCTGGATGGGCCGCCTCCACACGCGCGCCTACAAGCAGCTCCGCGAGCGCTACCCCGAGCTCGACGTCACCCCGCGACTCGTCGCGGCGGCCGACCCCGTCGAGTCGTTCCGGGAGGAGGCGGTGGGGACGCTCGGGTTCGAGCGCGCCTACGCGGACTACCAGGAGCTCCTCGACGACCCCGAGGTCGACGTCGTCTCCATCTGCGGTCCCAACTACCTTCACCGCGACATGGCGCTCGCCGCGGTCCGCGCCGGCAAGCCGTTCTGGATCGAGAAGCCGATGGGCGTGAGCGCCGCGCAGAGTGAGCAGATCGCCCGCGCCGCGCAGGAGGCCGGCCTCATGACGGCCGTCGGGTTCAACTACCGGCACACCCCCGCGATCGAGCACGCCCGATCCCTCGTCGCGGCGGGCCGCCTCGGCCGCATCACCAACGTCCGCTGCTGGTTCATCGCCGACTACGCGAGCTCCCCCGACGGGCCCCTCACCTGGCGCTACTCCAAGGAACAGGCCGGCTCCGGCGTCTTCGGCGACCTCCTCAGCCACGGGTTCGACCTCGCCCAGTACGTCCTTTCCGACCGCATCGACGCCGTCTGCGCGATGTCGGGCACGTTCGTCACCGAACGCCCCAAGGCGCTCGGCCAGGCCATCGGCCACGGCGCCGTCGCCGTCACCGAGGAGAAGTACCCCGTCGGCAACGAGGACTACGCCGCCGTCCTCGCCCGCTTCGACGGAGGTGCGCTCGCGACGTTCGAGTCGAGCCGTGTCGCCCACGGCCCCCGCGCCGAGTACGTCGTCGAGGTGTACGGCACCGAGGGCAGCCTGCGGTGGAACTACGAGAACCAGATGCACCTCGACGTCCTCATCGACGCCGACAACGCCCACCACCACGGCTACACGCGCGTGATGTCGGATGCGACGCACGGCCACTTCGGCCGGTACCAGCCCGGGCCGGGGCAGCTCATGAGCTTCGACGACATGAAGTCCATCGAGGCCGCCCTCTTCGTCGAGTCCGTCCTCACCGGTGAGCAACTCGTCCCGTCGGCCGCCGACGCGTGGGCCGCCGCCGAGTGCGACGAGGCCTGCGTCGCCTCCGCCGCCGACGGTGTCTGGCACGACGTGCCCGCCGTCGAGGGGCCGACGACGATCGGCTCCTCCGTCGGTGGCGCCGCCCTCCCCGGCGACTGATTCCCCGGACCCCATCCGCCCTTACGCCCCGGAGACCCCCATGGCCGTGAAGATCCTGCTCGACCCCTCGATGTACCACCCGCACCTGTCGGTCGCCGACGAGTGCCGCAAGGCCGCCGACCTCGGCTACTCCTACCTCGAGCTGTCCCCGCGTGCCGACTTCCACGAGTGGCACCACTACCCCAAGGTCGACCGGGCGCTCCTCGCCGAGACGAAGGCGGGCATGTCCGACTCCGGCGTGAAGATCTGGAGCTTCAACCCCGTCTACAACTGGTCCTCGCCCGATCCCCTCATGCGTGAGCACGCGGTGCGGTGCCTGCGGCGGCTCCTGCAGATCGCGAACGAACTCGAGGTGCCGCTCATCGCGACGGAGTTCTCCGGCGACCCCAACCGGCCGCTCGAGAGCGAGGCCGCGTTCTACCGGTCGATGGAGGAGCTCGTCCCCGACTTCGAGCGGTACGGCATCGAGTGCACGATCGAGGCCCACCCCTACGACTTCGTCGAGGAGAACTCCCGCGCGGTCCAGATCGTCCGCGGCGTCGACAAGGACTGGCTCAACTACGAGTTCTGCTGCCCCCACGCGTTCCACCTCGGCCAGGGCGACCGCGACGTGCACGCCATGATGGCCTACGCGGGGCCCCGCCTGCGGCACGTCCACATCGCCGACGTGTTCGACCACACCGCCAACGTCGGCAACCGGTACATCGTCAACCCGCCCGGCGTCGACGCCCGCATCCATCAGCACAACGAGATCGGCAACGGCGAGATCCCCTGGGACGACGTCTTCGGGTACCTGCGCGAGACGGACTACGACGGGCCGGTGAGTGTCTGCGTCTTCGGGTGGGAGGAGGACGCCGACGCGATCCACGTCCGCATGCGTGAGCGCATCGAGGCGGAACTCGGCGCCTGACCCGCACGTACACGCCCCCGGACACGAGGAAGGCCCCTGCCGTTCACGGTAGGGGCCTTCTGGGTTCGTGGTGAGGCTCGCTCCTCATCGAGCGCCTCCCCGATCAGCGACGGGTCGGGCGGACGAGGCCCACGGCGAGGCCGGCGACGACGGCGAACGCGGCGATCATCAGCGGCACGGTGGTCGTGGCGACCATCGATGCGACGACGCACAGCAGGGTGACGAACGCGACGGCGAGCGCGAGGGCGGCGGGCGAGCGGTCGGTGGACGCGTGGTCGAAGACGGGCTTGCGGTCGTCGACGGTGGGGGGCAGGACGGTGAGCAGGCTCATGGGTTCTCCTCGTGTTGCGACCGACGAGGCGAACCACGACGGCGCGCCCCGCACGGCCGTCGTGCATACGTGAGGGGTGTGGAACCCACACCCCTTTGTTCGGACATATCCAGTATAGGACAAGTCACCCATCGGTCTCAACCCGGCTCGCACACGGGCCACCTCGACACCCGCTCAACTTTGTTCTGACAATCTATTGACTGTCGGAGGCACGGAGGGTTGACTGTCACCACATCAGAAGCCCGTGCAAAGGAGCACCCGGTGACACACGGTGGTAGCCCATCCTCTCCCGCGTCGGTGACACTTCCGCCCGACACCCCTGGACCCCACACCCGACGCCTCGACCTCATCGCCGTGGTCGCGACGTTCGGCGGCCTGCTCTTCGGGTACGACACCGGCGTCATCAACGGCGCCCTCGAACCCCTCAAGGCCGACTTCGGCCTCACCGCCGTCACCGAGGGGCTCGTCACCGCCACCCTCCTCGTCGGCGCCGCACTCGGCGGACTCACCGGCGGAGGACTCAACGACCGCGTCGGCCGCAAGAAGGCCCTCACCGACATCGCCGTCGTCTTCTTCGTCGGCACGCTGGGCTGCGTCTTCGCCCCCGAGCTCGTCGTCCTCCTCGTCTCCCGGTTCGTCCTCGGCTGGGCGGTCGGTGCCGCCTCCGTCACCGTCCCGGTCTACCTCGCCGAACTCGCCCCCACCGAGCGTCGCGGCACCCTCTCGGGTCGCAACGAACTCGCGATCGTCATCGGGCAGATGCTCGCGTTCATCATCAACGCGATCATCGCCAACCTCTGGGGCGACCACGACGGCGTGTGGCGGTACATGCTCGCCGTCGCCGCCGTCCCCGCCGTCTGCCTCTTCGTCGGCATGCTGCAGATGCCCGAGTCGCCCCGCTGGCTCATCGCCCGCAACCGCTACGACGACGCCCTCGAGGTCCTCATGCAGGTCCGCTCCGAGGACCGTGCCCGCGCCGAGATGCGCGAGGTCGAACTCCTCGCCCAGGAGGAGAAGGCCACCCAC
Source organism: Mobilicoccus pelagius NBRC 104925 (assembly GCF_000247995.1). Lineage (GTDB taxonomy): Bacteria > Actinomycetota > Actinomycetes > Actinomycetales > Dermatophilaceae > Mobilicoccus > Mobilicoccus pelagius. The sequence continues at coordinate 29,567 of NZ_BAFE01000061.1, forward strand.
TCCGGCAGCCTCGCCGACCTCGCCGTGCCGTGGATCCGCCGCCTCATCCTCATCGGCTGTTTCCTCGCGATGGCCCAGCAGGTCACCGGCATCAACTCCGTCATGTACTACGGCACCCAGCTGCTCACCGAGGCCGGCTTCTCCGCCGACGCCGCCATCGTCGCGAACGTCGCCAACGGCGTGCTCGCCGTCGTCGGCACCGTCATCTGTCTCTTCTGGGTCATCGACCGCTTCCCCCGCCGGTCCCTCATCATCTTCGGGTTCTGCGCGACGACGATCTGCCACGGCCTCATCATGGCGGCCGCCGCGATCCTCCCCGCCGGGCAGACCCGCGCCTACATCGTCCTCATCCTCTGCGTGACGTTCGTGTTCTTCATGCAGATGGCCCTCAACGCCCCCGTGTGGGTGTGCCTGTCGGAGCTGTTCCCGCTCCACGTCCGTGGACTCGGCATGGGCATCAGCATCCTGTGCATGTGGCTCATGAACGCCACCCTCACGTTCCTCTTCCCCGTCATCACCGAGATGGCCGGGCTTCAGGCGATGTTCGGACTGTTCTTCGTCCTCGGCATCGTCGTGGTCCTCGTCCTCCTCAAGTTCCTCCCCAACACCTCCGGCCGGTCCCTCGAGGACCTCGAGGAGGCCTTCTCCCGGGGCGAGATGCGCTGACCCGCCTCCACGTCGCGAACGGCCCCTCGGCACCCGCCGGGGGGCCGTTCGCGCGCCGAGGAGCCGTTCGCACGTTCCCGCACGGAGACGGAGGCCCCTCCTCGTCGCGTCTCCTCGCCCACCCCCGACCCAGCGCCCGACGCGGCGCCTCGACGCCACCGCCGACGAACGGCACATCGAGGTGACGCGGCGTCCGGCCACCCGTGGCGACCGCCGACCGGGGCGTTCGCCGAGCGCTCTCGGCCGGCACGGGCCATGGGGCCGTGGACGGGGGTCCGAGGTCTCGATCATCAGGTCGGTGCCGATGGGTCTCGGGGCGAGGCAGGACCGGACAGGGTGGGCGGGGCCCACAGCGACCATTGCGCGCGACACACGTCGAGGCCCACCTCCGTGCGGAGGTGGGCCTCGAACGGGGCGCGGTGGGCCGTCGGCACCACCGCGGGGACGTCACACGGCGGAGCCGCTGGCCTCGGCCTGGACGTCGTCGGCGACGTCGGGGATCTCCGACATCTGCACCACGCGACCCTCGCGGCGGGAGAGGTCGCAGGCCTCGGCCATGCGCTGGGCCTGCACGCCGTCGTGGACGGTGCACGGGCTCGGGCGGGTGCCCTGCACGACCTCGACGAAGGCCGTGAGCTCACGGACGTACGCCGGCAGGAACCGGTCCATGAAGCTCATGACCCGGGGTCCGGCGGGGAACGTCGCATCGGGTTCGGCCGAGGTGAGGGCGAGGGTGTCGTCGAGTCCGACGGCGATGTCGCCGGTGGAGCCGTGGACCTCCATGCGGACGTCGTGGCCGAACGCGTTGTGACGGCTGCACGAGAACGACACGATCGTGTCGTCGTCGAGCATGAACACGCCCGAGCCGGTGTCGACGTCGCCCGCGGTCTTGATGTACGGGGCACCCTTGTTCGCGCCGAACGCGCACACCGAGCTGACCTCCCGGCCGGTGACGAACCGGATGATGTCGAAGTCGTGGATGGAGCAGTCGCGGAAGATGCCGCCGGACACCTCGACGTACTCCTTCGGCGGGGGCGCGGTGTCGAGGGTCATGGCCCGCACGGTGTGGACGAAGCCGAGCTCACCGTTCGCGACGGCCTCGTGCGCCCGCATGTACCCGGCGTCGAAACGGCGCTGGAAGCCGATGTGGATCGGCACGGTGCTCGCCCGCTCGACCTCCGCGAGCGCGAGCGCGGAGTCGAGACTCGCGGCGACGGGCTTCTCGCAGAACGTGGGGATGCCCGCGGCGACGCCGGCGCGGATGAGCGACTCGTGGGTCGTCGTGGGGCTGGCGACGACGAGGCCGTCGAGGCCGGAGTCCAACAGGGCGTCGACGCTCTCGACCGCCTGGAGGCCGAGCTCGCCGGCGACGCGCTGGGCGGTCTCGGGGAACGCGTCGGCGAGGACGACCTCGTCGACCACATCCAGATTCCTCAGGGTGTTCGCGTGGTAGGCCCCGATCCGGCCGGTGCCGGCGATCCCGATCCTCATGTTCGCTCCTCGACGTCGCTGTTGGCCGCGCACGATGCGTGTCATGCGGCGGCAAATGTGTACTGACATTCTGACATGTTCTTTCGGTTCGGGGGAAGGTCCCGAGCCGTCCGCTTCCCCCGGGCATGGGGTGACGTACACGGATCCCGGTCGCAGCATCCGTGTCCCCGACCGGTCGCGGCCGCTACCGCAGGAGCAGGGCGATCCCCGAGGCGAGCGCGACGGCGAGGACGACCCGTTCGAAGACGTCCCGCCGGATCCGGGTGATCATCCACCGCCCCACGACCGCCCCGAGGACGACGCACGGCACGAGCGAGAGCACGAGCGGGGCCCGCTCCGGACGCACGAGACCCAGACCGACGGAGAACGGCAGCTTGACGAGGTTGACCGCGGCGAAGAACCACGCGAACGTCCCGACGAAACCGCGGACCGGCAGACCCGCCCGCACGAGGTAGAGGCTCATCACCGGGCCGCCGGCGTTGGCGACCATCGTCGTGAACCCGGCGAGGCTCCCGAACGCGCGACCGGCGGTGCGCGAGTGCGCGTCGGTCGAGCCGGGAACGGCGGCGGGACCCTCCGAGTCGCCGGCAGAGCGAGCGCGACCCCGTCGGGCCAGGACCCGCGCGAGTCGCTGCCCGATCTCCATGAGCGACATGACGACGACGATGCCGCCGATGAGCGGAGCGATCCACCTGCTCGGCGCCCACTGCAGGAACGCCGCGCCGGCGAGCACCCCGACGAGCACCGGCGCGATGAGCCGGGTGAGCAGGGGCAGGTCGGCGTCGCGACGGTAGGTCCACACCGCGATCGCGTCGCCGAGCAGCAGGAGGAGCAGCAGCACCCCCGTCGACTCCCGCGTGGGCAGCACCGCGGCGAAGGCGACGACCGACACGGTGACCGCCCCACCGATCGCCGTCTTGCCGAACCCGACGAGCAGAGCCCCCACCGCGAGGACGAGCCAACCGGCGAGATCGACGTCCACTGGGCCTCCTGCACGACGGGGTGGGACACAGACGGGACGCCGGTGCGGCACGGCCGGGTCCCGAGCGGTGACGGACGACGGTGACGGTGACGGCGGGCAGACGATGAGGAGACGGCATCGGGGCCCGTCGCGGACGACGGACCCCGATGCGATGCGCGAGGAGGCTCCCGCGCCGGACGACTCAGAGATAGTGACGCTGCGCGGCCTTCTCGGCCGTGTACTCCTCGTAGGCCTTCTGCGTGCTCTCCAGTTCGGAGACCTGCCCGACGGGCACGTCCCACCACGCCGACGCCGGCGGGTTGGGACCCAAGAGGTCGGTCTCGATGTAGAGGACGGTGACGCCCTCGTTCTCGACGGCCTTCGCGTAGTTCTCGCGGAACGCGGCGATGCCGTCGCAACGCAGGAGCCTCGCGCCCCAGCTCTCGGCGTTGGCGGCGAGGTCGAACGGCACCTCGTCACCGTCGAGCATCCCCGTCTGCGAGTTGCGCATCCGGTACTTCGTGCCGAACCGCTGGGAGCCGCGGGACTCCGAGAGCGCCCCGATCGAGGCGAACCCGTGGTTCTGCAGGAGCACGATGACGACCCGCATGCCCTCGGAGACCATCGTCGCGATCTCCATCGGCATCATCTGGTAGGTGCCGTCCCCGACGATCGCGACGACGGCGCGGTCGTCGTGGCCCTGCTCGGCGAGAGCCATGCGCACGCCCATCGCCGCAGGGATCTCGTATCCCATGCATGAGTAGGCGTACTCGACGTGGTACTGCTCCGGGGTCTGCGCACGCCACAGCGCCTGGAGGTCGCCCGGCATCGATCCCGCGGCGTTGATGACGACGTCCTTCTCGCCCATGAGTTCGTTGAGGGCACCGAACACCTCGGTCTGGGCGGGCAGGGGTCCATGGTCGCGGTGGTAGCACTCCTCGGTGACCTTCTGCCATTCGGCGTCGAGGTCGGCGACGCGCTGCCGGTAGGAGTCCGGCATGCTCCAGCCCTCCAGGCGCGCGGTGAGCGCGGTGAGCGCCGCACGCGCGTCGGCGACCACGGAGATCGCCGAATGCTTGGCCGCATCCATCGCGAGCACGTTGACGTTGACGAACCGCACGTCCGGGTTGGCGAAGATCGTATGGCTCGCCGTCGTGAAGTCGGAGTAACGGGTGCCGATGCCGATGACGAGGTCGGCCTCGCGGGCGAGGGTGTTGGCCGCGGTGTTTCCCGTGGAACCGACGCCGCCGACCGAGGACGGGTGGTCCGCGTCGATGGCGCCCTTGCCTGCCTGGGTGTCGGCGACGGGGATGCCCGTCGCCGTGGCGAACGCGCGGAGCGCCGCGCTCGCGCCGGAGTAGACGACTCCACCACCGGCGACGACGAGCGGCGCCTTCGCGGACCTGATCACCTCGACGGCGCGGTCGAGGACGGCACCCTCGGGCTCCGGGCGGGCGACGTGCCACACCCGCTTGCGGAAGAACTCGGCCGGCCAGTCGAAGGCCTCGGCCTGGACGTCCTGCGGCAGGCAGATCGTCACGGCACCCGTCTCGGCCGGGTCGGTGAGGACCCGCATCGCCGCCAGCGCCGAGGGGATGAGCTGCTCTGGCCGGTTGATGCGGTCCCAGAACCGGGACACGGGCCGCAACGCGTCGTTGACGGACACGTCGAGGCTGCGGGGGTCCTCCAGCTGTTGGAGCACCGGGTCGGGCGCCCGCGTCGCGAACACGTCGGAGGGGAGGAGGAGCACCGGCACCCGGTTGGTCGTCGCGAGCGCGGCGCCGGTGACGAGGTTCGTCGCTCCCGGCCCGATCGACGTCGTCACGGCCATCGTCTGGAGCCGCTCCGTCGTCCGCGCGAAGGCCGCGGCCGCGTTGGCCCCACCCTGCTCGTTGCGGACGAGGTAGTACGGCATGTCGACGTGTGAGGCCGAGGTGCCCCCGTCCGCCGCACCGGAGGTGTCCGGCACGGCCAGCTCCCCGAGCTCCGACTGGAGCAGGGCCTGACCCACGCCGGCCACGTTGCCGTGCCCGAAGATGCCGTACATGCCGGGGACGAGACGGCGCTCGACGCCGTCACGCTCGGAGAACTGGCGGGAGAGGAAGGCCACGAGGGCCTGCCCGACGGTGAGACGCACCGTCGCACGTTCGGACGTCTGCGAATTCATGATCGCCTCCGTGTACTGGTGCCGCGCGTCAGGGAGCCGGGACGAGAGTGTCACGCACGAGGGCGTCGAGGTCGGCATCCGCCTGGAGGAACTGGCGCAGGGTCTTGCGGGTGGCGCCGAAGTCGATGAACTCCTCCGGCGTCATGCCGTCGACGTCGTAGGCCTGATGGAACTCGGGGATCGTCTCGAGGGCCTCGAGGATCTCCGGGTCGACGGGGACGTCCATGCGCGGGGTCGGCTCGATGCCGCTGTCCTGGAAGCGCTTCTGCCACGCGAACGGCGGGGAGAGGACGACCTTGCCACCGACGAACTCGGTCCACTGGAGGGCGTTGCGGTAGGCGGCGGAGAGGAGACGCGCACGCAGGCCACGCTCACCGAAGATGCGGTAGGCCTCCTTGAACGCGGCGACGCCGGCCCACTCGAGGTAGCCGGGGTCGAAGCAGAAGCCACCGGCGTTGTAGCAGACCTTCATCCAGTCGTCGAGGCGTCCGCACATGATGGTGACGACGGGGCCCATCTCGTCGATGGGCAGGCCCTCGGCCTCCCGACGCTTGAGGCCACGCTCGATGGCCTCGCCCGCGGCGACGGCCTGGGCGACGGTGAAGGAGACCGTGACGTTGATGCTCACGCCGCGGTAGGTCGCGTCCTCGATCGCCTCGATGCCGGTGGCGGTCGCGGGGATCTTGACGATGATGTTCGGCGCGAGGCCGGAGAAGTGCTCGGCCTGGTCGGCGAGGGCCTTGGCGTCGCGGTGGAAGCGCGGGTCGGTCTGCATCGAGAGGCGACCGTTGACGCCCTTGTACTTCTCGAAGGCGGGCATGAGGAGCTTGGCGGCGTCGATGGAGACCTCCTCGACGACCTTCCAGCCGATCTCGGACTCGCCGGCGGTGGGCATCTCCTGCGCGAGTTCGGCGATGCGGGCGCTCCAGCGGGGAAGATCGGCCTTGATCGCGGCGAGGGCGATGACGGGGTTGCACGTCGCCCCCACCGCACCGTAGGAGATGGACTCCCTGAGCTCCTCGGGGTCGCTGGAGTCGTTCCAGAGCACGGTCGGAGTGTTCTCGACCATCGTGTTGAGCGGGCGGCTGTCGGTCATCGGATCCTCCACGTCGAGGGGTCGGTCCACGTCACAGCCATCCCACCAGGAGGATGGCCTCCTGTCAATATATTGTCCTTACATTTTTCCTAGCGGGTCTTCCGTGCCACTTCGCCCCTCACGCCCGCGGGAGCCGCCGGGCACTGAAGATCGGCCGGGGCATGGGGTCGGCGAACGCGTGGAGATGACCGACGAGGTAGAGCAGCCATCCGAGCGACCAGCACCACGCGGAGGCCGTCGTGAGGTCGACGAGGCGCAACACGGCGCTCACCATGAGGGCGCAGAACCCCGCGAGCGCCGCGAGCCGCACGTGGAGGCGTCCCTGCCCCCGCCGCGCCGGCGCCCGGGACGCGACGGCGACGACGAGCCCCGAGAGCGCACCGATCGTCAGGGTGTGCGACACGGTCGCGGCGGACAGCTCGATCACGCGCAGGCGCGAGAGGCTCCAGCAGATCAGCCCGACGGGGATCCACGAGAACGCGACGAGGGTCATCGTCGCGAGCGCGTCCAGACGGATCGCGCGCAGCGGCCACCGCGCCATGTGGGCGAGGAGCACGACCGCGGCGGCGAGTGCGGCGACCGCCGAGACCTCCCGCCACGGCGTGGTGACGATCGCGACACCGACGAGGACGAGGACGACCCGCCGCAGGACCGCGGACACGTGCACCTGCGGCCGCCCCGCCCGGTCGGCGGCGGTGTTGAGGAACGCCGGGACCATCCGTCCCCCGACCCCCGTGAGGAGCATCGTGAAGAGGAGGACGACCGCATCGGAGAGCGCTACGAACGGCTCCCGCGTCGCGACCGCGGCCGCGGCCGCGAGCCATCCCGAGGCAACGCCCGCGACGACGCAGAACACGACGAGCGAGGGCGGATAACCCCCGACCTGCGAGCGCGCCCGACCGGAGAGGTGCATCTCACGGCCGGTGAGGAACGCGATCCACCAGAACACCGCACCGACGCCGGACGCGAGGAGCCACACGGGCACCGTGCCCGCCGGAAGCACCATGAGGACCCGGGCGAGGACCCACAGGGCGGCGAGGACGACGACGGGTCGGCCCGACACCGGCGCCCGGCCCGTCCAGCTCGTGCAGGCCGTGGGCAGGTACCCGGCGAGGGCGCCACCTCCGATACCGAACACCATCTCGTGGACGTGCCACCCCAGGGTGGTGCCGGCGAGTCCGAAGACGTACCAGGCGGGGACGACGATCGCCGCCCACACCGCGAGGAGAGTGAAGAGTATCCGGTAGGACGCCGCCCACGGCCCCGTCGCCGGCCACGTGTTCGCCGTGCTTCCCACCGCCGCACCCCTCTTCCTCGCTACGAGCCCTCACGACGATGCCACGTCGCGGACACCACGGGCGGGAGGACACCTCGCACACACTCCACCCGGGGTCGTTCCGGTGCGGACACGACTCAGGGGCCGACCCTCGCGAGGAGGATCGACCCCAGATGGTCGGTGGAGCCTAGGGGACTCGAACCCCTAACCCCCTGCTTGCAAAGCAGGTGCGCTACCAATTGCGCCAAGGCCCCGTGCGGGTGAGGACCACCCGCGGTGCCGCCGGAACGTCGTCAGAACACTCCGACGGTGCGTCGCTCGTCGGTGTCGGGCGGTGCCGGGTCGGTGATCTGCGACCACAACGCCTGCTCGGCCCGACGTGCCTGCCACCGTCGACCGGCCACCGCGGCACCTGCCGCGGCGACGACGAAAGCGACGACCCGCTTCATGACCGGACTCCCAACGACCGACTGCGTCACCGGACGGCGACATCTTCGATGATAGCGGCTGCCCGGAGCGGGCCGAACCACCCTGAGCCACCACGACACTCGCGCCGCTCACCCTCGACGGGGCGCCCCGGACGCGCAGAAGGCCGGCCCTCCGAGGAGGACCGGCCTTGCGTCGCAGTGGGCCTAACAGGACTTGAACCTGTGGCCTCTTCCTTATCAGGGAAGCGCTCTAACCGTCTGAGCTATAGGCCCGCTGGGCGTCGCCCCGTCGAACGGATCGGTGTGGCGGCTCCCCACATTAGCGCACCGGGCGGGCGCCGACAAAACGACGTCGACACGACCGCCGGTGAGCGTCTCAGATGTCGGTGAAGGTCGAGGAGAAGCCCCCGACGAGCGCCGCACAGATGTTGTAGATGACGGCCGAGAGGGTGGCGATCGCCGTCATGAGGATGACGTTCGCGACGCCGAGCACGATCGCGAGGGAGAGCACCCGGCCGAAGCTGAGGATCTCGAGGACGTTGATCGAGCTGCCCTGGTTGGCCGACTGGGCAAGCTCGTTGAGCGTCGTGTTGATCGTCGAGAACACGCCCATGCCCTGCAGCATCATCCACAGCGCCGCGACGACGACGACCCCGGCGATCGCGACCGCCACGGAGAGCAGGAACGAGATCTTCATGACCGAGAACGGGTCGATGCGCGACAGGGTGAGCCGCACCTTGCGCGGTTCGTCGCCGCGGGTGACGGTGGGATGTGAGGCGGGACGTGTCTGCGTCGCCGTGGCGGTGCCGCTCGGGGCTGTGGCCCCGGCCGGACGCGCCGCCGTACCGCCCGCCGGCACCGACGTCTTCGCCGACGTGCCCCTCGAAGCCGGCGTGCCCTTCGTGGGCGGCGTCCCCTTCGACGAGTCCGCGGACCGCGCGGTCGAGGGGGTGGAGGGCCGGGTGCGGCCGGCGAAGGAGGCGGGCGTCTGCCCCGAGGACGACGGACGCGATGCGCCCGACCCTATGGGGCGACCTCCTGAGGTGCTCACTGCTGACCCTCCTCGTTCGACCCGTCCCGGTCACCGGAACCCTGCGTGGACGACGGTACTTCATCGTCCCCGGCCGGAGCGGCCTCGACGGCGCCGGCGTCGCGGGTGTCCGCCGCGTCGGACACCTGGGTCGAGGTCGTGCCGTCCGGCGCCTCGAGGGGGGCGCCGTCGGTCGCGTCGGCGACGGAGGCCACCGCCTCGGCGTCCATCTCCGGGTCGATCTCCTCCTCGTCGGCCGGCTCGGGGTTGCGGGCAACCCGCACGATGGCGTCGCCGCGGTCGGGCTTGGCGAACTGCACGCCCATCGTGTTGCGGCCGGTACGACGCACCTCGTCGACGCGGGAGCGGACGACCTTGCCCTTCTCCATGACGACCATGACCTCGTCGTTCTCCTCGACGGCGAGCGCGCCGACGAGATCGCCGCCGCGGTCGCTCAGGGCGGCGACCCGCACACCGAGACCGGCACGACCCTTGACGGGGTAGTCCGAGGCGGGCGTGCGCTTGGCGAGGCCGTTCTCGAAGACGACGAAGATGTCGGGGTCGTGTCCGTCGCGGACGAGGCACATCGACAACAGGTCGTCGCCGTCACGGAACTTCATGCCGGTGACACCGCTCGTGGCGCGCCCCATCGGGCGGAGGATGTCGTCGCTCGCGTGGAACCGGGCCGACTGCCCCTTGCGGGAGACGAGGAGCAGGTCGTCCTCGGCCGAGCAGATGCGGGCGGCGACGAGCTCGTCACCGTCGCGGAGGTTGATCGCGATGAGGCCGCCGCTGCGGGGGGAGTCGAACTCGGCGAGGCGGGTCTTCTTGACGAGACCGCCACGCGTGCCGAGGACGAGGTAAGGCGCGGCGTCGTAGTCCTCGATGGCGAGGACGCCCGCGATGTGTTCGTCGGGCTGGAACGCCATGAGATTCGCGACGTGCTGGCCGCGGCTGTCGCGTCCGCCCTCGGGCAGCTCGTATCCCTTCGCGCGGTAGACGCGACCGAGGTTGGTGAAGAACAACAACCAGTGGTGCGTCGTCGTGACGAAGAACTGCTCGACGATGTCGTCGCCGCGCAGCGAGGCCCCACGCACACCCTTGCCGCCGCGACGCTGGGAGCGATACTCCTCCACGCGGGTGCGCTTGGCGTATCCGCCACGGGTGATCGTGACGACGACGGGCTCCTTGGGGATGAGATCCTCCATCGCGACCTCGCCGTCGTAGGGGACGACCTCGGTACGACGCTCGTCGCCGTACCGGTCGACGATGTCGGTGAGCTCCTCGCTGACGATCGCGCGCTGACGCTCGGGCTTGGCGAGGATGTCCTGGTAGTCGAGGATCTGCGCCTCGAGGGCGTCGTGGTCGTCGATGATGCGCTGCCGCTCGAGCGCGGCGAGACGACGCAGCTGCATGTCGAGGATCGCCGTCGCCTGGATCTCGTCGACACCGAGGAGCTCCATGAGGCCGCTGCGTGCCTGCTCGGCCGACGGGCTACGGCGGATGAGAGCAATGACCTCGTCGAGCGCGTCGAGGGCCTTGAGCAGACCCCGCAGGATGTGGATCTCCTTCTCGGCCTTCGCGAGACGGAACTCGGTGCGGCGGCGGATGACCTCGATCTGGTGGTCGACCCAGTACCGCACGAACGCGCTGATCGGCAGGGTGCGCGGCACGTCGTCGACGAGGGCGATCATGTTCGCGCCGTAGCTCGTCTGGAGCGCCGTGTGCTTGTAGAGGTTGTTGAGGACGACCTTCGCGACGGCGTCGCGCTTGAGGACGATGACGAGCCGTTGGCCGGTGCGGCCGGAGGTCTCGTCGTTGATGTCGGCGATGCCGGCGAGACGCCCCTCCTTGGCGAGCTCGGCGATCTTGCGCGCGAGGGTGTCCGGGTTGACCTGGTAGGGCAGCTCCGTGACGACGAGACAGGTGCGGCCCTTGAGCTCCTCGACCTCGACCCGCGCCCGCATGACGATCGAGCCACGCCCGGTGCGGTACGCCTCCTCGATGCCCTTGCGGCCCATGATGAGACCGGCGGTGGGGAAGTCGGGGCCCTTGATGATCCGCAGGCACGCCTCGAGACGCTCCTCGCGGGACGCGTCCGGGTTGGCGAGCATCCACTGGGCCGCCTCGGCGACCTCCCGCAGGTTGTGCGGCGGGATCTGCGTCGCCATGCCGACGGCGATACCGGCCGACCCGTTGACGAGGAGGTTCGGGAACCGGGAGGGCAGCACGACGGGCTCGAGGTTCTTGCCGTCGTAGTTGTCCTTCATGTCGACGGTGCCCTCGCGGATGTCGCGCACCATCTCCATGGCGAGCGGCATCATGCGGCACTCGGTGTACCGGCTCGCCGCCGCACCGTCGTCGCCGGCGTTGCCGAAGTTGCCCTGTCCGTCGATGAGGGGGTACCGCATGTTCCACGGCTGGACGAGACGCACGAGGGCGTCGTAGATCGCCGAGTCGCCGTGCGGGTGGTACTGCGCCATGACGTCACCGACGACGCGGGCGCACTTGTTGTAGCCGCGCTCCGGGCGGAAGCCGCCGTCGTACATCGCGTACACGATGCGCCGGTGCACCGGCTTGAGGCCGTCGCGCACGTCGGGCAGCGCCCGGCTCACGATGACGCTCATCGCGTACTCGATGTAGCTGCGCTGCATCTCCGCGTTGAGGTCGACCGGCTCGATCCGGTCGGTCATCGGGGTCATGTCGGTCACGAAAGGCGTCCTTCGTCGAGGAGGAGGGGGTGCGGGAGGCGGGCGCGGCGATCAGGCATCGAGGAAGCGCACATCCCGGGCGTTCCGCTGGATGAACGACCGTCGCGACTCGACGTCCTCACCCATGAGCACGGAGAAGATCTCGTCGGCGGCCGCGGCGTCGTCGAGGGTGACCTGGAGGAGGATCCGGTGGTCGGGGTCCATCGTCGTCTCCCACAGCTCGTGGGCGTTCATCTCGCCCAGACCCTTGTACCGCTGGATGCCGCCGTCCTTCGGCAGTCGCCAGCCCTGCGCCTGACCGGCCGCGAGCCTCTCGTCCCGCTCCCGGTCGGAGAACACGAACTCGTGGTCGTGGTTGCTCCACTTGATGCGGTAGAGCGGCGGCTGGGCGAGATAGACATATCCCGCCTCGATGAGCGGCCGCATGAACCGGAACAGCAGCGTGAGCAGCAGCGTGCGGATGTGCATGCCGTCGACGTCGGCGTCGGCCATGAGGATGATCTTGTGGTACCGGGCCTTGTCGATGTCGAAGTCCTCGCCCACGCCGGTACCGAAGCCGCTGATGAGGGCCTGGACCTCGAGGTTGGCGAGCACCTTGTCGATGCGGGCCTTCTCGACGTTGAGGATCTTGCCGCGGATCGGGAGGATCGCCTGGTTGAACGGGTTGCGGCCGTCCTTCGCGGAACCACCGGCCGAGTCGCCCTCGACGATGTAGATCTCGCTGACGCTCGGGTCCTTGGACTGGCAGTCGCGAAGCTTGCCGGGCAGGCCACCGGACTCCATGAGGCCCTTGCGGCGCGTCGCCTCACGGGCCTTGCGGGCCGCCATGCGGGCGGCGGCGGCGTTGATCGCCTTGCGGACGATCTCCTTGCCCTGCACCGGGTGGGCGTCGAACCAGTCGCCGAGCTCCTCGGTGACGGCGCCCTGCACGAACCCCTTGACCTCGGAGTTGCCGAGCTTCGTCTTCGTCTGCCCCTCGAACTGGGGCTCGCCGAGCTTGACCGAGACGACGGCGGTGAGACCCTCGCGGATGTCGTCGCCCGTGAGGTTCTCGTCCTTCTCCTTGAGGAGGTTCTGCTTGCGGGCGAACTCGTTGATCAACCGGGTGAGCGCCGCACGGAAGCCCTCCTCGTGGGTGCCGCCCTCGTGGGTGTTGATCGTGTTCGCGTACGTGTGGACCGACTCGGAGTACGCCGTCGTCCACTGCATCGCGATCTCGAGCGACAGCGCACGCTTCGCGTCCTCGAGCTCGAAGTCGATGATCTCCTCGTGCACCGTGTCGTTGCGCTTGCTCGCGTTGAGGTGCGCGACGTAGTCGACGAGGCCGCCGTCGTAGCGGTAGACGACCTGGCGCCCCTTGGCCCTGCCCTCGTCGTCGGTGGCGACCTTGCCGATGCGGGCCTCGTCGGCCGCGGCCTCGGCGTCGGAGACCGCCGCGTCGTCACCGGCCGTCTCGGCGCCGATACCGGTGCCGACGGCCTTGGCGGCGTCGGCCTCGGCGTTGTCCTCCAGCTCGTCCTCGGCGTGCGCGACGGCCGGCTCGCGCTCGTCCGTGAGGGAGATCGTCAGTCCCTTGTTGAGGAACGCCATCTGCTGGAACCGGGCGCGGATCGTCTCGAAGTCGTACGTGACCGACTCGAAGATCTCCGGGTCGGCCCAGAACGTGATCGTCGTGCCCGTCTCGTCGGCCTCCTCCATGCGCTCGAGGGGAGCGACGGCGTTGCCGTGGTCGAACTCCATCCGCCACGCGTGGCCGAGCTGCCGGATCTCGGCGACGAGTCGCGTCGAGAGGGCGTTGACGACGGACGAACCGACGCCGTGGAGACCGCCGGACACCTTGTAGCCGCCGCCACCGAACTTGCCGCCCGCGTGCAGCTGGGTGAGGACGAGTTCGACGGTGCTCATGCCGTAGTGCTCGTTCATGCCGGTCGGGATGCCGCGGCCGTTGTCGCTGACACGCACCCCGCCGTCTGCGAGGAGGGTCACCTTGACGTGGGTCGCGTAGCCGGCGAGGGCCTCGTCGACGGAGTTGTCGACGATCTCCCACACCAGGTGATGCAGGCCGCGCTCACCGGTCGAGCCGATGTACATGCCCGGCCGCTTGCGCACCGCCTCGAGGCCCTCGAGGACCTGGATCGCGGTGGCGTCGTAGACCGGTGCCTCTGTCGTCGCCGGGCTGGGCGTCACGCTCGTCTCGGGGGAGGTCGAGTCGGGAGCCTCCTGCCCGGGCACGTGAGCATCCTCGTTCGAAGGCGGTGTCGACACGCTTCTCCTCGTCGCCGGTGGTCGGCCGGACCGCACTGCCCCCGGGGGCGAACCGGCGGTGATGCCGGGCAGGTGGGGATCGTCACGGCGCGAACTGGTGGGATTGACGGTTCAGTCTACCGTCTCGTGGGGTGTGACACGCCCAGTAGGCCACCGAGGCGCCGGCGAGAGCCGCGAACCCCTGGTTCGGGTGACCGGGTACGTGCCCGCACCCGACCACACGCCTGCGGGCCGGAGAGGAACGGGCACCGGCGGTGTCACCCGTACGTGTCGCGAGGCCCCTGCCCACGGGCCCGCCGCGGCCCCCGACTCCACGACGGAGCCGCAGGTCCGGTGATACGGAGTTCGGAGACGACACCCGGCCCCGCCTCCGTCGCACAGCGGGCGAGGATCGCCGGGACCATGAGTCGCAACTGCGTCGCCCACGCGGTCGAGTCGGCCCGCACGGTGAGGACCCCGTCCTCGAACGTCACCGGCCGGCAGTGACGGGCGATGTCGAGACCGACGATGACGTCCCACCGCCCCATGACCGACCCGGCGGCGACGTCGATCTTCCAGCCCCGGTCGAGGAGCAGGTGGTCGAGCTGGTCCCCGAGCGGTTGCGGGTCACGCGCGTCGTTCGAGGTGCCGCTGAACACGGCCCCCGTACGTCGACGGCGCCGAGGCGCCGGCCGGGAACCGGGCCGCAGACCCTTCGCCCGCGCCGCCTCCCGCGCCCGCGCCAGCGCCGCTGCGGCGGCCTGGGCGAGGACGTCCTCGTCGAGCTCCGCCCCGGGGTCGCCCCCGTGCTCCGCGGTGGGTGTCGAGTCCCGGACCGATGCGTCGACCGCAGAAGCCCCGCGACCCGCCACCTCATCCGTGGCCTCGGCGGTCCGGCCGGGCATGACACGCAGGTGCGCGCGGCCCGCAGGACGCCGCGTCGCGGCCGACGGGGCGGCCTCGTCCACGCCCGGGACGTCCGTGTCCGCCCCCTCCCCGGCGGGCACGTCCGACGCCGGCGTGGACCTCCCCGAACCCGGCCTGCGCCTCATCGCGCGTCCTCGTCGTCTGGGCGGTGTTCGTGGTCCTCGTGCCCTTCGCGATGTGCGGCCCCCGTGGTCGACGCATCGTCCGCGACGTCCCGTCCCACCGCACCGGTGCCGACCGTCGGGTCGCCACCGCCCGCCGTCACATCCTCCGGTTCGCCTGTCGGTTCGCCCGTCGACACGTCGGTCGACGCCTCGGTCCGTGGGCCGACGAGTGAGTCGGCCGGGGGAGCCGCGGGCCTCTCCTCGTCCCGGTCGAACGCGTCGAGGTCGAGGGACGGGTGGCCATCGAGGCCGGGCACGGAGGAGAGTCCGACCTCGACGTGCCCGGGACGGACGCCGAACCGGGCGCCGCGGAGGGCCTCGGGGACGTCGTCGCCGACGGCCGCCGTGATGAGCACCTGTTCGCCGTCGGCGACGAGCCCGGCGAGGCGGGTGCGACGGCGGGCGTCGAGCTCGGCGAAGACGTCGTCGAGGATGAGCACCGGGTCGTCGCCGAGGTCGTGCCGCAGGAGGTGGTAGGCGGCGAGCTTGAGCGCGAGCGCGAACGACCACGACTCCCCGTGGGAGGCGTACCCCTTCGCCGGGAGGTCGCCGAGGGAGAGGACGAGGTCGTCGCGGTGGGGGCCGACGAGACTCACCCCGCGGTCGAGTTCGTTGCCCCGGCGGGCGTGCATCGCCGCGAGGAGGAGGTCGCGCAGCTCCTCGGGGGTGAACACCTCACCGTCCTCGACGGCCGCGGCCGCCTCCCCCTCGAGGGAGGAGCGGTAAGTCGTGCGGGCCTCACCGACCGCGGCGCTCACCTCCTGGTACGCCTCCCGAAGGAGCGGACGCAGGTCGCGCAGCAGGCGGAGCCGGGCGTAGAGGAGCTGCCCGCCGACGAGCGCGAGGTGGTCGTCCCACACCTCGAGCGTCTCGGGGGTGGGTGCGGGTTCGTGACCGCGTCGCCTCGACCCGCGGGCGGGCGAGGCCGCGCGGAGCAGGGCGTTGCGCTGCCTGAGGATCTTGTCGTAGTCGCTGCGGACGCCCGCCCATCGCGGCTGCCGGGAGACGAGGAGGTCGTCGAGGAACCGCCGACGGTCACCGGGATCGCCCTTGACGAGGGCGAGGTCCTCCGGCGCGAAGAGCACCGTGCGCAGCGTGCCGAGCACCTCACGCGGGCGCAGGGCCGTCCGGTTGAGTCGTGCCCGGTTCGCCCGACCGGGCACGATCTCGAGCTCGACGAGGGTCTCCCGGCCGTCGCGGACGACGGCACCGCGCACGATCGCCCGCTCGGCCCCGTGCCGCACGAGCGGCGCGTCCTGCGCGACTCGGTGGGACGAGAGGGAGGCGAGGTATCCCACCGCCTCCACGAGGTTCGTCTTGCCGACCCCGTTGAGGCCGACGAGCGTGCTCACGCCCGGCTCCAGCGCCACCTCCGCGGAGGGGTAGCTGCGGAAGTCACCGAGGCTGAGATGACGCAGGTACACGCAGGACCTCCCACGCCACGGGCGAGCCGTGACGCGTCGTTCGGCGCCGGATCAGCTGGGAAGCCGGACCGGCATGAGCACGTAGCGGTAGGACAGGTCGGCCTCGCCGTCGAGCTCCGCCTGCCCCGAGATGACCGCCGGGCGACTGCTCTGCGTGAACGCGAGACGCGCGAACGTCGTCCCGAGCGCGTGGAGGCCGTCGAGGAGGTAGTGCGGGTTGAACGCGATCTCGAGCTCCGGGCCCGTGAGGCGGCACTCGACGGCCTCGCTCGCCTGGGCGTCGTCACCGGTGCCGGCGTCGATCGCGACCTGACCGTCGATGAACCGCAGTCGCACGGGCGTGTTGCGCTCGGCGACGAGCGAGACGCGCTTGACGGCCTCGACGAGCGCGGCCGTGTCGACGACCGCCTCGGAGTCCACCGAGCTCGGCGGAATCGAGGAGACCTTGGGGTACTCCCCGTCGAGGAGACGTGTCGTCGTACGGCGCTGACCGGCCTCGAAGCCGATGAGGCCGTCGCCGCCGGCGGCGCCGCCGAGGGCGACCTCGACGGACGCGGAGGCGCCGAGCGCCCTCGCCGTGTCGGAGAGCGTGCGTGCCGGGACGAGGACGACGGTCTCGATGGAGGGATCCGTCGGGTTCCACGTGAGGTCCCGCATGGCGAGCCGGTAGCGGTCGGTGGCGAGGAGGGAGATCTTCTCGCCGGAGACCTCCATGCGGACACCGGTGAGGATCGGGAGGGTGTCGCTGCGATCGGCCGCGACACTCACCTGCGCGACGGCCTGGGTGAAGACGTCCCCGGCGATCGTGCCGCTCGGCTCCGGCGACGTCGGCAGCGTCGGGTACTCCTCCCCGGGCATCTGCAGGAGGCTGAACCGGCTGGAGCCGCACGTGAGCTGGACCTTGTTGCCCTCGGTCGTCACGTCGATGGGCCGGTTGGGCAGGTTGCGGGAGATGTCCGCGAGGAGACGTCCGAGGACGAGCACACGGCCCCCCTCGGTGACGTCGGCCGCCACGGTGATGCGGGCGGACACCTCGTAGTCGAAGGCCGACAGCGTGAGGGTGCCGGCCTCGTCGGCCTCGAGGAGGACACCGGCGAGCACCGGGACGGGCGGACGCGCGGGAAGACCGCGGGCCGTCCACGTCACGGCCTCGGCCAGCACGTCGCGATCGACTCGGAACTTCAACGCCCCACCGCCTTGTCGTCGGGGTGGACCCCTGCGGGCACCCTCGTGGTCTGTCGACGACCGTCGGTCGTGACACGCGCGGGACGTCGTGCATCCCTGCCGTGGAGCCCACCCGGGTGGCGGAGTCGATCACGCAGACAGTCGAGGCCGACTCTAGTCGCCCGGCACCGACGGGCCAATCCGCGCTCCGTCGACACGCGGGTGCGTGAGGGCGCGCCGGGGGGCGTGCGGGCCGACCCGACGACGTCTTCCGAACGGGGCCTTCGAGGCAGGGGCGGCCGGCGGGCCGGAAAGCGTCGGTGGGGGCGTGCCCTCGTTGCGTGAACCCGCCCGACGGGCTTCGGCAGCGATCGGCAGAGGGTCCCGAGGAGCCTCGAGCGCCGAGACCGCTGCAACCTCCTCGATGTCGGGTTTCCGACAAGGACTTCTCTTGGGCCTCAACGGGATTGATGCCGTCAACGACTCAGGTCGGGGCTCTCCCGGCCGATGAGGGGCGCGAGGATCCCTGCCTTGTGGATCCACACCGTACGTGGGGCGGAATGGACCGGGACAGATGTTCTCGTCGTGGCCGTCGGTGGTGTGGATCCTGTGGATTGTCCTCGTTCGTGCTGGTCAGACGGCTTTTCTCGATGTGGAGACGTCGTGGACGGTGCCGGTGGACGAATCGACCTCTCTGTGGACGGAGATCCCTCGTCCACATGAGGGCCGGGTTCTCCACCGGTAGTCCACAGGAACGAGCGGGACGTTTCCGCAGGACGGCCCGCCGTCACCCACAAGGGCCTGTGGACAACGGTTCTCCACAGGGTTATCCCCAGCTGTGGAGGCATCGCTGCACGTCAGTGGCTCGTTCCTGGTCCATCGTCCGAGTCGGACGACCTTTCTCCACAGCTGTGGACGGCGATGTGGACAGATGTCCTGAATCTCTTTGAGATCGAGCCGAACTCCTGATCGCCCGGGTGGAGCCGTGTGGGCCCCCGGGGAGGCACCCCCGACGAGACGCGGGCGAGCCGCTGCGGACGCCGCTCCGCGGGGACGCGAAGAGGGCGCGTGCGGCCCCGTCGAGCCGAGAGTTCTCCCCAGGAAAGACGCCCGGACGAGGCGCCGGTGGAGACGTCGACGGGGGCGAGACGGGGGCGAGACGGGGTGGACGTCCCACTACATTCCGTCGCTCTTCTCGTGTCCCCCCGCCACGACCCGGTCGCACGGCGCCCACTGCCTCACGTGAACGAGGGACGAGCCGCCGCCCCGAAGGCGACGTCGAGGTGGTGCCGTTCCTGGGCGTCGACCGCCGGGGGCAGGGCATGACGACCGCACCGACGAGCACCTCGCCGGTGCGGTGACCGAGAGACGACGGCGCGGCGTGCGTGGACGCCGACGGGTCAGGAGGCCTGCGAGCGGATCCGTGTCGTGAGCTCGGTGACCTGGTTGTAGACGGAGCGTCGTTCGGCCATGAGCTGCCGGATCTTGCGGTCGGCGTGCATCACCGTCGTGTGGTCGCGGCCGCCGAACTGCTGCCCGATCTTCGGCAGCGACAGCTCCGTGAGCTCACGACACAGGTACATCGCGATCTGACGTGCCGTGACGAGTCCGCGAGAGCGCGACGACCCGCAGAGGTCGTCGATCGACAGTCCGAAGTACGCGGCCGTCTGCCCCATGATCATGCTCGCCGTGATCTGACTGCTCTCCTTGTCGGGGATGAGGTCCTTGAGGACGATCTCGGCGAGGCTCAACTCGACGGGCTGCCGGTTGAGGTTGGCGAACGCCGTGACACGGATGAGCGCACCCTCGAGCTCGCGAATGTTCGTCGAGATGCGGCTCGCGATGAACTCCATCACCTCGTCCGGGAGAGAGAGGTGCTCCTGCACGGCCTTCTTGCGGAGGATCGCGATGCGCGTCTCGAGGTCCGGCGGCTGCACGTCGGTGAGAAGGCCCCACTCGAACCGGCTCCGCATCCGCTCCTCGAAGCCCGACAACTGCTTCGGCGGGACGTCGGAGGTGATGACGACCTGCTTGTTGCTGTTGTGCAGGGTGTTGAACGTGTGGAAGAACTCCTCCTGCGTCTGCATCTTGCCCTGCAGGAACTGGATGTCGTCGATGAGGAGGACGTCCATCTCGCGGTAACGACGCTGGAAGCTCGCCGCCTTGTCGTCGCGGATGCTGTTGATGAAGTCGTTCGTGAACTCTTCCGAGTTCACGTACTTGACCTTGACATGCGGATACAGGTTGCGGGCGTAATGGCCGATCGCGTGGAGCAGGTGCGTCTTGCCCAGGCCGGAGTCGCCATAGACGAACAGCGGGTTGTACGCCTTCGCGGGGGCCTCGGCGACGGCGACGGCCGCGGCGTGCGCGAACCGGTTGCTCGCCCCGATGACGAACGTGTCGAACGTGTATTTGGGGTTGAGCTGGGAGGACTCCTCGCGCCGACCCGTGGGAGCGGGCCGGGGCAGACGCTCGCCCACCGGCGCCGCGGCCGGCGGTGCCGGCTCCGCGGCGGGCGCGGCCTCACCGTGCCCCTCATCGGCCTTGGCGCGGTCGATGTCCGGGTACCCCTCGAGAACGGGCTGCTCGGCGGCCGCGAACTGCTCGCGGAGCGAGGCATCGACGGTGACCGCGAGACGCACCTCGTGACCCACCTGGTCGGTGAGCGCCCGCACGAGTCGATCGCGGGCGCGGGACTCGACGATCTCCTTGGTGAAGTCGTCGGGCACGGCGATGAGTGCCGTGGTGTCAAGGACCCCCACGAGGGTGGCCTGGCGGAGGAACGCGCGCTGCGGCGCGGGGATGCCGGCCTGGTCGAGCGCCCGGAGGGTCGCACCCCAGATGCGACCCGGTTCGGAGGGGGTGGTGGAGGACTCTCCGGAGACGGACATGGGCCCCAGACTACGCACTCGCCAGGATGAGGAACCCGCCCGGGACGATACTTGTCCACAGAGATATGCACAGGATGTGGACATATCCCGGTACGTCACGCGGCGTGTCTCACGCCCGTGGAAACCGGGATCGAACCTCTGTCGATACGTCTCGGTCGAGGCTTGCCTGCACGTGCGCCCGGGACGAGCGCACTGGACGAACAGTCGACGAGGAGATGTCGACACCGTAACAACCGCGTTCGGCGCGCCGCAAGCGCGTCGGGAAGAGTGTTGCGATATAGGGGGATCCGTCCCGACATGCCTGATCCGGCCAGCACGTCGACGGGTGTCCGACGGGTGTCCGACGGGTGAACCCGGCCGTGAGACCACCGACGCAGGCACCTCGGCGGCGTCGTCGGCTCCCCTCCACGGACCCAGGGGGCGCGTGGGACCCATGGACCCATGCGCCCCACGGACGGCGCCGGTCGACCGATCCGAGTGGCGCGAACCGTTCGTCCTGCCCTGCGGCGTGCCTTCGCCCCTTTCCGGTCCCCACCGCCGCTGCGCGGGTACGTCGTCCGGCCGGCGCGCCCTCGTCCGGGGCGCACCCCGGTTTGACCCCGGCGCCCGCCGCTGCGTACCGTTGACCTCTGGCCCGTCCACGGGCCCTTCCTCATGCCCCCGCGTGCGCGCGGAGCTGTGCGAGGGGGTCCCGTCCGTTTCTCGTCGCTCGCCGTTCCGGATCCGATCCGGGGCGCGTCCCGGGCGTCGACCTTCCCGCCCACCGCGCGAGCCCTCGCGCAGTAACGGAGAGCATCGTGAGCAAGCGCACCTTCCAGCCGAACAACCGTCGCCGCGCCAAGACGCACGGCTTCCGCCTGCGCATGTCGACGCGCGCCGGGCGTTCCATCATCGCTTCGCGTCGTCTCAAGGGCCGCAAGAAGCTCACGGCCTGACGTCGGCGATGCTGCCGGCCCCACACCGCCTTCGGCGTCGCGAGGAGTTCGCACGCGCCGTCCGCGGCCGCCGGAGCGGCAGCAGGCTCGTCGTCGTCCACGTGCGCGCCTCGCAGCCCACCGTGCCCCAGTGCAGGGTGGGCTTCGTCGTGTCCAAGGCCGTCGGCAACGCCGTCACGCGCAACCGCGTGAAGCGCCGGCTCCGCGCCATCACCGCCGACCTCCTCCCCCGCCTGCCGGAGGGCCACGACCTCGTCGTGCGCGCCAACCCGGCGGCGGCCGATGCGAGCTATGCCGCCCTCGAGGGGGATCTCACGCGTCTCGTGGACAAGGCCGTCGGCGCCGCCGTGAGCGGCGCTGCGGGGCGAGATGACTGAGCAGGACACCCCCGGCCGCCCCGCCGCCCGTGACGGCCATGACGGCCAGGACGGCCGACGGTGGGTGAGAGCACCGTTCCTTGCCGCCGTGCGGTTCTACCAGGTGTTCATCTCCCCGCTGACTCCTCCGAGCTGCCGGTTCTACCCGAGCTGCTCGGCCTACACCTTCACCGCCATCGAACGCTTCGGCCCGATCCGCGGCATCTGGCTCGGCGGCCGACGGCTGCTCCGCTGCCACCCCTGGAACCCCGGAGGCGTCGACCTCGTTCCCCAGCGGGGCGAGGACGGTCGCCCCGTGCGGAACAATGGGGCCGCCGACCATGCGGAGATGCACACGTACGTCCGCAGCACACCGGCCACCGGCAGCGGCCACGAACCGCGCACCGACGACACGAGCGGGCACTGACCGTTCGTCCGCGGCGCTCACGCGCCTGAGGAAGGAAGACATGGAACGAGGTTTCTGGGGCACCCTGCTGTGGCCGCTCGAATGGGCGGTCGAGTGGGTCCTCGTCGGATTCCACAGCCTGAACACGGCCCTCGGGATGCCCGCGGCCTCCGGCTGGAACTGGGCCCTCGCCATCGCGGGTCTCGTCGTCGTCGTGCGGATCCTGCTCATCCCGCTGTTCGTCAAGCAGATCCAGTCCTCCCGGCGGATGCAGCTCATCCAGCCGGAGCTGCAGAAGATCCAGAAGAAGTACAAGGGCAAGAAGGATCCCGAGTCCCAGCAGGCCATGACGGCCGAGACGATGGACCTGTACAAGCGGACGGGCACCAACCCGTTCAGTTCGTGCATGCCGATCCTCATCCAGATGCCGATCTTCTTCGCCCTCTTCAAGGTGCTCAACGGGCTCGGCAAGGTCGCCTCCGGTCAGCTCGAGCCCGCCGGCCCCCTCGGCCGGGAGATCGCCCACCAGGCCAACAGCTCCACGCTCTTCGGTGCCCCCCTGTCGGCGACGTTCATGACCTCGGGGGATCTGAACACGAAGATCCTCACGATCGTCCTCATCGCCCTCATGTCGGTGACGACGTTCACGACGCAGCATCAGCTCATGCGGCGCAACATGCCGGAGTCCGCGCTGGACAACCCGTTCGCGCAGCAGCAGAAGATCATGCTGTACATGTTCCCGATCATCTTCGCCGTCTCTGGTGTGAACTTCCCGATCGGTGTCCTCATCTACTGGCTCATCACCAACCTCTGGACGATGGGGCAGCAGTTCTACGTCATCAGCCGCATGCCCGCCCCGGGATCGCCCGCCGAGAAGGCCCTCGAGGAGCGCCGCCGCCGCCGCGGCAAGGAGCACCGCGCCTTCACCGTTCCCGGTCTGCACCACGCGGACGGTGAGTCCGACGCGTCCGAGACCACCGGTTCCGGTGCCACGGCGGTCGGCGACGGCCCCGTCCGCACGAACGGCGCGCCCACGACCACGCCGGTCCGCCGCTCGGGCCAGCGACAGCAGCCCCAGAAGCGCCGCCGCAAGCGCTGAGCGCCCCTCCGCCTCGTTCCCCGTCCCCCACAGGAGCCCGACATGACCGACGACGCCGTCGCCCCCGAGACCACCCCCGACGAGACGTCCCGAGCCGAGGCGGACGCCTCCACCGAGAACGCGCCCGCGGCCAAGGCCCGCCCCTCGCGTACCGCCCAGCTGGAGCGTGAGGGCGAGGTCGCCGCCGACTTCCTCGAGCGTCTGCTCGACATCGCCGACCTCGACGGCGACCTCGACGTCGACATCGACGGTGACCGCGCGGTCGTCGCCATCGTCGACTCCGAGGAGGGACGCGTGCCCCGTCGGCTCGTCGGTCCCGAGGGCCGAGTCCTCGAGGCGCTCCAGGAGGTCACCCGCCTCGCCGTGCAGACGGCGACGGGGGAGCACTCCCGCCTCATGCTCGACGTCGCCGGCCACCGCGCCGAGCGCCGCCGCGCGGTCGTCGAGATCGCTCGCGAGGCCGTCGCCGCCTGCAAGGAGTCCGGCGAACCGCAGCCCCTCGAGCCGATGTCGGCGTTCGAACGCAAGGTCGCCCACGACGAGGTCCTCCGCCTCGGTCTGCATTCGGAGTCCGACGGCGTCGAGCCGCGTCGTCACGTCGTCGTCCACCCGGCCTGAGGCACTTGTCGATGGTGACGTCGGGAACCCCGCCGACCGGGCACGCGGCGGAACAGGACGGTCGCGAGGACGACCGTGCCGTGCCCGCCGGGGGCGGCTCCGCCAGGGATGTCCCCGAGGCGCCGGCCTCCGCGCGAACGGTCTTCGGGGACCGGCTCCACGTCGCGACGCGCTACGTCGAGCTCCTCGCCCACACCGGCGTCTCCCACGGCCTCATCGGCCCGCGCGAGGTGCCGAGGCTCTGGGAGAGGCACGTCCTCAACTGTGCCGTCGTCGCCGAACTCGTACCCGCCGGGGCGACGGTCGTCGACGTGGGGTCCGGTGCGGGACTCCCCGGTCTCGCCATCGCCGCCGCGAGGCCGGACCTCCGGATCCATCTCGTCGAGCCGATGGCGCGCCGGAGCGACTGGCTCTCCGTCGCGGTCGACGAACTCGGCCTCACCGGTGTCGAGGTGCACCGCGGCCGCGCGGAGGAGGTCGACGTCGTGGGTGACGTCGTCACGGCACGAGCCGTCTCGAAACTCGCCACCCTCGCCCCATGGATGGCTCCCCTCGCCCACGAAGGTGGCCTCATGCTCGCTCTCAAGGGCTCGTCCGCCGCGGACGAGCTCGCGCGTGACCGTGCCGCCGCCGGTAACGCCGGCTGGGGCGGCCTCGAGGTCGTCCACGTCGGTGGCGAGTTCCTCGACACCCCCACGACCGTGATCCGCGGAACCCGTACCTCGCCGCGACGGGGCCGCGGCAAGCGGTCCCGCCGCTGACCCGCCCGCCCGGCGCAGACGCGACGCCGTCCGCGCCTCGCGAGCGAGGCTGTGATCGGGGGGCGTCCAGGTCAGCGCGGTACCGCTCCTCACAGTGTGATGTCGGGGTGACGCGCTTTGCTCTCCTGCGTGTGGCGCGGTCCTTGGTGCGTGGATCGGCGGGGTTTCGTCCAGCGCTCTTCTGAACTGACGGTGCTCGCCATCTCATCGTCGCGGACGACCCCGTCGAGATGGGCCTGGGCGGCGAGATCGAGACGTTCGTCGCCGATACAGGGCGTCGGTGCAGGGTGTACCTGCGGCTGCCGCCCGGCGGTCGTCCGTGATGGGTGACGACGTGCCACGGACCGTGCGCGGAGAACGAGACGCCACCCCTCCCTCACGGGTGACGCGGACCGCGCCCCGGTCATCCCGGCGGCATGGGTGATCCCATCGTGTGGTGGTGAACCGCGGTGCCGCAGGAGTCACCGTCGTGACCGTCCGAGGCCTGTGTCCATCTCGCCGGCGATGCCCTCCCCGACGCGGGAATCCGGTGGCTGGAGAGTAGGCCATCGCGGTCGTGGCCGCGCCGGGTGTCCGATGCCGCTCCCGACCACCGCCGGAGGAATGAGGATGCCCGAAGCGTTCACGTGCGGCGGTACGACCTCTACCCGCCGCAGGGAGCTCTCCCGGTGTGCGAATCTCACGGCCGGGTGATGCCCTCCCCCCTGCGCACCCAGGAGTATCGGACGCATCCGTAGTGCCCCTTCTCCTGCCTTCCGGCTGCTGGGCGCTGGTCGGCCGAGCTCTCGGGAGCGGATTGCCTCGTTGCTCGGCACGCCCTGCGAAGACCCCTGCCCTTGCCGTGCATCCGCGAGCCCGTGCGTGCGCGGCATGTGCGGGGCGATCGTCACCACCGGGTGATATGCCGACCCCGGCTGCAGCGGCGCCACCGGAGCGGCCAGGGCGTGGCCCCGCGTGCGCCGAGACGGGCAACACCCCGCTCGTGGACCGATGTCTCGGACGGACGGTCGAGCGACTACCGTGGGACGTCAGTCGACGAGCCGAAAGGATGACGGGTGCCCCACGGAATGAATGCCCTCGGATGGCCCGGACGTGACCACGTGCGTCCGACCTCAGCCCTCGGGTGGCCCGTCGCCGGTGCGGAGGATGCGCTTCCGGTACGCCATGTTCCACGTGAAACGACATCACACGACGTCCCTCTTGGTGATGCACGTGCCATGGACGCCGTGGGTGGACCCGACGGCGGTGTAGGCGACCCCGACGATGCCTCGGCCCTGGTCTCCGGGTCGCCCCTCTCGGTGACGGCGTCGACCGAGGACACCGCACGCGCCACGGCGGTGATGCCCGAGTCGGGACGGGTGACCGATGACAGGCAGGACCGACCGGGGCCGGAGGAGGACGTCCCCACCCCGATCGCGCCGACCTCTCGGGAACAGGACTCCGACGACGGAACGGGAGAAAGGACGTCCGTCGGCTCGACCGGCGCCGCCGACGACACGGGGGTGTCGCGTGAGACCGAGACTCCCCGGTCCGACCCGGCAGGAGGATCGGCCGTCGCTGCCGAGACGGCCCGAAAGGCCGAAGTGAAGGACACCGGTGCGCCCCGGCTCCCCACACCTCCCGGCGCGCCCTTCCCGCGACCTGAGCAAACGCGCGTCTTCACCATCGCCAACCAGAAGGGGGGCGTGGGAAAGACGACGACTGCCGTCAACCTCGCCGCGGCCCTCGCTGCCGGCGGGTCCAGGGTCCTCGTCATCGACACCGACCCGCAGGGCAATGCGAGCACCGCTCTCGGCGTCGATCACCGCGCCGGGGTCGCGAGCGTCTACGACGTGCTCGTCGAGGACGCCCCCGTCGCCGAGGTGGTGCACCAGTGTCCGGACATCCCGGGCCTCACCTGTGTCCCCGCGACGATCGACCTCGCGGGTGCGGAGATCGAACTTGTTTCGTTCGTCGCCCGGGAGATGCGCCTCCGGCGCGCCGTCGACGCGTACCTGGCGGATGTCGACGATCCTCCGGACTACATCCTCATCGACTGCCCTCCGAGCCTCGGACTGCTGACCATCAACGCGTTCGTCGCGGGCCATGAGGTCCTCATTCCGATTCAGTGCGAGTACTACGCCCTCGAGGGGCTGTCGATGCTGCTGCGCAACATCGACATGATCCGTCGACACCTCAACCCTGAGCTGCGTCTCTCGACGATCCTGCTGACGATGTACGACGGCCGGACCCGTCTGTCGTCCCAGGTGGCCGACGAGGTGCGGAATCACTTCCCGAACGAGGTGCTGCGTGCGACCGTGCCGCGCTCGGTGCGCGTGTCGGAGGCTCCCAGTCACGGCCAGACGGTGATCTCGTACGACCCGGCGAGTACGGGAGCCCTCGCCTACTGTCGCGCGGCGGCGGAACTCGCCACCCGCCATTCGGAGGCAACCCATGGGAGGAACGCAGAATGACGGAACGTAGGCGAGGACTCGGCCGAGGTCTGGGTGCGCTCATCCCCGACGGGCCGACACGCACCGATCGTCCGCACGACATGTTCTTCGCGGAGACTGTTTCACGTGAATCATCGGGGTCCACGTTCGGCTCGCCCGACGGGGAGGCGCGCCGCGCGGCGTCTGTCACCGAGGAGCTGTCACTCCCGACGGGACTCACACCGGTGCCCGGGGCGCAGTTCGCCCACGTGCCCCTCGAGCGGATCGTCCCGAACTCCCGGCAGCCCCGCGAGGTCTTCGACGAGGACGACCTCGCAGAACTCGTCGATTCCATCCGCGAGATCGGCGTCCTCCAGCCGATCGTCGTGCGACCCACCACCGACGACGCGTCGTCGAGCGAACCGCAGTACGAACTCGTCATGGGTGAGCGGCGTTGGCGGGCGAGCCGCGAGGCCGGTCTCGACGTCGTCCCGGCGATCATCCGGTCGACGAACGACACGGACATGCTGCGCGATGCGCTCCTCGAGAACCTGCATCGGAGCCAGCTCAACCCCCTCGAGGAGGCTGCGGCCTACCAGCAGCTCCTCGAGGACTTCGAATGTACGCACGAGGAGCTAGCCACGAGGCTCGCCCGGTCGCGTCCGCAGATCACGAACACTCTCCGCCTCCTCCGGCTGCCGCCCCTTGTCGGTCGCCGCGTCGCGGCAGGTGTGCTTACGGCGGGTCACGCCCGGGCCTTGCTCGGGCTGGAGGACCCCGCGGCGATGGAGCGGCTCGCGCAGCGCATCGTCGCCGAAGGACTCTCGGTCCGCAGTGTCGAGGAGATCGTCGCGATGGGCGAGGCAGGAGCCCCGGCGAAGCCACGGGCCGCTCGGCCGGCGATCGCTCACCCCGAACTCGATCGTGTCGCGGACTCGCTGTCCGACCGTCTGGACACGAGGGTCTCCATCAACATGGGCCGCAAGCGAGGGAAGCTCACGGTCGAGTTCGCGTCGGTCGATGACCTTCACCGCATCCTGGACGTGCTCGGCGCCGATACGGAGACCGAGTCGCGGTAACCGTTCCACGTGAAACATGACGAAGCCCGGTCCCCATGCAGGGGGCCGGGCTTCGACGTTCTACGGGGACTTTCAGCCGATGAAGGGCTCGAGTTCACGCAGAAGCTTCGGCTTGGGCTGAGCGCCGACGATGCTCTTGACGAGCTCACCGCCCTGGTAGACGTTGAGGGCCGGAATGCCGGTGATGCCGTAGCGGGCCGTCGTCTGGGGGTTCTCGTCGGTGTTGAGCTTGACGATCGTGAGCTTGTCGCCGTGCTCCGTCGCGATCTCCTCGAGGACGGGCGCGACGGCCTTGCAGGGTCCACACCAGGGGGCCCAGAAGTCGACGAGCACGGGGCCGTCGTGCTTGAGGACGTCCTGGTCGAAAGTGGCGTCGGTGGTGGTGGCGATGGAAGCCATGGGGGAATCCTTTCGAATGCGGTTGGGTCGATCGTACGCAGGCAGCGGGCGACACCGCGGAGCGGGGCGCATCGGCGTCGTGCGAATGTCAGGGGCGAGGAGCAGGCGCCTCGGCGTCGAGGTCTGCGAGGTAACGCTCTGTGTCGAGCGCAGCGGCACATCCGCTTCCGGCCGCGGTGATGGCCTGGCGGTAGCTGTGGTCGACGAGGTCGCCGCAGGCGAAGACGCCGGGCAGGTTAGTCCGGGAGGTGCGCCCGTCGACGAGGACGTATCCCTCGGCGTCGAGGCGCACCTGGTCACGGACGAGTTCGCTGCGGGGGTCGTGGCCGATCGCGACGAACAGACCGGTGATGTCGAGCTCGCGGGTCTCGCCGGTGATCGTGTCCGTGAGGGTCACGCCCGTGACCTTGTCCTCGCCGTGGATGGCGCTCACGGCGGAGTTGAAGGCGAACGAGATCTTGGGGTCGTCCATCGCCCGCTGGGCCATGATCTTGCTCGCCCGGAGTTCCTCCCGACGGTGGATGATCGTCACCGACCGCGCGAAACGGGAGAGGAACGTCGCCTCCTCCATGGCGGAGTCCCCGCCTCCGACGACGGCGATGTCCTGATCACGGAAGAAGAAACCGTCACACGTGGCACACCACGAGACTCCGTGTCCCGAGAGGCGCTTCTCGTTCTCGACGCCCAACTCGCGGTAGGCGGATCCCATCGCGAGGATCGCGGTGCGGCTGCGGTAGGTGCGGCCCGATCCGTCGACGAACGTCTTGATCTGGCCGTCGAGGCTCATCTCGACGACGTCGTCCGCGACCAGCGTCGCGCCGAAGCGTTCGGCCTGCGTGCGCATGTTGTCCATGAGGTCGGGACCCATGATGCCCTCGGGGAACCCGGGGAAGTTCTCGACCTCGGTCGTGTTGATGAGCGCGCCTCCGGCGGTGACCGAACCGGTGATGACGACCGGAGCCAGGCCGGCGCGCGCGGCGTAGATGGCCGCGGTGTAGCCGGCGGGGCCGGAACCGACGACGACGACCTCGTGGAGATCGTCGTCGGACGCTGCCTGCGGGGCGGAGGTGGACTCGGTGGTCACGGATGGTCCCTTCGTGTGTCGGCGACCCGGGGTGCTGACGGGTCGAGGTCTCGTCAAGTGAACCATCGGTGAAGCCGGGATGTTCCGCCCGGCCCGCGTCACGGGACGGCGAGGGGACCGGCGAGAGGCCTGGTGGCGGACGCCCCACACGCCGGCGGCCGGACCACGACGGTACGTCCCGTCCCGGGGAGTTCCGGTACGTCGCCCGAGGCGGGCGGGGCGGGGTCGGCAGGGTCCAGGAGCGGGGTGGAGGGAGCCGTCGGGTCGCCGAGGAGGACGAGGGCGGGTCGCCCCTCGTACGTCGCGACGTCGACGAACGCCTGCCGCGGAGAGAGACCGGACGCGGCGAGGCACCGTGCGATCGCGTCCCGAGACGGGACGCGGGGGGCGGGGTCGGTGGACGCGACGTCGGGCATCCGGCCGTCGGAGACGGCGTCGACCTGCCCGGCGAGGGTGCGTGGCCGATAGTCCGTCCCGCTGGTGACGACGGTGAGTCCGGCCAGAGCGTCCCTCCCGGCGTCCGTCCCCGTGACCAGGTCCGGCTCGGTGCCGACCCCCGGGTCGGCGAGGGTCATCGGGGGGAGTGCGTCCACGCTCCCCGAGGCCTCGATCGAGGTCCCGTCATCGCTCCCCTCTCCTCCGAGGGCACCCCAGGCGGCCTGTGCCTGGTGGACGACGACGTCGTCGTCGACGTGCAGGCCGACGGCAGCGAGCACCCCGCCCACCGCGAGGACGCCCGCGGCGGTCGCCCCGAGGACGGCCGTTCGGCGCCGCGGCCGTGCGGTGGCCGGGTCGAAGCGGTGGGCGAGCCCGGCGGAGGCGTGATGCTCCTCGGCGATGCTGCGGGAGATGCGCGCGGCGAGGTCCTCGGGAACGGTCGCGGGCGTGGACATGCCCGCGAGGAGGCGCCTGAGCTCGGGATCGTCGTCCTCGGAGCCGTGCCGGCGCAGACCCATGTCCTCCACCACCCCTCGCTGGTTCATGCGGGCGTGGCCCGCGTCGTCGTTCCCTTCATCGACGAGTGGTGCCACCGTGAAGTTCCCGCCGCGGGGACTCGCCGGAGGTGCCGCCTCGACGGATCCTGGACGGCCCCCTGCATGGGTGACGAGATCGGTGGCGTCTCCACTGCCGTGACACGACGCAGCACGTGGTCGCCGTCACGGGCCCGGGTCGCCCTTGCAGGAACCCGGGTTCTCGCGCTCGAGGCGGAGAGGGCCGGCGTGAGCCGGGTTCCCTCGCGTGGGGACGTCGAGGGATCAGCGCGCGACGATCTCCGAGACGATGGCGCGGTACTTGCCGTCGTCCTGCTCGGCGGCCTTGGTCACCCAGACGATGACGTACCTCGCGTCGCTGCGGGCGTCCTCGGGGACGTCTGCCTGCTGCTCGCCCGTGGCGTCGGTGAATTCGCCGATCTTCGTGGCGGAGTCGATGGAACGGGAGGAGCCGACGTAGACGGTGGCGTCCTGCGGGGTGTCGCCGAGGGTCACCGTGACGGTGGTCGGTTCGGCGTCGCGCGGGAGTTTCGCCGCGACGCCCACGCCCGACTTCTGGCCCTGGTAGTCGGCGTTCTTGTAGCCCTCGGACTGCCAGAACGTGTCGGCGTCGCCGTCCGTCGCCTTGTGCACGCCGCCGTCGTTCTCCGAGTCGTCGCCCTCTGGGTCGAGCGCCCGTACGCCGGTGAACTCGATCGGGCCGACATCGGTGGAGGTCGAGGGGGAGGCGGAGGCCGACGGGCCGGTGGTGGACGTGCCCGGCCCACGCGTGGCGCTGGTCGACGGTGCGGGCGCGACGGCCTGGGACATGTCCTGGACCGCTCCACGAAGGGACACGGCCGCGAACACGGCGGCGAGGAGCATGGCGCCGGCGACGACGCCGATGACCGCCTTGGCGTAGCGACCCTCGCGCTCGAGGGGTGCGGCCACGAGGGGTGTGGGGGGTTCGAGGGGGCCGGTGGACGTGTCGAGTGCCTCGGGGACGTCGAGGAAGCCCGGGTCGCGGCGGCGCGCGGCGATCTCGCGGCGTTCCTCGGCCGCCTGGGCGGCCTTGTCGTGAGCGCGCTGCTCGCGGTGGCTGGGCTTGCGGGGCACGTTCCGCGGGGGGCGGGGGGTGGCGGCAGGCGTGGCAGCTGCACCGGCCCCGCCACTCGTCGCGGCGGCCCGGTCGGCGGCGCCCGCACGGATGCGCGGGATCTCCTCGGTGGGAGCCGCAACGGGCTTGGGGGCGACGTGCCGGACGAGGGTGTGCGACCAGGGCCCGAGGCGCTGGGCGAGCTCACCGGGGGTGCGTGGCGCGCCGGAGCGCGTGAACGCCTCGCGGCAGAGGTCGTCGAGGTCGGCCGGGACGGCGACGGCCAGCTCCGACGGAGCGGCGACGACGCCGGCGACACGGGGCGCCGCTTCGAGTCCGGGCACCGTCGTGCGGAGCGGCCACCGCGTCGTCATCGCGGCGTAGAGCAGGGCGATCGTGCCGAGCGCGTCGATGCGCTGCGCCTCGGCATGGTCGGGGACGGTCGTCCCCTCGACGGCCGCGGCGGTGGAGAGCCCGGCGATCTTGATGAGGCCGGCCTTGGTGCGACGGACCGCGTGCGGGGTGAGGTGGAGGTGGTGCAGGCCGGAGCGGGCGGCGACGTCGAGAGCCGTGGCGACCTCACCGACGATCCGGCGGGCCTCCTCGGGAGGGAGCGGCCCGTCGGCGAGGAGCTCGGCGAGGCTCGTAGAGTCGGCGAGGGACTCCTCGATGACCCAGGCGACGTCACCGCGGGAGCCGACGTCGAGGACGCGGACGAGTCGGTGGTCGTTGACGGCCGCGGTGGCGCGTGCGGCCTCGAGGAGGGGCTCCGCGTGCGGATCGGAGACGGGCAGCACCGTGACGGAGACCTCACGGCCGAGGGTGCTGTCGGTCGCAGCCCACACCTCGATGGCACCGAGCGTGGCGCGGCGTTGGCGCAGGGCATACCGGCTCGCGAGGAGACGACCGGTTCCGACCCCCTGCACGGGCACTCCCCTCTCCGAAGGCTTCTGTCGAGGCGGGCCTGCCGGACTGGCGAGTTCCGGCGCGGGGCCGGGATTCTCGGGTCGTGCAGACACGTCTGACGAGAAGTTTAAGCGCCCCTGCGCGATCCGGGCGACACGCCGCGCAGGCGACGCAGGATCGGTCCGACGAACTCGTCGACCTCGTCGATGTGCATGCGCTGCGCGGCGGCGACGTAGAGGGCGACGAAGGTGATCCCGCCGACGAGGAGGGCGAGGGCGGAGGAGAACCACCAGCCACCCGTCGGGCCCGGCAGGACGGCGGGGAGGAGGTGGCGGATCGGCCAGGCGAGGAGGCCGGCGACGACCGCGGCGGGGACGCATGCGACGAGGCTGCGGATCCACGTGCGGATCGTGAGATGGAGGTCGAGGCCGCCGAGCCGGCTGCTCAACCACGCGATGCCGACTCCGGCGGCGACGACGTTGCTCAGGGCCTGTGCGAGGGCGACGGTGACGGCGCGGTACTCGGAGGCGACGAGGTAGCAGAGGAGTCCGCCGAGGACGAAGACGCCGGAGTTGACGACCTGGAGCCAGAACGGCGCCTTGGCGTCCTCGTAGGCGTAGTAGGCACGCTGGGCGACGTAGAAGGCCCCGTAGGCGGGCAGGCCGAGGAGCATCGCCTGGGTGATGTAGCCGAAGGCGTTGGCGGTCTCGAGGGAGGCGCCGACGAAGATCGTCGTCGTGAGGGAGGTGGCGAGGACGATGCCGCCGACCATGACGGGGATGACGGTGGCGCCGACGACGCCGAGGCCGTGGGCGACGTCGTGGCGCACGGCGGGCGTGTCACCGGCCGCTGCGGCGCGGGACATCGACGTGAACAGTGCGGTGACGACGGAGACGGTGATGAGGCCGTGCGGCGTCATGAACAGCATGAACGCGCTGTCGTAGGCGAGCTTGCCGCTGTCGCCCGCGGTCGCGGACGTGAGGACGCGGGACTGGACGATGAGCGCGAGCTGGGAGACGACGAGCGCGGCGAACGTCCACATCGCGACGCGGCTCGCGCTGCCGAGACCGACGCCGCGGAAGCCGAACGTCGGGTGGTAGCGGAACCCGCTGCGCCACAGGGGCACGAGGAGGACGAGCGCCTGGAGGGCGACGCCGACGGTGAGGGAGCCGGCGAGCAGCGCGATCATCGGCGGCGTGTACTGGTGGGGGTGGCCGAGGTGGCTGCCGTAGAGGCCGATGAACGAGCCGAGGCCGATGATCCACACGACGTTGCACAGCACGGGCGCCCAGGAGAACCAGCCGAACTCCTCGCGGGCGTTGAGCACCTGGCCGAGGATCGCGTAGAGCCCGTAGAAGAACACGGCCGGCATGGCGATGAACGCGAAGGCGACGGCGAGGTCGTGCGCGTCCTGGGGGAATCCCGAGTCGGAGAAGACGTTCACGAGCACGGGCACGAGCGGGATGCACACGAGCGTGACGACGCCGAGCCCGACGAGGGCGAGTGTGAGCAGCCGGTCGACGAACGCCTGACCGCCGTCGTCGTGGCGCATGGCCTTGCTGATCTGCGGCACGAGCACGGCGTTGATCGCGCCTCCGGCGAGGAGGAGGAACACCGTGTTGGGCAGGGTGTTCGCGATGCTCCAGGCGTCACCGGCGAGGGATCGGCCGAAGATCATGACGATGAGGGCCTGGCGTACGACGCCGAGGATCCGGGAGACGAGGCTTCCGGCGGCCATGATCGCGCTGTTGCGGGCCAGGCTGCTCGTGGTGGTCATCGGGTGTCCGTCTCTGCTGGAGGGGCAGGTCGTCGCCGGTGGCCCGGCGCTGGTCATCGTAGTCGGGGTGGTGGACGGACGTTCCGCTCCGTCCCGATCCGCCCGTCCCCGGGCCCCGGTGCGTCCTGCGGTCGGGTCCGGTCACGGGGGGCTCGGAGAGGGGCCCGGCGGGGTCGTCGACGGGGTGGTCGGCGGGGTCGTCGGCGGGGACCGCGGCAGTGCCGGGTGACAGTTCGGCGGCGGGGTCGGCGGGGGGTCCTGCCCGGCCGGATCCTGCGTCAGCGCAGGTCGAGACCCTCGAGCTCGGAGGCGGCCACGCGGCGCTCGCCGGCGCGGATGGCGCGGAAGAGGCCGAGGACGAACACGATGCCGACGACGCCCCCGGCGGCGAGGAGGAGCCAACCGTTCGTCGGTTGGACGCGCACGCGGACGGTGGCGTCCTCGCCGAGGGGCGCTCCGGCGGTGGTGCGGAGGGAGACGGTGACGGGGACGACGCCGGCGGCGACGGCCTCGGTGTCGAGCCGCACCGTCGCGCGGCTGTGCGGCCGGATCGTCAGGGTCTGCGGCGGGCTGTGGACGACGAGGCGCGGGGGGCGGCCCTGGACGTCGGTGTGGAGGCGGACGTCGCGGACCTCTGTGTCGAGGTCGTTGACGACGGTGATCTGGAGGGCGCCGTGCTCGGCGAAGAAGTTGATCGCGCTGGGCACGACGCGGACGCCGTGGGAGAGGTGCTCGACGCGCTGCTGGAGGGACGTCCGGGTCTCGCTCCAGGGGCCCTGCTCGCCTCGCCAGCGCGTGGAGAGGAGCACCTCGCCGGCATCGGCCGGGAGGAAGGTGCCCTCGCCGAACGACGGGCGAAGGCGGTCGATCCGGTCGGCGAGGGTGCGCACCGCCGTGAGGTTCTCCGTGACGAGGGGGGAGGCGGGGCCGGTCGGCGGGGTGGTGGCGTCGACGACGGGTGTCGGGGACGTGGGGGCGGTGAGCAGGGCGTCGGCGTCGACGGGGGCGATCCACGGGGCGCCCCGCAGGGCTCGGAGGGCGGCGGTGAGGGCCGCAGGGTCGGGGTCGAGGGGCCGGTCGGGCAGGAGGAGGACGGAGCGGGCGACGCCGGGGGACTCCCCGAGGAGCGCGACGCTGTCGGCGAGGAGGCGTTGGGTCGTCGTCGAGGT
The DNA here is from genome assembly GCF_000247995.1 of Mobilicoccus pelagius NBRC 104925. Taxonomy (GTDB): domain Bacteria; phylum Actinomycetota; class Actinomycetes; order Actinomycetales; family Dermatophilaceae; genus Mobilicoccus; species Mobilicoccus pelagius. The sequence continues at coordinate 65,274 of NZ_BAFE01000061.1, forward strand.
GTCGGCGGGCCCGGAGGTGTGGGCGAGAAGGGCCGACATCCGGTCGTCGACGACGAGGACGTGGTGTCCGGCGCCGTCGCGGCGTGGGGCGGGTCCGGTGCGATCGGGATCGGGATCGGTGCGGGTCTCGCGCATGACGACGGCGGCGGGCGGGCGTGAGGAGGCGTCGAAGACGGCCTTCCTCACCTGCGACGACGCGGTGCCTGCGGGCCACACGAGGGTCCGCACGGCGCGGCGGGTGCCGGGGCGCGAGGTGGGCGCCTGCGGCAGCGGCGGGAGGGAGGCGTCGGCGGCGGCGCTCGCGAGGGCGGAGACGTCGGGGTCGCCGGGCGGGAGGAACCACACGTCCCGGTCGGAGTCCGCGAGACGCCGGGCGAACGCGGTGCCCGGGTCGGGGACGCGGTCCCCGTCGTTGCTCTTCGCGGCCTTCGCGCCGGTGTTCCCGTCCGCAGGAACGGAGGTGGGGGGTGAGGAGGGGGACCCGGTCGCCGAGGCGTGGGGGCGGTTCGCACCGGGTCCGCCGGCGGTGGCGGCGGTGGGGCGCGCCTCGGGGACGAGGAGGGAGGGATCGACGAGGAGGGTGGCGTCGGCCGCGTCGGCGACCGTGAGGATGCGGTCGAGGCGGGAACCGGACGCGGTCATCCGGGTGCGGGCGGCGAGACGGGCGGCCTGGTCCCCGGTGAGGACGGCGGGGTCGGGGTCGGGGGTGACGGGCAGGGCGACGCCGATGCTGAGGGGTTGGTACTCCTTGACCACCTGGTACGGCAGGAACGTCGCCGTCGCCCTGGCGCCGGGGAGGCCGGTCGACGTCACCGTGACGGGGAGGACGCCGTAGGGCCGGGGGAGGTGGAGGGTGCCCGCGGGGATCGTCACGGGGACGGTCGTCGTGGCACCCGGGTGGAGAGCGGGGACGGTCGCCCCGGCGGCGCGGGGGAGATCGCCACGGGGAGCCGTGGCGTGGTCGGAGACGTCGGTGCGGGTGCGTAGGCGGGGGCCCACACCGACCCGGACCGTCGGGCTGGCCGGTCGGGTGCCGGTGTTGCGGAGGGTGACCGCGAGCGTCACGTCCTGGCCGGGCGCGAGCACCTGCGGTGAGACCTCCGTGACCTGAAGGGCGTCCGAGGTCGCACGGGGCGCGGTGGGGGTCGCGGAGATCTCGGTGGCCGTGTCGGAAGCGACCATTGCTCCACGTGAAACATCTCTCGGGACCCGGCCGGACGCCGCTCCCGGCGTGCCGAGGGCCGCACACGCCGTGAGAGCGCACGCGGCGACGGCCGAGGCGACCGGGCGCACCACCCGGGGGTGGCGGCGCGGCACGTCGAGCGGCTCGCGGCTCATTCCTTACCGGCCAACCTTTCCCAGGCCAGGCGGGCGATGCGCCGCTCGTTGGGGAACGTGAGGTGATGGTGCACCTCGTCGAGGTCGATCCAGGCGACGTCGATGGCCTCGTGGTCGGGGTCGTTCTCGACGGTGAGGTCGCCGCCGGTGGCCTCGAGGAGGTAGTGGTGCACGACCTTGTGCACCCGTCGGTCGTGCGTGGAGAACCAGTAGTCGATGGTGCCGAGGGTGACGAGGGCGCGGCCGACGATGCCCGTCTCCTCGGCGACCTCGCGTTCCGCGGCCTCGACGAGCGTCTCGTCGGCCTCCTGGTGTCCCTTGGGGAGACACCACTCGATCCGGCCGGCGCGGTTGCGGCGCGCGATGACGGCGATGCGGGCGCGTCCGTCGACGACGTCGACGACGATGCCACCGGCGGAGGTCTCCAACACCGCAGGGAGCCGCCGCGTCGGGCGGCTCGGGCGCGGTGAGGTCGTCATTACGCCACTGTAATCAAGGACGGCCGCACTCCTCGGATGCTCCGGATCCCGATGCGCCTCCCCGACGGGGTCGACGCCCCTAAGCTGGCCGTATGAGCCAGACACCTGACGCACAGCCCGACGAGGACCTCAAGTCCGTCGAGGAGACGCCGCTCGAGGAGACGCCCGCCGCCGCCGGTGGCAAGGACTCCGGCGAGCCGAAGCAGGGCACGGGGAGCACGGACTCCCACTGAGTCCCGCCCCGAGGGGCGTCGTCGCGACGTCGTCCCCGTGTGATCCCTCGTGTCGCATTCCGCGTGCCGCCGTCACCCCTCGGGGGGGCTGCGGCACGGCACACTACGGGTATGACGTCTCCGATCGAATCCGTGCGGGAGTACTACCGGCTCGTCGACGCCGACGACGTGGACGGGCTCGTCGCCCTGTTCGCCCCCGATGCCGTCTACTGCCGACCGGGGTACGAGCCGCTCGTCGGGCACGGCCCCCTACGGGCGTTCTACGAGGGAGAACGCGTCATCGAGTCGGGCACGCACACGGTCGAGCGCGAGGTCGTCGACGAGGGCGGGATCGCCGTCCACGGCCGGTTCGAGGGCACGCTGCGTGACGGCTCGTCCGCGTCGCTGCGGTTCGCCGACTTCTACACGTTCGACGCCCGGGGCCGGTTCGCGACCCGCGACACGTTCTTCTTCGCGCCCCTCGTCTGACGGGTCCCGGCCCCGAGGGTCGCTCGCGGTGTGCGCTCCGGCAGGGGCGCACACCTCCGTCCGCATCTCCGCCGGTGGCGGCCGCGCCGCCCGCACCTCGCGCCGCCCGCACCTCGCGGCGCCCGCACCTCGTGCGGTCACTCCTCGTGGGGTGGGCGGTGCAGCCGCCGGGAACTCAGGCGCCGGCGCCCGCGGCGAGGCGTGCACGTCCGCGTCGTTCGGCGGCGTCGACGAGGCTCCCGCCCGGTCCGGCCTCCGCGACGAGGTCGAGGACGCGGTCCCCGATGGCGTCGACGGCCTCGGCCAGCCGCTCGTCGGTCCAGCCCATGGCCCGGGCGTGTTCGTGGATCACCCCGCCCGCGTTGGCGACGTAGTCGGGGACGAACGTGATGCCGCGGGCGAGGAGCGCGGCGTCGATGTCGGGCCCGTCGAGGGTGTCGTTCGCGGCACCGGCGACGAGTCGGCAGCGCAGCTGCGGGACGACGTCGGCGGTGACGACCCGGGCGATCGCGGCGGGAGCGAAGACGTCGCACTCGGTCGTCGCGATCTCCGAGGTGGGGACGGCGCGTCCGCCGAGCTCGGCCGCGAGGGTCTCGGCGCGGTTCGCGTCGACGTCGGCGAGGACGAGCTCTCCGCCGTCGGCGGCCACGAGGCGCGCGAGTTCCCCACCGACGGCGCCGACGCCCTGGACGGCGACACGGACGCCGGAGAGGTCCGGGGAGTCGAGGACACCGCGGACGGCCGCGCGCATCGCCGCGTACACGCCGCGGGCGGTCCACGGGGAGGGGTCGGCGTCGGCGCAGTACACGGTGGCGCCGCGCTCGCGGACGACGGACATGTCGGCGAGGGTCGTCGCCATGTCGACGCCGGGGATGTAGCGCCCGTTCGTCCGGGCGACCGCGTCGCCGAACGCCTCGAAGAGTCGTCGGCGTGCGTCGCCCTCAAGGCCCCGGCCGTCGGCGACGATGACGGACTTCGCTCCGCCGTAGGGGAGTTCGGCGAGGGCGTGCTTGAACGTCATCGCCCGGGCGAGGCGCTGGGCCTCCTCGATCGCGGCGGCGGGGGTGGGGTAGGGCCGCATCCGCACCCCGCCGAACCCGGGGCCGAGGGTGAGGTCGTCGAGGGCGATGACGGCACGGAGACCGGCGTCGGGGTCGCTCACGGTGATGACCTGGTGGGAGGTGAAGGGGTCGAGGTGCGTCTCCATCCCGTCACCGTAGGGCGCGCGAGGGTGTCGTGGGCGGTGCGGAGACGGCCCGTCGTGGCGGGGCGCCCGGGGCGACAGGTGGGGTCCGTCCCCGGCCGCGCGCCGTGCCCGTCGACGACGTGGGGGCCGCGGGCCCCTAGGCTTGGGCCTCGTGTCCGCGAACCTCGATGCCCTCCTGCGCCAGGCCACCGGCCGGCTCGCGCCCGTACTGCCCCTGCTCGGTGATCTCGGTGCCGCGTTCACCGCGGCCGGTCACGAGCTCGCGCTCGTCGGCGGGCCGGTGCGGGACGCGTTCCTCGGGCGGGAGAGTCACGACCTCGATCTCACGACGTCGGCGATGCCGGACGAGACGGAGCGGATCCTCGCGGCGTGGGGGGACGCGACGTGGGACATGGGTCGGGAGTTCGGCACGATCGGTGCGCGGCGGGGGGCGACCGTCGTCGAGGTGACGACGTACCGGGCCGACGCCTACGACGGGCAGACCCGCAAGCCGGTCGTCGCGTTCGGGGAGAACCTCGACGACGACCTCGTGCGGCGGGACTTCACGGTGAACGCGATGGCGTTGCGGCTTCCCGACCTGCAGTTCGTCGACCCGCACGGGGGTCTGGAGGACCTCGCGGGGCGTCGTCTGCGGACGCCCGGTGCGGCGGAGGTGTCGTTCGGGGACGACCCGTTGCGGATGATGCGGGCCGCTCGGTTCGCCGCGCAGCTCGGGTTCGACGTGGCGCCGGAGGTGCGCACGGCGATGACGGAGATGGCGACGTCGCTCGGCATCGTCTCGGCCGAGCGGATCCGTGACGAGTTCTCCAAGCTCATGCTCGCGGCGGACCCGGTGACGGGTCTGCGGCTCCTCGTCGACACGGGTCTCGCGGACGTCATGCTGCCGGAGCTGTCGGTGATGCGGGAGACGGTCGACGAGCACCGCCGTCACAAGGACGTCTACGAGCACTCGCTCACGGTGCTGCGTCAGGCGATCGCGCTCGAGGGGCCGCACGACGGCCCGCCGGAGAGCGTGCCCGGGCCCGATCTCGTGCTGCGGCTCGCGGCGATCCTCCACGACATCGGCAAGCCGGCGACGCGTCGGTTCGAGCCGGACGGCGGCGTGACGTTCCATCACCACGAGGTCGTGGGCGCGAAGATGGCGGCCAAGCGGCTGCGGGCGTTGCGGTACGACAAGGAGACCGTCAAGGCGGTGAGCCGGCTCGTCGAGCTGCACCTGCGCTTCCACGGGTACGGCAGCGGCGAGTGGACGGATTCGGCGGTGCGTCGGTACGTCACGGACGCCGGTCCGCTCCTCACGCGGCTGCACCGCCTCACCCGGGCCGACTGCACGACGCGCAACCGGCGCAAGGCGGAGACGTTGCGGCGCACGTACGACTCGCTCGAGGCGCGCATCGAGACGCTCATGGACGCCGAGGAGCTCAAGAAGGTGCGGCCGGAGCTCGACGGCAACGAGATCGGGGAGATCCTCGGCATCTCCCCGGGCCCGGTGCTCGGGCGGGCGTACAAGCACCTGTTGTCGGTGCGGCTCGATCAGGGCCCGATCGGCAAGGACGCGGCCCGCGAGGAGCTCCTCGCGTGGTGGGCGAAGCGGCCGGAGTCCGCGGCGGACTGATCCCCACGGGCGGATCCGGCGTGCTCGCGCCGGTGTTCGCTCACCGTCGGGCTTCAGGAATCGGGGCGTCCTCGCCGATAGGAGGGGTGGAGCGCCGCGGTGCGTGTCGTCGGGGAGCGTTCAGGGACGCGGCTTACTCTGACCCGCATCGACCCCCCGGTGGAAGAGGATCGCGTGAGTTCACCGACCGGACGCATACGAGTGGTGACCCCGCCGCGCAAGAGGGGCTGGCGGCGCCTGTTCTCGATCAAGGCGTGGCTGCTCGTCCTGAGCCTCGGCGTGCTGGCCGTCGCGGCCGTCGTCGCCGTGGCGTACGTGCTCGTCGACGTGCCGGACCCGAACTCGGACGCGCGGAGCCAGACGTCGATCGTGTACTTCGCCGACGGGAAGACGGAGATGGCGCGCATCAGCGCCGTCGACCGGGAGGCCGTGCCGTTGAGCGAGGTGCCGGAGACGATGCGGCACGCGATCCTCGCGGCGGAGGACCGGAGTTTCTACGAGAACCCGGGCATCTCCCTGACCGGCATCGGTCGGGCCGTGTGGGCGATGGTGTCGGGCGGGCCGACGCAGGGCGGGTCGACGATCACGCAGCAGTACGTGAAGAACTACTTCCTCACGCAGGACCAGACGTTCTCCCGCAAGGGCAAGGAACTCGTCATCTCGTTGAAGATCGAGCAGGAGCTCACGAAGGACGAGATCCTCCGCGACTACCTCAACACGATCTACTTCGGTCGCGGCGCGTACGGCATCCAGGCGGCCTCGCGGGCGTATTTCGACAAGCCGGCCTCGGAGCTCGACCTCGCGGAGAGCGCGTTCCTCGCCTCGGTCGTGCGGGGCCCGTCGCTCTACGACCCGGCGAACGGGGCGAAGGCGAAGAAGAGCGTCGCGGCCCGCATGGACTACGTCCTCGACGGCATGGTCGAGGAGGGGTGGCTGTCGACGGCGCGTCGAGGGCGGGTGCGGTTCCCGGAGGTGCAGGACCCGAAGCCGCGGCGCGAGAAGTCGGGCCCGAACGGGTATCTCGTGCAGATGGTCAAGGACGAGCTCGTCGCGAAGGTGGGGTTGTCCCCCGACGAGGTCGACATGGGTGGTCTGCGCATCACGACGACGATCGACCAGCAGCGACAGACGGACGCGATCCGGGCGGTGGAGAACAATCTCCCGACGCCGCGGGTGCGGACGGGTCTCGTCTCCCTCAAGCCGGGCGACGGCGCGATCATGGCGCTCTACGGCGGGGCGAACGCGACGACGCAGCCGTACAACGCGGCGACGCAGGCGCAGCTCCAGGGCGGGTCGACGTTCAAGGTGTTCACGCTGGTGGCGGCCCTCGAGAAGGGGATCGCCACGACGAGTTCGTACGACGGCAACTCCCCGCGGTACTTCGAGGCGTTCAAGGGTGGCGGCAACCCGAGCGGTCGGGTGCAGAACTACGGTGACGCCTCGCTCGGGTGGATCGATCTGCGCACGGCGACGGCGAAGTCGGCGAACACCGTGTACGCGCAGCTCAACGTCGACGTGGGCCCGCAGCGCACCGTCGATGCGGCGGTGCGGATGGGGCTGCCGCAGGACACCCTCGGCCTCGACGACAACCCGGCGAACGTGTTCGGCACGGCCTCCCCGCACGTCATCGACATGGCGAAGGCGTACGCGACGCTCGCGGCGGGGGGCGTGCGGGCGGAGCCGTACATCATTCGCAAGGTCGAACCTGCGGAGGGCGTGGCCGACAGCATCGACCCGTATACGGCGCAGCCGGTGACGGAGCAGGTCCTCGACAAGGACGTCGTCGCCGACACGGTCGACGCGATGCGTCAGGTCGTCCTCCGCGGTACGGCACAGAAGGCGCAAGCGATCGGTCGGCCTGCGGCGGGGAAGACGGGCACGACCGACGAGAACCGTGCCGTGTGGTTCGACGGGTTCACCCCGGACGTCGCGACGGCCGTAGGCATGTACCTGCCCGACGCCCAGGGCAATGCGGTGCCGATGCGGGGCGCGGGTCTCGGCAGCGGCGTCACCGGCGGGTCCTACCCCGTCGACGTGTGGACGTCGTACATGCGGCGGGCCGTCGAGGGGACGCCGTACACGGACTTCCCCGGGCGCGCCGGCGTCGGCCGTGAGGACTCCCCCTCCGAGGAGGAGACCAGCGCCCCCGAGCCGTCGCAGCCGGAGCAGACGGAGGAGTGGCCCTCCCCGACCCCGACGCCGGAGGAGACGACGCCCGGCGAGACGTGGTCGCCGACGGACGTGCCCGGGGATCCGGCGACGAGCGACGACGGGTTCGGCGACGAGCCCGGCGACGGGTCGCAGGGTGGGCAGGGCGACCCCGGCGGCGATCCGGATCAGGGCGGGCAGGGTGACGCCCCGGCCGGAGACGGCGGCGACGCGGCCGGTGACGCCGCGGGCGACGGAGAGGGTGACGCCTACGGCATCGCCCCACCCGAGGACACCACGTGGTGGAAACGGGAACACGCGTGGGGACGTCCCGCCACGCGCGAACCGGCGTTCGCGGTGCTCGCGGCGAGCGCCACGTAGCCTTCGTTCATGGCCTCGATCGTCACGCCACCGCCCGACCCGGCCGACCCGGAGGACCCGGTGGCGCGACTCGCCACGGGGGTCGTCGGCGGTCCCCGAGGGAGGTACGCGGCGCCTCTCCCGAGCGGTCCGTACCGTCTCGTACTCGCGGGGGCGTTGTCGTTCGGGGCGTGCGTGACGCTGCTCCTCGGGTTCCTCCAGAAGAGCTATTGCGTCCGCTACGGGTGGGGGGCGCCGCAGGTCTACCACAAGGCCTGTTACTCCGATCTGCCGTCGTTCGCGGGCAGTGTCGGCGGCGGCGGCCTGCCCTACGACGCGGGGTCGGCGCTCGCCGAACCGCTCGGCGTCGGCGCCGTCCTCCGGTTGCTGTCGGTGGTCGTCCCTGCGGCGGGGTTCGAACGTCAACAGGGGATGTTCGTCGCGTGGGCGATCACGGCGGCGCTGCTCCTCGTCGCCACCGTCGTCGCCACGGTGTTCACGTGCCGTACCCGTCCCGTGCGGGCCGCGCACGTCGCGTTCGCGCCGGTGGTCGCCACGGCGGCGCTCGTCTCCCTCGACCTCGTCGGGGTGGCGCTCACTGCGGTCGCGTTGTGGCTGTGGAGTCGCGAGCGGCTCACGCCTGCAGGCATCGTCCTCGGCCTCGCGATCGTCACCCGCACGTACCCCCTCCTCGTCCTCGTCGTCCTCGCGCTCCTCGCCCTGCGCGCCGGGGCGCTTCGGGCGTGGGCGCGCACGGCCGGTGTCGCGGTCGTCACGGCCGTCCTCCTCCTCGTCGCCGCGGCGGTCGTCCACGGCAGGGGTGTCCTCACCCCCTACCAGGTGTGGCTCGGGGCGGAGGCCCAGCTCGGTTCCCCGTGGTATCTGGGCACTCTCGCCGACCGGCCCGTCCCGCTCGGGGTGCTCACGCTCCTCACGATGATCGGGTGGCTCCTCGCCGTCGGTGCGGGCGCCCTCCTCACCCTCGCCGCGCCGGTCCGTCCCCGCATCGGGGAGATCGTGATCGTCGTCCTCGTCCTCGTCCTCCTCACCGGCAAGTCCCTCCCGCCGCAGTCGTCGCTGTGGCTCGTGCCGTTCGTCGCGCTCGCGGGGCTGCGGTGGCGCGACCATCTGATGTGGGCCGCCACGGAGGTGTGCTATTTCGTCGCGGTGTGGCTGTACCTCGGTGGTCTCGACGACGTCACGGCCGCGCTGCCCGAGTCCTGGTACGCCGTGTTCCTCGTCCTGCGGCTCGGGGGTCTGCTGTGGCTCGGGGCCGCCGCGGCCCGGCAGGCGATGCGACGACCGGCGCACACGGCCCTCGACCTCGCCGTCCACCGTGACGACGACGACACCGCCGGGCCGATGACGGGCCGGCGCGACGCGGTCGTCGTCCGGTACGCCCACTGACGTCCGCTGCGCCGACGGCGCCCACGACCGCTCCACGGGATGCTCGCAGCGGGCGGGCGGTGTGGGGCTGTGGACGACGATTCGGCGTGCGTCAACCCGCCCGGTAGGCTGGAGTCATCTCGCCGCTCGACCCGCCCCTTCCTCGGTCGGGTCCGGGTGGCCGGGACGCTGCAACCCTCCTGTCACGGAAGGACCGTGACCGCCAAGACCGAAGGAGGTGGGTTACCCGCATGCGTCAGTACGAACTCATGATGATCCTCGACCCCGAGGTGGACGACCGCCAGGTCGCCCCGACGCTCGAGCGCTTCCTCACCGTCGTGAAGAACCACAACGGCACCATCGACAACATCGACCTCATGGGCCGTCGTCGTCTCGCCTACGACATCAAGAAGAAGTCCGAGGGCATCTACGTCGTCGTCAACTTCACCGCCGAGCCGGACACGGCCAAGGAACTCGACCGTCAGCTGGGCCTCAGCGAGCAGGTGCTCCGCACCAAGCTGCTGCGCCCCAACGCGGCCTGAGGTCCACGCACCGCTGATCGACCAGGTCCGACCCGTTCGGGCCGGCGCCCCATCCACGCGAGAGGATCCCCTCAATGGCAGGCGAGACCGTCATCACCGTCATCGGCAACCTCGTTGCCGACCCGGAGCTGCGCTTCACCCCCTCGGGTGCGGCGGTCGCGAACTTCCGTATCGCCTCCACGCCCCGCACGTTCGATCGTCAGACGAACGAGTGGAAGGACGGTGAGGCACTGTTCCTCACCTGCTCCGCGTGGCGCGACATGGCCGAGAACGTCGCCGAGTCCCTCACCCGGGGTTCGCGCGTCATCGTCTCGGGCCGCCTGAAGTCTCGGTCGTACGAGACCAAGGAGGGCGAGAAGCGCACGGTCATGGAGCTCGACGTCGACGAGATCGGCCCTTCCCTCAAGTACGCCACGGCCAAGGTCACCAAGACCTCGCGTGGTGGCGGCGGCGGGGGCGGATTCTCCGGCGGTGGCGGCGGCGGGTTCTCCGGCGGTGGCCAGCAGGGCGGCAACGCCGGCGGCGGTGGCTGGGGCGGCGGCGGTGGTCAGGGCGGTTCCCGCCCGGACGCCGACCCGTGGGCCCAGGGGCCGAGCGCCGGTGGCGGCCAGGGCGGCGGCAACGCCGGCTGGGGCCAGGCGCCGTCCTACGACGAGCCCCCGTTCTGATCCGAGCCCGATCCGGTCGGTCGTCGTCCCGACGGCCTCGGTCGGTCGTTCCTCGCGACCCGGCATCCGTGCCGGTGTCGCCTCCGGCGGAGACCTCTCCGCCACCCGGGGCATGAGCCCCGGACCCATCTGAGTACGACCCCATCCCGGAGCACCCTCCGGGCTCTCACGAGAGGAGAGCACCACGATGGCGAAGCCCGTTGTGCGCAAGCCCAAGAAGAAGGCCAACCCGCTGAAGGCGGCGAAGGTCGAGAACATCGACTACAAGGACACGACCCTGCTGCGCAAGTTCATCTCGGACCGCGGCAAGATCCGTGCCCGTCGCGTCACCGGTGTGTCCGTGCAGGAGCAGCGTCTCATCGCGAAGGCCGTCAAGAACGCCCGCGAGGTGGCCCTGCTGCCCTACTCCAGCTCGGCTCGCTGAGTCCGACCGGTCTGAGAGAAGGAGACACATCATGAAGCTCATCCTCACGAACGAGGTCACCGGCCTCGGTTCGGCGGGCGACGTCGTCGAGGTCAAGGACGGTTACGGCCGTAACTTCCTCCTCCCGCGTGGTCTCGCCACCCCGTGGTCCCGCGGTGGCCAGAAGCAGGTCGACGCGCTCCGCAAGGCGCGCGAGGCCCGCGTCATCGCCTCGCTCGAGGACGCCAAGGGCGTCAAGGGCCAGCTCGAGGCCCGCACCCTCACGATCACCGCGCACGCGTCCGACGCCGGTCGCCTGTTCGGTGCCATCAGCCAGGCCGAGGTCGCCGAGGCGGCCAAGGCCGAGGGCGTGACGATCGACCGTCGCACGGTCGAGTTCCCCACCCCGATCAAGAGCACGGGCGAGCACACCGCACTGGTGCGCCTCCACCCCGAGGTCTCGGCCACGGTGAAGATCAACGTCGTCGCCGGCTGAGTCCGCGCCGATTCGCACGTCGTCCCCGTCCCCCGGTTCTGCCGGGCGGCGGGGACGTCGTCGTCTCCGGGGGCGTGACGTCGGTCTGGGCCGGGGCCCGGGTCTCGACGGATGCGAGCGTCCTCGCATGAGACGCCCCGAGGCCGGCGGGCGCCGTCGGCCCCGGCGGGGGGCGGCGCGGACGTCGTCACGGCGTGAGGCCGGGGGGCGATGCCGGAGCGACGCCGGGTGGTTCTCCACCGCACTCCCGCCGGTGGGTTCGCGTCCGGGCACCCGGATGTCGTCACTGCAGGCCGGTGACGAGCCAGGTGTCCTGGCGGGCGCGGCGGGTGAGCACGACGGCGCGGCCGATCATGAACACCTGGAACCCGGCCCAGATGGCGGCGAGGGCGGCGCCGGATCCGGCTGCCTCGAGGGGGCCTTGGACGGCGACGAGGATGCCGACGACGGGCAGGTAGACGATGAGGAGGAGGAGTCCCACTCGGGCGAGCCAGCGTGCGTCGCCGGCGCCGATGAGCACGCCGTCGAGGAGGAACGCCTGTGCCGCGACGGGCTGACCGGCGGCGAGGACGAGGATGCCGACGGTGAGCGCAGCGCGGACGCCGGGGTCCGTCGTGAAGAGCCACGGCAGGACGGGCGACAAGGCGGCGAGGGCGAGGCCGAGGACGACCCCGAAGCCGCGTGACCAGCGGGACATGAGTTCGGTCATCGCACGGGTGCCCACCACGTCGCCGGCGCCGAGGGCCTTGCCGATGAGGGCCTGACCGGCGATGGCGAGGGCGTCGAGCGCGAACGAGAGGAACGTCCACAGGGTCCAGGCGACCTGGTGGGCGGCGAGCGTCGTGGCGCCGTAGTGGGCGGCGACCCACGTCGTGAGAAGGACGACGGCCCGCAGCGAGAGGGTGCGGAGCAGGAGCGGCACCCCGCTCGCGGCGGCGCGGGTGACGGCACCGGGGTGGGGTCGGAGGCGGGCACCGTGGCGGCGGGCAGCGCGGAAGACGACGATCCCGAGCCCGACGGCCATGCCCGTCTGGGCCGCGACGGTGCCCCACGCGGAGCCCGCGATGCCGAGGCCGGCGCCGTAGACGAGCACGGTGTTGAGGAGGATGTTCGCGCCGAAGCCGAGCGTCGCGGCGACGAGCGGGGTGCGGGTGTCCTGCAGGCCGCGGAGGACGCCGGTGAGGGCGAGGACGGCGAGCATCGCCGGGACGCCCAGCGCAGAGATCTGCAGGTAGGCGACGGCCTGCGCGGCGACGGCGGCGTCGACGCCGAAGAGTCCGACGAGGGCAGGCGCGCCCACGCCGAGGACGAGGCCGGTTCCGACGCCGAGGAGCAGCGCCAGCCACAGTCCGTCGAGTCCCGCGGCGAGGGCGGCGTCCTCGGCTCCCGCGCCGAGGCGACGGGAGACGAGCGCGGTGGTCGCGTAGGCGAGGAAGACGAAGACGCCGACGGCGGTACCGAGGATCGTGGACGCGACTCCGAGGCCTGCGAGGGGCGTCGTGCCGAGGTGGCCGACGATCGAGGTGTCGGCGAGGAGGAAGAGGGGTTCGGCGACGAGCGTGAGGAGTGCGGGGACGGCGAGGCGGAGGATCTCGCGGCGTAGTGCCGTCGTGTCGAGGACGTCGTCCGGCCGGGTCTCGGGTGACCCTGCGGTGGTGGCGTCGTGGTCGGGATCGGTGGGGCCGGCGGTGTTCACGGGCTCCTCGTCTGTCGGGTGCGGAGCGCCAGGTTACGACGGGGCGTTGCGGCCCGAGGCGCGCGGTGTGGGCATCACGGCCTCACCGTGCTGCCCGTGACCGTCGGCATCGTCCGTCGAACGGTGGCCGTCGCGGTCGTCGGACTCGGTTCCGCGGGCTCCGACGTGGCGACCCGTGTCGGTGCGTGGCGCCGGGTGGAGGGCTGCCTCGAGGGCCGTGACGAGGTGGCGGGAGACGAGGGGACGCCATTCCTCGAGGGTGGCGCGCACACGGGGTGCGGCGTGGGGCACGGCCTCGACATAGGCGCGGACGGCGCGGGGGATCGAGTCGCGGATCATGGCGCGGCGGTCGAGGAGGTTGGCGACGACGGCGGCCCTGAGGAGGTCGGGATCGGTGCGGCGGCGGCGACGTACCTGGCAGATGATCGAGGCACGCCGCAGCCACGGCGACCCGACGACGGCCCAGGATCGGACGACGGGGGTCTCGGTCGTGGGGCGGGCGTCGAGTGGCAGGGGGAGGCAGCACGTCGCGACGGCGTCGACGGTCGCGACGGACGGGTGGTCCTCGATGAGGCGGCGGTAGAGCTCCGTGGAGCGGGGTGTGCCGGCGTAGGTGCGGTAGCGGGGTCGGCAGGCGAGGGCGACGGCGGCGTACCGCGACTCGAGGGTCGGGTCGTTGGTCCACAGGCGGTGGACGGCTTCCGCCCACGTCGCCTCGTCGTGAGGTCGACGTGCGGGGTCGCGGGTCACGCGCGCGACGATGCGGATGACGTCGGGGTCGGGCACCCCGAGGACCGGGAGATCACGTCCGCGTTCGCGGGAGATTCGCCGGGCGCGGACCGGGTCGCGATGCTCGTCGAGGTCGCTCCGGATCGCCTGTTCCACGGCGTGAGCGACATCGAACATGACTCCGACAGTAGTTGATTCGATTGTGGGTGGGAGGGGCTCCACCTGTGGGTATCTCACGATCCGGACGCTTGACGATGGTCAGGGATCTCCCCGCCGGGTGCCTGGGTGAGACGCGGGTTCGGTGTGGCGAACGCCCGGATCGCCCCTCTGGGGTCGCGGCGCTGCACGACGGCGCCGGTCCGTGGGTCTGAGGAGTCCTCGGATCGGGTCTGGTGGAGGTCCAGAGGGGACCAAGGAGGGTCCTGTGGGATACAACGCATGTTGCGCACAGCTTCGTCCACCGGTGTTTTCGCAGCTCAGAGCCACGGCGGTGGACAACCCCGGCAGTTATCCCCAGCTTCTTCCACAGGATGTGGACGTTGTCCACCGTGTCGTCCACACGCTGTCCCCAAGCAGTGTCGACGGGCCGTTTGTGACGGACGTCCGAGCGTTCTAGCGTGGGTTCCGGCCCGTCGCTCCGGCCGCGCCGCTTCTTCCCCTCTCGGGTGGGGTATTGCGGCGCCCGGCGGGGTCTCGGCGAAGACCCGCCGGTGACGGTGCGCAGAATGTCGTACGGCGGGTTCGGCGTCTCCGCGGCCGTCGTTCGTTGTTCACACCGTCGGATTGGGGAGGCCATGGCGCTCGCTCGAGTGGATCGCTCGGATTTCGAGGGTGGGTTGTCGGGGCCGACGGAGGGGCCGGAGGATCGCGTCCCGCCGCAGGACGTCCATGCGGAGCAGAGCGTTCTCGGCAGCATGATGCTGAGCAAGGACGCGATCGCGGACTCGATCGAGGTGCTGCGCGGCAACGACTTCTACCGGCCGGCGCACGAGTTGATCTTCGAGGCGATCCTCGATCTGTACGGCCGCGGGGAGCCGGCGGACGCGATCACGGTGGCCGACGAGCTCACCAAGCGGGGTGAGCTGCCGCGGGTCGGGGGGCAGTCGTATCTGCACCAGCTCATCGCGGGGGTGCCGACGGCGGCGAACGCGGGCTACTACGCGCAGATCGTCGCGGAGCGTGCGGTGCTGCGTCGGCTCGTCGATGCGGGGACGCGCATCGTGCAGCTCGGGTACGGCACGGCGGGGGGTGACGTCGAGGAGATCGTCAACACGGCGCAGGCGGAGGTGTACGCCGTCGCCGACAAGCGCGGCGGTGAGGACTACCACGTCCTGGGGGAGCTCCTCGAGGCCACGGCCGACGAGATCGAGCAGGCGTCGGGCTCGACGGGCGAGATGGTCGGCGTCCCCACGGGTTTCACCGATCTCGACGAACTCACCAACGGCCTCCACCCCGGCCAGATGATCGTCATCGCGGCGAGACCTGCGATGGGTAAGTCGACCCTGGCCTTGGATTTTGCCCGTGCCGCCGCGATTCACAACGACATGACGACGGTCGTGTTCTCGCTCGAGATGAGTCGGAACGAGATCACGATGCGTCTGTTGTCGGCGGAGGCGTCGATCCAGTTGCAGCACATGCGCAAGGGCACGATGCGCGACGAGGACTGGAGCAAGCTCGCTCGCACGATGGGTGAGGTGAGCGAGGCGCCGTTGTTCATCGACGACTCGCCGAACATGTCGCTCATGGAGATCCGGGCGAAGTGTCGCCGGCTCAAGCAGCGGCACAATCTCAAGCTCGTCATCATCGACTATCTGCAGCTCATGAGTTCGGGCAAGCGTGTCGAGAGCCGTCAGCAGGAGGTGTCGGAGTTCTCCCGTGCGCTCAAGCTCCTCGCGAAGGAATTGGAGCTGCCGGTCATCGCCCTGTCGCAGCTCAACCGTGGTCCGGAGCAGCGCACCGACAAGAAGCCGCAGATCAGTGACCTGCGCGAGTCGGGTTGTCTTCCGGCGGACACGCGGATCCTCCGGGCCGACACGGGCGCGGAGGTGACGATCGGGGAGCTCGCCTCCTCGGGCGAGACGGACGTGCCGGTGTGGGCGCTCGACGAGTCGTTGCGGTACGTGAAGCGGCCGATGACGCACGCGTTCTCGACGGGCGCGAAGCCGGTGTACCGGTTGACGCTCGCGTCGGGAAAGACGGTGCGCGCCACCGAGAACCACCCGTTCCTCACCTACGACGGGTGGGTGCCGCTCGGGGAGCTCTCGTGCGGGACGCGTGTCGCCGCGCCGCGTCACGTGCCCGCGCCGGAGCGGTGCGAGGCCGACTGGGCCGACGAGGACGTCCGCACGGCGGCGCTGTTGTGTGCGGAGCATCCGGCGGCGACGATCCCGTCGGTCGTGTTCTCGCTGCCCAAGGCGCAGATCGCCGCGTTCCTGCGGGAGTTCTTCTCCGCCGCGGGCGGGGTGATGCTCTCCCAGGAGCGGCCCGGTGGGGAGATCTTCGTGTTCGCCGACGAGCGGACGCGACTGGATCGGCTGTCGCGGCTACTGTTGCGGTTCGGGATCTCGACGGTCGTCACGGGTGACGAGTCGGGGTGGGTCCTCGACGTCGTCGACGTCGATTCGCAGCGGCGGTTCCTGCAGGAGATCGGTATCGAGGGGCCGGCGGCGCCGGATGCGGCGCGGTTGCTCGACATCGTGCGGGACGTGTCGCATGCGCCGGTGCCGGGTGAGGGGCAGTTGCCGTTGTGGAAGGACGTCGCGGCGGCGTTGTCGCCGGTGGCGGAGGAGGACGCGGCCGCGGTCGTGGAGGAGTCCGCGTCGACGCAGGTGGGGACGTTGCGGCAGATCGCGACGGTCCTCGACCGTGACGGGGTGGACCTCGAGGCGGTCAACGACGTGGAGTGGGAGGTCGTCGTCGGGGTCGAGTTCGAGGGCGTCGAGGAGGTCTTCGACGCGACCGTGATCGGCACGCACAACTTCATCGCCGACGGCGTCGCCGTCCACAATTCCATCGAGCAGGACGCCGACATGGTCATGCTTCTCCACCGGGAGTCGGTCTACGAACCCGACTCCCCCCGCGAAGGCGAAGCCGACATCATCGTCGCCAAACACCGCAACGGCCCCACCCGCACCATCACCGTCGCCTTCCAAGGTCACTACTCCCGCTTCACCAACATGGCGGCGAACTACTGAGCGGCAGCAGCTGTCGGGACTGTCCGCCTAACGGTGTAAGTGGCGTTTTCATTGTCGAGATGCAGGGAAGTTTGCACAAGTCCCCCCATCTTTGATGGGCGTGGTCCCGAATGCCGCAAAACAGCCAGCACTGCGAGGTGCATGGGGGTGTCGCCCCTT
>NZ_BAFE01000060.1 GCF_000247995.1 Mobilicoccus pelagius NBRC 104925
CCATGTACCGGGCGACCGGTCTGGTTGGACAGGACGAGTTCGTGACGCCGACGCGTCTTCGTGCGTCCCTTGCTGTCGGTTTCGATGTACTCGCTGCTCTCGATCCGGGGCCACACCCCTAGGGCGGGGTCGGTCTCGGCTGGGAGCGTGGTCCGCTCGTGCTCGGCCGTGCGTTCGGCTTGGCTGGTGAAGCGCGTGAGGAACTGCGATATGTGATCCTGCAGCTCTGCCTTGTCGGTGAAGGGCAAGACCAGGGCTCGGCTGTAGGTGTGTTCCTCCATGTGCTTGTTCAGCCGGAGTAGCTCTTCGACGTCCGATGTCCCCGTGGCTGCTGGTCGTGCGCTGGCGTCGCGGAGAATGCCCACGGGTTTGCCAGCGGCGTCGAGGCGTTCGATCTCTTCCCAGGTGCCGGAGACCGCTTCACCGGTGGGGCTGCCCAGCTTGTCCCGGAAGATCGCGAGGCAGGCGTCTGCGCGGTCGGTCAGCTGGTCGTTGATCAGTCCTTGCGGGCGACCGCCGAACTCAGCCACGGCGTCCTCGCCCCAGGCCACGGGGATCACCACCGTGCTGGTGGCCTTGCCCATCTGGGCGTTCCACCGTGCTATGGCGTGGCGGATTGTGGCGAGCGTGTCCGTGGTGACATCGCTGGGGGAGGAGATGAGCACCTCGAAGGCAGTGCAGGGATAGCTCACGCAGCACCACCGCCCTCGTGGATGGTGGTCTCGGGATGACGTGCTGCCGTGGCCTTGGTCACGTACCGGCCCGTGATGGAACTGCGATAGCCGCTGCTCTTGGAACCGTTACTCATCGTGATGGTCGTGCGTGGATTGCGGCGTGCGGTCAAGGCCGTGACGAACCGGCCACTCTTGGCGCTGCGCGCGGTCATGAGAAAACTCCGTTCTCCCCGGAGGGATCGCGAAGCACTGCACCGGGTAGCCTCGAGGATCTACGGTCCAAGTAGAGCCAGCCTCGGCATCCGTCACCTCGGCGGACGCCGAGGCTGCGTGCTTCGGGGAGAAGCTACCCCACGGCGCCGACAACCCTTAGCGTGAAACGCCGGACCGGAGCCTACATGTTGTGCCCCAGTCCGCTCCTTGTCACAAGATATAGGGATCCTGGCGCTCGAATCGTTCCGCGCGGCAGCTGCCCGGGCGACAAGCCGCCCCGTGCGTTACGTACGTGGGGAGCCCAGGCGGCGTTCGTACGCGGCCGGGTTCGAGGATTCGAGGCGGGGGCAGGCGAACCATGTCGGCTTGTCGACGGTGCCCGTGATGGCGTAGATGATCTCGTGGTGTACGTCGTCGGCGATGACGCCGTAGCAGCGGCCGGCGTAGGTGATGTCGGGGTGGTTCCTGATGTCTTCCGGGAATTGTTCGGCCCACCGCAGTCGGTTGCCGCGTTCTGCCTCGACGGGGATGTCGGTGCCTCGGCCGAGGAGGTAGTGGGTGATGGCGTGGGAGTGCCAGTTGGCAGCGGGTAGGTGCAGGGTGCGCTGTGCTGATGGGAATCGGTGGGTGCTGTCCACGACTGGCTCGGGGGTGCTGGTCGGTCTGGTCAGTCAAGGTGGCTGCCAGGTCAGGGGTCCGTCTGCGCGGATGGCGGCGTTCTCGTGGATGATCTGGTGCGCGCGCCGGAACAGCGGCATGTGGGCTTCATCGACGCGAGCCCGCTCGGCGACGTGGGTGGCGTAGTCGGTCGAGGCCGGGGGCAGTTGCAGCTGGGCTGGGCCGTAGGCGATGTCGCCTCCGGTGAAGAGTTCCCAGAAGCGTCGCTGGCTCGGGAGATCGGGATGGGGGACGTCGATGGTGTCGGCTGCCTGAGTGAGAGCGGCGGCGATGAGGTCGGTGTCCTCGCCGAGGATCCGGCGGTCTCGGTAGTTGATGGGTGGAGGGTCGTCGGCGAGCCGGTCGTACAGCGTGTTGAGGTCTGCCAGGAAGGTCGGCCAGGTCCCGCCGCGCAGGAGAAGCTTCCAGGTGGAGCCGACCTGGTTGGCCATGCTGGTGGGCAGCGCCAGGTCGAACGCGATGAGCCCAAAGGGCCGCGTGGAGCCGAGCCTGGCCAGGGCCAGCGCGGCCACGACGCCGTGGTGGGGTGAGCTTTCGGCCAGGCATGGGACAGTGCCCGGCCACAGCGTCTGAGGGATGCGTTCTGGTGCCAGCGGTCCCCGTGGGGGTCCGAGTGCGTCGAGGCGCAGCAGGGGCCAGTCCGCGTGTTTCTCCTGGCCGGGGTAGTGGGGCGCGGGTGAGCCGACCCGAAAGGTGAGCTGGGTGGCCGGGGTCAGCTCTGCGGCGTGGTGGTGGAGTTGCAGGGCGCCGAGGATGGGGTTGTGCACGCGGCGGGCCAGGTCGGTGTTGACCAGGATCGGGGCGTGCGGCCCGGTGGGGGAGAGCACTCTGGCGGCTTCGCGGCCGCCGGTGTCCGTGTCGGGTTGGCGAAGCACCCTCAGTGCGGTGGGGAAATGGGCGGCGAGGTCGCGGGCGGTGTGCTTGTCCCGGGTTCCGGCGGTGGCGTCCAGGAGCTCGAGGAAGGCGTGGGCGATGACCTCGGCGCGGGCGGTGACGCCGCAGGCCGAGGTGTGCTTGTCCCCGTGGGTGGCGAGCTCGTTGAGGAGGAG
>NZ_BAFE01000059.1 GCF_000247995.1 Mobilicoccus pelagius NBRC 104925
TTTACGTCATCCTCGACGGCGTCAAGACCAAGTGCCACATGTTCGTCTACCGCCTGTCCCACTCCGGCAAGGCCATCCACCGCGTCTACCCGACCGGCGGACAGGAAGCCTTCCTCGAAGGACACATCGAGGCCTTCCACGCCCTGGGCGGGATCCCGACCCGCCACATCCGCTACGACAACCTCACCTCCGCCGTCGTCCAAGTCATCCACGGCGGCGACCGGCTCCGCGACGAGAACGAACGCTGGGTGCTGTTCCGCTCCCACTACGGCTTCGACGCGTTCTACTGCCAGCCAGGCATCGACGGAGCCCACGAGAAGGGCGGCGTCGAGGGCGAGGTCGGCTGGTTCCGCCGCAACCACCTCACCCCCATGCCCGAAGTCGCCAGCCTGGACGAACTCAACGACAAGATCCGTGCCTGGGAACACGATGACAACACCCGCCGCATCACCGGCCACGCCAACACGATCGGGCAGGACTACCACACCGAACTCGACCACCTGGCACCCCTACCAGCAGACGACTTCGACCCCGGCCTGATCCTCCACCCCCGCGTCGACCGCTCCGCCCTGATCACCGTCCGCATGGTCAAGTACTCCGTCCCCGCCCACCTGATCGGCCAACGCGTTCGCGTATCCCTACGGGCCTCGTGCGTGGTCGTGTTCGAAGGCCGCACCGTCGTCGCCACCCACCCCCGCCTCGGCACCCGTGGCGTGACCAGGGTCGAACTGGACCACTACCTCGAAGTCCTACGCCACAAGCCCGGCGCGTTCCCCGGCTCCACCGCCCTCGCGCAGGCCCGCGCCGCCGGAGCGTTCACCGCAGCCCACGACGCGTTCTGGGCCGCGGCCCGCAAGACCAGCGGCGACGTCGCCGGCACCCAAGCGTTGATCGACGTGCTCCTGCTCCACCGATCCCTCCCCGCCGATGACGTGATCGCCGGCATCACCTCAGCCCTGTCCGTCGGCGCGACCAGCCCCGACGTCGTCGCCGTCGAAGCCCGCCGCCACGCCACCACCCACACACCCGCCCCAGCCACCCCGACCAGGGGCGGGACGGTCGTGAACCTGCCACCACGACGCCCCACCGACCCACACCAGGTCATCGCGCACCTGCCCGAAGACACCCGCACCCTGCCCACCGTCACCGCCTACGACGAACTCCTTCGCCGCCGTCAACCCGACCCCGCCCCGGTCTCCGCCGAGGTCCACCATCACACCCAGACAGGAACCCCATGACCACCAGCACCAGCAACCGCCAAGGCGGTCTTCGCCCCCGTCACAGCCTCACCGAACAAGCCGCCCAAGCCGCGATCGACCAGGCCTGCCGCCGGCTGCGGCTGCCCACGATCCGCGCCGTGGTCGATGACGCCGTCGCGGCCGCCACAAAGGACCAACTCACCTACCAAGGCTTCCTCGCCGAACTCCTGCTCGCCGAGGTCGATGACCGCGACCGTCGCTCCACCCTGCGTCGGATCAAGAGCGCCGGCTTCCCCCGTGAGAAGTGGCTCGCCGACTTCGACTTCACCGCGAACCCCAACATCAACCCCGCCACCATCAACGAGCTCGCCACCGGCGACTGGATCCGCCGCGGTGACCCCTGTGCCTGATCGGGGACTCCGGCACCGGAAAATCCCACCTGCTCATCGCGCTCGGCACCGCAGCCGCCGAACAGGGCTACCGCGTCCGCTACACCCTCGCCACCCGGCTCGTGAACGAGCTCGTCGAAGCCGCCGACGAGAAACAACTCACCAAGACCATCAACCGCTACGGCCGCGTCGACCTCCTCGTCATTGACGAACTCGGCTACATGGAACTCGACCGGCGCGGCGCCGAACTGCTGTTCCAGGTCCTCACCGAACGCGAGGAGAAGAACGCCATCGCGATCGCGTCCAACCAGTCCTTCTCCGCCTGGACCGACACCTTCACCGACCCCCGCCTGTGCGCAGCAATCGTCGACCGACTCACCTACAACGCCACCATCATCGAAACCGGCACCAACTCCTACCGACTCGCCCACACCCGAGCACGCCACCAGACCCCCTCCACAGGCGCGTGACATCGATCATCCGCCGAGAGGCGGACGTTGAAAATCGCTGGCAGTGCTGCGGTCCAACGTGCTTGGCTCGGGCCATGACGAGCCGCGTTTCTCACACCTCGGTGGACTGCCGAGACGCCTACGCCCTGTCCGAGTTCTGGCGCACCGTCCTCGGCTACACCGATGTGGCAGACGACCCGAACGAGCCAGGAGACGAAGAGTGCATGATCCTCGACCCTGAGTCGGGCCACTCCCTGCTGTTCATCCAGGTCGCCGACCCCACCCCCGGCAAGAACCGCTGGCATCTCGACCTGCGACCTTGCGAGGGCCGACGCGACGACGAGGTCGAGCGCCTCCTGCAACTGGGCGCCAGCATCGTGGCCGATCGCAGAGACATCCATGGCCCTGGCGTTGGCTGGGTCACCATGGCCGATCCGGAACAGAACCAGTTTTGCGTCCTACGCTCCGATGAGGAGCGCAAGGCATCCTGATCTGCCGCGGGGAGGCTGGGGTTCCGCTCGTGGGTGGCGTCGCCGACGCGGTCGGGGGTCGATGAACCATGATGGGCGGGGTGAACCAGCCCACGTCGTCCCTGGAGGCCAGGACCATTGCGGCCGCTGCCGCTGATCCCGTCTGCGCTGCGATCCTCGACCGAATGCCTCACCTCGGGCTCTCAGAATGGTGGCTCACTGCAGGCGCCGTCTTCCAGAACGTGTGGAACGCCGTCGAGGGGCATGCTCCGGGGTATGGGATCAAGGACTACGACGTCTTCTACTTCGACGACACCGACCTGTCCTGGGAGGCCGAGGATGCCGTGATCCGCCGAGCTTCCGACCTCTTCCACGACGTTCCCGCCCAGATTGAGCTGCGCAACGAGGCCCGCGTCCACCTCTGGTACGAGGCCAAGTTCGGCACGCCCGCAACGCCCTTCACCAGCGCCACGGACGCCATCGACTCCTTCGCCTCAACCACGTGCTGCGTCGGCCTCACCCGGGCGTCAGCGGACGGTCCGACCGGGACACAGATCTACGCGCCCTTCGGCCTCGACGACGTCTTCGCGATGCACATGCGCCCCAACCGACGCCTCGCACCCCAAACCGTCTACGACGCCAAGGTCACCGATTACCGCAGACGTTGGCCCTCCCTGACCAGCGATCCTTGGTGATCTCAACGTCTTGAACTGCCGCTGATCTCACATCAGCTGGGGCCAAGTCGGGCCGTCATCCCGGGGCCGGATGGAGTTGACATAGCCA
>NZ_BAFE01000058.1 GCF_000247995.1 Mobilicoccus pelagius NBRC 104925
ATGACGTCTCCCCTCCTCACCCAGATCCGTTCCAGGGTATAGGTCGTGCCTGGAAGTCGCCGGGACGTGAGCCTCTTGCACGCGCGGATCCGGTGTCGCGCACGGTCTTCGGCTGCCCCGAAGGGGTGTGGACATCGCTGCCGGGGTCGTGGCCGGGCCCCTGCGGCGGGGGTCAGGGCGCGGTGCGGAGGAGCCGGCGGAGGACGGTTCCGTAGGCGAGTCGCGCGACGGCGGCGACGACGGGATCGGCGACGGCGGGGACTCCGCGCAGGGTGATGTCCTGCCGCCATTCGACGTGCGTGCGAGAGGCGCGTCCGGCCGAGGACGGGGCGGGGGCGACCGTGACGTCGATGTCGCCGCCGACGACGCGCCCGGTCTTCACGAGGGCGGCACGTCCGGTCGAGGCCGGGGAGGCGGGCGCGTCGAAGCGGCGGACCTCCATGACGTCGTCGACATGGAGGGGGCCGAGCGCGGTGCGGGCGACGAACCGCGAACCGGCACGCAGGTCCCGGTCGCCGGTGCCGTCGCCGCGCAGGGTCGTGAGGGGGATGAACCGGGTGTGCGCGTCGAGGTCCCACACGCGCCGCCACGCCTCCGGGGAGGCGATCGGGACGGTGAGACGCACCGTGAATCGGGCCATGAGGACAGTGTCGCAGCGTCCTCCGATACGGCCCCGCCCCGGCCGGTCGGGATCCGGGTTTGGTGGTTGGGCCCGTCGTCTGGGAGGATCGGTCAGCGCGCGAGTGGCGGAATAGGCAGACGCGCACGGTTCAGGTCCGTGTGCCCGAAAGGGCGTGGGGGTTCAACTCCCCCCTCGCGCACCGGTGGCGACACCACGACGAAGGCCCTGACTCATCGAGTCGGGGCCTTCGTCATGCCCGGGGCACTCTGCCGTCGAAAGTCATCCCCTCGTGGGGGCGACTGTTCGGGACGACACGCAAGCAGGGCATCACCCCCACAGGCGGGCGGCGCGTGACATCGGCATCGGGGCGGCCCACGGTACAAGAGAGCGGCGGGTGCCCCTCGGTGCACTCCGACGGCCCCGGCCGGGCCGAAGTGCGTCGTCACGCCGCGCGGTGGGGCGTGACGGGTGGAGGCATGACAGTGGGCCGCACACCCGAAGGTGTACGGCCCACTGTTGAGCAGGCGTCAGAGCCTGGAAGTGTGACGGACGATCAGCCGATGACGGTGATGTTCGACGCCTGCGGGCCCTTCTGGCCCTGCGTGGTCTCGAACTCGACCTTGGCGCCCTCGTCCAGCGAGCGGTAGCCCGAGGAGTTGATCGCGGAGAAGTGGGCGAAGACGTCGGCGGAGCCGTCGTCGGGGGCGATGAAGCCGAAGCCCTTGTCGGCGTTGAACCACTTCACGGTGCCAGTAGCCATGTCGAAATCTCTCTTTCTGAGGTGGCGCCACCCGGATTCGAGCGGCTGCGGGTGCTGAAGATGCGTGTCACGGCTCAGAAGACGAAATCAACCTTTTCAGGTCACTGCCGACATGCTTTGCACTACCACGTTCAACAACGAGCCCCACACTACGCGAGTTTCGGTGGATCGGCGACCGCATCGTCGCGCAGGGGTCGTCCCCACGCCTCTCGTGCGACTGGTCTACCCCCTGTGGCCTGCGGCTTTACCGGAGGAAAAGAAATTCGAGATCCGTCGCTCCGACGTGCACCGCAGCCTGAAAAATGTGGTCCGGCACGATGCAGAAGGGCGTCCGGGCCCTGCGCGGACGGGTCGCCACGGGGCCCCGACCCGGGACGAGGGTGCTCAGGTCACCCCGCGCTGTTCAGGTGATCTCGTAGGAAGGATCCGCCGGGTTCGTGAGCGTGTCGTGCACGGGGCAGGTGCGCTCGAGTTCATGCCCGTGTCGATGCCGCGATCTCCGGCGGTTCGTCGAAGGTGACGCTTATGCCGCGAACCGTCGCCTACATGTGCAGGCCCTCGACCCGTTCCACCGTCGCCGAGAACGTCGTGTCTGCCATCGTCGACCCCCTTGTGTACGGAGTGCTCGAAAGTCCGTGCGTGCGCGGGAGCCGCCCTCCGGCCCCCGCTTCGACCGTATCCAGGCCCCGTGTCGGCCGCGCACGTTCGGCGAACCCGGCGGCGCGGCGCCGGCGTTCGCCGGATGCCGAGGTGGCGGGTGGGCGTCGCGCCTGGCCCGCGCGGCTCGGCGATCGTCGGGGGCCCTGCTGTTCGGTGATACTGGGATGCGGCGAGGTCGTTCGACCTCCGCGCGGGGGCGCGGGGAGCGGCCCGTCTTCCCCATCCGCTCCCGGCTCGCTCCGGACTGACTCCCGAGGTCTGCCCATGTCGACGTCCGACCACGCCCGCAGGACCACGCCCTCGTCGGCGTCCACGTCCCCCGCCGCACCGGCGCCCGCCCCCGCCGCGCCCGCGGCGTCGTTCTCACTGCTCAACCCGGCGCAGATGTGCCAGGCCGCCGAGGACGCGGCCTACGCCAAGGCGACGAGCCGCCCCGGCAAGTCGTTCCTCCTCGGCATCACCGCCGGCGCCTACATCGCGCTCGGGTTCGTGTTCTTCGTGACGAGTCAGGTCGGCTCGCAGGTGATGCCGTGGGGCGTTGCCAAGGTCCTCGGTGGTCTCGTGTTCTCCACGGGCCTCGGCCTCGTCGTCCTCACCGGCGCCGAGCTGTTCACGTCGTCGACGCTCACGCTCATGGCGAAGGCGTCGGGCCGCATCACGTGGGGGCAGCTCCTGCGCAACTGGGGTGTCGTCTACGTCGCGAACTTCCTCGGCTCGCTGCTCATGGCCGGCCTCATCTACGCCGCCGGTACGTGGCGCAACGCCGACGGTGGTTGGGGTGCGGTCGTGCTCAAGACCACCGCGGCCAAGCTGCACCACGGGTGGGTCGAGGCGTTCGTCCTCGGCATCCTCTGCAACCTGCTCGTCTGCCTCGCCGTGTGGGCCGCCTACTCGGGCCGCACGGCCGTCGACAAGCTCGCGGCCATCACGCTGCCCATCGCCCTGTTCGTCGCGACCGGGTTCGAGCACTCCGTGGCGAACATGTTCATGATCCCGCTCGGCCTCTTGGTCAACAGCGGCGCCGACGCCGCGTTCTGGTCGGCCGCGCACCTCGACCCGGCCACGTTCGCCGGCCTGTCGTGGAGTCAGTTCTTCACCGCCAACCTCATCCCCGTCACGCTCGGCAACATCGTCGGTGGTGGCCTCATGGTCGGCATGTACCAGTGGGTCATCTACCGCTACTACAACGCCCCCAAGTCCGAGGCGCACACCCTCTGACCTGTGCAGGAAGCACGCACGCACGAACGACGACGGAGGCCGCACCCCGACGAGGGGTGCGGCCTCCGTCGCGAGAGGGCCGGGGTCGGCTCAGAAGACGGCCTTGCCGCCCGTGACGCCGAGCACCGACGCGGAGACGTAGCTCGCGTCGGCGGGGGAGGCGAGGAACACGTAGGCGCCCGCGCACTCGGCGGGCTGACCGGCGCGCCCGAGGGCGGTCTCGCCGCCGAACTGCTCGATCTTCTCCTCCGGCTGCGTCGACGGCTGCAGCGGCGTCCAGATCGGGCCGGGGGCGACGGCGTTGACGCGGACGCCCTTCTCGCCGAGCTCGTCGGCGAGGTTGACGGTGAAGTTCGTGATCGCGGCCTTCGTCGCGGCGTAGTCCATGAGGCCAGGGCTCGGCTGGTAGGCCTGCACCGAGGCGCTGTTGATGATGCTCGCGCCCCTCTTGAGGTGCGGCACCGCGGCCTTCGTGATCCAGAAGAGGGCGTAGAGGTTCGTCTTGAACGTGCGGTCGAGCTCCTCGGTCGTGATGTCGAGCATCGAGTCACGACGCGCCATCTGGAATCCGGCGTTGTTGACGAGAATGTCGAGGCCGCCGAGCTCCTCGACGGTCTTCTCGACGATCTCGGTGCAGACGGACTCCTCGCGGATGTCACCGGGGAGGAGCAGCGCCTTGCGGCCGGCCTTCTCGATCCACTTCTTCGTCTCCTCGGCGTCGGACTGCTCCTCGGCCATGTAGGAGATCGCGACGTCGGCGCCCTCGCGGGCGTATGCGATGGCGACGGCGCGACCGATGCCGGAGTCACCGCCGGTGATGAGCGCCTTGAACCCCTCGAGCTTGCCGGAGCCGACGTAGCTCTCCTCGCCGTGGTCGGGCAGCGGGGTCATCTCGGAGGTGAGTCCGGGAGGGGTCTGCCGCTGGGCGGGGAAACCACCCTTGTCGTTGACGAGCTTCTCTGCGGTCTGGACAACTGCGGGGTGCGTCATGCCTCTCCGCTACCCGGCCGGACGGCGGACGAAACGGGCACCGCCCCTCGGCGGGGGCGCGTGCCGCCCCTCGGATGCTCGGCGCGCCGCTCGGCATGGCGGCCGAGGCGCCTTCGCGGTGCGGTGTCGCGACCGCCGCGAACGACGATCAGAACGCGTCTCGGTACACATGCACGGCCCCCTCACCTCGGGGGTTCGTGACGTCGGCCAAGGTTGTGGTCGTCGTTCGATGCGGTGCAGGGCACCCTTGCCCGCCGCACGGTGTGACGGCGCGCAGCGCAGGGCCGAGCGCTGGATGCGGATGATGTCAGAGGCGCACGAGTCGCACCGGCGTCGCGTCCGGGTGGTCGACGGAGAAGGCGAACACCGACCCCGGTGCGGCGGTGGCGGTCTCGATCTCGCGGGCGTCGACGGCGGGGCCGCCGTAGCGGCGGAACGTCGACGTGAACACGTTCGTGCCGGCGACCTGGAGGGCGGACAGGGCCTCGGCCTGGCTGTTCGCGGCGACGACGAGGCGGGCGCGTGTGGCCTCGGCGTCACCGAGGGCGTCGGCGACGGCGGGGTGCACCTTGGCGGTGACTGCGTACACGGGGGTGCCGGGCATGGCGGATTCCTTCGATCAGGGGGTGGCGTTCGAGCGGCACCGTTGCCGCCCCACTCATCGACAGGAAGACCGCGGGGAGCGAGGGCAATGCCCCCGAGGATTCGCTCGTACCCCCCCGACGTCACGTCACCGACCGGTGGCATGGCGGTCACCGGGGGGAGACACGGCGACGCCCCCGCCCCCGCCCCCGGTGGCGGGGGCGGGGCGTCGAGGTGAGCGTCCGTCCGCGAGGACGGAGAGGGGACGTCAGTGCCGGGGTCGGACGACCATCGCGGAGCCCCCGCCGCCGCGCGTGCGTTCGGCGGCGGCGACGAACACGCCACGCGCGGGCATCGCGATGGCCGTGGCGCGCCCGAGGGCGGGGACCGACGTCATCGGCTGACCCATCCCCCGGAGGGCCTCACCGGTCGAAGAGTCGTACAGCCGGGGTTCGGCCCCGGCGTCGGTGTTCCGCGACGACAGTCGGGGCGCATTCACGGCGCCGACCAGGGTGAGGTCGCGGTCGAGGTAGCCGAGGAGGATCTGGGAGGTCGTCGTGATGATCGTGGCCCCGCCGGCCGCGCCGACGGCGAGCACCGGGCGGCCGTCCTTCAGGACGATCGTCGGGGAGATCGACGACCGGGGGCGCTTGCCCGGGCCGGGCAGGTTGGGGTGCGGCACGCCCTTCGTCGGGGGGACGAACTCGAAGTCCGTGAGCTGGTTGTTGAGAAGGAACCCGTAGCCGGGGACGACCATCCCCGATCCGCCGAACTGCTCGATCGTCGAGGTGTAGGAGACGACGTCGCCCCATTTGTCGGCGACGGTGAGATGCGTCGTCGACGCGCCGTCGTGGACCGTGCCCGGCCGCCCTGCGGCGATGGGTCCGCAAGGGGCGTACGTGCCGTCCGGCTGTCCGACCGCGACGGGACGGGGGGCCGCCTTCGACGCGTCGAACCCGCAGGCCCGCTCGGCAGCGTACGCCTCGGACACGAGTTCGTCCGTGGGGACGCCCACGACGTCCGCGACCCACCGGTTGCGGTCGGCGAAGGCCGCCGCGCTCGCCTCCGCGAACCGGTGGAGGTACTGCACGTCGTCGGTGCGTGAGAGGGGGACACCGGTCCGCTTCTCGCTCTGCTCCACGAGTTCGAGGATCTCGGCGACGGCGATCCCGCCTCCGCTCGGGGCGGGCATGCCGTACACGTCGAGGCCCCGGTAGGAGCTGACGACGGGCTTCTTCGGCAGCACCCGGTAGGTGCGCAGATCGCGCATCGTCATCCCTCCGCGCGGCACCGCCACACCGGGCGCGGTGGCAGGTCGGCGCACCGTCTCGACGACGGCCTTCCCGATGGGGCCGCGGTAGAACGCGTCGACGCCGTCGTGACGCAGCATGCCGAACGTCCTCGCGAGGTCGGGCTGGCGCAGCACGTGGCCCGGCTGCACCGGCTTGCCGCCGGGGAGGAAGACGGCCGCCGTGGCGGGGAACTTCGAGAACCGTTCGGCGTTCTCGGTGGTGGCCGTGCTGAACGCCTCGTCGACGACGAATCCCCGGTCGGCGATGCGCTGGGCGGGGGCGAGCATCTCCGAGAGGGATCGGCGGCCCCACCGGTCGAGGATCTCCTGCCACATGGCGGGGGTGCCGGGGACGCCGACGGACAGGCCCGAGTTGACGGCCTTGTCGAAGTCCATCGGGGTGCCGTCCGGTTCGACGAACGTCGTGGGGGTGACCGAACGGGGTGCGGTCTCGCGGCCGTCGAGGGTCTCGACCTTCTTCGTGTGCGCGTCGTAGTGGACGAAGAACCCGCCGCCGCCCATGCCCGTGGCGTAGGGCTCGACGACGTTGAGGGCCGCGGTGGCGGCGACGGCGGCGTCGGCGGCCGTGCCGCCCTTGGCGAGCACGTCGATCGCGACCTGGCTGGCGACGGGGTCGACCGATGCGACTGCGCCTCCCGACCCGGTCATCGTCGCCGTCTTGGGGAGTCGATGGCCGACGGGGCCGCGCTCGGGGGCGGTGTGACCGGGGCGGGTGCGGCCGTCGACGACGCCACTGGGGGTGGTGTGGTCCGGCGAGGTGGGGGAGGCCTGGGCCACCGCGGGGAGGAGGGCGAGGGGGAGGGCGAGCGCGGAGGCGATCGCACCGGCACGGCTCATCATGCGGGTGACCCTACGGCCGCAAGCGGTCTCCCGGGGTCGGACGGACGTGCACGCTTCCGGGCCGGTTCGTCCGGCGTCTCTCGCCCCGTCTGGGGAATCGGCCGGAGAGGGGAGAGGGGAACGCCGGCGGACGAGGTGTCGATGTCGTCGTCTCGGCCTGTCTTGTGAAGTTGCCAGATATTGCTATCGAGACATCGAGCGGGGTCGGAAGCGGTGTGGGCCGCCGATACGATGCGGCTCATGCGAGTCGCGAGCTTCAACGTCAACGGCATCCGGGCGGCGCAGCGGCGGGGGTTCGAGGAGTGGCTCGCGGGGCGGGGGTGCGACGTCGTCGCCCTGCAGGAGGTGCGGTGCCCGGCGCCGATGCTGCCCGAGGGGGTCTTCGGCGACTACCACCTCGCCTACGACCAGGGCACGATCAACGGCCGCAACGGCGTCGCCGTCCTCACGCGGGAGCGGCCGGCGGCCGTACGGGCATGGGGATCCGGTGTGCTCGTGCGCGCGTCGGGGGAGACGCACCTCGAGGAGGAGGGGCACGACCTCGCGTGGCCGTTGTCGCGTGACCTGCGTCGGTTCGCGGCCGAGGGCCGCTACGTCGAGGTCGACCTCGCCGACGCCCCGGTGACGATCGCGTCGCTCTATCTGCCGAAGGGCGGTCTGCCGGCCGAGCTGCAGGTGCCCGGGCGCATGCGGGGCGAACCCGACGGTGGGGCCAAGTACGACCGCAAGATGCGTTTCCTCGCCGGATTCGCGCGGCACCTCACGGCGGCGCGGCGGGCGTCCGCGTCCCGCGGCCGGGAGTACCTCGTCGTCGGCGACTTCAACGTCGCCCACACCCGCCAGGACCTCAAGAACTGGCGCACGAACGGCCGGTCGGAGGGGTTCCTGCCGGAGGAGCGGGAGTGGTTCTCCTCGATCCTCTCCCCGCGGTCCCTCGTCGACGTCGTCCGGCACGTCCACCCCGACGAGGACGGCCCGTACTCGTGGTGGAGCTGGATGGGGCAGTCGTTCGCGAAGAACGTGGGATGGCGCATCGACTACCACCTCGCCTCGCCTCGCCTCGCCCGCACCGCCACCTCCGCCGTCGTCGACCGCGAGGCAAGCTACGAGGAACGCCTCTCCGACCACGCCCCCGTCGTCGTCGACTACGCCTTCCCGGCGTGCCCCCCTCCCCCGGGCGGGTGCGCTGGGGGAGGATGAGGGCATGTCCGTCATCAAGATCAACGCCATCACCGTCCCGGCCGACTCCGGTGACGAGCTCGCGCACCGGTTCGCCGCCCGCGCCGGCGCCGTCGACGGTCAGCCCGGGTTCGAGGGGTTCGAACTCCTCAAGCCCACCGACGAGGGCCGCCGCGTGTGGCTCGTCGTCACCCGCTGGAAGGATGAGGAGTCGTTCCAGGCCTGGGTGAACTCCAAGAACTTCGCCGAGGGCCACGCCCACGGCGGCGAGGCGCCCGCAGGTCACGGCCACGGTGCCGGGGAGGGGCACCGCAAGCCCGTCGGCCTCAGTGCCGAACTGTGGGGGTATGAGGTCGCCGGTGGCAGCACCGGGCACACCGTCTGACACCCCCGCCCGCACGTCCCGCGGCCACCCGACCGCGGAGTCGACCCACCGAGGAGGAGAACGCATGTCCGTCGACATGACCGACCACGGCCCGAAGCCGTACGTCGTCAACATCGAGAGGGCCACCCTCGACAACAGGAACTACCGCACGACGCTGTGGACCGGCAAGAACCTGCAGCTCACCGTCATGGCCATCGCGCCCGGTGACGACATCGGCCTCGAGGTCCACGACGACCACGACCAGTTCCTCCGTGTCGAGGAGGGTCGCGGCAAGGTCCAGATGGGCCCCGCCGAGGACGACCTGAGCTTCGAGCAGATCGCCGGTGACGACGACGCGATCTTCATCCCCGCAGGCTCCTGGCACAACGTCACGAACATCGGTGACGAGCCGCTCAAGGTGTACTCGATCTACGCCCCGCCGGAGCACGAGCACGGCACCGTCCACCCCACCAAGGCGGACGACCCCGAGCACGGCGCCTGATCGACACCTCGATCACCTCGTCTCGGCCCGTCTCGCCGATCGGCAAGACGGGCCGAGACGGTGTCATCGTCGGGCCGTGCCGGGCGTCCCGCACCCGACGATGACGTTCTCTAGGGTGATCTAGCAGAAATGCGATGGTGGTCTCGACAGGGATCGCGAAACCCTACGACAGCAGCGCTCGCAGGTCGTCGGCGGTGAGCGCCGAGCCGAACGCCTCCCCGTCGTCGACGACGCGGGCGAACAGGTCGCGCTTGCGTTGCTGCAGGTCGCGGACCTTCTCCTCGATGGAGTCGGCCGCGACGAGCCGGTACACCATGACCGGGCGCTCCTGCCCGATGCGGTGGGTGCGGTCGATGGCCTGGGCCTCCGCGGCGGGGTTCCACCACGGGTCGAGGACGTAGACGTAGTCGGCCTCGGTGAGCGTGATGCCGAACCCGCCCGCCTTGAGGGAGATGCAGAACGCCGTCGTGCCCCCCGAGCGGAACCGCTGGAGCCGCTCCTGCCGGTCGCGCGTGCTGCCGTCGAGGTACTCCGTCGCGATACCGGCCTTCTCGAGGGCGTCGCGCACCTGCTTGAGGTACCGGGTGAACTGGCTGAACACCAGCGCCCGGTGGCCGCCGCTCGCGAGTTCGGTGAGATGTTCGACGACGACCTCGACCTTGCTCGGCTCGATCTGGGCGTACTGATCGTCGAGCATCGCGGGGGAGAGCGCCATCTGCCGCAGGGTCGTGAGGGCCGACAGCACCGCGACCTGGTTGTTCGGCAGGTCGTCGAGGAGCCCCATGACGCGCATCCGCTCGCGTTGGAGGTGCCGGTCGTAGACCCGCCGATGGGCCGGGTTCATCGGCACGACGAGGGTCTGCTCCTGCTTGGGCGGCAGGTCGGAGGCGACGGCCTCCTTCGTGCGCCGGAGCACGAACGGCGTGATCGTGCGCCGCAGCCCCGCGAGGCGCACCCGGTCGCCGCCCACCTCGATGGGGGTGCGGAAGTCGACGGAGAAGTCCTGCGGCAGCGGGTACAGCATCGGCGCGGTGAGCGACAGCAGTGACCACAGGTCCATGAGCGAGTTCTCGAGCGGGGTGCCCGTCATCGCGAGGGTGAAGTCACGCTCCATGCGCCGCACGACCTGGTACGTCTTCGCGCGATGGTTCTTGACGAACTGCGCCTCGTCGAGGATGAGCGCCCGCCACGCGATGTCGGTGTAGGACTCCTCGCCGAGCCGCAGGAGGGTGTAGCTCGTGAGGACGACGTCGGCGTCGGCGACGAGGGCGGGGAGGGAGTCGCCGCCCTCGCGAAGACGCCGCGACTCGGTCTCGCTCACGGTGACGGCGCGGAGCTGCGGCGCGAACTGTTCGAGCTGCTCGGCCCAGGCCCCGACGACGCTCGTGGGGGCGACGACGAGAACGGGCCCGTCGAGGTCGCCACGCTCCCGCGCCCGTTCGAGGAGGGCGATGACCTGCACCGTCTTGCCGAGACCCATGTCGTCGGCGAGGATCCCGCCCAGCTTGGCGTCCCACAGGGTCGAGGCCCAGCGCAGACCCTCCGCCTGGTAGGGGCGGAGCTCGGCCTGCAGGCCCGACGGGACGACGGCCGCGGACGCGACGGCGTCCGGGGTGAGGGCGGCCCGAAGGGCGCCGACGCGCTCGGCGAAACGGGCGGCCTGCCGGTCGATGACGCCGAGCGAGGCGAGCTGGTCGAAGAGGGCGACGTGGTAGACGGACACGCGGAGCTTGCCCGTCTCGCGGTCGACGAGTGCGCGGGACTCCTCGACGAGCTCACGGAGCCGGTCGAGCGCCGGGGTCTTGAGCGAGAAGTACGTGCCCGAGGCGAGGAGGAGCCGTTCGTCCCCGCGCGCGAGGCCACGGACGACCTCCGACAACGGCACGTTCTCCCCGTCGACGGTGATCGCCACGTCGAGATCGAACCAGTCACGTTCCTCGGTGCGTTCGTCGAGGGCGACGTGGACGACGGGGTCGCCGATCGCCGGCCCGTACTCGGGGATCTCGCCGTGGACGACGACGTCGACGTCCTCGCAGCGTTCGAGCCACGGCAGGCAGTGTTCCGTGAACGTCGCCGCGCCCATGCCGACGAGGGAGACGGGCGAGGCGAGACGCGGTCGTCCGGCGATCGTCGGCAGGAGGCCGGGGCGTTCGCCGAGGGGGCCGCGGGCGAGTCGGTCGAGGACCCGCTGCTCCGCCTCGAGCTGCCGGAACCCGGGGATGCCGTGGTCGGCGAGCGACACGACGCGCACCTCGTCGCCTGCGGGGTAGAGCCACGACCAGTCGATCCACGTCGTGTGGCCCTCCCGGTACGTCGCGACCATCCGCAGTCGGGGCGGCTCGACCTCGGGGACGACCACCGTGTCGGACGTGCGCACCGGCATCGTGCGGCGCAGGGCGGGCAGGTGGGTGGTGAAGAACCGGATCCGGTCGCCCTCGGGGATGCGGACGGGCCGCGGGTCGAGAAGGAGTTGCCGTGCACCCGGGGAGAGTTCGCTGACGAGCGGGCCCATCGTCACGGTTCCCGCGTCGGAGACGGTGATGCCGTGCGTGGGGTCGCCGACCGGACGCACGATGCCCGGCACCGGCACCTCGACGTCCTCGTCGGCCGCGCCGAGACGGTAGGCCGCGGGGCGGAGGACGAGCCCGGAGGACTCCGTCGTGTCGAGGTGCATCGCGGCGATGAGCTCGTCGGCGAGGACGAGGTCACGCCCGTCGGCCATGAGGAGGGTGACACCGCTCGCGACGATCCGTTGGAGCAGCGACCACACCTCGACGCCCATGCTCTCGAGGGAGAGGCTCGCCTGCGGGGTGTCGAAGCGGGACTGCCGGACGGGGTTGGCCCGATCGAGGGCGACGAGCGCGAGACGCTGCGGCTCCGAGAGGCGGCGATGGGGCTCGCGGAGGTCGGTCCAGTTGGCGCCCTGGCCCGTCCAGATGCCGTCGGGGGTGCGGCGCCGCACCCGCATGGTCACGGGGGCGCCGGAGCGGGCGGTGAACTCGAGGGCGAGGGCGTCCTTGACGCCGGACTGGTCGACGACGGGCGACTGCGGCGCCTCCTCGTCGCGGGTGACGACCGCCGCCGTCACGGGAGCGAGACGCCGCTCCCACTCGGGTGAGCCGTCGTCGTCCTCCTCCTCGGGCAGGCCACGGAGCATCTCGCGGGCCCCGGCGAGCACCCCGACGGCGTGGGCACAGTGGTTCTTCACGCGGCACGTGCACGTCGAGTTCCACGACGGGGTGCCGGAGTCGTCGGTCGCGGGCGTCACCGTCGTGCGGAACTCGCGCACCTCCGAGGTCGTGTGGTCGACGATGCGGAGGTGCCCACGGAGGGAGTCGTCGTCGAGCCACTCGATGCGGTCGACGTGGCCACGGCGGTGGTACTGCAGGCCCCGGGCGGTCGTCGGGCCACCGGCGACGCGCTCGATCTGGCCCTCGGGCAGACGACTCACCCAGTGCGCTGTGCTCGGTCCACCCATCCGACCATCGTAGGACGCCCCGGGTCGCCCTGCCACGCACGGCCGCCGGGTCGGAAAGGGGGTGGAACGGGTCGCCGGCCATGTCGAGACGGTCTTCTACCCCTTTCTATGACCTAGGTGATACGGGTTGAGACGAGAGCATCGTCCGGTAGGCGGGGGTTGCGAGGTCCACGAGAGCGCCACGGGAGACACCGGACGGGTCCCGGCCCGGCCCACTCGGGGTCGCCGTGGGGTCGCCGCAGCAGCGTCCGATCACCCTCTCTTCCCGTCTCTGAGGCGCGTGCAAGATAGCCGGATACGCCGTCATCCTGCACGCGATGCGGGAGGCGGGG
Organism: Mobilicoccus pelagius NBRC 104925; assembly: GCF_000247995.1. Lineage (GTDB taxonomy): Bacteria > Actinomycetota > Actinomycetes > Actinomycetales > Dermatophilaceae > Mobilicoccus > Mobilicoccus pelagius. The sequence goes on from NZ_BAFE01000058.1 coordinate 12,840, forward strand.
CCGGTGCCACGGGGGTCACGACGGCCACGTCGCTCCGGCGAGGGCGGCGAGGCCCGCACGGACGTGGAGGGCGTCGACGACCTCGGCGTCGGCGTCGAGGGCCTCGATGAGGGCCCCGTTGAGCGGGGTGAGGAGGCCCTGTCGGATGTTCGCCGACGGTGCGTAGTACTCGAAGAGCAGCCGCAGCGCCTCGTCGGTGACCACCTGCCCGAGGTCGAGGTCGGGCTCCGGGACGTCGAGCGCCGTCGCGACCCGTCGGGCGACGAGACGGCCCGCGGCGTCGACGTCGGGCAGCGTGGGCAGCTCGACGACCCGCTCGAGGAACCCCCGCGCCGCCTGGAACGCGTCGTCGTCGACGTAGCTCGGGTGCACGGCGAGGAGGACCGTCGCGTCGATCTGCTCCGCGAGCACCCGGAGGATCCGCGTGAAGAACTGGCCGCGGAGCTGCGCGTTCTGCGGGGCGAGTGGCGTGGGGACCCACTTGTCGGTGTCGTCGAGGACGACGACCGGCACGACGCCGTAGTCCTCGACGATCGCGAGGAGCTCGCCGACCGCCTCCACGGCCCGCGTCTGCGTCGCCACCTGCTCCTCGAGGGCCTGCCGGACGGCATACGACAGTCCGCCCTTGACGCCCGCGAACCCCGCCTCGGCGGTGTAGGTGCGGGTCGTCTCGCGACCGGGGGAGGGGAGGGTGGCCTCGACGGCGCGGCGGCTGCCGGGGCGGGCGCCGAGGACCTCCTCCCGCACATGGCGGAGGAGGTGGGCGAGGAACGCCTCCGGCTCGACGGCCACCTCGGGCTCCTCGAGCGACACCGGCACCCGCAGTCCGACGACCCCCTCGCCCGCGGTCGCGAGGACGTGGCCGATGATCGACGACTTGCCCGAGCCCGTGGCGCCCATGAGGGCGACGCGACGACGGTGCGTGAGGGCGACCCGCGTCGCGTGCTCGACGGTGCGCTCGCCCGTGAGGCTGTCGAACGGCACGAACACCGTGTGGAGCTCGTGGAGGCGGGGGGCGGGGTTGAAGGCGCGTCGCAGGTCGAGACGGCGCAGTTGCGAGTAGCTCACGGATCCTCCCCTCGGGGCGTCGGGCGCGGGTGTGTCGCCGCCGACGTCGCGGGTGCGGCGCCGGTGGTTCGGTGGGGCGTGGGTGTGGTCGTGCGGAGGTGGCCGGGCGGGGCGCCGGATGCCCTCACCCCTGGGACGGGACGGGGGTGTCGGGCTCGGCCCAGCGGTATCGGCGCCTCGGACGTCCCGGCCCCCCGTCGCGGACGTCCTCGAAGGTGACGATGCCTCCATCGTACATCTGTGCGAGAACTTGCGACACTCGAGCGGCGCTGACCCCCAGGCGATCCCGGGCGATCGCGTCGGCGGCGCTCACTCCGCCGACCTCGTCGAGGAGATGGGCGATGCCGAGGGCCGTGGGGCCGATCGCCGCGGCGTCGTCGAGCCGTCGTCGGCGCAGCGCGTCGGCCGAGGCGGGATCCTCCGGGTCGCGGCGGGCGGCGTCGATCGCGGCGCGCGGCGTCGACGGTGGGGAGGGGAGAGGGACGGGCCGACCGAGGCGACGGGCGAGCAGTGCCTCGGCCTCCTCCCGCGTCGGGGCGGGGATCGCGACCCGGACCTCGAAGAACGCGTCGGCGGGTGGCGCGAGAGCGAGGGGGAGGTCCTCGTCGAGCGCGGTGACGACGAAGGTCGCCTCGAGTTCCCACAGCTCGTCGCGACCGAGCCCGAAGAGGCGGTGGGCGACGTGGGGGTCGAGGTTGTCGACGAGGAAGGTCACCGCCCGCCCCGCGCAGACTCGACCGAGCGCGTGGAGCGTCGAGGTCACGGTGGGCGCCTCAGGAGGTGCCTCGGTGGATCCGACGTCCGTCGCATCGTGCTCGTCGAGGGTCTCTCGTGCCGCGTCGAGGCAGGCGGTGAGGGCGTCGAGGGGGTCACGGGCCCGCGCCGCCTGGACGAACACCGTCGGGCCGGCCTCCTGCGTGCGCCGGTGGCGCAGGAGGGCGCGGAGCATCGTCGTGCGCCCCGATCCCCGGGCGCCGTGGAGAAGTGCGGTGTGTCCACGGTCGGTCGCGCGGACGAGGTCGTCCAGGGCTCGGCCGAGAGGGACGAAGAGCGCGGCGTCGCCCTCGGTGTCGAGGAGGGGACGGGCGGACAGAGGGGATCGAATCATGCTCTTACGGTACTTTTCGAAAGTTTCATGAGGGGAGTGCGACGCGGCCGCGTGTACGCATGTGCCCTCCGCTTCTCGGGCGGGCGGACCTCACGCGACGGGCGAATTCCACGGTGAGGCGCGGCCACGCCTCACCGCCGCGAGACGTGCGGCCGTGCCCCGGGTGCGGCGTGGGTCCGACACCGGCCACCATGCCGGGTCGGGTGGCGGCCGGTGTCGGTCACGCCGCCCCGCGGGAGGGGGTGGGGGCGGGTCAGCCGAAGCCGACGATGAGGTAGTCCTCGGGTCGGGACCGTGCGTCCGCCTCCGGGAGCGTCACGCCGTCGCCGGGGACGTCGTCGGCGTGGTCTCCGGGTCGGGCGTCCCGGGCGGCCTCGAGGGGGTCGCCGGGGAGGAAGCGCGAACCGTGCTCACGGAAGAAGGCGAGGTCGTCGGTGAGGTCGAGGTCGTCGAGAGTGAACATCTCCCCAGAGTGACCCAGGTCACGTCAGGGCGGAACCCCCTACCTCGCGGTAGTGTCCACGGCCCGCGGCGTGAGCCCCCGGCACGGCCGTGACCCCGCCTGCCCCACGCCGCTCGCCCCGGAGGCGTCCGGGCGCCGCCGACCCCGCGTCCCCGGGCCCCGCCCCGGCGTCCGCCCGGCTCGTCGTTCGAGGCGACCGTCGGCGTCGACACCACATAGGGTGCGGGGAGCAGAGGAAAGGAGTACGGGTGTCCAGTTCCGAAGGACGACCTCCGGCGAACACGGGATCACGCACGGGATCGCACGAGGCGGAGGGTCCCCTCACCGTCACGGGGAGGTATCGGCGTCGGCCGGGAGGGTGGCTCATCCCCGCCGCGCTGCTCATCCCGCTGCTCCTCGCCCTCGTCGGGCTCTGGCTCGGGGGTGCGCCCTCGGCGAAGAGGCACGACGACGCCCGGCCCGCTCCCGGCGCGACCTCCTCACCCGTCGCCGCCGTCGGCGACCCCATCACGGTGACGACGGAGAAGAAGCGCCGCATCGTCGAGGCCGCCGTGCCCGACTCCGCGAGCAAGCGGGCCCTCCTCGACGGCGTCCGCGCCGCGTCCGACGGCTACCGGGTCGTCGACAAGGTCTCCGTCGACGACAAGGCCGACACCCCGCCGGTCGCCGGCATCGGCACGATCCTCGCCGCCGGGCGGGGCATCGGTGACCTCGGCGTCGTCGTCGACCGCGGCTCCCTCACCCTCACCGGCGAGGCGCCCGACCAGCAGACCGGCACGGACACCGTCTTCGCCGCGGGCCAGTCCTATCCCGGGGTGCGTCTCGTCGACCACCTCACCCTGCCGGGCTCCCGCCCCGTCTCCACCACCCCGCTCTCCCCCGAGTGCGAGCAGGTGCGCAGTCAGGTCGTCGAGGAGCTCAAGGCCACGCCCGTCAAGTTCCGGGTGAACGGGTCGGAGGTCGACCCCTCCTCGATGCAGCAGCTCACGACGATCTCGCAGAAGCTCGGGCAGTGCCCGTTCTCGCACATCGAGGTCGCGGGCCACACCGACGACACCGGCTCGGCCGAGACGAACGCGACGCTCTCGCAGCGCCGCGCCGACTCCGTGCGCTCGGTGCTCGTCCAGGCCGGGCTCTCCTCCGACCTCGTGAGCGCCAAGGGGTACGGCTCCAGCCACCCCGTCGCCGACAACACGACGCCCGAGGGCCGCGCCACCAACCGCCGCGTCGACATCAACGCCTCCTGAGAGGACCGCCGTGGACTTCTTCGCCTTTCTCAGTACCTGGTTCTGGTACGTGATGGCCTTCGCCGCGGGAGCACTCGTGGCCTGGCTCGTCGCCCGCCAGTTCATCCGCGCCGAGAGCCCGGAGGAGGCGATCGAGGAGGCCCTCGACGCCCGCTCCGGGGATCATGACGAGCGAGACGACCACGGCGGTCGCGATCGCGCCGGCCGTCGTGACGAGCACGACGACGATGACGACCGTTCCCGCACCGCCCGGGGCCGACACGCCTCCGACGAGGACGGGCAGTTCGACGACGACGCGCCTCGCGCGCGGGGTGGGCGCTTCGCCTCCCTCCGCCGCGGCGCCACGGCTCTGGGAGGGCGGCGATGATCGGCTGGTTCATGGTTCTCTCGTTCGTCCTGGGGTTCGCTCTCACGTGGCTCTACGTCGCGCGCTCGGTGACCCGCACCGTCGACCCCGTCGGCGTGCAGCACCGATTCGGCTCCCACGGTGACGACGACGCCCCCGCCCGTCCACGGCGCGGCCGCTCGGGCGACACCGAGGAGATCGTCGTCATCGACCCCGAGGACGCCCCCGAGCCCGAGCCCGAGCGTCATGGCTCGTCGCGTCGCCGCAGCACAGTCGTGCCGCAGGTCGTCGAGTTCGAGGACGACACCGAGGAGTTCTACGAGCGCTGACCTCTGCTCCTCACGGCCCCCGCCGCCGCGCCCCCTCGACGAGGGCGTGGTGCGGGGGCCGTCGTCGTGAGGCCCTCCTCGAGGAGGAGGCGGGTGCGGTAGGGGATGACCCGCCGCAGGTAGACGCTCGTGCGGGTGCGGAGGATGCCGGGGCAGAGGCGGATCTCCTCGCTCACCCGGTAGAGGTCGTCGGGGTCGCGGGCGACGACCCGGCAGAGGAGGTCGGTCTCGCCGGCCGGGGCGAAGCACTCGAGGACCTCGGGGATGCGGGCGAGGGCCGCGCAGGCGTCGTCGATGTGGTGCTGATCGAGCTCGGCGGAGACCATCGCGCTGAGGGGGCGGCCGAGGGCGGCGGGATCGATGCGCGTGCTGTGCGCGCGGAGCAGCCCGTCGCGTTGATACCGCTCGAGGCGGGACTGCACGGTGCCGCGGGCGAGGCCCGCCCGGTCGGCGAGGGTGAGGACGGTCGCGCGGGGGTCGTCGTCGAGGGTGGCGAGGAGGCGCCGGTCGATCTCGTCGAGGCGAGCGCCGTGGGGGGTGACGTCGTCGGGCACGGGGTTCCTCCGTCAGATGGATCACGGATGACGGTCGTCATCGGGCCGTCGTGGTCATTCTGATCAATTATCGCAGGAGTGTTTGCACGGTGTGCGGAAAGGTGCTTCTCTGGTGATCAGAAAGACGGGGACGGCGCTCACGAGGCGCCCGAGCCGGCGCCCTTCGCTCGTCTCACGAGGACGTCCCGGGGGTTGTGGCGACGACACCATCGACGCCGAGCGCACCATATCGACGGACGGGCCCGCACACGACCGGTGTGCGGGCCCGTCGGCGTCTCCGAGGGGTCACCCCGCAGGGGCGCCCTGGGGTCATCCGGGAGTCCGCTCCCGGCCCCGGAGGGAATACCCCTGGGGGGTAGTCTGTTGCAGAAGGCGGGGGCGGACGCGGTCGCGCATCCGCCCCCGGACCACCGCCCCAGCACCCGAGGAGTCGAGATGGCCACCGCCACCTACACCGTCACCGGCATGACCTGCGAGCACTGCGTCGCCTCCGTCAAGGAGGAGGTCGGCGAGATTCCCGGCGTCACCGGCGTCGACGTCGACCTCGCGAGCGGCCGCCTCGACGTGACGAGCGAGGGCGACGTCGACCGCTCCGCCGTCGAGTCCGCGGTCACCGAGGCGGGCTACCAGCTCTCCTGAGCCGCGCGGGGATCCCGCGCATCCCCGCCTCTGCGGCGCTCCCGCCGAATCGGATCTCCCCGCCACCCCCGGGTGGCCCGTCGAGCCCGGCCGTCGTCACGGCCGGGCCTCGTCGTCCCACGTGCCCGGCCCGTCTCCTGTGACGTGGCCCGGGCGCACCCCGCCCGCTCTCGCGGGCTCCCTCTCGACCGGCAAGGACGTGACGTATGACGACGGACACCACGGCCGGGACGCGCCCCGGTGACGGTGCGCCGACCGAGCTCCAGGACATCGAGCTGGCCGTCGCGGGCATGACGTGTGCCTCGTGCGCCAACCGCATCCAGCGCAAGCTCAACAAGCTCGACGGGGTCACCGCGAGCGTCAACTACGCCACCGAGAAGGCGAAGGTGAGCTACCCGGCCGAGACGGTGACGCCGGAGACGCTCGTCGAGACGATCGAGGCCGCCGGGTACGGCGCCACGCTGCCGCCGCCGCCGGCGGCGGACACGCCCGCGGCCGCGGACCCGGCCGCGGACTCGGCCGCCCCCGAGGACGCCCACCTCGCCTCACTGCGGCAGCGGTTGTGGGTGTCCGCCGCGCTGTCGATCCCCGTCGTCGTCCTCGCGATGGTGCCGGCGTGGCAGTTCACGTACTGGCAGTGGCTCTCGCTCACCCTCGCCGCCCCCGTCGTCGTGTGGGGGGCGTGGCCGTTCCACCGCGCCGCGTTCACCAACCTGCGTCACGGCGCGACGACGATGGACACGCTCATCTCGATGGGCACCCTCGCCGCGTTCGGCTGGTCGCTGTACGCCCTGTTCCTCGGCGACGCCGGGGTGCCGGGCATGCGGCACGGCTTCGAGATGACCGTCCACCCCGGCCACGGCGGCGCGTCGAACATCTACCTCGAGGCGGCCGTCGCGGTGACGACGTTCCTCCTCGGCGGTCGTTACTTCGAGGCGCGGTCGCGTCGCGCCGCGGGTGCCGCCCTGCGGGCCCTCTTCGACATGGGTGCCAAGGAGGCCGTCGTCCTCCGTGACGGACGCGAGCAGCGCGTCCCCGTCTCGGCGCTCGTCGTCGACGACCGGTTCGTCGTCCGCCCCGGCGAGACGATCGCGACCGACGGTGTGGTCGAGTCCGGCGCTTCCGCCGTCGACGCCTCGATGCTCACGGGGGAGTCCGTGCCCGTCGACGTCACCGAGGGTGACGCCGTGACGGGGGCGACCGTCAACGTCGGTGGGCGTCTCGTCGTCCGGGCGACCCGCGTCGGCGCCGACACCCAGCTCGCCCGCATGGCGAAGATGGTCGAGGACGCCCAGTCGGGCAAGGCCGACGTGCAACGGCTCGCCGACCGCATCTCCGGCGTGTTCGTGCCGATCGTCCTCGTCCTCGCGCTCGTCACGCTCCTCGCCTGGCTCCTCACCGGCGGAGGCGCGGCGGCGGCGTTCACCTCCGCGGTCGCCGTCCTCATCATCGCGTGCCCGTGCGCGCTCGGCCTCGCCACGCCGATGGCGCTGCTCGTCGGCACCGGCCGTGGCGCCCAGCTCGGCATCCTCATCAAGGGCCCCGAGGTGCTCGAGTCGACCCGCCGCGTCGACACCGTCGTCCTCGACAAGACCGGCACGGTGACGACGGGCCGCATGGCGCTCGCGGGCGTCTCCGCGGTGGCGGGGGAGGGTCCCGACGTCGTCCTCCACGTCGCCGGCAGCCTCGAGCACGCCTCGGAGCACCCCATCGCCCGCGCCGTCGCCGACGCCGCGCTCGAGGCCTCCCCCTCGGGGCTCCTCCCCGTCGACGGCTTCGAGAACGTCCCCGGTCAGGGGGTGCGCGGCCGGATCGTCCGCGACGGGCGTGAGCTTGACGTCCTCGCCGGTCGATCCGAGCTCCTCTTCGACGCGCGGTACGTGCTGCCGGACGACGTCGACGCCGCCCTCCGCCGTGCCCGCGACGACGGGGCCACGGCGATCGTCGTCGGCTGGGACGGCCGCGCCCGCGGGGTGCTCACCGTCACCGACACCGTCAAGGAGACGAGCGCGGAGGCGGTGGCGATGGTCCGCGACCTCGGCCTCACGCCCGTGCTCCTCACCGGCGACAACGAGACCGTCGCGCGCACCGTCGCCGCCGAGGTCGGCATCGACGAGGTCGTCGCCGGTGTCCTCCCCGAGGGCAAGGTCGACGTCGTCCGCGATCTCCAGGAGCACGGCCGGGTCGTCGCGATGGTCGGCGACGGCGTCAACGACGCCGCGGCGCTCGCGCAGGCCGACCTCGGCCTCGCGATGGGCACGGGCACGGATGCGGCCATCGCGGCCGCCGACCTCACGCTCGTCCGCGGCGACCTCCGGCTCGTCGCCGACGCGATCCGCCTCTCCCGCGCGACGCTCCGCACGATCAAGGTCAACCTCTTCTGGGCGTTCGCCTACAACGTCCTCGCCCTGCCGCTCGCGGCGTTCGGGCTGCTCAACCCCATGATCGCGGGCGCGGCCATGGCGTTCAGCTCGGTGTTCGTCGTCGCGAACAGCCTCCGGCTACGGTCGTTCTCCCCCCTCACGCCCTCGGCGGACGAAGCCCTCGATGAGCACTGACGACGACACCCCCGCCGTGCCTTTCGCCGTGCCCAGCGACGTGCCCGGTGCCCCCGAGGCGTCGGCAGAGGTGCCCGCCGCCGGGGCCGCCGAGAACGAACCCGCGGGCCCGCACGGCTACGACGAGAACAGGGCGGCCCATCTCGCCCGGCTCAAGCGCATCGAGGGTCAGGTGCGGGGCATCGCGAAGATGATCGAGGACGACCGGTACTGCATCGACGTCCTCACGCAGGTGTCGGCGGCGACGAGCGCGCTGCAGTCCGTCGCCCTCGGCCTGCTCGAGGACCACATGGCGCACTGCGTCGTCGCCGCCGCCCGCGAGGGCGGGGAGGAGCAGGAGGTCAAGCTCCGGGAGGTCTCCGACGCGATCGCCCGGCTCGTGCGTTCGGGGCGCTGACCTGCGGCGTCGGCGTGAGAGCACCTGTGACATCGGCATCGACGAGTTTGTCGGGGGCAGGCCGGGGGAAAGGGCGTGACATGAGTACCGACACGGCGACCCCGTTCCTCGGCCGTCGGCGCGCGTTCCGTGCCGCTGCCGCTGCCACCGTCCTCGGCGCCACCCTCGTCGGGTGTGGCTCGAACGACGAGCAGCCCGCGCAGCAGCAGCCGGCCCCGGTCGAGACGACGACCGTCACGGCGACGAACGAGCCCGCACCGTCGCAGTCCGCGTCCGCGCAGGGCACGAACAACCCCGTGAAGAAGGACGTCGCGGGCTCGACCGACCTCGTCTACACCGCGCTCGCCACCGCGACGGGCAGCCTCGCGGGTGGCAAGGCGGTCGAGTACGACTTCGAGGACACGAGCCCCGAGGTCACGGTGAGCGACGGCCAGAAGGCCCAGAAGATCACGCTCGCCACCGACGGCACGACCGTCGAGAAGACGAAGGACGAGAGCGTCGACAAGGACGACAAGGCGGACATCGCCGCCGCGACCGTCGACATGAAGCAGGCGATGGAGGCCGCGCTCAAGGCGGTCCCCGGCGTGCCGAAGTCGGCCGAGCTCGACCGCGACCACAAGGCCGTCCGCTCCGACGTCGTCGGCTGGGACATCAAGATCGTCGACGCGAACGACAAGGAGCACGAGGTCGTCGTCGACGCTGCTACGGGCGAGGTCCTCGAGAAGAACATCGACCACTGAATCGACCCCCGACCCGTCGAACGATCCCGGTCGACCGCCGAGCGTCCTTCGGCCATCGATGCGCCGACGCCCCGGCCCGCTCCACGGGCCGCGGCCTGGGCGTACCGGGGAAGGTCGACCCCTTGTGTGCTCCACCCGTCGCGGCGAGCGCGGTGTCGCTGTGCCTCACGGCTGCGCTCGTCACGCTCGCCCCGGCCGTGACCGGCGGGACCGCCGCGGTCGACGCGCCCTCGTCGTTCCTCCTCCTGGCCCTCGGCGTCGTGCTCGTCAGCGGTGTCACGCTGCTCGCGTTCGCCCTCGCGCTGCTCCTCGCCCGGGCGGCCGCACCACCGAGGCGGCATGGCCCGCACCGGCGAACGACGCGGTCGGCGTGCGCCGCGTCAGTCCGGCAGGACGTGACGGAGGCGGCGGGCGGCGGCCTCGGGGTCGTGGGACTCGGTGATCTCGCGGACGACGACGACACGAGTCGCGCCCGCGTCGACGACCTCCCCGATCGTCTCGTGGGAGACCCCACCGATCGCGAACCACGGCGTCTCCGTGCCGGATTCTGCTGCGGCGCGGACGAGGTCGAGGCCGACACCCGGACGGCCCGGCTTCGTCGGCGTCGCCCAGATCGGCCCCGTGCAGAAGTAGTCGACGTCCGGCTCGGCGAGGGCCGCGGCGAGCTGCTCCGGTGAGTGCGTCGAGAGCCCGACTACGGCGTCCGGGCAGAACCGCCGCACCTGCGCGGGCGTGAGGTCGTCCTGCCCGACGTGGAGCACGTCCACCCCGGCGAGGGCGGCGACGTCGGCCCGGTCGTTCGCCGCGACGAGCGCCTCTGCGGCGCGGGCCTCCTCGGCGACGATCTCGAGCGCGGCGAGCTCCTGCGCGGCCTCGATGCCCTTCTCGCGGATCTGCACGATGTCCACCCCGCCCGCGAACGCGGCCCGTACGAACCCGCGCAGGTCGCCCCGCTCCGCGCGGGTGTCGGTGCAGAGGTAGAGGCGGGAGGCGGCGAGGCGTTCACGCACGGCCTGCGAAGTCGTCGTCATGCCTCGGTACGCTAGTCGCGTTCCGCGGGAGCCTCACGCCGAGGCTGAGAGGACGAGTCGACGTCGACCGCCCGAACCCGATACGCGTCACACCGTCGGAGGGAGGGACGATGCGCATCATCGTCGTCGGCGCGGGCATCATCGGGCTCGCCACCGCGTGGCGGCTGCACCGCGACGGGCACGAGGTCACGCTCCTCGACCCGGCGCCCGCCGGCGGCGCCACCCACGCCGCGGGCGGCATGCTCACCCCCGTCGGCGAGGCCTTCCACGGCGAGGACGACCTCACCGCCCTCCTCCTCGCCTCCTCGCAGCGCTACCCGGAGTTCGTCGCCGACGTCGCCGCCCACCTGCCCGAGGGCACCCCGACGGGGTACGTCACCTCCGGCACCCTCATCTGCGGCGCCGACGCCGCCGACCGCGGTCACCTGGCCGACCTCCACGCCCTCTGCCTCCGCCTCGGCCTGCGCATCGAGGCCCTCACCACCCGCGAGGCCCGCCGCCTCGAACCGCTCCTCGGACCCCGCCTCACCTGCGCGTTCCTCGCCCCCGACGACCACCAGGTCGACCCCCGACTCCTCGCCGCCGCCCTCCTCACCGCACTCCGCGGCGCAGGCGTGAGGATCGTCGAGGACGCCGCCACACGTGTGCGTGCCGGTGGCCGCCCGCACGTCGTCACCGCCTCGGGGGAGACCCTCGACGGGGACGCCGTCGTCGTCGCGGCCGGGCTCGGCGCGGCCGATCTCACGCACGACCTCACACATGACCTTGGGGGCCCCGACCTGCGCGGCGTCCTCCGCCCGGTCCACGGCGAGGTGATCCGACTCATCGCCCCGCCGCACCTCGCGTCCCACCTCACCCACACCGTGCGCGGCCTCGTCGAGGGGCGCCCCGTCTACCTCATCCCTCGCGGCGACGGCCGCGTGCTCCTCGGCGCGACCGCCCGGGAGGACGACGAACGCCGCGTCCTCGCCGGTGGGGTGCACGACCTCCTCGTCGACGCGGTGCGTCTCGTGCCCGCCGTGCGGGAGTTCGCCGTCGAGGAGGTCCTCGCCCGCGCCCGCCCCGGCACGCCGGACAACGCACCGCTCGTCGGGCCCGTCGCGCCGGGGGTGCTCGTCGCGACCGGCCTGTTCCGCCACGGGATCCTCCTCGCCCCGCTCACCGCCGACCTCGTCGCCGCGCACCTGCGTCGCCTCGCGGGGGCGGACCGGCCCGACGACGCCGACCTCCTCGCGCTCGCCGCGCCCACCGACCCCCACCGCTTCTCCCGCTCCACCGCCGGAAAGGACACGCCATGACCGACCTCGGCGAGGTCTCCCTCACCGTCAACGACCGGCCACGCTCGCTCCCCGCGGGGGCGACGTGCCGTGACCTCGTCGCGCTCGAGACCGGCAAGGAGATCGGCGACGACGGCCGCGGCCCCACCGGACAGGGTCTCGGCGTCGCCCTCGCCCGGGACGGCGTCGTCGTCCCCCGCGGCGCGTGGGCCTACGCCGAGGTCGCCGACGGAGACACCTTCGAACTCGTCACCGCGGTGCAGGGAGGATGACCGCCATGACCGGCACGACCACCGACCCGCTCGTCGCGCCCCTCGCCGTCGACGGGGTGAGCCTGTCGTCGCGCCTCCTCATGGGCACCGGCGGCCTCTCGAGCCTCGACCGTCTCCAGGAGGCCCTCGTCGCCTCCCGCACCGCGCTCACCACGGTGGCGCTGCGGCGGTACAGCCCTCAGGCGCAGGGGTCGCTCTTCGAGATGCTTCGCCGCCTCGACATCGCGATCCTCCCCAACACCGCCGGGTGTTACACGGCTCGCGAGGCCGTGCTCACCGCCGAACTCGGCCGGGAGGCCCTCGAGACGAACTGGGTCAAGCTCGAGGTCATCGCCGACGACCGCACCCTCCTGCCCGACGTCGTCGAACTCCTCGACGCCACCGAGCAGCTCGTCGCCGCCGGCTTCACCGTGTTCGCGTACACGAACGACGACCCCGTCACCGCGCTCCGCCTCGAGGAGCTCGGCGCCGCGGCCGTCATGCCGCTCGGCGCACCCATCGGCACCGGGCTGGGGATCCTCAACCCGCACAACATCGAGCTCATCGTGTCGCGTGCGGGCGTGCCCATCGTCCTCGACGCGGGCATCGGCACCGCCTCGGAGGCCGCGCTCGCGATGGAACTCGGCTGCGACGCCGTGCTCCTCGCGAGCGCCGTCACCCGGGCGCAGGACCCGGCGACGATGGCCGCCGCGTTCGCCCACGCCGTCGAGGCCGGGTACCTCGCCCGCCGCGCCGGACGCATCCCGCGCCGCGAGCACGCCCTCGCCTCCTCCCCGATGACCGACCGGGCCGACCTGTGAGCGCCGCCCCCTCGCCGGGAGCCACGGCGGCGTCCGGCGCGCAGTCCGCGGCCCTGCCGCCGCTCGTCGCCCCCGCACTCGAGCTCACCCAGGCCGAGAAGCGTCGGTACGCCCGACACCTCCTCCTACCGCAGATCGGAGAGCTCGGCCAACGGCGCATCAAGAACGCCCGCGTGCTCGTCCTCGGCGCCGGTGGTCTCGGCTCGCCCGCGCTGCTCTACCTCGCCGCGGCCGGGGTCGGCACCATCGGGGTCGTCGACGACGACGTCGTCGAGGAGTCCAACCTCCAACGCCAGGTCGTCCACGGCACCGACGACGTCGGCCGTCCCAAGGTCGAGTCCGCGAGGGACGCCGTCGCGGAGGTCAACCCGCTCGTCACCGTCGTGCCGCACCGGGTGCGTCTCACCCCCGAGAACGCCCTCGACCTCGTCGCCGACTACGACCTCGTCCTCGACGGCGCCGACAACTTCGCCACCCGCTACCTCGTCGCCGACGCGTGCGAGATCGCCGGCAAGCCCTGCGTGTGGGGATCGATCCTCCGCTTCGACGGGCAGGTGTCGGTGTTCTGGGCGGGGCACGGGCCCGTGTACCGCGACGTCTTCCCCGAGCCGCCCGACCCGCGTCTCGTGCCCTCGTGCGCGGAGGCCGGGGTCATGGGGGTGCTGTGCGCGGCGGTCGGCGCCGCGATGGGCACCGAGGCGCTCAAGCTGATCACCGGCACGGGCCGCACCCTCGTGGGACGTCTGCTCGTCCACGACGCGCTCGCGGCGACGTGGCGGGAGCTCACGATCCGCCCCGACCCCGACCGGGTGCCCGTCACCGACCTGCACACCCACGCCCGTGACTACGCCGCCTCGTGCGGCCTGCCCCCGACCGCGCCGGAGGAGGCGGACGTCGCCCCCCGCGTCCCCGAGGTCCCTGCGCGCGTCCTCGCCGAGCGTCTCGCGGCTCGTGCCGTCGGTCGTGGCGAGGAGGATCTCCTCGTCGTCGACGTGCGCGAACCCCTCGAACACGCGATCGTCGTCGTCGAGGGGGCCGAACTCGTCCCGCTCGGTTCGCTCCTCGCCGGGGAGGTCCACCTGCCCCGCGACCGCGACATCGTCCTCTTCTGCAAGGCCGGCGCGCGCTCCGAACGCGCCGCGCACGCCCTCCTCGACGCCGGGTACGAGCGTGTCGCCCACATCCCTGGCGGCATCCTCGAATGGATCCACGACGTCGACCCCGACGCCCCCACCTACTGACCGCCCCCACCTCCCTCGGACGACGTCATCGATGACGTCATCCGGGTGGGAGCGGCCCGGGACGGGCGGGAACGGCGGGAGACGGGCGAGGGCCCGCACCCCCGGTGGGATGCGGGCCCTCGGTCGACGTCGTGACGAGGCGCGGGGTGTCAGCCCTTCCAAGCCTGAATGGTCGTCGTGCCACCCTTCTTCGTCGCCGCCCACACCATCGACGTGCCGGGCTCGACGGCCATGGCGAGGGTCTTGTCGCCGGGGTCACCCGCGACGAGCTTCTCCGCACCCGCCTTCGTGCGGATGCCGAAGGTGCCCTGCACGACGGGCTTGCCGGTCGGCGTGTAATCGTCGCCTCCGACGACGATGTTGCCGTTGGCCAAGAGCGCCGCAGAACCGACGGCCCACCGCGTGGTGCACTGCTGCTCACCGGTGCCCTTGATCCACACCTTGCAGAGTCCGCCGCGAGTCGACCCGAGGCTGCGGGCGGATCTGCCCAGCGAGACCTGCACGTCGCGGGACGGGACGAGCCAGGCTCCCAGCTCGTTGTACTCGCCCGCACCCTTGAACAGCGTCTGGAACGGCTGGACCCAGCCACCCCGCTCGAGAACGAACGAGACCTCGCTGTAGGTGGCGTTGTGGGCGATCGGGTTCCACGTCGCGAACCAGCGGCCCCCCGCCTGCGTGAGGTCGGTCGGCCGGTAGGTCGGGCCGATCTTGGCGTCGATGTCGAGGTCGGCCGGGCGCCCGAGGGACGTCCAGCGGCCGCGGCGCATGCGGAAGATGCCGGTCGTGTCGTGACCGCCCGAGAGGCCGACGTAGACGTCGGGGCCGGGCACGTCGTGCACCGTCGTGGCGCGGGCCCCACCCGGGAGGCCCGTACGCGACCAGCGGCGGCCGTCGAAGTGCCACAGCTGACCGGCGGCGGTGAGCCACACGTCGTTCGCGGCGGAGCCGTGGATCTTGACGCTGCCGTCGGACTCGAGGCGGATCGGCAGTCGCGTCGTCGACCAGCGGTTGCCGGCCTTGCGCTCGAGCATGACCCGGCCGTTGCCGGCACGCTCGACAAACCACACCTGACCCCGCGCCGGCGACGTCATGGCGACGACCTCCGCCACGGCGCGGTGGACCGGCCGGAACCCCGCGGCCGGGCGGTGCGACGGGCGCTTGTGCTGGTGGTGCGAGACGACCTTCGGTCCGTGTCCCCGGTGGGTCTGCGTCGCGGCCTGCGCAGGCGCCGCCGCGAACGTCGTGGCGGCGGTGGCCGCCGCGAGCGTCACGGCCCCGACCCGACGCATGGATGTCCCCGTGTTCATGTGATTCCCCTGTTCCCCAGTTGCGTTCATGAATGCCGTCCCTCCACGACACCTCGCATTCTTGCCCATGATCCCCCTCCGAACCGGAAAACAGGACGACCGTTCTGAACACGTGTCGCCCTCGGGTGCCCGATCGTCGTATCCCGCACGCGACAGGCGTCCGAGGACGAGGACGACGGACGTGTCCGACGTCGCGTGCGTCGCTGCGGCCGGAGCCGTCTCCGGGATCACGTGCCAGTCCCTCACGTACGACGTCGCGGCCGGAGCGGTCGCCGACGTCGCCTCCGATGCGGCCGCCGGAGCCGCCACGGTCGTCACGGCCGTCGTCACGGCCGTCGTCACGGCCGGCGCCCCGCCCGCGCCGCCTGCCGCCGCGAGCACCGTCGTGGCCCCCGAGGTCACGTCCGTGTCGGGTCCGGCGCGCCACCGCTGTCACGTCGGCCGTCACGACCGGTGCTCGCGGCGGGTCCGTGCCTCAGCGGTGGCGGTGCCCGGCCCGCGGTGTCAGGGTGGCGAAGATCCCCCAAGTCCTCATGGAAGGCGCGACGATGACCGACCCGATCTCCCCCACCTCCCTGCCCCGCCCGGCGGCCTCGCCGGAGAGCCCGCTCTCCCCGGCGGTGCTCGCCCTCGAGGACGCCACTGCCCTCGACGGCGCCACCCGCCTCGGCGACGGCCTGGCCGGCACGCTCACCGCGAACGACGGTGTCGCGGGTCTGCTCACCGGCCGGTGGCTCGGTCACGCCGTACACCCGCTGCTCGTCGAGATGCCCATGGGGACGTGGATGAGCGCACTCGCCCTCGATCTCGTCGGCGGCGAGGACTCCCGCGACGCGGCCCGACTCCTCACCGGTCTCGGCGTCGCGAGCGCCGTGCCCGCCGCCCTCACGGGATGGGCCGAGTACGCCGGGATTCCCCGCCGCGAGAAGCGAGTCGGCGTCGTCCACGCCGGCGTCAACGGCGGCGCCGCCCTCCTCCAGCTCGGCTCGTGGGCGGCACGCCGCTCCGGCCGAGACGGGCTCGGCCGCCTCCTCGGCCTCGGGGGGCATGACCCTCGCCGGTGTCGGCGGCTTCCTCGGCGGTCACCTCGCCGTAGGCCGCAAGGTCGGCACCCGCGACGCCGCCTTCAGCGGCGCCTGACCCGACGACGCACGAACCCGGGCGCCGCGTGAGGCACCCGGGTTCGTCGTGCGTCCCCGGCAGGCGTTCCCACGCCTGCCGGGCTCCGTACATGTCCAGGTGACGCACGGGGCGTCGGCGGAGAGCCGCTGCCGAGTGGGGTCGGCCCGACCTCCTCGAACGACAACCAGAACTCACCCGCCCCCGGAGTGGGGACGCCTCGCTGCAGGTCAACGGCCCGGTCTCGAGCAGGCGGTGGAGTTTCGGTCGTCGTTCGGACCACCCGTGCGGGGTGGACCGGTGGCGGGTCAGTCGGTGAGCTCGGGCAGGAGGTCGTGCGCGCGCCCGAGGGAACCCTCGACGACGCCGGTGAGCCACTGCTGCACGCCGGTGACGGCCGCGTCGTCGAGACCGTGGACGGCCGCGAGGTACCCGGTGCCCGCGGAGGCGGCGTCGGTGAGCGGACGCAGGACGGAGGCCTCGGGGGCGGGGGTCTCCTGCCCGAAGGCTGCGACGACCTCGCCCACCTTCTCCGTGAGTCGCGTCTGCAGGGTGGAGGCGCCGGAGAGCTTGCCCGCGAGCTTCGTGAGCCGCGAGGCCCGCTCCTTGCGGGCCGACGCGATCGTCTCGAGCGCCCCCTCGAGGACGAGCGTGCCGAGCTCCTGCGCCTCGAAGAACGGGGCGCGGGCGTGGCGATACCAGGCCTCGAGGGCGTCGAGCTGGGCGAGATAGCCGAGGTTCTTGCGCACCATGGGGGCGAGGTGGCGGTACGACTCGCCCTGGTAGGGGCGTCGCATCGGCCGGAGCGCGCCGTCGAGGACGAGATGGCCCTCCTCGGGGACGTCGCCGCGGAGCACCGACCCGGCACCGACGACGCTGCCGTACCCGACCTGCACCGGCCCGACGGAGCCGCCCTGCCCGCCGAGGAAGATCGGCTTCTCCCGCAGCGTGACTCCGCGTGGCACGTCGCCGAAGAGCGACGGGGTCGTCTTGTCGCCGGTGGGCGTGAAGTTGAAGTGGATGTAGGACGAGCCGACCTCGCTGTGGTCGGAGCGGCTCGTGCCACCCGCCATGAACGCGTCGCAGAAGTTGATGATGCTCCCGAGCGTCACGTAGGGGAAGAGGATCGTCTGCTTGAGGCCGACGGTGTGCGCGCCGCCCGACTGCTCCTCGAGGAGGCAGCCCTCGCGCACGTGGTGCCCGAGGCCGAGGTTCGCGCCGTCGAGGAACGTCGCCTTGGCGGCGTACCCGCCCTTGAGGGCGACGCCCGGGCCGAGACGGCAGTCCTCGACCGCCACGGGGCCCTCCCGGCCGAGCTCGACGCCGGCCGAGATCACGGTCTTCGCGCCGCGGATACGGCAACCGGGGTGGATCGTCACGCCGTCACCGCTGATGCGGTCGGTGTCCACGTCGTCGTCGATGGTCACCGTCCACGGGTTGGGGACACAGGTCCCCTTGGCGATGAGCGTCTCGACCTTTTCCAGGCCGCGAGGTGTGAGCGTCATGTCCTCCCTTTCGTCGTCCGACATCGTCGCGCATCGAGGCGGGGTGCGGTGACGCAACCCTCGGCGACGCGCGGGTCGGGACCCCGGCAGGGCGACGGCTCCCGCATCCCCTGCTGTCCTAGGCTGACGTCGGCGCCACCGTGGGCGTCACGGAAGGATGAGAGATGACCGAGGCCGACCGCACGACCTATCTCCTCGTCGACGGGGAGAACCTCGACGCGACGCTGGGCGTGAGCATCCTCGAACGGCGGCCCCGCCCGGAGGAGCGTCCGAGGTGGGAACGGGTACTCAACTTCGCGCGTGAGGAGTGGGGGCAGCCCGTCGTGGGCCTGTTCTTCCTCGCCGCCCGTCACGACCTGCCGATGGCGTTCGTCCAGGCGCTCACGAGCATCGGGTTCCGGCCGGTGCCGCTCACGGGTCGGCCCGACGAGAAGATCGTCGACATCGCGATCTCCCGCACGTTGCAGGCGCTCAAGGACCGCCCGGCCGACGTCATGCTCGCGAGCCACGACGGAGACTTCCTCCCCGACCTCGGCGCCCTCTGCGACGGCCGACGCACGGGGGTCGTCGCCTTCCAGGAGTTCCGCAGCATCGGCTACCGCGAGCTCGTCGAGAAGGGGCTCGAGTTCTTCGACCTCGAGTACGACGTCGAGGCGTTCGACGCGAGGCTGCCACGCATCCGCATCATCCCCATCGAGGAGTTCGACCCGCTCGAGTTCATCTGAGCGATGCACGGGATCCCCACGGCCCTCGTCCTTTCCCTGCTCGCCGGTCTCGCGACCGCGGTGGGTGGGGCGGTCGTGTTCGCGCGGCGTCGCCCGACGCCGGGGTTCCTCGCCGCGGCGCTCGGGTTCTCCGCCGGGGTGATGCTCTACGTGTCGTTCGTCGAGCTGCTCGGGATCGCGCAGGACACCCTCGTCGAGCACTTCGGCGGCGCGGGATCGTGGTGGACGATCCTCGGGTTCTTCGGCGGCATCGGCCTCATCGCGCTCATCGACCGGCTCGTGCCGTCGTCGATCAACCCGCACGAGCACGGCGGCGGCGACGAACGCGGCGACCGGGTGCGGGCGCGGATGATGCGCACGGGCGTCCTCACCACCGGCGCGATCGCCCTGCACAACTTCCCCGAGGGATTCGCTGTGTTCCTCGCCGCGACGCAGGAGTCGTCGATCGCGGTGCCCGTCGTCATGGCGGTCGCGATCCACAACATCCCCGAGGGGATCGCCGTGGCCGTGCCGGTCGCCTACGCGACGGGGTCGCGCTGGGTGGGGTTCCGGTACTCGCTCGTCGCGGGTCTCGCGGAGCCGGTGGGGGCGCTCGTCGGCCTGCTCGTGCTCAGCGCGTTCCTCGGGCCGGTGACGATGGCGTTCGCGTTCGCGGCGGTCGCGGGGATCATGGTGTTCGTCTCGCTCGACGAGCTCCTGCCCGCCGCCCACGACTTCGGGCACCACCACGCGACGGTCTACAGCCTCGTCGCGGGCATGGGTGTGATGGCGGCGAGCCTCGCGATGACGTGACGGGGGCGCCCCCGGGCCCCCGCGACCTCACCCCGCAACCCCACCTCGCCGACGGCAGGGTGACGAAGCGGTGTCGTCGACCCCGGCCGGGCGCGTGCACCCGCCCGGCGTCGCGCGGGCGACCGGGGGCGGGACGGGTCGGCTCAGTCCTCGGCGACGAGCTGCGGGTTGAGGATCCCGAGCCCGGAGACGTCGGGCACGGCGCCCTCGCCGCGGCGCAGCTCGGCGGGTCGGCGCTGCGAGAGCCCGTAGGTGAGGCGCGGGCCCTGCCCGTCGAGGGGCACGGTGAGCGGCACGCCGGAACGCACGACGTAGGAGGTGCCCCGCACCGACAGCTCGCGCTCGGGGCCGTCGAGGACCTCGAACGAGATCGCGTCCTGCCGCACGGTGACGAGCAGGTGCGTGCCGCGCACCGTGATGCGGAAGCGGAGCTGCGGCCAGCTGTCGGGCAGGCGCGGGTCGAACACGAGGTCGCCGTGGAAGTCGCGCATGCCGGCGAACCCGTCGACGAGCGCGTTCCACACGCCGCCGGCGGAGGCGATGTGGACGCCGTCGCGGGTGTTGCCGTGGAGGTCGGCGAGGTCGACGTAGAGGCCCTCGCGGAAGTACTTGAGCGCCGCCTGCTTGTGACCGACCTCGGCCGCGATGATCGACTGCACGACCGCCGACAGGGAGGAATCGCCCGTCGTGATCGGGTCGTAGTACTCGAAGTTCGCGAGCTTCTCCTCGGCCGTGAACCGGTCGCCCTGAAGGAACAGGGCGAGGACGACGTCGGCCTGCTTGAGCACCTGGAACCGGTAGATGACGAGCGGGTGGTAGTGGAGGAGCAGCGGGTAGTTCTCCGGCGGGGTGTTCTCGAGGTCCCACAGCTCCCGCTCGAGGAAGTGCTCGTCCTGCGGGTGGATGCCGAGTTCGTCGTCGAACGGGATCGCCATCCCGGCGGCGCAGCGTTCCCACTCGTCGATCTCGGTGGGGTTGAGGTGGAGCCGGGCGCACACGCGGGAGTACGTGTCCGGGTCGTTTTCGGCGTAGTCGCGGAGGACGGTGGCGGCCCGCTCGAGGTTGAACCGGGCCATGACGTTCGTGAAGAGGTTGTTGTTGACGACCGTCGTGTACTCGTCGGGTCCGGTGACGCCGTGGATGTTGAACGACGGGTGGCCGTTCGTCTGCCAGAACCCGAGGTCGGCCCACATGCGGGCCGTCTCGACGAGGACCTCGATGCCGTCCCGGGAGAGGAACGAGGTGTCGCCGGTGGCGTCGATGTACTTGGCCACGGCGAACGCGACGTCGGCGTCGATGTGGTACTGCGCCGTGCCGGCCGCGTAGTAGGCCGACGCCTCCTCGCCGTTGATCGTGCGCCACGGGAAGAGGGCTCCCGACTGGGCGAGGACGCGGGCGCGTTCGCGGGCGGCGTCGAGGAGGTTGACGCGGAACCGGAGGACGTTGCGGGCCGTGATCGGCGAGGTGTAGGCGAGGAACGGGACGACGTAGATCTCGGAGTCCCAGAAGTAGTGGCCCTCGTACCCGGAGCCCGTGACGCCCTTGGCGGGGATGCCGAGCTGGTCGGTGCGGGCCGTGGCCTGGGCGAGTTGGAAGAGGTTCCAGCGGACGGCCTGCTGCACGTCGCCGTGGCCCTCGATCTCGACGTCGCAGCGGTTCCAGTAGTCGGCGAGCCAGCGGGCCTGTTCCTCGTGGTAGTGCTGCACGCCGTCCTGGCGGACGCGGTCGAGGGTGCGGCGGACGCGGTCGAAGAGCTCGCGGACGGGCACGCGTCGGGAGGTGTGGTAGGCGACGGCCTTCGTGATGAAGATCGGCTTGCCCTGTTTGGCGTCGATGCGGAAGACCCTCTTGCCCAGGTCGGCCTGGGTGTCGATGAGGGTCTCGTAGTCGTTGTCGGTGAAGATCTCGTGATCGGCGCCGACGGCGAGGGTCATCGCCGAGGAGGCGCACCGGTAGCCGAGGATCATCCGACGTTCGGAGTTCCAGTGCCCCTGCGGCTCGAGGACGCGCTCGGTGAACGCGGTCGTGCGGCGCGGGTCGAACCCCTCGCCCATCGCCTCGCTCTTCGAGTGGTACTCGTCGAACCCGTCCTGGCGGTTGAGGATCTGGCTGGAGACGACGACGGGGGCGTCGCCGTCGAGCATCGTCACGTTGATCGTGTAGACGGCGAGGTGACGCTGCGTGAACGACACCATGCGGGTCGTCTGGACGCGGACGCGCTTGCCGGCGGGGGTGCGCCAGACGACGTCGCGGCGGAGGACGCCCTCGCGGAAGTCGATGCTGCGCTCGTACTCCTCGAGGTCGTCGATGGCGAGCAGGAGCGGCTCGTCGTCGACGTAGAGCTTCATCACCTTGCTGTCGGGGACGTTGACCATCGTCTGCCCGGTGGTGGCGAACCCGTACGCCTGCTCGGCGTGGTGGATGGGCCACGTCTCGTGGAAGCCGTTGATGAACGTGCCGTGCGTGTGCGCCTCGCGCCCCTCGGAGGGGTTGGCCCGCATGCCGAGGTAGCCGTTGCCGACGGCGAAGAGGGTCTCGGTGGTGCCCAGGTCGGAGAAGTCGGGGAAGCGCTCGACGAACCGCCAGGGGTCGATGGGGAACCGGTTGCGGTCGAGAGGGTCGATCCCGTCGTAGGTCTGCTTCACGGGACGATCTCCTGCAGGTCCGCGACGACGACGTCGGCACCTGCAGCGGTGAGGGCGTCCGCACCGGCGCCGCGGTCGACGCCGACGACGAGGCCGAAGCGGCCCGCGTGTCCGGCGGCGACGCCGGAGGTGGCGTCCTCGAGGACGACGGCGCGCTCCTTGGTGACGCCGACGCGCTCGGCGGCGGCGAGGAAGGTGTCGGGGGCGGGCTTGCCGGGGAGCCCCTCGGCGGCGGCGACGCGGCCGTCGACGACGACGGGGAAGAACCGGTCGAGGCCCGCCGCGGCGAGCACGGAGGGGGCGTTCTTGGAGGAGGAGACGACGGCGAGCTTCGTGCCGCGGGCCGCGAGGGCCTCCACGAGCGCGACCGAGCCCGGGTAGGGCTGCACGCCGTCACGCGCGAGGACGGCGTTGAACGCGTCGTTCTTGCGGTTGCCGAGCCCGCACACGGTGTCGGCGTCGGCCGTGTCGGACGGGTCACCCTCGGGGAGGGTGATGCCGCGGGAGGCGAGGAGGTCGCGCACGCCGTCGTAGCGGGGCTTGCCGTCGACGTGATCGAAGTAGTCGTGCGCGGTGTAGGGGGTGGCTCCCCGCGCGGAGAGGAACGTCGAGAACATCTCCTCCCACGCCGCCATGTGCACCACGGCCGTGGGCGTGAGGACGCCGTCGAGGTCGAACAGAGCTGCGTCGTAGTCGGTCCAGTCCACGACGACCATGCTAGGGGCGAAAGACCCGCCGGCCGAACCGGTTGCGCACGTCGGGGCCCCTCCGGGCGGTGGAGGAGCCCCGACGTGGAGGGGGAGAAAGTCGGTCGGTGT
This sequence comes from Mobilicoccus pelagius NBRC 104925, assembly GCF_000247995.1. Taxonomy (GTDB): domain Bacteria; phylum Actinomycetota; class Actinomycetes; order Actinomycetales; family Dermatophilaceae; genus Mobilicoccus; species Mobilicoccus pelagius. The sequence goes on from NZ_BAFE01000058.1 coordinate 35,821, forward strand.
CAGTCCGTGACGGTGTGGGAGCCGCCGACCTCGCGATCGGTCGCGGCCGTTCCCGTGCTCGTGTGCGCGTCGGTCCGCGCGTCCGCGTCGTCGACGGTGGCGGGGAGCTCGTGGTCGACGTCCTGTCCGGCGGTGGGGGGCAGGGGGCCGTCGCCGAGTTCGGGGAACGGGTCGTCGCCGACGAGGTAGCGCGTCGCGGAGTTGACGACGGCGAGGACCGGCACGGCGAACAGAGCGCCGACGATGCCGAGGAGGTAGGAGCCGACGGCGACGGCGAGGACGACCGCGAGCGGGTGGAGCGCGACGGCCTTGCCCATGAGGAACGGCTGGAGGACGTGCGACTCGAGCTGCTGGACGACGAGGACGACGCCGAGCATGACGAGCGCGACGACGGGGCCCTTGACGACGAACGCGATGAGGACGGCGACGGCGCCGGAGACGAACGCGCCGACGATCGGCACGAACGAGGCGATGAACACGAGGAGGAACAGGGGCACGACGAACGGCAGGCCGAGGACGAGCGCACCGAGGCTGATGCCGAGGGCGTCGACGCCGGCGACGATGACCTGGGTGCGGGCGTAGGCGCCGAGGCTGACCCAGCCGCGGCGGAGGGCCTGGAAGGTCGGGTCCTGGGCGGCCTCGGGGAGCAGGTGGAGGACGAAGCGGTAGATCTTCTCGCCCTGGTAGAGGAAGAAGAACGTCGTGAAGAGGGCGATGAGGGTGCCGGCGAGGAAGTCGACGGCGGAGGAGCTCGCGGCGAGGGCGCCCGAGGTGAGGTTCGAGGAGTTCTTCTGCAGCGCCTCGCGGGCCCGGTCGACGTAATCCTGCAGCTGGGTCGTCGTGAGGTGGAGCGGGCCCGTGGACAGCCACGCGATGAAGCTGTCGATGCCCTGGGAGACGCTGCTGCGCATGTCCTCGACGCCGGTGGCGATCTGGGTGCCGGCGAGGCTCACCGAGCCGGTGACGAGCGCGATGAGGAGGATGAGCGAGAGCCCTGCCGAGAGGCCGTCGGGGAGGTGGGCCTTCGTGCGGAGGAACCGGTGCAGGGGGTGGAGGAGCACGGCGAAGAGCAGGGCGATCGCGAGCGGGACGACGATGAAGCTGATCTTGGCGAGGCCGTAGAGGAGCAGCGCGGCCGCGGCGAGGACGAGGACGAGGCGCCCCGACCAGGCCCCGGCGACGACGAGGGGATACGGCAGGTGGCGGGGGTCGATCCACGTGGAGGTGGGCCGCTGACGGGGCGGGTGGGGGACGCTCATGGGGGGCTCCGGTGTCGGTGACGTGGTCTCGGTACGGGAACTGGGGTGGTGCTCCTCGTGTTTCGCGTGCGGTGCGGTGCGGTGCGGTGCGGTGCGGTGCGGTGCGGTGCGGTGCGGTGCTGCGTGCCCCGCGGTGCGGGGTCCTGGGCTCGCGTCCGGTCAGGACTGGACGAGGTGGGCCCGCACCCCGGCCCACGCGCCGGGTCGGACGAGACGCGGCAGGGAGAGGGTGCGCGGGGCGCGCACGAGGGCAGCCGCTCCGCAGAGGCCGGCGACGGCGCCGAGCACCGCGGCGAGGGCGAGGAGCGCCACGAGCGTGACGGTGGTGGCGAGGGCTCCGGCCGGGGTGAGCAGCGCGCCGACGAGCACGGCGAGGACGGCGAGCACCGTGAGGATACCGCCGACGTCCGACACCTCCCGCGTGCTCGCGAGGGTGCGCAGGCCGTGGGTGAGGGCCGCGGCGGCCGCGATGGCGAGGACGACGACGGCGGCGCCGACGCGGGAGGCCGTGCCCGAGACCGTGCCGGAGGCGACGGCGCCCGCCGCGGCGACGAGGACGAGGGCGAGACCACCGATGACGGCGGCGATGCCGCGGACGGTATCGGGGGAGACGGAGGTGCGCAGGCGGGAAGCGAGGTCGACGACGCAGCCGACGAGGGTCGCCGCGCCGCCGAGGAGGGCGGCCGGTCCGACGACGGGCAGGAGTGCGGAGGCGGGCCCGGCGGCGTCGAGGCCGAGGTCGAGGTCGACGACGCCGAGGGTCGCGGGGCCGGCGGCGCCGACGAGGAGGAGCGGGACGCCGAAGAGCGCGAGGCCGACGACGCGGTGGCCGCGCAGGCGGGGGGTGAGCATCATGGCGGGGGTGATCGCGAACGTCGCGAGGACGAGGACGAGGAACGCGCTCCCCCGGGCGGTCGCGAACCCGCCGACGAGCAGGGCCGAGGAGAGGGCGATCCCGCCGAGGGCGGCGAGGCGACTGCGGGCGCCGTGGGCGCTCCACGCGCCGAGCGGCACGATCAGGCACAGCACGGTGCAGAGGATCCACCACGGCGTGAGGACGCGTCCGTCGCTCGCTCCGGCGGCGACGACGGCGAGGAGTCCGAGGACGACGGTGAGAAGTGCCAGCAGGACGGCACGACGGGGGGAGTCAGGCACACGTCGAGTCTCGACGACCCGCACCACGGGCCCGTGACGACGCGGTCACGAAGCGGACTCGACTCGGTTCGGATCGGGTCAAGTCGCTCAGGATCGGCCGCCGCACGGCCACGACGGGTGGGTCCGTAGGGTTAGGGCGGCGGCCCCCTCTCGGATACCGTGGACTCCCGGTGTGCCGGGAAGTCTGGTCGGCGAAGCAGTGCGGGTGCGGTTCTCCCGGGGCGACGACGGCCTCCGGCGGTGCCGGTCGAGCCCGCCCCCTCGTCCACCCCCGGGAGTGCGTGAATGACCGCGACGACCTCGATGCCGTTCTCTCTGGCGCTGCTGCTGTTCGCGGTCGCCGCCACCCCGCTGCTGTGCCGGGTGCTTCACCGCAATGCCGGGTTCGTCCTCGCGGCGATCTACGTCGCCGCCGCTGCGGTGCTCGTGCCCACGGCGCGTGAGGTGCTCGCCGGTGGTCGGCCCGCCTGGTCGGTGCCGTGGGTACCCTCGCTCGGCGCGTCGATGTCGCTGCGCGCCGACGGTCTCGGCATCGTCTTCGCCGCGATCGCGCTCCTCGTCGGCGCCGTCGTCCTCATCTATGCGACGCGCTACCTCGACGTCGCCGACGCCGACGGGCGTCCCCTGCGGCACACGGCGTTCTACGTCGTCATGGCGACGTTCACCCTCGCGATGACGGGCCTCGTCCTCGCCGACGACCTCGTGTGGTTCTTCGTGTGCTGGGAGGCGACGTCGATCGCGTCGTTCCTCCTCGTCGGGCAGGGTGGCCGCGGCGGTCAGCTCGCCTCGCTGCGCACGATGTTCCTCACGTTCGTCGGCGGGCTCACCCTGCTCGTCGCCGTCGGCACGATCGTCGCCCGCACCGGCACGACGACGATGAGCACCGCCCTTGCCGACCCGGTGTGGACGACCGACCCCGCCTCCACCGCCGCCGTCGCCGTGCTCGTCCTCGTCGCCGGGTTCACGAAGTCGGCCCAGTTCCCGTTCCACGTGTGGCTGCCCGACGCGATGTCCGCCTCGACCCCCGTGAGCGCCTATCTGCACGCCGCGGCCGTCGTCAAGGCCGGCATCTTCCTGCTCCTCCGGTTCTCCCCGGCGTTCCACGCGACGCCCGTGTGGAACGTCCTCCTCATCGTCACCGGCCTCTTCACCGCGGCGCTCGCGGCGTTCTTCGCCCTTCAGCAGACCGACCTCAAGAAGCTCATGGCGTACTCGACCGTGAGTCAGCTCGGGCTCGTCGTCGCCGCGATCGGTGTGGGCACCGAGATCGCCGTGGCCGCCGCCGTGCTCCACGTCATCGCCCACGCCCTCTTCAAGTCGGGGTTGTTCATGATGGTCGGCGTCGTCGACCACGCGGCCGGTACCCGCGACATGCGCCGCCTGCCCTCCCTGTGGCGCGCGATGCCGCTGAGCTTCACCGTCACCGTCATCGGTGCGGCGTCGATGGCGGGTGTGCCCCCGCTCCTCGGTTTCGTGAGCAAGGAGGGCCTCCTCACCGCCCTCCACGGCGCCCCCGGCGGGCAGCTCGCCGGGTGGACCGCCCTCGTCGCGGGCGCCGCGGCGAGCGTCCTCACCTTCGGCTACTGCGTGAAGATCGTCTTCGGCGGATTCGTCGACGGCACCCGTGACCTCGGGCCCGGCGACGAGTCCGGCCTCGCCGTCGTCGCCCGTGACCACGACGGCGAGGACCGCCACCTCCACACCCCCGGCCCGATCTTCCTCGGCGCGGCGTCGCTGCCGATCCTCCTCGGCATCCCCCTCGGCCTCGCCGTGTGGATCCTCGACACTCCCGTGCTCCGCGCCGCGGAGGCCGCCCGGCCCGGTGGGCACCACCACGTCCACCTCGCGCTGTGGCACGGGCTCACCGCCCCGCTCGTCGCGACGCTCGTCGTCTTCGCGCTCGGCCTCCTCGTCATCGCCGTGCGGCACCGCCTGTGGCCGCGGCTCGAGCGTCCCCTCCTCCCGTTCGACGGCGCCGGGGCCATCGCCGCGATCACCGGTGGCCTGCGTCGCGTCGGTCTCCTCACCGCGCGCACCGTCGCCGGTCACCACCCCGCGCGTCAGCTCACGCCGGTCCTCGCCGCGTTCGCGGTCCTCGTCCTCGGCGGCGCCCTCACGCTCCCGCCGTTGCCGCCGTCGACCCCCGGCCTCTCCCAGCCCTACGACGCGGTCGTCCTGCTCCTCGCCACCGCGAGCGTGCTCCTCGTCGTGAGCGCCCGCTCCCGGCTCGCCGCCGTCATCGGCCTCTCGGCCGTCGGCATCCTCATCACGCTGCAGATGGTGCGGCTCGGCGCTCCCGACGTCGCCCTCACGCAGCTCCTCGTCGAGGCGCTGACGATCGTCGTCATCATGCTCGTGCTGCAGAAGCTGCCCCTCACCTTCGGCGCGATCACGACGCGGGCGCGGGTCTCGAAGGGCATCTTCGCGCTCGCCGTCGGTCTCGCCGCGGGCGTCGCCACCTGGGTGTTCTCCGGGCGGCGCGGCCGCTCCGACCTCGCGGAGTACTACCTCTCCCACACGACGGAGATCAGCGGCGGCCACAACGTCGTCAACGTCATCCTCGTGGAGTTCCGCGCGCTCGACACCCTCGGCGAACTCTCCGTCCTCGGCATGACGGGCATCGCGCTCGTCGCCGTGCTCTCCACCGTGCGTGACCGTGCGCTCGACCCCCACCCCGTCACCTCGGCCACCGCCGTCGGCGCCCCCGAGGCGAGCGCCGACACGACGTACGACACGCGTCACGCGCCCCGCCCGGAGCTCGACCTGCGCGAGCCCGGCAGCACCGCCCACCGCGCCATCACCGAGGCGTGGCCCAACACGATCGGGCTGCAGCTCATGCTGCGGATCATGGTGCCGATCCTCGCGATCGCCTCCCTCGGGCTCTTCTGGCGCGGCCACAGCGCGCCGGGCGGCGGCTTCATCGCGGCCCTCGTCGGCTCCTCGATCGTCGGCCTCGTCTACCTGTCGACGTCCCGCGACCGCCAGATCGGCCCGCCCCGCCTGCCCGTCGCGCTCATCGGCGGCGGGATCGTCACCGCCGTGTCCACCGGCATCGGCAACCTCCTCGCCTCGGGCAGCTTCCTCCAGCCCTCCTACGGGCACGTCGGCAGCGTGCACCTCACGACGTCGATGATCTTCGACGCGGGCGTCTACATGGCCGTCCTCGGACTCGTCATGGCCGCGTTCAACCTCCTCGGCACCGGTGAGTCCACCGACACCGAACGCACCCACGAGCGCGCCGAGGAGATGACCGAGGGTGAGATCGTCAGCGACGCCGAGGCCGCCGAGGTCGCCGAGGCCCGCCGCTCCGGCGGCGGCCACAAGGAGTCCCGCGCCCGCGCCCGGACGACGTTCATCGCCGACGGCGACCGACCCGCCGACGCCGGCCGACCCGCCCGCGCCCACCCCGCCCGGGCGGCCACCCGCGCCACCGCCGCCGCCACCGGCACACCCACGACCGACCCGTCCGGGAGGACCTCGTGATCATCGCCGCGACCGTCGCCGTCCTCGTCGCCGGAGGCGCCTACCTCCTGCTGTCCCGCAGCATGGTGCGGGCCGTCTTCGGCATGACCCTCGTCAGCCACGCCGCCAACCTCATGCTCCTCACCGGCGGCGTGAGCGCCTGGCGCGGCGAGCCGCTCACAGACCGCATGGATCCCGCGACCGCGGCCGACCCGCTGCCGCAGGCGTTCGTGCTCACCGCCATCGTCATCTCGATGGCCGTCACGGTGTTCATGCTCATGCTCGCCGTCCTCGGCCACAACGACGACACCCATCGCATGCCCGCCACGGGGGAGAACCACGACCGATGACCCCCACCCTCTTCTCCGCCGCCGCGCCCGTCCCGGCGTTCGACCCGCGGTTCCTTCCGCTCTTCGTCGCCGGCCCGCTGCTGTGCGCCGGGCTCCTCGTCCTCGTCCGCAGCCGCGCCGTCGGCCGGGCCGTGATGATCGGGGTCCCCGCCCTCTCCACCCTCGGCGGCCTCGCCCTCCTCGCCACCCACACCGTCACGCCCGTGATCTCCGACCGCATCGGCGGCTACGTCCCCGGCGTCGCGATCCCGTTCGTCTCCGACACGCTCTCGGCGCTCATGGTGACGATCACCTCGCTCACGACGACGGTGTGCGCGGTGTTCCTTTCGATCGCCGGCGTCGACCGGCGGCGGCTCCTGCCCCCGCTCGTCCTCATGCTCCTCGCGGGCGTGAGCGGCGCCCTCCTCACCGGCGACCTCTTCAACCTCTTCGTGTGGGTCGAAGTCATGCTCCTGCCGTCGTACGCGCTCCTCGCCGGCGCCGGCTCGTGGCGCCGCCTCGGGGCGGCCCGCACGTTCGTCCTCGTCAACCTCCTCACGAGCACGATCCTCGTCGTCGGCGTCGGGTTCGTGTACGCGACGACCGGCACCGTCACCCTCGCCGCCCTCGCCGGGGCGGGCGCCGCCGACCCACGCGCCGGACTCGCGCTCGCGCTCGTCCTCCTCGCCCTCTCGGTCAAGGCCGGCCTCGCCCCCGTCCACGGGTGGCTCCCGCAGACCTACCCCGAGACCTCCGCCGGGGTCATGGCCCTCTTCTCCGCGCTCCACACGAAGGTCGGCCTCTACGCCCTCTACCGCATCTACGGCACGACGTTCGGGATCCACGAGGCGCCGTGGCTCGGCATCGCCGCCGTGCTCGTCGTCGTGACGATCCTCCTCGGCGCGTTCGCGACGTTCGGGGAGTCGCACGTGCGGGGCATCCTCGCCTGGCAGATGGTCACGGGCGTCGGCCACATCCTCGTCGGCCTCGTCCTCTTCACCGCGGCGTCGCTCTCGGCGGGCCTCTTCTACCTCGTCCACCACATCATCACGATGGGTGCGCTGCTCCTCCTCGCCGGTGCGATCGAGCACACCTACGGCACCGGACGCATCGACCGACTCTCAGGCCTCGCGCGTCGCGACCCGCTCGTCGCCGCCGGGTTCGTCCTCGGCCTGTTCTCCCTCGTCGGCCTCCCGCCCACCTCCGGTCTGTGGGGCAAGGTCGGCCTCGTCGTCGCCTCGACGAACGCGGGGCAGCACCCCGGAATCGGGTGGGCGTTCGTCGCCGCCGTGATCCTCGCCTCCGTCGTGTCGCTGCTCGCCCTGCAGCGACTGTGGAACGAGGTGTTCTGGGGCCGCCCGCTCGACCGGTACCGCCCGCCCCACCCCGAGACCGGTCGCGGCGAGCTCACCCCCGTCGGTGACGTGCGCATCCGCCTCGCCGTCGCCCTTCCGGGCCTCGTCCTCGTCGGGCTGTCGCTCGCGATGTTCGCCGCCGCCGAGCCCCTCCTCGCCGTCACGGCCCGCGCCGCGGCCGGACTCACCGACCTCGCCCCCTACGTCCAGGTGGTGCTCCGATGATCGGCCGGATCCTCGCGACGATCTCCTACGTCGTCTACATCCTCGTCGCCGTCGCCCAGGGCGCGTGGCAGGTGTGCCTCGCCGCGTTCCGCCGCGACCCCGCCCCCCTGCCCGCCGTCGTCGAACTCCCGCTGCGGTGCCGCACCGACGGGGAGATCGTCGCGATGGCGAGTTCCATCACGATCACCCCCGGCACCCTCGTCGTCGGCACGGCCGCGGGCACCGCCGACACCCCGCCCACCCTCTTCGTCCACGCCCTCTTCGGCGGCACCCGCGAGGAGATCCTCGACGACCTCCGCGACATGGAGACCCGCCTCCTGCGCGTCACCCGCGGCCCGAACCACGACACGGAGGTGGCCCGATGATCGTCGACCTCACCCTCGCCGTCTGCGTCGCGCTCCTCACCGGCGCCGTCCTCGTCGGCCTCGTCGGTGTGCGCACGGCCCCCGACGACGCGAGTCGCGCCGTCGTGAGCGACCTCGTCTACTTCTCCGTCGTCGGCATCCTCGCCGCCCTCGGCGTCCTCCTCGGCTCTGCCGTCGTCGAGGACGCGATCATGGCGGGCGCCCTCCTCGGGGTCCTCGCGACCGTCTCCCTGGCCCGCATCATCACGAGAGGACGACGCTGATGACCCTCACCCTCGTCGCCGACACCGTCGCCGGGATCCTCCTCGTCGTCGGGTCGCTCTCCGTGCTCCTCACCGCCGTGACGATGGTGCGGGTACGCGACGCCGTCTCCCGCATCAACGCCCTCTCGCCCGTGACCGTGTTCGGGCTGCCGCTCGTCGTCCTCGGTGAGTACGTGAGCACCGCTGCCCACCAAGGGTTCTCGGCGTGGGGCCTCGTGCGGCTGCTCATCACGCTCGTCGCGCTGCTCGTCGTCTCCTCGATGGCGAGCAACGCCCTCGCGCGGGCCGCCGTCCTCTCGGGTGCGCGCATCGACCCTGCCACCGCTCCGAACGATCTCGCGCAGGAACCCCCACACGCCGCGTGAGCGGTGCAGACGTCGAACGCCATTGGACGCATGACATAGTGAATTCAGGGGTAAAGGGCCCTATGAACGCGGGAAGCGGCCGGGCGACTCCCGACCCTCCCCAGAGAAACACACGAAGGAGAACGATATGGCATTCTCAAGCCTCGGTTGGATCGCGTGGATCATCATCGGCGGGCTCGCCGGTTGGATCGCCAGCAAGTTCATGGGCACCGACGCGCAGATGGGTGTGCCCGCGAACATCATCGTCGGCATCATCGGTGCTGTTATCGGCGGCTGGCTGCTCAAGCTTGCTCCGGGCATGTCCGACGGCAACGCCGGTTATATCATGAGCTTCCTCACGGCGCTCGTCGGCGCTTGTGTGCTCCTCTTCATCCTCAAGCTCGTCTTCGGCCGCGGCCGCGCCCGCGTCTGACCGACGCGCAGGGCCTCACCCGACGCCCCGCCCGCCCCGGATCTCCGGTGGCGCGGCGGGGCGTCGTCATTCCCGGGCCTGCACCCTCCGCTCGGGTCCGGTCGGGTCCGGTCGGCGGGGAGAGGGGCGGCTCGCGGAGGTGGTGACCGCTGCGCGCCGGGCGGGCGTCGATGTCCCACGACGAATCCGCCCGGTCTTCGTAGGAATCGACACTTATCGGGTCCGAGAGGCCGCTCATAGTGTCGGGCGCATGACCCAGACGCCCCCCGCTGCTGCCCCGTTCCGACTCGCCGTCCTCGACGTCGGTGAGCCCGCGGCCCGCGTCCTCGGCCACCTCGCCGACCTCGCGCGGGACGGCGCGGGGGCGGGGCTGGTCACCGTTCTCGCCCACGAGGGGGAGACGCCGTGGTTCCGGCGCGAGGCCGACGAGACGCTGCGCCTCACTCCCGGGCCCGACGCGGGGGAGGCGCTCACCGCCGGTGACGTCGTCACGTCTCTGCGTCGCATCCGCATCGACGGCGTGTGGCTCGGGCAGCCCCCCGCAGGGATCGCCCTCGCCGACCTCACCCGGGCGTGCGAGGAGGCGGGGCTCCCGCTCGCCGGGCCCTCGTCCGCCACGCTGGGGCGCCTCGACGGCCCCACCCTCGCCGCCGACCTCGGGCTGCCCGCTCCGTCGGAGCTCGTCGGGCGGGCCCGTCTCCTCGAGGTCGACCTCGTCTCCACCGACGAGATCCGAACCCTCCCGCCGCGCGACGTCGTCCTCCTCGACGACGCGCGAGCCGGCGACCGTGACGCTGCTCCCCTCACGGATGCCGACACCCCTCACACCCCTCACGCCGAGGGCCGTGACCTGCGGCGTGCCGTCCTCACCGAGTACCCCGCGGTCGGGGCCTCGCAGGAGACGGCGTCGCGTCTCGCCGACCTCACCCGCCGCGTCGCCGAGCTCACCGGGTTCCGCGGTCTCGCCACCGTCCGGTTCCTCGTCGGTGACGGTCGCGACGGCGGCGACGTCGCCCTGGCCGGCATCGACCCCCTCGGCCGCCCCGACCCGGGCCTCGACGAGACCACGGCACTCGCGCTCGCCGCCTCCCGTCTCGGGCTCGTGCTCGACCCCTCCGTCGCGGGGGTCGACCGACCCCTCGATTCCCTGCCGACCCCCGACGGCCACACGTTCACCGCACTCCTCCTCGCCCGCGACGACGAGGGCGGTGGATCCCGCCGAGCCGAGGGCCCCCGGCTCCGGCACGTCGACCTGCCCGGCGGCGCCGGCGTCCACGTCGGACCCGCCCCACGTGCCGGGGAGACGACCGCAGCCGACGGGACGATCGCGACCCTCCGTGCGCATGGTGTCGATCGCGGGGAGGCCCTCGCGCGGCTGCGTCGTGCCCTCGCCCGCACGGTCGTCGTCCTCGACGGGGCCGTCACCGACCGGCCGCGCCTCCTCGCCCTCACGGGCCACCCCGACCTCGCCGCCGGGCCCGTCGACGCGACGTGGGTCGGCCGCCGCGCCGACGCCCTCGTCCCGCCCGCCGACCCGGTCGCGCTCGTCGCCGCGGCGATCGAGGCCTACGAGGCCGATCTCGCCTCGGCGCGGGCCGAGTTCCTCGCGAGCGCCGCCCGCGGCCGTCCCGAGAACCCTGCGGTCGTCGGCACGCGCCTCACGCTCGACCACGGCGGCCACGACATCGGGGTCGTCGTCGAACGTCGCGGCCCCCGCACCTACCACGTCGCCCTCACCCCGGCCGGTGCGTCGAGCGTCGAGGTCGACGCCGTCGTCGACGTCCTCGGCCGCTACGAGCGACGCCTCGAGTGCGCCGGACGCACCCACCGTGTCGTCGCCACCGAGCACGGCGCCGCGATCCACCTCGACGTCGACGGCGTCGCCCACGTCGTCACCCGCGCCGACGGGATGGCCGTGCGCACCCCCCGCCCGGCGCTCGTCGCCGACCTCCACGTCGCCGTCGGCGACCGGGTGCGTGCCGGTGACCCCGTCGCGACGCTCGAGTCGATGAAGATGCTCTCGGCGATCACCTCGCCCTACGACGGGGTCGTCACGGTCGTCGACGCCCTGCCGAACACGCAGATCGAACGGGGTGCGACCCTCCTGCGGGTCCGCGCCGACGACGTGGGCCGCGCCGCCGCCCCTGTCGGGGAGACGCTCGACCTCTTCTCCCTCGTCCCCGCCGCCACGGACGCCGCCGCGGCGCCCGAGCCGGGTGACGTCTACGCCCGCCTCCGCGACTACCTCCTCGGCCACGACCTCTCCGCCGCCGCACTCGCGCGTCTCCTCGCCGAGCAGCGGGCGTGCGTCGAGTCCGTCGAGCCGGGGGATGCGCGCCTCGCCGCCGCGGAGGACGCCCTCCTCGACCTCTACGCCGACCTCGCCGCCCTCTACCGGCCCCGCTCCGAGGGGGAGGTCGTGCCCACCCTCGACGCCCCGGGCGCGGATCTCGTCGAGGCCGCCGACACCCGCGAGTACGTCCTCGCGTTCCTCCAGTGGCTCGACGCCGACCGCGCCGGCCTGCCCGAGCGGTTCCGCGCCCGCCTCGCCCGGGCCCTCACCCGCTACGGCGTCGACGGGCTCACCCCCGGGCCGGAGCTCGACGCCGCGACGCTGTGGATGTTCCGTTCGTTCTCGCGCGTGCCCGCCCTCTCCGGGGCGATCACCGCCGTCCTCGACCGGAGGATCCGGCACGCCGCCGAGGTCCTCCCCGTCCTCGGCGACGAGGGGCGCGCCCGGCTCGACCGGCTCGCCCTCGCCTGCGAGGGCCGCGCCCCCGCCGTCGCCTCCCTCGCCCGCGACACCGTGTTCGCGTTGTACGAGGAGCCGACCCTGGAAGCGATGGTCGAGGAGGCCCGCCGCCCCGTCGACGCGGCCCTCGACCGCCTCCGCGCCGCCGGCGCCCTCACCCCGGCGGAGCGGGCCGACGTACTCGACGTCCTCGTCGCCCACCCCCACCCGCTGCGCGCGCAGCTCCTTCAGGCGTGGATCGACAGCACCGGCGAGGACACCGCGCTCCGCGACGTCCTCCTCGAGGCGATCCTGCGGCGCTACTACCGTCGTCACGACCTCGAGCACCTCACGATCGGCGAGTACGACGGCACCCGCCTCGCCTCCGCCGAGTACGTCCACGAGGGACGCCGCATCCACGTCGTCACCGCGTACTCGGCGCTCCTCGACGTCCCCGCCCTCGCCGGGCCGGTGCACGCCCATCTGGAGGAGTGCGACCTCCTCACCGGGCCCGCCGCGGAGGAGACCGACGTCGTCGTCGGCGTCCTCTCCTGGCGGCGCAGCCCTATCCCCGACCTCGTCGAGCTCGCCGAGACCGCCCGCGGCGCCCTCGAGGCCACCGACGTCGGCCGCCGCATCGCCCGCGTCGACCTCACGGTGACGAGCCGCGCCGGCGTCGGCAAGGAGCACACCCGCACCCAGCACGTGTCCTTCACGCAGGACGGCACCGGCGCGTGGATGGAGCTCGGCGTCTACCGCAACCTCCACCCCATGATCGCCGAGCGCCTCGACCTGTGGCGCCTCTCGAACTTCGACCTCGAACGCCTCCCCTCGCCGGAGGACGTCCACCTCTTCCTCGGCGTCGCCCGCGAGAACCCCTCCGACCGGCGGCTGTTCGCGCTCGTCGAGGCCCGCGACCTCACCCGCGTCGACGAGGGCGGGCGCGCCTCCTACCCGCGCCTCCAGCGCCTCGGCCTCGAGGCCCTCGCCGCGATGCGCACCGCGCTCGCGACGTTCCCGCCGCGGCAGCGACCCGCCGCGAACCGGCTCGTCATCGTCGTCCGTCCCCCGTGGACCGTGCCCGCCGACGAGTGGGTCGACCTCGCCCGCGACTACGAACCCCTCGCCCGCGGCGTCGGCCTCGAGAAGGCCGTCGTCCACGTCCGGATGCCGCACACGGGCGCCGACGGTACGGAGAGGCTCGTCGACCGGGTCGTCCACCTCGAGGGCCTCGGCCGCCGCGGCATGACCGCACGCCTCGCCGACCCCGGCACCGAGCCCGTCCCCACCCTCACCCGCTACGGGCAGAAGGTGCTCACCGCCGCCCGGTTCGGCGCCCCCTACCCGTACGAGATCGTCCGGATGCTCACCCCCGGCACCGACGAGTCCTCACCGTTCCCCCACGGGTCGTTCACCGAGTACGACCTCGACGACAGCGGCACCCGCCTCGTCCCCGTCGACCGCGAACCCGGCGGCAACACGGCCAACCTCGTCGTCGGGGAGATCACGACGTACACCGACGTCGTCCCCGAGGGCATGCGGCGCATCGCGATCCTCTCCGACCCCACCCAGGGCCTCGGCAACCTCGCCGAACCCGAGTGCCGCCGCATCAACGCCGCCCTCACGCTCGCGGCGGAGGGGCGGCTGCCCGTCGAGTGGTACGCCGTGTCCTCCGGTGCACGCATCGCGCTCGACTCCGGCACCGAGAACATGGACTGGATCAGCAACACCCTGCGCCGCATCATCGAGTTCACCCAGGGCGGCGGGGAGATCAACATCGTCGTCACCGGCATCAACGTCGGCGGCCAGCCCTACTGGAACGCCGAGGCGACGATGCTCATGCACACGAAGGGCATCCTCGTCATGACCCCGGCGAGCCAGATGGTCCTCACCGGCAAGCAGGCCCTCGACTTCTCCGGCGCGGTCTCCGCCGACGACAACTCCGGCATCGGCGGCTACGACCGCATCATGGGCCCCAACGGGCAGGCGCAGTACTGGGCGCCGAGCTTCGAGGAGGCCTGCCAGGTGCTCCTCCACCACTACGACTACACGTACGTGGTCTCGGGAGAACGGTTCCCGCGCCGCCACCGCACGATGGACGCGCCCGGACGCGACGTGCGGGAGTCTCCGCACGCCCTCACCGCGACCTCGCCGTTCACGACCGTGGCCGAGGTGTTCGACGAGAACCCGGAGCGCAAGATGCCGTTCGACATGCGGTCGGTGATGCGGGCCGTCGCCGACGTCGACGACGATCCGCTCGAGCGCTGGCGGCACTGGCGCGACGCGGACACCTCGATCGTGTGGGACGCGACGATCGGGGGAATCCCCGTGTGCCTCCTCGGTATCGAGTCCCACGCCGTGCCCCGCACCGGGTTCGTGCCGAGCGACGGCCCGCCGGCGTGGACCTCCGGCACGCTGTTCCCCCAGGCGTCCCGCAAGACCGCCCGGGCGATCAACGCCGCCTCCGGCAACCGGCCGCTCGTCGTCCTCGCCAACCTGTCGGGCTTCGACGGATCGCCGGAGTCGATGAGGAACTGGCAGCTCGAGTACGGCGCCGAGATCGGCCGTGCCGTGACGAACTTCGACGGGCCGATCGTCTTCGTCGTCGTCTCCCGGTACCACGGTGGTGCGTTCGTCGTGTTCTCGCGGCAGCTCAACGACCACATGCGGGTCGCCGCCGTCGAGGGATCCCGCGCCTCCGTCATCGGTGGCGCGCCCGCCGCGGCCACCGTGTTCGCACGCGAGGTCAAGAAGCGCACGATGGCCGACCCCCGCGTCGTCGAGGCGTCCGAGGCCGCCAAGGCGGCCAGGCGGGGCGCGGCGTCCGCGCGGGCCAGGGCCCACCTCGCCGACGTCACCGCCCGGGTGCGCAGCGAGAAGCTCGGCGAGATGGCCGACGAGTTCGACGCCATCCACTCCGTCGACCGCGCCCTGCGCGTCGGCTCGGTCGAGGAGATCATCGCCCCCGCCGACCTGCGGCCCTGGATCATCACCGCGCTCGAGGAGGGCATGGCCGAGTTCGCCTGACCCCGGCGGGCCGCCCCGCCCCGCGGAAGGAGACGACACCCGCCCGTCTCCTTCCGCGGGGGCGAACGACCCCAGGGGTCGCCGCGACTCGTATCGTCGAGGCATGTACTTCGACCTCCCGACCGCAGGCCTCCCCTCCGGCTGGGCCTCCCGAGACCCCGACGAGCGTGACATCGCCGACCTCGCGCTGCTCCGCGCCGCGGTCACCCGCGCCGCGACCGGCTCGGGTGCCCCGAACGTCGACGCCGTGCAGGCGGAGATCACCGACGTCGGGTCGTGGACCCGCCGCCAGGTCGTCCTCGCCGACGAGAGGGACCGGGTGCGGGCGTGGGCCTCCGCGCACGACCGCGCCGCCGGCCGCACGCTCCTCCACGTGACGATCGATCCCGAGCTCGAGGACTCCGTCGCCGACCCCCTCGCCGCGATCCTCTTCCGCTGGTGCGAGGACGCCGCGAAGTCGTTCGACACCCTCCGCCGCGCCGACGAGACCCAGCTCGACACCGGCTCCTACGAGGGCGACGACCGCCAGCGCCGCTGGCTCGAGGCCGCCGGGTTCTCCTGCACCCGCCGCTGGCTCAACATGACCCGCCCCGTCGGGGAGGACGAGAAGACCTTCCCCGAACTCCAGGACGGCGTGACGATCCGCCGCGTGCGACGCCGCGTCAACGGCAATCCCCTCGCCGTCGACGTCCAGGCCGTCCACTGGGTGCTCGAGACGTCCTTCGAGGACCACTTCAACGCCTACCGCGAGACGTTCTCCGAGTTCGTCCACCGCCTCATGGAGGACCCCGGCCACGCCTGGGACCAGTGGTGGCTCGCGACCGTGCGCGACGAGTTCGGCGTGGAGCGGCCCGCCGGCGCCGTCGTCTGCACGATGCTCCCCCCGGACGCGGGGCACACCTACGGCAGCTACATCGAGTACATCGGCGTGCACCGCGACGCCCGTGGCCGCGGCATCGCCAAGGGGCTGCTCCGCACCGTCGTCGCCGACACGGCCAAGCGCGGCCGCAACCGGGTCGGCCTCGAGGTCGACGCCGAGTCCCCGACCGGCGCCGACGGGCTCTACCGCTCGATGGGTTGGGAGACCTCCTACGTCACCGAGTCCTGGCACCGTGACGTGAACTTCTGATCCCGCAGGGAGGGGGCCACGAGGCAGCACGCTCCGCGGCCCTCGCCCTGCGCGTTCGGCCGGTGGTCGACCCCGGACGCCGATCCCGCCGGCCCCCACGGGATCCGGGCGAGGCCTCACCGCCGTCTCCCCGTGTCTCCGACGCCCGCCACCGGCGGGTCGGAGCCGCCGAAGGCCCCGCGGCGGGGGGTCCCTCGGGGCAGGATGGCGTCATGACGGAGATCCCCGCGCCCCGCATGTCGCCCCGCCTCGCACTCCGTGGGCAGGTCGAGCCGTTCCACGTCATGGAGATCCTCAAGGCGGCGGGACGTCGGGCCGCGACGCACGGCGACGTCATCCCGCTGTGCGTGGGGCAGCCCTCGACCCCCGCGCCGCGCGCCGTGCGGGAGGCCGCCGCCCGCGCCATCGAGGGCGAGGTCCTCGGCTACAGCGACGCGCTCGGCCTGTCGACGCTGCGCGAGACGATCGCCGCGCACTACGCCCGCACGTACGGCGTCGCCGTCGACCCCGCCCGCGTCGCCGTGACGACGGGATCCTCCGGCGCGTTCACCGCCGTGTTCCTCGCCGCGTTCGAGGTCGGCGACACCGTCCTCATGGCCCGCCCCGGCTACCCGGCCTACCGCAACACCCTCGGCGCCCTCGGCTGCCGGGTCGTCGAACTCGACTGCGGGGAGGAGACGGGGTTCCAGCCGACGGTGGCGATGCTCGAGGAGCACGCCCGCGAGCACGGCGCACCCGCCGGGCTCATCCTCGCCTCGCCCGCCAACCCCACGGGCACCCTCGTACCCGCCGACGAGCTCGCCGCGATGACGCGGTGGTGCGCCGACCGTGGCACCCTCCTCGTGAGCGACGAGATCTACCACGGCATCACGTTCGACGAACCCGCCCACAGTGCGCTCGAGTCCGGCGGTGACGCCGTCGTCGTCGGGTCGTTCAGCAAGTACTTCTCGATGACGGGGTGGCGCGTCGGCTGGGCGGTGCTCCCCGAGGTGTACGTGCGGCCCGTCGAACTGCTCCTCGGCAACCTCAACATCTGCGCCCCCGCCGTGGGGCAGGCGGCGGCCGTCGCCGCGTTCACGCCCGAGGCGATCGGCGAGCTCGACTCCCACGTCGCCCGCTACGCCCGCAACCGCGACCTCGTCGTCGCCCGGCTACCCGAGTGGGGGGTCCACCGCCTCGCGCCCGTCGACGGCGCGTTCTACGCCTACGTCGACGTCTCCCACCTCACCGACGACTCCCCGCGCTGGTGCGAGGACCTCCTCGACGCGACGGGCGTCGCGCTCACCCCCGGCATCGACTTCGCACCCGCCGACCCGCGCGACCCGCGGCCCACCGACGGCACCCGGTTCGTCCGGCTCAGCTTCGCGGGCGACACCCCCACCCTCGGCGAGGCCCTCGACCGCGTCGTCGCCCACGTCACGCGCTGAGCCGCCGGACACCCACACGACCCCTCCCGGGGGTAGCCTCGCGTCTCCCGCCACACCGCCACGCCCCGTCGCGACGGGACGGGACGACCCCGAGGAGAACGCCGATGTCCACCTCCACCTCCCCGGCGGGCGAGGCCGACGCCCGCGCCGCCGGGCGCGCCCGCCGCAGCGCCCTGCTCGGCGCGATGTTCCTCATGGCGACGAGCGCCATCGGGCCCGGGTTCATCACGCAGACGACGACGTTCACCGCCAAGCTCGGCGCTGCGTTCGCGTTCGCGATCGTCGTGTCGATCCTCGTCGACATCGCCGTCCAGATGAACGTGTGGCGCGTCGTCGGCGTCTCCGGCATGCGCGCCCACGAACTCGCGAACAGCGTCCTGCCCGGTGCCGGATGGGTGCTCACCGTGCTCGTCGTCGCGGGCGGTCTCGTCTTCAACATCGGCAATGTCGCCGGCACCGGCCTCGGCCTCGACGCCCTGCTCGGGCTCGACCCCCGGCGGGGTGGGGTGATCTCGGCGCTCGTCGCGATCGCGATCTTCCTCTCCCGCGCCGCGGGCGCCGCCCTCGACCGCGTCGTCGTCGTCCTCGGCCTCGTGATGATCGCCCTCACCGCGTTCGTCGCCTCCACCTCGAACCCGCCCGTGAGGGAGGCGCTCCGCAACGTCGTCGCGCCGAGCAACACCGGTCCCGCGATGCTCACGGCGATCACGACGCTCGTCGGCGGCACCGTCGGCGGATACATCACCTACGCGGGCGCGCACCGCCTCCTCGACTCGGGAACGACCGGCCCGGAGAACGTCCGACAGATCTCCCGCAGCTCCGTCACCGGCATCGTCATCACCGGCCTCATGCGGGCCCTCCTGTTCTTCGCGATCCTCGGTGTGACGACCGCCGGCGTCGCCCTCGACCCGGCCAACCCGGCCGCGTCGGCGTTCCAACACGCCGCGGGTGACATCGGTCTCCGCGTCTTCGGTGTCATCCTCTGGGCGGCGGCGATCACGTCGGTCATCGGCGCCTCGTACACGTCGGTGTCGTTCCTCACGACCCAGGCGACGGCGCCGCGCACCCGCAACCTCCTCACGGTGGCGTTCATCGTCGTGTGCACGGCCGCGTACGTGACGCTCGGTCAGGCGCCGGTGACGCTGCTCGTCTTCGCGGGCCTCTTCAACGGCATCATCCTGCCGCTCGGGTTCACGCTCGTCCTCGTCGCGATCTTCTTCCGGCGTGACCTGTTCGGCGGCGCCTACCGGCACCCGGTCTGGCTCACCGTCGCGGGCATCCTCGCGTGGTTGCTCACCCTGTGGCTCGGGTATGTCGCCGTGAGCGACTTCTGGGTGAAGCTGGCGGCATGAGCACTCCCATGATCGACCTCAACTCCGACCTCGGCGAGGCCTTCGGCATCTGGCCGATGGGCGACGACGACGCGATGCTCGACATCGTCACGAGCGCGAACGTCGCGTGCGGATTCCACGCGGGTGATCCCTCGGTCGCGCGCCGCACGTGCGCCGCCTCGGCCGCCCGCGGTGTGACGATCGGGGCGCACGTCTCCTACCGCGACCTCGCGGGGTTCGGGCGACGGTTCGTCGACGTCGCACCCGCCGAGCTCACCGCCGACCTCATCTACCAGATGGGGGCGCTCGACGCGATGGCCCGTATCGCGGGCACGCGCCTGCGGTACGTCAAGCCGCACGGCGCGCTCTACAACGCGATCGTCCACCACGAGGCGCAGGCCATGGCCGTCGTCGACGCCGTGCGCACCTTCGACCCCGAGCTCGTCCTCCTGGGCCTGCCCGGCGCGGTCGTCCTCGACCTCGCCGCCGAGGCCGGGGTGCGCACCGCCACCGAGGCGTTCGCCGACCGCGGCTACCTGCCCGACGGCACCCTCGCCCCCCGCGGCACCGAGGGTGCGGTGCTCCACGACGCGGAGGCCGTCGCCGCGCGCATGGTGCAGCTCGTCACGACGGGCACGCTCACCGCCGTCGACGGGTCGACGATCCACGTCGAGGCCGACTCGCTGTGCACCCACGGCGACAGCCCCGGCGCCGTGCGCATGGCCGCGGCGGTGCGGGAGGCCCTCGTCGCCGCCGGTGTCGGGATCGAGGCGTTCGCCCGGTGAGCACCGGACCGCTCACCGTCCACCGGCTCGCCGACACCGGCCTCCTCGTCGAACTCGACGACCTCGACGCGGTGCTCGCGCTCGACGCGGCCGTCCGCACCGCCCAGGAGAACGAGGACGCGCGGTTCGCCGCCGTCGTCGACGTCCTCCCGGCGGCACGCACGCTCATGCTCACCGTCCCGGCGGGCACACCCCTCGGGCCGCTCGAGGCGGCCGTCCGCGGTCTCGACGTCGACCCCGACGCCCTCGACGGGGCCGAGGCGCCGACGATCGAGATCCCCGTCGTCTACGACGGGCCCGACCTCGCCGACGTCGCCCGCCACACCGGCCTCAGCGAGGCCGAGGTCGTCGCCGCCCACACCGGCACGCCGTGGCGGGCCGCGTTCGGCGGGTTCGCGCCCGGGTTCTTCTACCTCACCGACGGCGATCCCCGCCTCGACGTGCCCCGCCGCGACGAGCCGCGCACCGCCGTGCCGAGCGGTGCCGTCGCCCTCGCCGGCACCTCGAGCGCCGTCTATCCGCGGCCGTCGCCGGGTGGGTGGCAGCTCGTCGGCCGCACCGAGACGTCGATGTGGGACGGCACCCGCACACCGCCCGCGCTCCTCTCGCCGGGCGCCCTCGTCCGGTTCGTCGACGTGGGGGCCGGGTCGTGAGGGCCGCCGAGAGGACCGGCGAGAGGGCCGTAGAGATCCTCGCCACCGGTCCGCGCGCGCTCGTCGAGGACCTCGGTCGACCGGGTCTCGCCCGCCTCGGCGTCGGGCGGTCCGGCGCGACCGATCGCACCTCCCACGCGCTCGCCCAACGTCTCGTCGGCAACACCGACGACGCGGCCGGGGTCGAGGTGACCCTCGGCGGGCTCCGTCTGCGGGCCCGTGGCGCACTCCTCGCCGTCGTCACCGGTGCGCCCGTTCCGGTCACGGTCGACGGACGGCCCCGCACCCCGGGCGAACTCCTCCACCTCCGCGACGGGGCCGAACTCGCCCTCGGAACGGCGACCGCGGGACTGCGGGCCTACGTCGCCGTGCGGGGCGGCCTCGACGTCCCGGCCGAGCTCGGGTCGCGCTCGACGGACACGCTCTCCGGTCTCGGCCCGGCGCCGCTCGCCGTCGGGGACGTCCTCCCCGTCGGGGAGGATGTCCGCGCGCTGCCGACGCTCGACGCCGTCCCGGTCGTCGAGCCCCGCGACTCCGGCGGCGAGGTCGTCCTCCGCGTCGCGCCCGGCCCGCGACGGGACTGGATCGCCTCGCCGGGCGCCCTCGTCGACCCGCTCTGGCGGGTGTCGTCGCGCAGCGACCGCATCGGCGTGCGCCTCGAGGGGGACGCGGTGCGTCGTGACGCCGCGCACGAGGGTGCCGAGCTGCCCTCGGAGGGGGTCGTCCGGGGGTCGATCCAGGTGCCGCCCGGCGGTGAGCCGGTGCTCTTCCTCGCCGACCACCCCGTCACGGGCGGCTACCCGGTCGCCGCGGTCGTCCTCGACGCCGACGTCGACCGCGCCGCCCAACTCCGCCCCGGCGACCCCGTCCGCCTCGCGTGGACGAACGAGGAGACCTCCCACCCGGGGCGGTGACGACGGCTTGCCGTGGGAGCCACCGATGACATAGGCAGGAGCGCATGGACGACGGCCGGGGACGGGTCATCCGCTTCCCCTCGTGGCGACGTGAGGCCGCGGGGGCTCCCGGCGTCCCCGCAGGGGTCGAGGAGGCCGACCGGCCGGGATCGTCCGGCGCCCCGGTCGAGGGATCCCCCACCCCGCGCGATCGTGAGGACGGGCCACTGCTCCCGGACGGCGGCGGGTGGCGTCCGCGCCCCACCGTCGTCGGGACGCGGGACCACGTCGAAAGTCCGCCCGCCGACGACGCCCGCGACGTGTGGCACGAGGGTGCGACGGTCACCGGCGAGGTCCTCGTGCGGATGCGCGTCGACGCCCTCGGCGCGCACACCCCGATCTGGCGGCGCCTCGAGTGTCACGGCTCCCTCGGTCTCGACCGGTTCCACCGGGTCCTCGCCGCGGCGTTCGGCTGGCCGCACGAGAGCGGCCGGCCGCACCGGTTCGCCGAGGT
Source organism: Mobilicoccus pelagius NBRC 104925 (assembly GCF_000247995.1). Classification (GTDB taxonomy): domain Bacteria; phylum Actinomycetota; class Actinomycetes; order Actinomycetales; family Dermatophilaceae; genus Mobilicoccus; species Mobilicoccus pelagius. The sequence continues at coordinate 57,501 of NZ_BAFE01000058.1, forward strand.
GATCCGTCAGGGCGGCGGGCAGCGGCTCGGCGGCACGTTCGGCAACGCGTGGGCCGACGGCGGCCACCTGCCCGCCGAGTCCGCGGTGCGTCTCGACGAGGTCCTCGCCGACCCGCGTGACCGGCTCCGCTACTGGTACGGCCCGACGACGCGGCGGTCGTTCCGCCTCACCGTGCTCGCCGAGGACGTCCTCCCCCTCGCCGCGACGATCGGCCCCGTCCCGCCGGCGCGGCTCGTCACGGGCCGTCGCGCGTCACCCGACGTCGCGTTCGAGACGATCGGGTTCTACGAGCTCAAGCGCAGCGGCGCGTACGAGTTCCCCGGCATCGCCGACCTCCTCGGCGACGCTCCCGAGATCGGGGATCCCACCGCGGTCGACCTGCCCCTCCTCGACGCCCGGGTGCGGGCCGCCGCGGAGAGCTGACGTCCCCCCGGGGCGGATGCGTATCGCCCCCGGCGCGACGGGCGGGGGCCCGTTCACCGGACCACGCACGGGACGCCGTGACGCGGAGGTCAGACCTGCTCGCCCATGCGCCGTTCGCGGGTCACCTTGACGCGGTAGGCGAGATAGAGGCCGCCGAGCCACAGCGGCCCGACGACGAGCGCGAGCCGGTAGGACTCCGAGAACCCCATGATGACGACGAGCATCGCGAGGAACGCGAGGACGAGGTAGTTCGCGTAGGGGAAGAACGGCATGGGGAACCGGAGCGCCGCCGACGCCTCCGGGCCGAGCCGGCGCCGGAAGAGGACCTGCGTGATGACGATCATCGCCCAGTTGAAGACGCCGCCGACGAGCGCGATCGACACGACGTAGAGGAAGGCCTGCTCGGGGAGGAAGTAGAGGAGGACGACGGCGAGTGCCGTGACCGCCGAGCTCGTGAGGACGCCCGCGACGGGTGCGCCGTTGCGGGCGAGACGGCCGAGGTAGCGCGGCGCGTTGCCCTGGTGGGCGAGGCTGAACAGCATCCGGCCGTTGCTGTAGAGGCCGGAGTTGTACGCCGACACCGCCGCCGTGAGGACGACCGCGTTGAGGATGTGGGCGGCCCCCGGCACGTGCATGCGGTCGAAGATCTCGACGAACGGGCTCGCCTGCCCGTCGATGCCGGACCACGGGTAGAGCGCCAGCACGACGAACAGGGCGCCGACGTAGAACACGAGGATCCGCCACACGACCTGGTTGATCGCCTTGGGGATCGAGCGCTGCGGGTCGTCGGCCTCCCCGGCGGTGATGCCGATGAGCTCGACGCCGCCGAAGCTGAACATGACGACGGCGAGGCCGAGGCACATGCCCCACAGGCCGTGCGGGGCGAACCCGCCGTGCTCCCACAGGTTGGAGATGCCCGTCGGCACGCCGCCGTTGCCGATGCCCGTCGTGATGATGAGGAGGCCGAGCGCGATCATCGCGAGGATCGCGACGACCTTGACGATGGCGAACCAGAACTCGAACTCGCCGTAGAGGCGCGCCTCGAGGAGGTTGATCGTCGTGACGAGGACGAGGAAGACCGCAGCCGACGCCCACGTCGGGATCTGCGGGAACCAGAAGTTGACGTACGTGCCGACGACGGTGAGTTCCGCCATCGACACCGCGATGTAGTTGAACCAGTAGTTCCACCCGGAGAAGAACCCGGCGAACCGGCCCCAGTCGCGGAAGGCGTACTCGCTGAACGCCCCCGACGTGGGGGTGTCGACGCTCATCTCGCCGAGGGCCCGCATGACGAGGAAGATGATCGCCCCGCCGACGAGGTAGGCGAGGAGGATCGACGGACCGCCCGCCTCGATGGCCGAGGACGACCCGTAGAAGAGGCCCGTGCCGATAGCCCCGCCGAGGGCGATGAGCTGGATGTGCCGGTTCTTCAGGGATCGCCGCAGGTGGGCCTGCTCGCGGGGGTCGGTGTCGGCGGTGCTCACGGTGGGCCTTTCGTTCGTCGTCGGCGGAAGTCTCCCAGGTCGGCCGGGGAGCGGTGGCGGCGCCCACACCGCGAACCGGGCGACGGGTGCTGCGGCCGTTACGCTCGCGGGCGTGACATCGATCCTGTGGTTCCGCCGCGACCTGCGCCTCCACGACCATCCCGCCCTGCTCGCCGCGCACGCCGACGGCGACGTCGTCCCCCTCGTCGTCCTCGACCCGGCACTCGTGGAGGACCGCATCCCCCGCGTCGCCGCGTTCCTCGGCTGCGTCGCGGCCCTCGCCGACTCGATCGCCGAGCGCGGCGGGCGTCTCGTCGTCCGGTACGGCCGTCCCGAGGAGGTCGTCCCCGCGGTCGCGACAGAGGCGGGCGCGCGGCGTGTGCACGTCACGGCCGAGTCCGAACCGTACGGTCGTCGCCGCGACGACGCCGTCCGTGCCGCGCTCGCCGCCCTGCCCGAACCGGTCGACCTCGTCGCGACCGGCACCCCGTACGCCATCGGCCCCGGCGTGATCACGAAGGGCGACGGGGAGCCGTACAAGGTGTTCACGCCGTTCTCCAAGGCGTGGCGCGACCACGGCGCCCCGGGCCCCGCGCCGCTGCCCGACGTCTCCTGGCACGACCTCGACTCCGAGGAGCTGCCCTCCCCGCCGGAGGTCGTGGCGACGCTGCCGCCACTCGGGGAGGACGCCGCCTGGCAACGCTGGGCCGACTTCTGCGACGAGGGCCTCGAGCGGTATGCCCTCGACCGCGACCGGCCCGACCTCGACGCGACGTCGCACATGTCGGTCCACCTCAAGTTCGGCGCGATCCACCCGCGCACGCTCCTCGCCGACATCGCCGCCCACCCGGCCGGGGGGAGCGAGGGCGCACAGACGTACCTCACCGAACTCGTCTGGCGGGAGTTCTACGCCGACGTCCTCTGGCACCGGCCCGACTCGGAGTGGCGCGACCTGCGGCAGGCACTCGCCGACATGGAGTACGACGACCCGGCCGAGGACCCCGACGCGGCCGCCCTCTTCGACGCGTGGCGGGAGGGCCGCACGGGCTACCCCATCGTCGACGCGGGGATGCGTCAGCTCGCCGCGATCGGGTGGATGCACAACCGGGTCCGGATGATCACGGCGAGCTTCCTCACGAAGGACCTCCACGTCTGGTGGCCCCACGGCGCCCACCATTTCCTCGACCACCTCGTCGACGGCGACCCGGCGAGCAACAACCACGGCTGGCAGTGGGCCGCGGGCACGGGGACCGACGCCGCGCCGTACTTCCGCGTGTTCAACCCCCTCACGCAGGGCGCGAAGTTCGATCCCCGCGGCGACTACGTGCGGCGCTGGGTGCCCGAGCTCGCCGACGTCGGCGGGGGAGAGGTCCACGACCTCGCCGCCGTCTCCCGGGTGGCGGGCTACCCCGCCCCGATCGTCGACCACGCGGAGGAACGCCGCGAGGCGCTGCGCCGGTACGAATCGGTGCGCTGAACGCCGCGATCCTCGATCCTCGTCCCTTCCGTCGTACGGCGATGCGGCGGGCACTCGGGGCATGACCGGGCCCGAGCCGCCGACCAGCGCGTTCGTCGAGCCGTCGAGTACGCCGAGGGCCTCGTCCGCCACCGGCTGTACGCCGGAGGGCCGCGTCGGCACCCCGCCGGCACCCCGCTTCGTTGGCGCGGCCCGGGTGGGGGTGTCAGGCTGGTCGCGTCCCAGCGTCGACGTCGAGACGGGCCCATGATCAATCCAGTCACCGAACTCATCGACTTCGGTCGTGCCGCCCTCCTGCGGCCCGTGCCTCGCGATCACTGGCAGGAGCCCTCGCAGGTCCTCCGGCGACGGATCGTCGCGGCGGTGACGCTCGTCGTCGGTGCGGTGTTCCTGTGGTACAGCCTCCGCATCCCCGCGGGTGACCCCGCGTTCTACGGGTGGACGCTCGCGCTCGCGGCCGTGTGGATCGTCGGTGCGTTCGCCTCCGGGCCGCTCCACCTCGGGCACGCGTGGACGCGGTCCGGTGGCGTGGGCCGCCCGATCGTCCAGTCCCTCGCGCTCGCCGCGCTCATCACGGGGGTGTTCCTCGCCGGTGCGGTCGTCGTCGCGCAGATCCCGCCGCTGCGCGGTCCCGTCGACGCGCTCCTCGACCACGCCCGGTTCGGGTCGCTGCCGCTCGTGTGGGTGATCACGACGATCAACGGCATCGGTGAGGAGCTCTACTTCCGCGGTGCGCTCTTCGCTGCGGTCGGGCGTCGGCATGCCGTGTCGATCTCGACGGTCGTCTACACGCTCACGACCGTCGGCACCGGCATCCCGCTCCTCGTCCTCGCGGCGTTCATGCTCGGTCTCCTCTGCGGTCTGCAACGGCGCGTCACCGGCGGCGTCCTCGGGCCGACCCTCGTCCACTGCCTCTGGTCGTCCTCGATGCTCTTCCTCCTGCCGCCGATGCTCGACGTCCTCGGCTGAGACCCCTCCTCCGCCCGTGCGCGTCTCCTCCTGGGAGCGAGGACGTCTCGGCGTGCGTCGGCGCGGCGGCGATGGAACCATGGGCGCGTGAACGACTCCTCGCGTACTGCCCTCGTCACCGGCGTCACCGGCTACATCGGTGGCTCCCTCGTGCGTCCCCTCCTCGACGCGGGGTGGGACGTCCGTGCCCTCACCCGCTCGGCCGCCAAGCTCGACCGTAGGCCGTGGCGCGACGAGATCGACGTCGTCGAGGGCGATGCGACGAAGAGCGACGACCTCGACCGTGCCCTGCAGGGCGTCGACGTCGCCTACTACCTCGTGCACTCGATGGACGCCCAGGGCGATTTCGAGCGGCGCGACGCCGAACTCGCGGAGGACTTCGCCGCGGCGGCCGAACGTGCGGGCGTCTCCCGCCTCGTCTATCTCGGGGGCCTCCACCCCGACGTCCCCGACGACGAACTGTCGCCGCACCTGCGCTCGCGGGTCGAGGTCGGCGAGATCTTCCTCGAGTCCGACGTGCCCGCCGCGTGCCTCCAGGCGGGGATCGTGCTCGGGGCCGGGTCGGCGAGCTTCCAGATGCTCGCATCCCTCACCGAACGCCTGCCGGTGATGATCGCGCCCAAGTGGCTCCGCAATCGCATCCAGCCCATCGGCATCGACGACGCCGTCTACTACCTCGTTCACGCGGCCGACCTGCCGAGCGACGTCAACCGCACGTTCGACATCGGCGGCGCCGACGTCCTCACCTACACGGAGATGATCCAGCGGTACGCCCACATCGCCGGGCTCCGCGAGCGGGTCATCGCGCCCGTGCCGGTGTTCACGCCCGACCTCGCGAGCCACTGGGTCGGTCTCGTCACGCCCATCGACGCGGGTCTCGCGCGGCCGCTCGTCGGCAGCCTCGTCCACGAGGTGATCTGCAAGGAGCACGACATCGCCGAGTACGTCCCCGACCCGCCCGACGGCCTCATCGGGTTCGACGAGGCCGTCGAGGAGGCCCTCGCCGACCCGACGAGCTGACATTCCAGGCGGGCTGACATTCCAGGCGGGTGGCGAATCCCCTTGTGAAGCAACGGCTTTCTTGGCCGAAGCTGGCTAGGATCGGTCGTGCCGGGCCGAGGGCCCGGCGCGGGGAAACGCCACACGACAGGGGAATCGTCATGTCCACGTCCACTCGCGTGCCCGCACGCACCGTCCTCGCCGTCGCTCTCGTGAGCGGCGGCCTCCTCGCATCCGGCGCGGCCGCCGACGCCGCACCCCGCGGCAAGACCCGCGCCCCGTCCTACGGGGTCGAGCGCGTCGGGGACGCGTTTGCGTCGTCCGACGGGTCGTCGAGGTTCGGCACGTCGGCCCTCGGGATCGCCGACTCCGGCGTGGTGCTCGCGGGTCGGAGCGACGGAAGTCGTTACCTCGGCCGCCCCACCCGCACCCGGGACCTCGCCCCGGTCGGTGACGCGGCCCCGTACGGGGTCCACGCGCCGGTGCTCAGCCCGTCGGGCACCCCCTATGCCGGCGGGTACCAGGCCCTCGTCCGGTGGACCGCCCGCGGGGTGGAGCCGGCGCGCTTGGTCGAAGGGGAAGAGTCGAGGTTCTACTCGATCGGACTCGGCGGTGCGAACGATGCCGGCGTCGTCACAGGGTGCAGCAGTTACGTCAAGGTCGGGTGGCCGTTCATCGGGTCGTTCCGCGACGGGGTGCGCACGATGACGTGGCCGAAGGACTTCGGCACCTGCTCCTCCGGGGGGATCTCCCGGGCTGGCGTCGCGGTCATCACCCAGGAGCACCCTGGCTTCCGCACGCACGACCTCGTCTACCCCCGCGCGGCGACGATGACGACGGCGGGGATTCGTTACCTCAAGGCTCCGGCCGGGATCGGTACGAGTGCGGACGCGATCTCCCCGAACGGGAAGTACATCGTCGGCCGGACCTACCTCGACGAGTCGCCCACGGGTGTGGCCCGGCTGTCGACCACGCGGAACCCCGCCCCGCTGCGAGGTGCGGGTGACATGCGGCCCGTGGCCGTCACGGACACCGGCGTCGTCGTCGGCGTCGAGAACGGTCGGGCCGTGAGCTGGGCGAACGGACGCAAGACCGACCTCACGAGCGTCTCGAGGCTCCCCCGCGGGTGGGTCCTCACGGACGTCGCGGGGATCAACCCCAAGGGACAGATCGCCGCGACCGCCTCGGTCGGCGACCGGGAGACCGCCGCGGTCCGCCTCACCCCCCAGGGGCGCGCGCGCCGCTGACACCTCCGCACACGGCGACGGCCGCGGCCCCCTTCCCGGGGACCGCGGTCGTCTGCATGGTGCGTGGTGCGTGTCGACTCAGAGGTCGACGACGTCGTTCTCGCCGCGGGGTTCCTTCTTCGTCGTCGCGGTGCGGACGAGGTCGAAGATCTGGCCGATCTTGCCGCCGGGGCTGTTCCAGTACTCGGCGGTGTCGCCCTCGACGACGATGAGGACGTTGTCGGGGTTCTCCGGGCCGCCCTCCATGAAGCCGTCGGTGAGCGGACCCCAGAGCTCCCGGATCTTCTCGACGTCGTTCTCGATGCGGGCGTGGCCGCTGAGGGACACCCACTCGGAGTCACCGGAGTAGGCGACGTTCACCTGCGGGTTCGCCGTAATGGCGTCGACCTTGTCGGAGTCGCGCTCGGTGAGGAACAGGACGGTGCCGTCGAAGTCGACGTCCTGCGTGCCCATCGGGCACGACACGAGACGGCCTCGGCCGTCGTGGAAGGTCAACATCGCCACACGGGTCTTCTCGATGATGCCGGCGACCTTCTCGCGGCCTTCGTCGTTGCTGCTCTGCTGGGTGGTCACGACGCCTCCTGACGTTGGGTACGCCGTTCCCTTACCCCGGGTCGCCGGGTTCTCATGCGTGGGTGAGGCGTCCGTTCTCGACCGCGGCGTCGACATACCGTCCGCGCAGGAGGAGGAAGAGGGCCATCGCCTGGAGGATCCCGGCGACGGCGAACGACACGATCATCGTGATCGGCGCGGCGGCGCCGTTCGTGGGGAAGAGCGCGTCGAGCGCCGCGACCGGCTCGGCGACGACGAGCGAGGTCGGCGAGGTGAGGAGGAGCAGCGGGCCCACGGAGAACGACGGGTGCGTGGGGTCCGCGACCGCGAGGGAGACGAAGCTCGCCGCGGCGGCGATGGCGACGGCGGCGAGGTAGACGAGCGCGACGATCGTCGCGAGACGCCCGCGTTCGTGCGACGAAGGCGTGAACGCCCGACGGAGGGGGTGGGTCATGGCGACAGTCTCCCCCGATCGCGGGAGTGCCGTCAGGCCCGTTCGTCCTCAGCCGCCGAGGCCATCCGTCGCGGCGGCGAGGAGGCCGCCGAGGGCGAGGCCGAGCAGGGCGGCGACGACCCCGCCGACGAGGTTGGCGAGGGCCGCAGCGAGGGCGCGTCCGGGGCGGTCGTCGAGGGCGAGGCGGGCGGCGTCGAGGGAGGCGGTGCCGAACGTCGTGAACCCGCCGCAGAACCCCGTGCCGAGGACGCGGACGACGCCGGGGTCGACGACGCGGTGCATGACGGCACCGGTGAGGACGCCGAGGAGGAACGACCCGAGGACGTTGACGGTGACGGTGCCGAGCGGGATCCCGGTGCGGCGCCCCGTCCCGGTGTGGGCGGCGGCGCGGACGACGGCGACGTCGACGACGAACCGCAGCGTCGCGCCGAGGCCGCCGGCGAGGGCGAGGAGGAGCCACGTCATCGGGTCGGCTCCGCCCCGAGGGGGTGGCGGCCGTCGCGCCGCGTGCGGTGGCGCGCGAGGAGAACGCCCGCGATCGCGGCGAGGAGCCCCCCACTCACGGTGAGGGTCGCGTAGGCGAGGGCGGGTGCAGCGGCGAGGTGGGTGATCTCGACCGCGAACGTGCTGTAGGTCGTGTACCCGCCGAGGAGTCCGGTGCCGGCGAAGAGGCGCAGCGTCCGCCGGCCGCCGACGTCCGGCCCGGAGCGGGCGAGGGACTCGAGGAGGAGGCCGAGGAGGAACGCGCCGGTGAGGTTGACGAGGAACGTCGCCCACGGCCAGGTGCCCGCCGCGGCGGGGAGGGCCGTGCCGACGGCCGCGCGGAGGAGGGTACCGATCGCGCCGCCGACGAAGACGGCCGCGAGGAGACGCGGATCCCGGTGGGGTGGGCGGTCTCCCATGGGTGTCCTCCGGTGCGGGCGGTGAGTGGCGCCGCGGGGGTGCGGACGCCTCCGGGAGCCTACGACCGGCGCCGCCGCGACGTCATGCGGTGAGGGCCCGACGCACCGTGTCCCCGACGCGGGCACGCACGCGGGCGTCGGCGAGCGGGGTGAGTTCGAGGCGCCCCGAGGACTCGTCACCCTCGGCGACGCGACCGTCGGCGAGGCGGTAGAACGTGAGCGAGGACGTCTCGACGTCGCCGCCGCCGGTGAGGGTGACGACGTCGACGAACACGACCGACTGCAACCCGGCGAGCTCGGGCGGCAGGCCGTCGCCCTCGATGCGGCCCTCGCCCTCGTGGCGGTGGGGGACGCACCACTGCGTGAGATCGGCCGTCGCGCCGCGAAGGTCACCGATGGCGAAGCGGTGGACGCCCGCCCCGTCGACCGTCTCGACGAGAACGGTGTCGCCACCCGTCGCCTCGCACCCCGCCGCGTCGTTCGACGCCTCGTCGTGGACGTAGAGGATGCGGGTCTCCTGTGCGGAACGGGTCGAGTGGTCGGCGTAGACGATCGCGCGTGCGTCGTGGCGGAGGTCGAGGACGTCGGAGAGACCGTCCGGCAGGTCGAGACCGCCCCCGTCGGCGTCGACGTGCCCGTGGGTGAGGAGACCACGCAGGCCGACCTCGGCGGCGAGCTCCGTCTCGGCGTCGGAGCGGGGGCCGATCCACGGCAGCGGCGCGACCTGCTCGGACGTGGGTCCGTCGAGGCCGAGGAGCTCCTCGTCGGTGAGGTCGATGACGTGGCGGGGGCGCTCGTCACCGTGTGCGCTGGTTGCCGTGACGGTCGAGGACGTCGACGCGGTGTGCGTGAGGGCGGTGTCGGTGAGGGTGGTGTCGGTGGGGGTCACGAGGCGGCTCCGGTGGTGTGGGCGGCCGGGGTCGTCGACCGGAGGAGCCGGTGACGGATGCCGGCGAGGCGGGACGCGCGTGGCGGGAGGACGACGACGGCGGGTCGGTGGTCGACGGGGGTGGGGTGGCCCGTGGCGACCCCGCGGCGGAGGAGGTGGGCGAGTCGCCGCACGCGGTCGGCGCGGTCGACGGCGGGTCGTCCGAAGTAGGCGAATTCCGAGGGCGCCGGGGAGGCGCCGCAGAGGCGGTGGAGGATCGTCGCCGGGTCGAGGGCGTCGCCGCCCGGGAGGAGCGCACGGGTGCCGCCGTCGAGCGCGGCCTCGAGCCGGGCCTGCGAGCGGGCGCGGCGGCGTTCGAGCTCGTCGAGGTGGCGGGCGTCGCCGTGGTGGCGGCGTCGGCGGAGGAGCTCGATCTCGTCGTCGAGGCGGCGGACGAGCGTCGCGTGACGTTCGAGTTCGCCGGCGACGTCGAGGAGGAGGCGTCGCACCCGCACGGCCTCGGGCGCGGGTTCCTCCTCCCCGCGGGCGACGGCGGCCGGGCGGACGTCGAGCGAGGCCGCGCAGAGCCGCAGGGAGTGCGCCCCCCGGAGGAGGTTTCGGTGGCCGGTCGGCGCGCGTCGACCCCGGCGCGTCATCGGGGATCCCCTTCGTCGCCGTCGTGGCGCGATGCCCCCGACGTGGTGCCGTTCTGTTCGATGCCGCGGAGGGTCCCGGCGCATGCGGCGAGGAATCGCGTGAGACCGGGCTCGAGATCGAGGTCGGGTGCGACGGAGCGGCGGATCGTGTCGAGGTCGTCGGACACGGTGAGGTGTGCGATGTCGGCCATGGGTTTCCTCTCGTCGCTGCCGACCCTAGGGGGGCGGTGCGGCGATGTGGTCACCCCTGGTGAGGGGGCGTGAGGGCCGGGTACCGCCGTGGCATCGGCGCGACGGGGGGGCGGCCGCCCTCAGTCGACGAGCTCGGCGAGTGCGGTGAACTGCATGACCGACCACGGGCTGAGGAGGACCGGCGTGCGACGGGCGGCCTCGAGGGCGGCGTCGCGGTCGACCCAGGCGTGGTCCATGATCTCGGTGCGGTCGGGGTTCGGCTCGCCCTCGATGGTGCCGACGAACACGGGGCAGATCTCGTTCTCGACGACCCCGCTCGCGTCGACGGCCCGGTAGCGGAACTCCGGCAGCACGCACCGCAGTTCGCCGACCGGCGCGCCGAGTTCCTCGGCGACGCGGCGCCGCACGGCGTCCTCGATCGCCTCCCCGGCGCGCGGGTGGCCGCACGCCGTGTTCGACCACACGCCCGGCCACGTGCGCTTGCCGACGTCGCGGCGGGTGAGGAGGGTCTGCCCGTCGCGCACGGCGTGGAACGAGAACGCGAGGTGCAGGGGCGTGTCGTCGGTATGGACGGTGGTGCGGTCGGCGGTGCCGATCGGCCGACCCGTCTCGTCGAGGAGGACGACCTCGTCCGGAACGGCGTTCGGGGTGGCGGGGGTGGCGGTCTCGTCGGGCAGGGACGGCGTCATGACGCTCGACACTATCGGCCGCGGAGGCAAACCGCCGAAACGACGGACTCATTGCGCCGGGGCGTTCGCCGCAGCCCGCTCACCTGCGGTGATGCGGGCCCAGCTCCGCGCGGGTGGGATCGGATCCGTCGTTCCTGCGGTTCGGGTGACGCGGCCCGCGACGCGAACCACGCCGCGCGGTCGCCGCAGCCGACCTCGCAACCGGTCCACGGGACGTGGGGCGCCCAGGTGTCCCGACCGGAGAGGTCGGTCGAGTGGTCGTGACACCGCGCTCATGTCGATGAGCGCGGTGCAGGTGGGCAGAGGGGCGTCCCTCTGCCCGCCGACCGACGCGTACGGGATGACGTACGCTTGGGGTATGACTGCTGTGCCTGCCACCACTGCCCGGGCCAACCTGTACCGACTCATCGACCAGGTCAACGAGGAGTCCGAGCCGCTGACCATCACCGGCCAGCGAGGAAACGCCGTCCTCGTGGGGGAGGACGACTGGCGTGCCATCCAGGAGACGATCTACCTCGAGTCCGTGCCGGGCATGGCCGCGTCGATCCGCGCGGCACGTGACGAGGGCCTCGACGCCGGCTCGGCCGAGCTGGACTGGTGAGCGCCTGGCGGGTCGTGTACTCACGGCAGGCCCAGAAAGATGCCAAGAAGCTCGCCACGTCCGGGTTGAAACCGAAGGCCAAGACCCTGCTCGACGTCATCGCGCAGGACCCTTTCGCCACGCCGCCGCGCCACGAGAAGCTCGTCGGCGATCTGGCCGGCTGCTACTCGCGGCGCATCAACATCCAGCACCGGCTCGTCTACGAGGTCCTCCCGGACGAGAACGTCGTCCACGTCCTGCGGATGTGGACCCACTACGAGTGAGGCACTCTCCTGCTGCACGGCGGGCGCGGCACCCGCAGCCCGACGCCGCGGCGTCGCGCGCGCCCTCGCTCGAGCAGTTGTCGACAAGGCAGCGGCACACGGGGGCACCAGTGTCTGGCTCGAGGTCCTGTCCACGAACCGGCCGGCCACACTCCTGCGTGGAGACCTCGGATTCAGCGAGGTCGAGCGCGTCCTGGCTCCATTCCCCTCTCGCCCCGACGCGGACGACCTGCGGATGGCTCGCAGGACAACGGCTGCCTGACATCCGGTCAGCGCCGCTGATCACTCGATCAACGTCCCCGGTCGGTACACCTAGGT
>NZ_BAFE01000057.1 GCF_000247995.1 Mobilicoccus pelagius NBRC 104925
CGCTCGACCAGGGTCCCGATGGCCGACCTGTCGGTCCCGATGATCAGGTCTCCTTCCCAGTGTCCGGGGATGGCGCGGTCGGCTGCCTCGGGCGGGCGAGCGCTCAGCACGACCTGGTCGGTGACGTGACCCTGGGGCTTGTTGCGGGAGCGTTCTCGGGGTTTGCGTAGTGCCCGACCGGTCCGTAGACAGGTGACGAGTTCGCGTTGCAGGGCGCCCCGGCCCTGGATGTAGAGGGCCTGGTAGATCGCCTCGTGACTGATCCGCATGGACTCATCCTCGGGGAAATCGAGCGGCAACCGGTTCGCGATCTGCTGCGGGCTCCACGCCGCGGCCCATCGACGGTCCGCCCGGTGCGGCTTGTTCAATCCCTTCCACGCCGGGGGCTTCGGGCCGGCGGTCACAGCACCGTCGGGTCCGTGGACCTCACCGGCCAGCCGTTCCTGGACGTAGGATCGCAGCCGCTCATTGCCGGCTAGCTTCGCGGTCTTGGGACGCTTGGCGGCCTGTTGAGCCTTCCACTGCGCCACGCCCGCGCGATACTCCAACTTGCCGGCGCGGGTGGCCGCGTTGCGACGCAGCTCTCGGGAGATCGTCCCCGGGTCACGTCCCAGGGCGCGGGCAATCCCGCGTACCCCGAGGCCCTGTGCCTTCAGGATGGCGATCTCCTCACGCTCGGTGAAGGTCAAGTAGCGGCCCGTGGGCTCGGCCAGGCTGATCGGTGGCATGCCGCCAGCGTGGCGAAACCATCTGCTGCCCACCGACACTGACACGCCCACCGCCAACGCCGCTTCCGCGGTGTTCACCCCCGTCGCGATCAGACGCCAGAACTGGCGCTGCACCGCCCGCGACGGCTCGGGCCGTCCCGGGGACCGCATCGGCGGCCGCAGCGCTCGATCAGCACGCCACTGCCGACGCACCCCCTCGGGCACCTCGCTGGCCTTCCGGGACCAATCCGACTTCGCCACCACACACCTCCACGATCAAGGTGTTGCGACGACCACTTGAATCCG
>NZ_BAFE01000056.1 GCF_000247995.1 Mobilicoccus pelagius NBRC 104925
CTCAAGGACGAGGACGTCGCCTCCGTCTTCACCGAGATGGAGCCCGACGACCGCGTGAGCCTGCTCGACGAGCTCCCCGCCTCGGTCGCGACCCGACTCCTGCAGGCGCTGTCCCCCTCCGAACGCGACCTCACCGCGACAGTGCTCGGATACCCGGAGGGGTCGATCGGCCGACGCATGAGCCCCGAGTACGTCACCGCCCATCCGCACCTCACCGCCGAGGAGACCCTCGGGCGGGTCCGTGCGGGACTCGCCGGCGCCGAGACCGTCTACACCCTCCCCGTCGTCGACGACCGGCGGCGGCTCGTCGGCGTCGTCGGCCTCCGCGACCTCATGTCGGCGACGCCCGACCACCTCGTCGCCGACCTCCTCGACGAGCCGCACTCGGCCCGGGCCACCGACGACGCGGAGACCGCGGCGCGATGGTGCGCCGACCTCCGCCTGCTGGCCCTGCCGGTCGTCGACGACGAGGGGCGTCTCGTCGGGATCCTCACCGTGGACGACGCCCTGCGGATCCTCGAGGACGCCGAGTCGGAGGACCAGGCCCGCATCGGCGGCTCCGAGCCCCTGCGGCGGCCGTACCTCGCGACGCCGGTGCTCGCCATCGTCCGTTCCCGCGTCGTGTGGCTGCTCGTGCTCGCGGTCGGGGCCACCCTCACCGTGCAGGTGCTCGAGGTGTTCGAGGCCACTCTCGCGCAGAAGGTCACCCTCTCCCTCTTCATCCCCCTGCTCATCGGGACGGGCGGCAACACCGGCAACCAGGCCGCGACCACCGTCACCCGTGCCCTCGCGCTCGGCGACGTCCGGCCGCGGGACGTCCTCGCCGTCCTCGCCCGCGAGCTGCGCGTCGGGCTCAGCCTCGGCCTCGTCCTCGGCGCGGTCGGGTTCGTCGTCGCAGGCCTCGCCTACGGGGCACCCATCGGCGCGGTCATCGGGCTCACCCTGCTGAGCATCTGCACCCTCGCAGCCACCGTCGGCGGGGTCATGCCGCTCGTCGCGAAGACCCTCCGCGTGGACCCGGCGGTCTTCTCCAACCCGTTCATCACGACGTTCGTCGACGCGACGGGCCTCCTCGTCTACTTCCTCATCGCCCGCGCCGTCCTCGGCCTCTGACCGCCACCGACGACACGACGGCCCCCGCCTCGGAAGGGCGAGGGCCGTCGTGGTTGGCGCGCGAAGCGGCTCAGTACCAGTTGTGGGCGCGGGAGTGCGACCACGCCCGGCAGGGGCTGCCGTAGACGTCGTCGATGTAGTCGAGGCCCCACCTGATCTGGGTCGCGGGGTTCGTGCGCCAGTCGGCACCGTGCGAGGCCATCTTGCGACCGGGCAGCGCCTGAGGGATGCCGTAGGCGCTCGAGGTGGGGTTGTCCGCCGTGGCCGTCCAGTCGGACTCCTTGGTCCACAGGGCGTCGAGGCAGGCGAACTGGCGTCCACCCCAGCCTCGGGCGGAGGCGAGGGAACGGGCCACGGCCTTCGGCGAGCGCGCCGCGCGTGCGCTCGACCGGGAACTCCGGGCGCCGTGGGCTCGCGCCCCGGCGGCCTTCGCACCCGTCGCAGCGGCGGCGGAGCCCCGCGTCGAGGCGGCGGTCGTCGCCACGGAGGGGGCGAGGGCGAAGGCGCTGAGCGCGACCCCGGCGAGGGGGTGGCCCGGCATCGTCGCGGTGACGGCGCCGAGGCGGGCCGTCGAGGCCGGCACCGCGGCGGGCGCGGCACCCTGCGGACGGGCGGAGGTGGTGTCGGCGAGCGCCGGCGGCGCGGCGGCGAACGATCCCGCGGCGAGGAGGGCGACCGCGACGGGCGCGGCGAGGCGAGCCGAGCGGGAGAAGTGCTGAGACACAGTGGTTTCCACTTCCGATGTCGCAAGGACACCGTTTCTTGACGATTTCGTGACCTCACGATGACACGTGGCGGACGCCCGTCCAACCCGTCGGGGACGATCGTCCCGTCACGCGGTGGATCCCCTTGTCAGCGCGCGTCGAACGCCTGAGACGCCTTGCTCACCCGCTGAGACACCCCACCCACCGGACCACCTCTCCGCGCGACTCGACCCCACCTCGCGCCCCTCGGGCCACCTCGCGCACCGGGCCCCGCCGGTGGGCGGCGGCAGGTCGGGACGGCCGATCGGGTCGCCGATCCCTCCAGCAGGTCGGTGACGGGCGCCGCAATGGGGCTCCGTTCGCTGCGCGAGCGTCACGTGCGCGAACTGCGGGTGCCCCTCGAGGATCTCGACGACCGCGGCGATCCCGTCGTACCGGCCCACGCGGAGGTTGTCGCGCTGGGCGACGTCGTGGGTGCGGGCGACGCGGGAGTTCTGCCCGATGCGGGAGAGGGCCGTGAGAAGGACGTTGCGTTCGGTCCGGGGCTGTCAGCCGCGGGAGAGGAGGCCGGCGAGGGTGCGCCGAACGTCGCCGTCGAACTCCTCGGTGTCCCCGGGCACGACCGCGGCCATCGGCGCGGCGAGTTCGGCCCGGCGGCGCCAGAGGTTGAGGGCGCCCCACGCGACGGCGGCGATGCCGAGCATGCCGGCGCCGTTGACGACGGAGAGGTCGAGCATCGAGTAGGCGATGAGCCACCCGGCGGCGACGCAGACGGCCGCGACGAGGCGCCGGTGCGTGGCGGTCGCGCCGAGGAGGACGACGCCCCAGAGCACGTACCAGGGATAGACCGTGGGTCCGCCGAACGTGAAGACGAGCATCGCCGCGGCCGCGGCGGCGACGGGCCGGCGCGGGGCGAGCACCCACGTGATCCACACGAGTCCGATGAGGACGCCGACCATGCCGACGGCCTGCGTCGCGGGGACGACCCCGGCCGTCCACTCACCGGGGACGCCGAGCTGGGTGAGGAGGAACGAGACGCCCGCTGCGAGCATGCTCACTGGTGCGAGGAGGGAGAGCACCGAGCCGGGGACGCCGAGGTTGGCGATCCATCCCCAGCCGAGTCCGGTGAGGGCCGTGAGGACGGTGAAGGCCGCCAGGGCGACGAGGCCGACCTTGACGGCGATGCGGGCGTAGGCGGGTTCGTCGACGCCCGAACGCAGCGCACCCTCCCCCGCGAGACCTCGGGCGTGGCGGTAGGCGAGCCCGGCGACCCCGACGAGTGCGAGGACGGCGGTCTGCTTGAACCCGGCCCCGGCGGCGACGGCGATCGCGCCGGCTACCCAGCGGCCGTCGGCGGCGAGGAGGAGCCCGACGACGACGAGCGCGATCATCATCGCGTCGTTGTGCATGCCACCGACGAGGTGCATGAGGACGAGGGGGTTGAGCACGCCGAGCCACACGGCCTGGTCGCGGGAGACGCCCATTCGCTGCGCGAGGCGCGGGAGGGCGTAGGCGATGACCCCGAGGGCCACGAGCGCGGGGATCCGCATCGCGATCGCCGCGAGGAGCGCGTGCCCGCCGGTGAGGTCGACGACGAGCCGCTGGACCTGTAGGGCGAGCGGCCCGTAGGGGGCGGCGGTGTAGAGCCATAGGGGGTCGACCTGGTCGGCGAACGCCCCGGGCACGGCGATGGGGCCGGTGCGGTAGGGGTCCATTCCCCGGCTCACGACGAGGCCCTGCGCGGCGTAGCTGTAGGCGTCGCGGCTGAACAACGGCGGGACGCAGGCGATGGGCAGGCTCCACCACGCCCACGCGGCGACGGGTGCCGTGGGCCGCCCGGGCGCGGGTCGCAGGCGCAGCCACACGTCGAGGAGTCGGAGGAGACCGACGAGGAGGAGCGCCGTCGCGGTGAACCGGGCGGGCTCGCTCGTCATGTGCGAGAAGAACGGCCCGTCGTAGAGCGGCGCGTCGGCGGCGACGAACGCCGGGGAGAAGGCTCCGAGGGCGATGAGGAGCATCGCGACGAAGCCCTGCCGGACGAGCGGGGCATGCCAGGCGTCGGCGAGATCGGAGCGGGCACCGCGGAGCGCCGCGAGGACGATCCGGGTCGTCGAGGTGGAGCCTGCCGCGTCGTGCGCGCCGATCCGTTCGTGCGCCGTGGTCATCCGCCCCCCTCGCGTGCCGCCCGCTGGTCTCGAACCGTCGTGTCCCCGATGTCCGCCGCGCGGAGGCCCGTCCGCGGGGGCCGCCCATTGGTGGGCGACGACGAACGTGGCGGAGGTGGGCAGCGCCGTGACGGCCCCGTCCGACTCATGGGTGACCTCTCCATCATGACAGGTGCGTCTGGGCGTGGGCTGGGAATCGACGCGTCGTCGGACGACCGACCGGGACGCCCCGTCGGGCGACGTGGCGATCCGCGGCGGGACCCAGGTCGGGCCGCGGCGGACGCCGGGGCGGACCTCAGGAGCCGAAGCGGCGTTCCCGCTCGGCGAAGGCGCGAAGGGCGCGGAGGAAGTCGACGCGACGGAAGTCGGGCCAGTACGCCTCGCAGAAGTAGAACTCGCTGTGCGTGCTCTGCCAGAGGAGGAACCCGCCGATGCGCTGCTCGCCGGAGGTGCGGATGACGAGGTCCGGATCGGGCTGCCCACGCGTGTAGAGGTGTGCGGCGATCGTCTCGACGTCGAGGGTCTCGATGACGTCCTCGAGGGTACGTCCGGCTGCCGCGGCCTCCTGGAGCATCGCGCGCACCGCATCGGCGATCTCCTGCCGACCGCCGTAGCCGACGGCGACGTTGACGACCATGCCCTCGATGTCGGCGGTGCGCTCGGCGGCCGCCTGGAGCTCTGCGCGGATGCCCTTGGGGAGGAGGTCGAGAGCCCCGACGGGGTTGACCCGCCAGCGGCGCATGCCGGCGATCTCCCCGACGACGTCGGCGATGATCCGCAGCAGCGGGGCGAGCTCGTCGGGGTCGCGCTTGAGGTTGTCGGTCGAGAGGAGCCACAGCGTGACGATCTCGATGCCGACCTCCTCGGACCAGCTGAGGAACGGGACGATGTTGTCGGCACCCGCCCGGTGTCCGTCGGCGGTGGCGGCGCCGTTCTCCCGCGCCCAGCGGCGATTTCCGTCCAGCATGACGGCGACGTGGCGAGGGAGCCGCTCGGGCGGCAGCTGCGCCACGAGCTTGCGTTCGTATGCCCCGTAGAGCAGGTCACTCACGTCCACAGCGGCTCCAGTCGGGGAGGGGATACCGGATCAACGGTACCGCCCCGGGCTGGGCGGGAGCCGTGCCTCGGCCGAGGACGGGCCGAGTGCGTGCCACGCCGGGGCGTGGCCACCACGTGTGCGGCTCCCGAGGCGTCAGGCTCGCGGATCCTCGGGCGTAACAGGGGATCCCGCCTCGGCGGCCCCGTCGCGAGCGGCCGTGCGGCGCGGCGCGTCGGCCTCGACCGGCATGCGGGCGCCCTCGCCGTAGGCGGTGGCGGGGCCGTCGGGCGCGAACGTCGGGCGCTTGTCGGGGTCGACCGGGAGGAAGATCCGACGCCGGGACGGGCGCGCGTGCACACCCTCGGCCTCGGCCTCCGCCGCACGACGCTCGTCCTCGAGCTCCTCGTCGAAGCGCACGTTGCGCAGCCGACCGCTCATGTTGCGCATGAGCAGCCAGAGCACGACGGCGAGGACGAACAGCGCGAGGAACCCGCCGAGACCGGCCGAGATCGTCTGGTTGATGCCGCCCATCATTCCCCCTTCAGGGTCGAAAGGATCTCCTCGTCGACGACGACGTCGTCGACGACCAATGACGCCTCGCCCGCCACGGCGGAGCGTGACAGGGCGTCCGCCTCCGCTGCGGACCCGAGGCCGGCGAAGAGGTCGGACTCGCCGGCCTCGTGGGGCACGTATGAGGCCGCGAGCTCGAAGTCCTCGGTCGGCCACACCTCTCGCTCGGTCTCGAGCGGCATGCCGAACCACCACGAGTCGGGGTCGATCTGCGTCGCGTGGGCCCGGAGCGCGGCGTCGCGCGTCTCGAAGTGGTCGGCGACGTCGACGCGCGTCGTGACGGTCCGCGACGGACGGTCGGCCCACCGCTCGAGCCACTCGCCGAACGGGGACTCCGCGCCCCGCTCGGTGAGCGCGGAATGGAACGCCCGGATGCGGTCCACGGCGATCGTCTGGTTGTAGTAGAGCTTGAGCGGCTGCCACGGCTCCCCCGCGTGAGGGAAGGCCTCCGGGTCGCCCGCCGCACGGAACGCGGCGACGGACACGACGTGGGTCATGATGTGGTCCGGGTGGGGGTAGCCGCCCTTCTCGTCGTACGTCGTCATGACGTGCGGGCGGAACTCGCGGATCACCCGCACGAGGGCCTCGACCGTGACGTCGACCGGCTCCAGCGCGAAGCAGCCCGCCGGCAGCGGGGGCCGGGATCGCCCTGCGGCAGACCCGAGTCGACGAACCCGAGCCACGTGTGCTCGACGTCGAGGATCTCCCGCGCCCGTTCCATCTCCTGTCGGCGGTACCCGGCCAGGTCGCGCAGCACGTCGGGGTGGGTCTCGAACTTGGGGTTGAGGATGTCGCCCCGCTCCCCACCGGTGCACGAGACGACGTGGACGCGCGCACCCTGGGCGCGGTAGTGCGCCATCGTGGCGGCACCCTTGCTCGACTCGTCGTCGGGATGGGCGTGGACGGCCAGAAGCCGGAAGGATTCGGTCACGGGGTTCCTCGAATGGCAGGGGGCTCCGATGGGGGCACGGTCGTACTCGCCCGTCATTGTGGCACCGCGCACCGAGGAGGGCTCCGCCGCCCGGGGCCACCGCGTAGCCTGTCGGCGTGTCCGCCCTCGCCCGTTACCGCACCCTCCCCCGCTCCCAGCGCATCCTGTGGATCGTCGGGCCGCTCACGCTCCTGCTCGGCACGGCGCTCGCCATCTGGTTCGGCCTCGCCTCGACCATGGGCAAGCCACTGTGGACGAACGTCGGGTACGACATCCGCGACGGCCGACACGTCGTCGTGAGCTACCAGCTCACTCGCCCCACGGACCGCACGGTCGTCTGTGCGGTGGAAGCACGCGAGCTCAGCCACGCGATCGTGGGCCGGGTCGAGGACGTCGTCCCACCCGGCGGGGAACCCCGACTCACGCGTCACATCGAGGTCCGCACCTCCGCCCGGCCCGTCGCCGGCGAGGTCACCCAGTGCCGCGTGCGCTGAGCACCACGCTGCGCATGACTCCGGGGACGACGGGGACGACGGGGACGACGGCACCGACGACCGCGTCGAGCACGACGAGCACGACGAGCACGACGCCGCCGGGAACGGCGGACGGAGCGGCGGAGGTGGTCCACGGCGCCGACCCCCGCGCCTGAGGCCCGTCGAGGCCCCGGCGCGTGGCACCGGCGCGTGGCCTCCGCGCGTGGCCCCCGCTCGTGGCCCCCGCTCGTGCCCGTGGAGGGGACGGGGACGGGTGTCCCACATCGAATCGCCATGAGGGGCGGGGCGCTCTATCATGGAGGACTTATCCACGGCCCCCCTGACGGCGGGCCGTTCGATCTACCCGGGGGCTCCGCCCACGCGCCGGTCACGGTTCGTGGACAGGAGTGCGCATGTGCCGCAGGGAGTCCCACTCGACCAAGGAGCAGTCACGTGTCCGACACCACCGCGCAGGCCAGCTACCTCACGCAGGAGGCACACGACCGCCTGGAGGCAGAACTCCAGCATCTCTCCACCGATGGGCGTGCCGAGATCAGCAAGCGCATCGAGGCGGCCCGGGACGAGGGCGACCTCCGTGAGAACGGCGGCTACCATGCCGCCAAGGAGGAGCAGGGCAAGATGGAGGCCCGCATCCGCCAGCTCACGCAGCTGCTGCAGACGGCGATCGTCGGCGAGACCCCGCCCGACGACGGTGTCGTCGAGCCTGGCATGGTCGTGAGCGTCGACATGTTCGGCGAGGAGTTGACGTTCCTGCTGGGCAGCCGCGAAATCAAGGGCGACGACGACGACATCGACGTGTACTCGGAGAAGTCCCCGCTCGGCGAGGCGATCAACGGCCGCAAGGTCGGCGAGGAGGCCTCCTACGCCGCGCCCAACGGCAAGACGATCACCGTGACGATCACCGGCGCCAAGCCCTACCGCGTCTGATGTTCTTCCGTCAGACGCCGACGATGGTCGAACCGCACGAGGCCCTGCCGGGCCGGTCCACGCCGATGCCCGGGGTGCCCCAGCGGCACCTGGTCCTCGACGCGCCCCTCACGGCGCCGTTCGGTGACGGCGTCGAGGTGCTGTACGTCGCCGGTGGCTGCTTCTGGGGGATCGAGCGGATCTTCTGGCGTCTCGACGGGGTCGTCTCCACCGCCGTCGGGTACATGGGTGGCCACACGCCCAACCCGACGTACGAGGAGACGTGCACGGGTCGTACCGGGCACGCCGAGACGGTGCTCGTCGCCTACGACCCGGCCCGCATCGGCGCCGACCGTCTCGTCGCGACCCTCTTCGAGAACCACGATCCGACGACGCCGAACCGGCAGGGCAACGACGTCGGCACCCAGTACCGGTCCGCGATCTACACGACCACCTCGGAGCAGTTCGCCGCGGCGACGGCGGCGAAGGCCGCGTTCCAGGAGGTCCTCACCGCGGCGGGGCACGGCACGATCACGACGGAGATCCGTCCCGTGGAGGAGGCCGGCTCGTTCTACTACGCGGAGGCCTTCCACCAGCAGTACCTCGACGCCAATCCGAACGGGTACTGCAACCACGGTCCGAACGGCTACAGCTGCCCCGTCGGGCTCGTGGGTGTCCCCGCGCAGACCGACGTCGAGCCGCCCCGCGGCTGACGGCGCCGGCCCGCCTCACCACGACACCGCCCACCCCTCCCTCACCGGGAGGCGGCGGGCGGTGTCGTCGTGGCTGGCAGGATGCCCCCATGGGACTGTTCTCACGCCGCCGCACCGAGTCGATGGACCCGGACCTCTCGTTCATGACCGTCTCAGAGGCCGATGAGCTCCGCCGGCTCACCCTGAGCGCACTCGCCGCGTACGGCATCGAGGCCCGCGTCGAGGGCGGGGAGATCGTCACGGCCGACGGCACCACCGTCGAGCTGTGGAACCTCGCGACGATCTGCGGCGCGGCGAACGCCCCCGAGGAGTGGCCTGCGCTCGTCTCCGAGCACGTGCGCGAACTCGTCACCGCGGTCGACCCCGTCGGCCCCGAGGACATGACCCGCCGGCAGATGCTCGAGGCCCTCCGCCTCCGCCTCGCCGAGGAGTCCTACGTGCGGGGCATGCCGCAGCAGCCCGCGGCATGCGAGCCCGTCGCCCCCGGCCTCGTCCGGCACCTCGTCGTCGAGACGCCCGACGCTCTCCTCCCCGTGTCCGCCGACGTCGTCACCGCCGTCGTGCCGTTGGAGGAGGCCGTCACCGCCGCCACGGAGGCCACGCGGACGCTCGCCGAACGCACCCGCCTCGAGTCCGAGATCTACGGCGAGGGGTCCGGCGCGGTGCGCGTCGTGTTCTCCGAGTCGCCGTTCACCGCCACGTTCGCCCTCGACCTGCCCGGCGTCGTCGACCGGCTCGACCCCGGTGCGGACCTCTCCCGCGGCATCGTCTTCGCCGTGCCCACGCGGCAGCAGATCGTCTACCACCTGCCCACCGACCCCGAGTCCGTCCGCGCGGTGCTGCCCGTCATGCTCCGGTTCGCCGGCACGGCCTACGACGAGGGCGCCGGCCCCGTGAGCCCCGAGCTCTACACGTGGCAGGACGGCCACATCGACGCCCTCACCGCCCCCGGCCGGGACGGCCGCGTCGAGATCACCCCGACGGGTGCGCTCACCGCGTTTCTCGACGGCTGACCCTCATCCTCCCCCTCACCCGGTGATCCCGGCCGGACGAGGCGGACCGGGTGTTTCGCGTGCGTCGGCCGGGCACGCCGCACGGCCGGATGTCGAGCCCTGCGCACCGCGACGGGGGCCGCTACCGTCCAGCCGTGAGCGCCTCCGTCTCCTCCCGCCCGTCCGCGTGGCGCGTCGGCGTCGCGTTCGGCGTCGTCGGCCTCTTCGCCGACATGGTCCACGAGGGCGGCCGTTCCCTCTACGGGCACGCGCTGCTCGCCCTCGGCGCGTCGGGGACGGTCGTCGGGCTCGTCACCGGGGCGAGCGAGGCGATGGCCCTCCTCCTGCGCCACTCCGCCGGCCCCACCGCCGACCGTCGCGGCACCCACTGGTCGTCCACCGTCGCGGGATACGGACTCACCGCGGTGTACGTGCCGCTCCTCGCCGTCGCGCCGCGCCTCGGAGCCGCCGGTCTCGCCCCGAGACGGCGATGATCCTCCTCGAACGCGGCGGCACGTCCGTGCGGTCGCCGTCCACGTCGGCGTTCCTCGCGACGGCGGCGCGGTCCCTCGGCCGCGGTCGCGGGTTCGGGGTGCACAAGACCCTCGACCAGGTCGGCGCCTTCGCCGGGCCGCTCCTCGTCGCGGGCGTCGTCGCCGCGACCTCGTCCCCGTGGCCGGGATTCGCATGTCTCGCCGTGCCGGGCGCCCTCGCGATGCTCGCCCTCCTTCGCCTTCGCCGCACGCTCGACGGGGCGATCCCGGGAGGAGCACCGACCGATGCGACGCCGCAGGCCGATGCCGCGTCGCCGGCGGGTGTCACGTCGTCCACGGGTGACGGGACGGGCGGTCGACGCGCGTGGTGGCGGACGGTCCTCGGCGCGGATCTGCCACGGGCGTTCCTCCGGTGCGCCTGCGCCGCCGGGGTGGCGGCGGCCGGACTCGTCACCGTCGCGGTGATCTCGGTGCATCTCACCCGCGACCTCGGCATGGCCGCCGCGTCGATCCCGCTCGTCTACGCCGCCGCGGTAGCCGCGGTGGCCGTGGTGGCCGCGGAGGCCGTCGCGGCCCTCGTCACGGGGCGGGTCTTCGACCGCGTCGGTCCGGTCACCCTCCTCGTCGTCCCCGTGGCCGTCGCCATCGTGCCACCGCTCGCGTTCGGTGCCTCGCCGATGCTCGCGCTCGCCGGGGTGCGCTGTGGGGGTGCACGACGGGCATCCAGGACTCGGCCATCGAGGCACTCGTCGCCGATCTCGTCCCGGCGGCGTCCCTCGCGACGGCCCACGGCGTGTTCGCCGCGGTGCAGGGCGTGTTCGCCGCGGTGCAGGGCGTGTTCGCCGCGGTGCAGGGCGTGTTCGCCGCGGTGCAGGGCGTGTTCGCCCTCGTCGGCGGAGCCACGGCCGGGTTCCTCCTCGACCGCTCCGTCCCGACGCTTGTCGCCCTCGTCGCGCTCTCCCAGGTCGTCGCCGCCGCCCTCCTCCTGCGCACGATGTCGGCACGCGCTCGTCGCTGACGGCCGACCCACGCGCACGGACCCACGGACCCACGGACCCACGGAGCCAGGCAGCCGGGCAACCGGACAGCCACGCAGCCCGGCCCGGTCCGTCTCCGCCCCGCCCGACTCGGTGCGTGCGACTCGGGCGTGCGACTTGGGGCGTGCGACACAGCGGGTCGTCGACGACGTGACGGGTGCCGGTGTCCCGGGTCCGCGGTCAGGCGGTGTGCGAGGCGAGCCACCCGGACTGGTCCTCGAGGCGTTCGAGGAGCGACTGCAGTGCCTCGACGCGGCGGTCGAGGTCGATGCGGCGGGAGTCGAGGCGCTGTTCGGCGCCCGACTTGTCGATCGTGTACTCCCCCTGCGGGGCGAGCTCGGCCTGGATGCGGATCGCGAGCGCCCCGACGCGTGGGTCGGATGCGGCCTCCGACGTCGACGCCACGGAGCGGGCGACGGACGCGACAGTGTTCTCGACGCCGACGGCATCCTTGACGTACTCGTGCGCGAACGCCTCACGGTCGAGGGCGACCCGGCTGCGATGGACCGACGTCCCGGCGATGAGGGGGCGGCCGTCGGCGTCGACGAACGCCTCGCCGACGGCGGCGGCGAGCGGTGCCGCGACGGCGCCGAGGACGCCGGCGACCGTGTCCCCGCCCGACGCCGACGCCGCGGGTGCGGTGAAGGAGGCGGCGAAGGACGAGGCGGCCGAGGTCATCGCCGCCCACGTGGAGGCGAGTGCACCGCGCGAGGTGTCGGTCGGCGCGGGACGTCCGGCGGCCCCGGGGCCGCCGGCAGGAATCTCGCCCGTCGCGCCGAGGGCTCCCCCCACGGCGTCGGCGACCTGCCCGACGGCGTCGACGAGGGTCTGCACGCGTCCGAGTGCCGGGCCGGGGTCGGGCGTGATGGCGAGGGTGGCCGTCCCGGGGGCGGCGACGGTGACGTCGATGCCCGGGCGGACGCCGGTGAGGACGCGGGTCGGCGACGTCGTCTCGACCCCGCCGACGACCACGACGGTGCGTCCGGCGTCGGTGGGCGACCCGGTGGTGGAGGCGTCGCCCCCGGCGCCCGCGAGGCCGGGGATCCCCGCCGCGGGAACGCCGGGAGCGCCCGCGACGGCGCGGACGTCGACGGCGAGGATCTCGGAGACGCGGCCGTCCCCCGTGCCCTCGACCGGGACGACGCCTGCGGCGGTCGCGACGGCGGGGTCGCTCGACCCGACGAGCACGGGGATGCCGGTGGCGACGGCCTGACGTGCGGCCGACCCTGCCGAGGCCATCGCGGCGTTGGCCTGGTGCAGCGCCGGGACGAGGGTGGACGTCGGGACCTCCCCGATCGCGCCGAGCGCCTCGGAGACGTGTCGGCCGATGCGGGCGGAGGCCGTCGTCACGGCGGCGTCGAAGGCACCCACGAGGCCCGCGCGTCGCCCGAGGGCGGTGGCTGTGGCCGCGGCCTGCGCCTCGAGCGCCTCGAGCGCCTCGAGGGGCGAGGTGTCCGCGTCCGATCCGCCCGGGGTGGTCGGCGTGCCGGTCGGCGGAATCGCGCCGGGGGTCCCGGTGGGTCCTGCCGCCGCGCCCGGCGCACCGGGGCCGGCCGACGTTTCGCTCGTGGCCCCCGCTGCGGGTGTCCCGCCGAGGGAGATGCCGAGGAGCGGTGCGCCGGAGGCGACGTCGGCGCCGGTGACGCCGTCGGCGACGCGCAGCGTCCACGCCGAATCGCCGGCGAGGAGGGTGACACCGGGGGCGCCCGCGGCCGTCGTCCCGGCCGCCTGGGCGTCGCGGACGGCGCCGACGAGCGAGCGGGCGACCTCGTCGAGGGCGTCGACGGCGGGTCGGAGCAGGGTGCGGTCCGCGGCGACGTGCCCGCCGAATCTACCGCCCGCGGTCGCCGCGGATCCGTCGGACCAACGGAGCTGGAGTGCGGGCGATCCCGCGGTGTCCTCGTCTCCCGGGACCGGGGCGGCGGGGGACGTGGCCGGCCCCGCGACGGCACCGGGATCGGGGCCGAGCGGCGCACCCGGGGCGGACGGGGACGGAGCCGTGGTCCCGCCGACGGCGGGGGGCGTGGTCGACCCGGCCGGGGGCGTGTCGACGGGTCCCGGTCCCGCGGTGGCGACCGGTGGGGCGTCCCCCTCGGCCGTGACGGGTCCTGGCGACGCCGGCGACGGCGCGGGGGCGTCCCCGGTGGTCGAACCGGGCGCGCGGGTCGGGGGAGTTCCGGCGCGGCCCGGCGTGGCCGCACCGTCACCTGCCGTCGGGCCCTCGGGTCGGGGCGGCGCCACGACGGGGGCCGTACCGCCCGCGGCCGGTGCGGTGGGGCGGGCCGTCGGAGCCGTGTCGTCGTCGGCCAGGGGCGCGGAGGGCGTCTCCCGCCCGTCCGGCCGGTCGAGCACCGGGGCGTGGGAGCGGGGCGGCGCCTCGGTGCGGGGCGGGGCCTCCGGAGAGGTGTCGCCGCGGCCTGCCCCCGGGTGTCGGCTCGGGGCGGGAGGACACGGGCCGATCGACCTCGAGCGTCTCCGCACGTCCGCCGACGACGAGGGCGCGGTCGTCGAGGGTCGCGTCGACGGTGCCGTCGGGGTTCTCGCGGATCGTCGCGCCGACCTTCTCGGCGAGCCCGTCGGCGAGCTGCCGCTGGCGGGCCTGGATGTCGGTGCGGCGGGCGGCCGTCGGGGGCGTCTGCGCGGTGAGTTCGTCGTTGAGTTCCGCGAGGCGGTGCGCGTCGGTGACGGCCTCCTCGGCGATGCGGACGGCCTTCTCCTGGTTGGTGATCCGTAGGGCGGCGAGCCGTGCCGCGGACGCACGGGTGCGCTGGGCGGCTTCCGTGGCGGCGGCGAGCGTCGCGTCCTCCTGTGCGCGGGCGGCGCCCTCGTCGGCGGGCCGCGGTTGTTCGTACAGCCGCCGCAGGTCGGCCACCTGGGGTTGCACCTGGCGTGAGGTCTCGGCGAGGGCCTCCTTGAGCCCTTCGGCGGTGCGGCTCTGCGTCTCCAACGCGTACCGGTCGGCGACGAGACGACGGGTCTCGGCGCGGACGGAGGCGGAGTCGCCGATCGGCTCGAGCGGGTCCACTGTCTGCGCACCGGGATCGGTCCGGGTCTCCCGCGAGGGCGTCACGTCGTGCCGTCCGGAGACGCCGAGGACCGACAGGGGTACTCCCCTGCCGGCGGTCGACAGATCGGGCATCGAGGTCATCGCGATCACTCATCCATGAGTCGTGAGCGGCCGTCCTGGCCGCAGGAGGCGGCCTACCTCCCTGCGTCCCCATCGTCCGCACGCCGCGCCGTCTGAGTGCCGGAGTCGGACGGGTGCCCCACCCGGTGGACGTGTCGGGTGAGGAGATGGCCGGGATCCGTCCGGGCGACGTGCCGGGCGGGCATGTCACGCATCGTTCATCCATTCGTCCCCCAGGGTCCGCCTGTTCGCGGAACCCGCCCGGCACCGGGTCGCGTTCACTCGTCGGAGGGGCGACGACACGACGCCCGCCCGCACCGTCGTCGGCGGGAGCCCGGCCGTGCAGAGACGGAGGACGCATGAGTCGCGCACGCGTGATGCTCACGAGTGCCGTGATCGGTGGGAGTGCCGGACTCGCCGGCCTCGGCGCGGCGGGCGCCGTGAGCTACGGCGTCCTCAAGGTCGAGGCGCGTCTCGCGCGGCGCACGATCGGCAAGCCGTTCGACGCCTCCCCCGACGACACGAGCCTCTACGGCGCAGGCCTCGGCGCACCGGTCCGGCTCGTCGTCCTCGGCGACAGCCTTGCGGCCGGTCTCGGGGCGGACACGCGGTTCCAGACGATCGGCGGCGTCCTCGCGACGGGCGTGTCGGCGCTCGCCGGGCGCCCCGTGCAGCTGACGAACGTCGCGGAGGTCGGCGCCGAGTCCCCGTGGCTCGACGGACAGGTGCGGCGGGCGCTCGAGGCGGTGCCGCGGCCGGACGTCGCCCTCGTCACGATCGGCGGCAACGACGTCACGCACCGCATCCCCACCGCCGTGTCCGCGAGCCACCTGCGTCACGCCGTGGCGACGCTGCGGGGTGCCGGCGCGGAGGTCGTCGTCGGCACGTGCCCCGACCTCGGCACGATCGAACCGCTCGCGCAGCCGCTGCGGACGTTGACGAAGCACTGGAGCCGGGAGCTCGCCCGGGCCCAGACGGTCGCCGTCGTCGAGGCCGGGGGCCGCACCGTCTCCCTCGGCGACCTGCTCCGCCCCGACTTCCTCTCCGCGCCGGAGCACATGTTCAGCGTCGACCGGTTCCACCCCTCCCCCGCCGGGTACGCGCGGGCGGCGTCGGCGCTTCTCCCGACGGTGTGCGCCGCGCTCGGCCTGTGGGCCGGGGAGGCGCAGCGCGGCCCCGATCGGTTGCGCGGCGAACGCGTCGGCACCGTCGAGGACACCGCCGCCCGCGCCGCCCGTTCCCCGGGCGCCGAGGTCAGGGCCGTCGACGGCGGATCCACTCACAGGCGACGCGGCCTCGCCATGCTCCTGCGACGGCGCCGCCCCGACGGCCCGCCCGAGCACGACGACCCCGACGACGAGCTCGACACCACCGAGGGCACCGCTCCGGGAGCCGCTCCAGGAGCCTCCACGGACGGGTGATCCGTCGGCGTCCCCCGGGGAGTGCGCGACCGGCCGTGGGAGCACGACCCCCGGGACGACGACGGCGCCGGTCGTCGTGCCGGGGCCCACGACGGCGTGTGCACGACCGGTCTCCGCGCCGGTCTGCGCGTCTACGCTGGTGCCGCCCCCGTAGCCCAACCGGCAGAGGCGAGCCACTTAAAATGGCCGAAGTGCGGGTTCGAATCCCGTCGGGGGCACCGATGGCGACGCCCGTCGTCCCTCCTCGACCCCCGGCGCTCGACGCCGGTCCGGCGCGACCACCGGCGCTCCTGCACCCACCACGTCCCCGTCGAGCGGTGCGTGTTCGCGCCCCACCCCGGCTGGAAGCCGACCTCGCCGGCGCCGTGGTCGGTGCACCGCGGCCCCTCCCGATCACGAGCCCGCCGTCTGCGCGCGGGCATGCGTCACGGGTGTCGACGGACTCTTCCCAGGTCGGGCGCCACCGCCGCACCCCTCCCCCGACCCCGACCCTGCGTCGACCCCACGAGTCCCGCCTGCGGGCGCGCGCTCGCGCCGCAGGGAGGACGCGAGGCCGTCCCCCGTTCGACCGGCCGGCGCGACCTCCCCGCCACCCCGGGAACAGGGGCCACGGCCCGGACGTTGACACTCCCGACACGTCTCTGCTTCGAAAGGGCATCCCAGACATGAGCAACCCGGTCTTCAACCGGATCGACGAGCAGTCGCGCCGCGGCTACGCCGGCTTCGGCAGCAACCGGTCGACCCAGTACTACGGATCCCCGCAGGGCCACCCCCAGGACTACCAGAGCGCCGGCCGCCCCGACATGAGCGCGGGACAGCTGAACGACCTCTACAACTCTCCCGCCGCGGGCCCGGCGCAGAGCCGCCGCCTCACCCTCGACGACGTGATGATGAAGGCCGGCCTGCTCTTCGGCCTCATGCTCGTCGTCGCGGGCGTCACGTGGACGGCGGCCCTCATGATCAGCCCCGGCATCGCGGGCCTCGCCGCGATCACGGGTTCCCTCGTCACGCTGGTCCTCGGCTTCGTCATCGCGTTCAAGAAGAACGTGAGCCCGGCCCTCGTCCTCGTCTTCACGGTGTTCGAGGGCCTCATGGTCGGCGGCATCTCGGCCGTCTTCGTCCGGGCCTACGACGGTGTCGTCACGACGGCCGTCATCGCGACGCTGTGCGTGTTCGCGACGATGTTCCTCGGGTGGAAGACGAACCTCGTCCGCGTCACGGCGCGCAGCCGCCGCATCTTCGGCATGGCGATCGTCGGGTACATGCTCTTCATGCTCGTCAACTTCGTCGCCGCGCTCTTCGGCATGAACGCCGGCTGGGGCGTCTTCGGGGTCGGTTCGGGCCTGAGCATCCTCGTCTCGGTGTTCGCCGTCGGCCTCGCGTCGTACTCCCTCGCGATGGACTTCGACTCCATCCAGCGGGCCATCGACGCCGGCGCCCCCGAGAAGTACTCGTGGGTCCTCGCCTACGGCCTGCTCGTCACGGTCGTCTGGCTCTACATCGAGCTGCTGCGTCTCTTCGCCAACCTGCAGAGCCGCGACTGACCATGCTCGACCCCGTCGGAGACTCGGCCCGCACCGAGCTCGACCGCCTGGCCCACCGGTGGCACACGCTGCCGGTGGGCCGGGCGCGTTCTGCGGCCGTTCCCATGCGCGCCCTCGCCGCCGAGTGGCTCGGCGGCCCCGTCGAGGACCTCGGCCCCGCCACCGCGCTCGATCAGCTCCGCGTCGCCGTCTACGAGGCGGCCCGCGCGGGCACCCCGGACGGGACCCTCGGCGGGCGCCTCGCCGACCTGCGTCGGGAGGTCTCCGAGACGACGTGAGACTCGCCGCCGTCGGCAGCCCTCATCGGGTCGGCCCGCGGCCCACGCTCGGACATCGGACAGCCGCCTGCACCGCGCACCTGTCCGCGGTCACGCCTGTCGGTTCCCCTGCCCCGGCCGTCGACACATGCCTGTGGGCGTCACCCGTCGTCCGAGTCAGACCCCCGGCCGCGCGCCGTGCCCGTCGCTGTCTCGGCGGAGGCAGGGGTCGCTGGTGGCGCAGATCCCCGTCAGGCAGGGTCGTCGAGTCCCGCGGCGAGGCGGACGGCGTCGTCGAGCATGGGCTCGGTGAGGCGGCCGGTGAAGGTGTTCTGCTGGCTCACGTGGTAGCTGCCGACGAGTCGCACCGGGCCGTGCGGCGTGCCGAGCTCGGCGACCGCCCTGTGGGTGAACTTCGGCGTGGGACGCGGCACGTCCCAGCCGACGCGGCGCGCGGCGGTGAGCATCGCCTGCCAGCCGAAGCCGCCGAGGACCAGGATCCCCCGGAGCGACGGCGCGACGAGCTCGAGTTCCCGGTCGAACCATCCCGAGCACGTGTGACGTTCCTCGGGCGTGGGCTTGTTCGCCGGAGGCGCGCACCGCACGGGCGCGATGATGCGGACGCCGCTGAGCCGAAGTCCGTCCCCCGCGTGCACGCTCTCGGCCTGCGTCGAGAACCCCGCCCGGTGGAGGGCGGCGTGGATCCAGTCGCCGCTGCGGTCGCCGGTGAACATGCGGCCCGTGCGGTTCCCGCCGTGCGCGGCGGGCGCGAGACCGACGACGAGGAGACGCGGTTCCGGGTCACCCATCGACAGGACGGGGCGTCCCCAGTACGGCTGGTCGGCGAACGCGGCGCGCTTCTCGAGCGCGACGTGCTCGCGCCATGTGACGAGGCGCGGGCAGGCGCGGCACACCGAGCTGCGGGCGTCGATCTGCGGGAGGGTGGCGGCGAGGGCGAGACGCTCGACGTCGGTCGCGTCGTGGGCGACGGGCGTGTCGGGGGCGGCCGGGTCCTCCGGCCATCCCGTGCCGGGCGGGACGGGCGACTCGAACTCGACGCCGGTGACGGGGTGCCTCATGCGAGTCGCAACGCCATGCCGTCGAGGATGTCGCTCTCGCTCGTGCGGAGCGAGAGGCGGGGCGAGACGAACAGGGTGCGCCGGACGATCTCCGACCACACGAGGGCGCCCGCGGCGATGACGTCGGCCCGCTTGGGGTGGAGGAACGGCATCGACGCCCGCTCCTCCCGGGTGGAGCGGTACATGCGCTCGCACGCGTCGAGCATGTCCTGCAGCTCGACGTGGGCGCCGTGGATGCGGCTGCGGTCGTAGGAGTCGAGCCGCAGCGCGAGGGCCGTGAGCGCGGTGACGGTGCCGGCGACGCCGACCAGGGTGTCGACGTCCCTGAGGGGGACGACGGTCTCGACCTCGTCGAGGTGCCGCGCAATCTCGCGGGCGGCGGCGCCGATGGCCCCCGTGGTGGGGGCGCCGCGTTCGTCGGTGTCGCGGAGGAGACGTTCGGTGAGGCGGACGGAGCCGAGCGGCACACTGATCGCGGCCTCGGCTCGCAGCGGGTCGGCGTGTCCGCGGATGAACTCGGTCGAGCCGCCGCCGAGGTCGACGACGAGCGTGGACCCGAGTTCCTCCCCGCGGGCGAGGAGTGCCGACGTCGCGCCGACGAACGAGAGGTCCGCCTCCTCGGCTCCGGAGACCACCTCGGGCTGCAGACCGGGAAAGGCGACGCGGACGCCGGCGAAGAACTCGTCGGCGTTGGCGGCGTCGCGGGAGGCGGACGTCGCAGCGAGGCGGGTGCGTTCGACGCCGACCTCGGCGCACGTCTCGGCATAGTGACGCAGCACGGCGTAGGCGCGTTCCATCGCGGCGGGGGCGAGACGGCCGGAGGCGTCGACGCCCTCACCGAGCCGCACGATCTCGTTGTGGCGGCTCACCTCGTGCAGGACGCCGTCCTCGACGTCGGCGACGAGGAGTCGCAGGGAGTTCGTGCCGCAGTCGACGACCCCGACGCGGGTCACGGGCGGGCCTCTTCCTCGGGAGCCCGGGTGCAGGAGCCGTGGGCCCACCAGTCGGGCAGGGCGGCGAGGGTCTCGTCGCCGAGGGGGTTGACGCCGGGCCCGGCCGCGAGCGCGTGACCGGCGAGGACGTGGAGGCATTTGACGCGCTCGGGCATGCCTCCGGCGGAGATGCCGTCGATCTCGGGCACGTCGCCGAGCCGTGCGCGCCGACGCAGGTAGTCCTCGTGCGCGGCGCAGTAGCGCTCGGCGAGGTCGGGGTCGGCGGCGAGCCGCTCGCTCATGTCCTTCATGAGCCCCGCCGACTCGAGGGTGCTGATCGCGCCGGTGAGGCGCGGGCACGTCGCGTAGAACGTCGTGGGAAAGGGTGTGCCGTCGGGCAGACGCGACGCGGTCGCGAGGACGTCGGGGTCGCCGCACGGGCACCGGTGCGCGACGCCGACGACGCCGCGGGGCTCCCGGCCGAGCTGTCGGGCGACGGCGGCGAGATCCTCCGGTGCGACGCCCTCCCCGGCGACCGGCGCCTCGGTCGGTGCGTCGGTGACGGCCGGGACCGGATGGGCCGGGCCGCGAGTCGGGGTGGCGTCCGGTGCGGTCTCCCCCGGGGCGGGGACGGGCGACGCTGCGGGCTGGGAGTTCTCGGAAGACGTCATGACCTCGGGCGTGGCGATCGGGCGGCGGTGGGGCCGGTGGCAGTTCGGGTGAGGATTCTGGCGGTGGCGCGGTGGCGCGGTGGGGCGCCGCCGCGTCAGGGGCCGGTCGTCGGTGCGGCCGGGGGCGTGGCGGGCGTCGTGACCGGCAGACCCGTCGTGGGATCGGTCTCGGCCTCGGGCGCGTCGAGGCGGCTCACCGGCGCGGTGCGGGGATCGTCGCCCATCGTGTCGCCGGTGGCGATCGAGTCCCACACGGTCGTGTACCAGGCTCGGGGCTCGGCGCTGTGGCCCGGATCGATGACCGACAGGCTGTCGTGGGCGGGGCGGTCGCGGAGCGTGTCGGCGCCGACGACGACGTAGGCCGTCTCGCCGGGGCGGACGTACCGGAGTCGGGCGCGGCTCTGCTGCTCGACGTAGGCGGGGTTCTGCCAGTCCTGCGTGCGCTGCCGGAGTTCGGTGACCGTCGACTCCTTGTGGGTGACGGAGGCCTCGAGGTCGCGGTACTGCTGCTGCTGCACGAGGTAGGCGCGCAGCGGGGGGACGAGCATGACGGCGAGCAGCACGAACACGCCACCGAGCATCGCGAGACGCCGCGTGGAGCGGCGGGCGAGTGCGCCCGGCATCGTCACCCGGCGGGAGCCGGTGCGGACGGGTCGTGCCGCGGGCCGTGGGGTGGACCCCGCCGGGCGCGACCTGTCGCCGGACGCGCCGCGTCCGGTGGTCGCGCCTCGCGTCCCCGGGGCGCGTCGGGGGTTACCCGACCCACCCTGGGGTGCGCGGCGGCGGGGTCCGGTGGTGGCCACGATCAGGCGTGGAACCGCGGGAAGGCGGAGGCGCCGGCGTACTCGGCCGCGTCGTCGAGGAGCTCCTCGATGCGGAGCAGCTGGTTGTACTTCGCGACGCGCTCGGAGCGGGCCGGGGCTCCGGTCTTGATCTGGCCGCAGTTCGTGGCGACGGCGAGGTCGGCGATCGTCGTGTCCTCGGTCTCACCGGAACGGTGGCTCATCATGCAGCGGTAGCCGTTGGTCTGCGCCATCGTGACGGCGTCGAGGGTCTCGGTGAGCGAACCGATCTGGTTGACCTTGACGAGCAGCGCGTTCGCGGTGTCGTTCTCGATGCCGCGGGCGAGACGCTCGGGGTTGGTGACGAACAGGTCGTCGCCGACGAGCTGGACCTTGTCGCCGAGGCGCTCGGTGATCTGCTTCCAGCCGTCCCAGTCCTCCTCGTTCAGCGGGTCCTCGATGGAGACGAGCGGGTAGGCCTCGACGAGTTCGGCGTAGAAGTCGATCATCTCGGCGGCGGTCTTCGTGCCGCCCTCCCACTTGTAGGAGTCGTTCTCGAAGAACTCGCTGGCGGCGACGTCGAGCGCGAGCGCGATGTCGCGGCCGGGCTCGTAACCGGCGGAGCGGATGGCGTCCACGATGACGTCGAGCGCCTCACGGTTGCTGCCGAGGTTGGGGGCGAAGCCACCCTCGTCACCGAGACCCGTCGCGAGGCCCTTGTCGTGGAGGACCTTCTTGAGGGAGTGGTAGACCTCGGCGCCCCAGCGGAGGGCCTCACGGAAGGTCGGCGCGCCGATCGGCGCGATCATGAACTCCTGGATGTCGACATTGGTGTCGGCGTGGGAGCCACCGTTGAGGATGTTCATCATCGGCACGGGCAGGACGTGCGCGTTGGGGCCGCCGACGTAGCGGAACAGCGGCAGGCCGGCGGAGTCCGCGGCCGCGCGGGCGACGGCGAGGGAGACACCGAGGATGGCGTTCGCGCCGAGCTTGCCCTTGTTGTCGGTGCCGTCGAGGGCGAGCATCTCCTGGTCGACGGTGCGCTGGTCGCTCGCATCGTAGCCGACGAGGCGTGGGGTGATCTCGTCGATGACCGCGTCGACGGCCTGCTCGACGCCCTTGCCCATGTAGCGGCCCTTGTCGCCGTCACGACGCTCGACGGCCTCGAACTGGCCGGTGGAGGCGCCGCTGGGGACGGCCGCGCGGGAGACGGTGCCGTCCTCGAGGAGGACCTCCACCTCGACGGTCGGGTTGCCGCGGGAGTCCAGGATCTCCCGGGCCTCGATGTGCTCGATGCTAGCCACGAATCTCTCCTTGCTATAGGTGGGGAGTGCTGTGGAACGAGGTACTCCTCCAGCCTAGTGGGTGCCTCCGGGGCCCCGCAGGGCCGAGGGTGCGCGTCGGGCCTCGGATGCTCCCTCCACGGCCGGACGACCCGCTCTCGGACTCCCTCGCCGGGGCATCCCCGCGGTCTCGTGACCGTCGCCCCGTCACCCCCTCGCCCCGTCGCCCGCCGGCACCCCCGGAGCGGGCGGGCGTGGGCGCGCGGCGGGGCGGCCGCCGCGTGGCATGGGGCCGCAACCGGGGCACGAGGCCTCAGTCGGGGCGGTCGCCCGTCGCTCGTTCCTCGAGTCGCCGCACGGCGGAACGGAGTGCGGCGGCGACGTCCCTCCCCTCACGTCGTGCACGCAGCACGAGGCGCAGCATCTCCTCGCCGAGATCGCCGGGGGCGGAGTCGTGGGGGACGTCGGTCCCGGGGGGGCCGCCTGCCACGACAGCAGTCTCCATCGTTGCGGGGACCGCGGGGACCGCGACGTCCACGACGTCCGCGGGGTCCGCAGTGCCTGCGGAGGGTGCGGTGTCGGCCGGGGCTGCCGGGTCCGCGGGAAGGAGGCCTGCGCGGTCGAGGCGGGCGGCGACCTTGACGGCGCGTTCGAGCGGGGGCATGCCGCGGGGGAGGCCGTCGAGTGGCCCGACCCGGTCGGGCTTCTCGACGGCCTTGATCGCGTCCCAGTTCGTCTCCACCTCGGCCGCGCCGCTCACGGCGACACCGTCGAAGACGTGCGGGTGGCGGCGGCGGAGCTTGGCGACGATGCCGCGGGCGACGTCGTCGATGTCGAAGGGGTCATCGCCGTCCTCGCCGACGCGGGCGTGGAAGACGACCTGGAGGAGCACGTCGCCGAGTTCGTCGACGAGGTCGGGCAGGTCGCCGCCCTCGATGGCGTCGGCGAGTTCGTAGGCCTCCTCGACGGCGTAGGGCGCGAGGCTCGCGTGCGTCTGCTCGGCGTCCCAGGGGCAGCCGCCGGGCGAACGGAGACGGTCCATGACGTCGACGAGGTCGAGCACGGCCTCGCCGCGCCTGCCGACGCGAGCGGCCGCCGACCCGGAGGTGTTCCGAGCGGGCGGCCGCGAGTCGTGCGTCGTCACTGGGCGGGTGCCTCGCGGGGCGCGTCCTGGCCCTCGGGTGCCTGCGTGCCCATGCCGTTCTGGTAGACCCAGTTGACGGGGAGCTTGGCGTACTTGGGGTTGACCTCGACGCGACCGTCGGTGACGTAGGTCCGCAGCTCCTGCTCGAAGGCGTCGTTCGCGGCGGCGACCTTGCGGGCCTGGCTCGTGAGGCGGGCGTCGCCCACGCCCTGCTGGAGGATCTGCTGGGCCTGGTTGACCTCCTGGAGGGCCACGTAGGTGCGCAGCACCTCCTCGGTGGGCTTCGAGAGCGTCATCCGCGGGTTCTGCAGCTGGCTGCGGGCCTCGGCGGTACCGACGGGCACACCGGCGTCGCTCATCTTGTCGAGGAGCAGCGGGCCGATCGCGAGGAACTGGGTGACACCGCTCGCGTCGATCTGCTGGGGCAGTTGCACCTGCGCGAGCTCGACGGTCGCCGCGTCGACGTCCTTCTCCGAGACGGTGCGGTCGCCGACCCGGGCGGCCGTCCCGGGCTCGGCTCCGGGGGTCGTGCATCCGGTGAGGGGCAGGGCGGCCAGGAGGGCGACTCCTGCCACGAGGCGGCGGCTGCGGTGGAGCTTCACGACGGTGTCCTTTCGGGCGGCATGTCGAGCGGGGTGGGGCGCGGCTCGCCCCATTGTCACCCGTCAGGCACTCGTGCGGCGCACCGGAGCCCCCGGTGCGTCGAGGACGACGCTCTCGAGGACCTGCGCGGCCCAGGTGAGCACGGCCTTGTCGCGGAGCGGCTGGCCGCCGACGGGGCGGGTCTTGGGGCGGGGCACGAGCACGGTGCGGGTGGCGGGTTTGACGAGCGAGCCCTTGTAGAGGCGCTGGAGGCGCAGCGTCTGGGACTCGCTGAGTTCGAGCGGCGCGAACCGCACGTTGTTGCCCTGGACGCCGATGTCGCCGACACCCGCGCGGCGGGCGACGGTGCGGAGGCGGGCGACCTCGATGAGGTTGCTCACCGGTTCGGGGAAGTCGCCGTAGCGGTCGCGCAGCTCGGCCTCGATCGCGGCGAGCTCGTCGGCGTCCTCGACGGCGGCGAGCTTCTTGTACGCCTCGAGGCGGAGCCGCTCCCCCGGCACGTAGTCGTGTGGGAGGTGGGCGTCGACGGGGAGCTCGATCTTGATCTCGGTGGGGCGGGACTCCCCACCTCCGTCGCGGAAGTCGGCGACGGCCTCGCCGACGAGGCGCACGTAGAGGTCGAACCCGACGCCCTCGATGTGGCCGGACTGCTCACCACCGAGGAGGTTGCCGGCGCCGCGGATCTCGAGGTCCTTCATCGCGACCTGCATGCCCGCGCCGAGGTCGGTGTGGCTCGCGATGGTGGCGAGGCGGTCGTGGGCGGTGTCGTTGAGGGGCTTGTCGCCGGGGTAGAGGAAGTAGGCGTACGCCCGTTCGCGGCCTCGACCGACGCGGCCGCGGAGCTGGTGGAGCTGGGAGAGGCCGAAGGTGTCGGCGCGGTCGAGGATGAGGGTGTTGGCGTTGCTGATGTCGAGGCCGGTCTCGATGATCGTCGTGCAGACGAGCACGTCGAACCGCTTCTCCCAGAAGTCGACGACGACCTGTTCGAGGCGGTGCTCGCCCATCTGGCCGTGGGCGGTGGCGACGCGGGCCTCGGGGACGAGGTCGCGCAGTCGGGCGGCGACCTTCTCGATGTCGCTCACCCGGTTGTGGACGAAGAACAGCTGCCCCTCGCGGAGGAGCTCGCGGCGGATGGCGGCGGCGATCTGCTTCTCGTCGTAGGCGCCGACGAACGTGAGGACGGGGTGCCGCTCCTCCGGGGGCGTCGCGAGGGTGCTCATCTCGCGGATGCCGGTG
Organism: Mobilicoccus pelagius NBRC 104925; assembly: GCF_000247995.1. GTDB lineage: Bacteria > Actinomycetota > Actinomycetes > Actinomycetales > Dermatophilaceae > Mobilicoccus > Mobilicoccus pelagius. The sequence goes on from NZ_BAFE01000056.1 coordinate 25,238, forward strand.
ACTGCCATCTCGAGGGTGCGCGGGATCGGCGTGGCCGACATCGCGAGGACGTCGACGTTCGTGCGCAGCGCCTTGAGCTGTTCCTTGTGCTCGACGCCGAACCGCTGCTCCTCGTCGATGATGACGAGGCCGAGGTCCTTGAACCGGACCTTGGAGGTGAGGAGGGCGTGGGTGCCGATGACGAGGTCGACGCTGCCGTCGCGGAGCCCGTCGAGGACGGCCTCGGTCTCCTTCGCGCCCTGGAAACGGGAGAGTGCCTTGACCGTGACGGGGAACTGGGCGTACCGCTCGGAGAACGTCTGGAAGTGCTGCTGCACGAGGAGGGTCGTGGGCACGAGGACGGCGACCTGCTTGCCGTCCTGGATCGCCTTGAACGCGGCACGCACGGCGATCTCGGTCTTGCCGTAGCCGACGTCGCCACAGATGAGGCGGTCCATGGGCACGCTCTTCTCCATGTCCGCCTTGACCTCCTCGATGCTGCTGAGCTGGTCGGCGGTCTCGACGTAGGCGAAGGCGTCCTCGAGTTCGCGTTGCCACGGGGTGTCGGGGCCGAAGGCGTGGCCGGTGGAGGCCATGCGGGCGCTGTAGAGGCGGATGAGTTCGCCCGCGATCTGGCGGACGTGCTTGCGGGCGCGGGACTTCGTCCTGCTCCAGTCGGAGCCGCCGAGCTTGTTGAGGGTGGGGGCCTCGCCGCCGACGTACCGGGTGATCTGGTCGAGCTGGTCGGTGGGCACGTAGAGGCGGTCGCCGGGCTGGCCGCGCTTGCTGCTCGCGTACTCGATGACGACGTACTCGCGGGTGGCGCCCTGGACGGTGCGCTGCATCATCTCGACGAACCGGCCGACGCCGTGCTGTTCGTGGACGACGTGGTCGCCGGGCTTGAGGGAGAGCGGGTCGACCTGGTTCCGACGCTTGGACGGCATGCGTCGCATGTCGCGGGTGGAGCCGCCGGCGCCGGCGGCGGTGTTGCCGACGAGGTCGGCCTCGGTGAGGAGCACGAGGTCGGCGCCCGGCGCGACGGCGCCGTGGGCGAGGCGACCGGCGACGATCTGGACGACGCCGGGCTCGTCGTCGACGTCCCCGTTCGTGCAGAGGCGGTGGGGCATCTCGGCTTCGAGGAGGTGCTCGGCGAGACGTCGACCGAATCCCTTGCCTTCGGTGGCGACGACGACGCGACGGTTCTCCTCGACCCATCGCCGCAGGTCGGCGACGGCCTTCTCGGAGTTGCCGCGGTAGCCGTCGACGTCGCTGCTCTCGACGCGGAGGGTGAGCACGGCGTCGTCGACGTCGGCGCCCGCCACGGGCACGTCGGGGAGGGCCTGCCCGTCGGGGCCCTCGGCGATCTCGGGGGCGGCGGCGAAGCTGGAGAGCGTCCACCACGGCAGGTCGTGGGTGAGGGCGTGGGCGCGGGTCTGCGCGAGGGTGAGGTAGCTGGAGCGGTCGAGGATGCCGCGCAGGTCGACGGGCACGTGGTTGCCGGCGGCGGCGTTGGACCAGCTGGCCTCGAGGAACTCCTCGCTGGTGGCGACGAGGTCGTGCGCGCGGGAGCGGATGCGTTCGGGGTCGAGGAGCACGACGTGGGAGCGGTCGGGCAGCACGTCGAGGAGGGTCTCCATGCCGTCGACGAGGGCGGGGGTGAACGACTCCATGCCTTCGACGGCGATGCCCTCGGCGACCTTGCCGAGCATGTCGGAGACGCCGGGGAGTTGTTCGGCGAGCGCGGCGGCGCGTTCGCGGACGGTGTCGGTGAGGAGCAGCTCGCGGCACGGCGGGGCCCACAGGCCGGAGCCGACGACGTCGAGGCTGCGCTGGTCGGCGACGGCGAAGCTACGGATCTCCTCGATCTCGTCGCCGAAGAACTCGAGGCGCAGCGGGTGCTGCTCGGTGGGCGGGAACACGTCGAGCACGCCGCCGCGCACGGCGAACTCGCCGCGCCGCTCGACGAGGTCGGTGCGGGTGTACGCGGCGGCGGCGAGGTCGGCGACGAGGGTCTCGAGGGGGTACTCCTCCCCCGCCTTCGCGGAGACGGGGGCGAGGTCGCCGAGCCCGGCCGCGAGCGGCTGGACGAGGGCACGGACGGGCGCGACGACGACGTCGAGGGGCCCGTGTTCGGCGTCGTCGGGGTGGGCGAGGCGACGGAGGACGGCGAGGCGGCGACCGACGGTGTCGCTGCGGGGGCTGAGGCGTTCGTGCGGGAGGGTCTCCCAGCTGGGGAAGTCGGCGACCCGCTCCGGGTCGAGGAAGCACGAGAGCCCGTTGACGAGGTCCTCGGCCTCACGACCGGTGGCGGTGACGGCGAGGATCGTCTTCCCGGCACCCCCTGCGTTCTCAGAACGGGCGACCTGCCCGTGCGCGAGCGCCGCGACCAGCAGCGGCCGCAGCCCGGGCGCGACCGTCACGTCGACGAGAGCCGAGTCCGGCCCGTGCTCCCCTGCCAGCTCCACCGCCCGCGCGACGGCCGGATCGGTACGCACGACGTCGACGAGACGGGCAAGGCTCATGGAACGGCACTCCTGGGCGAGGCGGGGCGGGCGGTGCGGCCCACCACGACGGATGGGGCGCGGCGGGGGCGGCGACATCGCCGCCGAAACGCGCACCGTCGCACCGGCGACGACCGGGGCGAGTGGACACGACGAACGGCGGCGAGGCACGCACGTGCACCCCGTTGGGCAGGTCAAGCGTAGGACCCACCTCCGACAACCCGTGGCCGGCCGGAATGCTTCCGTTCGGCCCGGCACGTTTCGGGACGCCCGTCCAGGTCGCTTGCTAACATCGGCGGTGCCGCATGATCGCCCGGCCGGGGGCCGGAGGTGAGGCGAACACGGCGACGATGTGACCGCCCCCGCGGACGCATCGAGGGGAAAGGACCGGGGATGACTCTTCATTTCACGTCGTCGACGTCGTGGCGCATCGCTGTGCCGGTCGCGTATCGGACCGCGCCACGCACCCTTGCCCGGGCGACGCATCCGAGGACGTGTCCGCCCGGCACGCCCGGTTCGAGGTCCGTGACGGGCCTGCACCCGTCGGCGCAGGGGCGCGATTGGAGGCCCCGACGACGTCTCGGCTGGGTCGTGGCGGAGGGACGTGCGCTCGCGGTGCGCGTCGATGCCCCTGCAGGCCCCACGGTGGGCGCCCTCGTCGTCTCTCCTCCCGTGGGGCGCGAGGCCGTCGTCGCGACCCGGACGACCACGGCGCTCGCGCTCGCGGCCGCGGACGCCGGTTTCGTCGCCTTCACGTACTCACCCTCGGGAGAGGGTGATTCGGCGGATCTTCGCCCAGGGGACGACCTCTCCGAGGCATGGACCGCCGATCTCGCGGCGGTCCTCGCCGCGGCCCGCGCCCACGTCGGCGGCGAGCTTCCGGTCCACGTCGTGGGGTTGCGCGTGGGGGCCTGCCTCCTCGACGGCCTCAACGGCGCCGGGCCCGGGAGCCGCGTCGCGTGGGAGCCCGTCTCCGGTCGCAGCTTCCTGCGGCACCACGGCATCATCCGGCAGGACTCGGTCGACGTCCCGGTCGTCGAGGACGGCGTCGAACTCGAAGGGGTCCACTACACGGAGGCCCAGGCGGCGAGTCTCGCCTCCCTGCGAGCGCCGTGCCGCGGCCCGGGTGTCCTCCTCGAGGAGGACCGCCGGGCCGCCCTCCGCATCGCGCTCGGTGCGCCGTACTTCGCGCACGTGCCGATGGACTCGGTCCACCGCATCGTCGACGGATTCGACCGTGGGCCGGCGCGACCCACGACCCCGTGGCGGGGCGAGACGACGGCGGATCTCATGCTCCCGGACGGGACACGGATCACCGAACGCCGCACCACGCTCGGTCACCTTCCCGTCGTCGTCACCACGTGCCCGGGGGTGCCGATGCGGGTCGGCGCGACCTTCTCCGCCATGGGCTCGGAAGTCAAGGCCGGGCCGGGGCGCCTGTGGGCGGACGCGGCCCGGCGCCTGGCACCGGAGGGCGTCGTCTCGATCCGGGCCGACCGCTCGGCCATCGGTGAGGACACCGGCCCAGCCCAGATCGAGGAGCCACGCCCCTACACCGACGGATGCGTCGACGACGTCACCATCCCCGCCGCCCACCTGCGGCGATACGGGCTGCCTGTCGTCGGCGTGGGGGTGTGCGCCGGGGCGTGGTCCCTGCTGCGGGCAGCCCAGCGGGGCGTCTTCGACGAGGTCGTCGCCGTCAACCCCGTGCACTGGAACCCCCGCGAGGAGGTCTACGACGAGGTGTTCTACCGCCATTACCACGGTGGTGACGCGCCGTCGGGCGCGACGAACCCGCCGTCTGCCGACGGCCCGGGCGCCGCGGACCCGACCCGTGGGAGCGCGGCGGGACGACGCCGGGACCCGCGAAGACTCGCCGCCGCGATGTTGGGTCGCCTCGAGGCGCGCCGTCCGGGGACCGAGCAGCGGTTGCGTACGGCGATGGAGAGGGTGAGCAAGGAGATGGCGATCCGCCATCCGCGGGTCAGGTCGGCGTTGCGACCCGACGTCCCGCTCGACCTCGTGTCGATGCTGGTCGGGCCCCTTCGGGGTCCTCTCACGGTGACGTTGCTCTTCGGCACCGAGGAGTACCGCATCTTCTGCGGCAGGGGGGGGCGCCGTGCGGCGGCCGCCGCGCGACGTCACGGGGTCGACGTCGAAGTCACGCACGATCCCGTCTGCGACCACAGCCTGTTCTCGCGGGCGAGCCGCGAGCGCACACTCTCGCTCCTCATCGAGCGGCTCGGAGCTCCCGCCCCCACCGGTGGCGGTGCCCGCACTGGCGAGGCCTCCACGGCTCCGGGGGACGCGCCTCGTCGCGTCGACACCTGCGCGGAGACGTCATGACCTCCCCCACCACGACGACCCCCGCCCCACGCGCTGCGGCGATCGAGGCGTACCTCGCGGCCGTCGCCTTGGGCTGTTCGGCCCTCGTGCGCCCTGTCACCGCCTACGACGGTCTCGACGAGGTCACCGCGCATGTCGCCCGGGCGTCCTCCCAGCCGTTGGTCGTCACCGACCTCGGGGGGCCACCGTGCACGGTCGATCCGATCCCACCCCGCGCGGGTGAAACGTCCTCGGGTGAGCCGTTGCTCGCGTTCCACACCTCGGGCTCGACAGGCCGCCCCAAATGCGTCGTCTACCGACGCGACGTCGTCGACGCGCACGCCCGGGCGATCGCAGACCGCCTGCGCCTGGATGAAGACGCGATGACCTGGGTCGCTCTGCCGCCCCCGGGGTATGCCTACGGGCTGTCGATCGTCCACAGCCACGCGATCACCGGCGTTCCGGTGTCCTTCTTCGACGCCGAATGGGGCCTGCCGCAGGTCCCGAGGGACACCGAGCCGCTCGCGGTGTATGTGCTGCCACAACACGTGCCGGTCCTGCTCTCCGCCGAGCTACCGCCGACCTCCCTGCGGCGGGTCCTGGTGGCCGGAGGGAGATTGTCCGGAACGGCGGCTCGGGCGTTGGCGGAGCGATACCCGCACCTCGAACTCACGAACATGTACGGGCAGGCCGAGCTCGGGCCCCGACTCACGACGTGGAGCGGCCCGGCCGGGGATTTCGTCGAGGGCACCATCGGCAGGCCCCTCCCGGGGGTCGACCTGCAGGTGCACGGTGGCGAGTTCCACGCCCGCACCCCGTACGCCATGACCTCGTACGTCCCGGCTCCGTACGACCGGGTCCTCGACGGGCCGGGCCTCGAGTTCGTCGCGACGCGGGATCGGGGAGTCGAACTCCCCGACGGGTCGCGCCGCCACGAGGGCCGTGCCGATCACGTCCTCAACGTGGCCGGCACGAAGATCGACGCCCAGGTGGTGCGCGGTCTCGTCGAGGACGCGTTCTCGCCGATCGTGGTCCGTGTGGACGCCCGTCCGGCGCGGGTCGGCGGGGACGTCGTGCCGGTGATCCAGATCGTGCCGGGCGCGGAGTCCGTCGCGAAGGGGGCCGTGCGCCGGGTGCTGCACGCCGAGATCGGCTCGGTGGCGGCGTTGTGTGACATCAGGATCGTCGAACGACTGGAAGTGGGGGAAAGCGGAAAATGACCATCAGCGAACAGGTCGACGCGCGCTGCGCGTGGATCGCCGACCAGGTGAGCGCACTGGGCAAGAAGGGTGCCCTCGTGCAGCTCTCTGGGGGTATCGACTCGAGCGTGGTCGTGCATCTGTGTGCGCGGGCGTTGGGGCCGGAGAACGTGACGGCGTTGTACCTGCCCGACGCGGCGAGCACGGGCGAGGAGACGCGCGGGTTCGTCGACGCGGCGGTCGCGAGCGCCGGGGTGCGTCTCGTGGAGCGGCCCATCGGCGCGGCCATCGAGGCGTCTCAGCCGATCTCGGAGATCACCGAGATCATCCGCAAGTACGCGCCTGAATACGACCCCGAGACCGACGCTTACGCGGTCAACGCGGTGCCGTCGCTCGCCAAGCGGCTGGGCACGCTCGTGTACCGCATCTCGATCGGCCCGCGGCACGGCGAGCCGACGAAGACGCTGTCGACGTCGGTCGACGACCTGCGCGCCGTCATCGCGTACCAAAACCGCAAGCAGCGCACCCGAATGACGTTCGCGTACGCGGAAGCGGAGAAGGACAACCTCGCGGTCGTGGGCGCGAGTAACGGCGACGAGCTCGACACGGGGTTCGTCGTCAAGTACGGCGACGACGCCGCCGACGTGTGCGCGATCGGAGACCTGTCCAAGCCGCAGGTCTACGCGTTCGCCGAGGAGCTCGGGGTGCCGGCCGAGATCATCGCCCGCCCGCCGACGACGGACACGTACGCGCTCAAGCAGACGCAGGAGACCTACTACTACGCCCTCCCCGCCGACGTACTGCGCCGCCTCGCCCTGGCGGCGGACGCGCAGGGCATGGACGCGCTCGACGTGTCCCCGTTCCTGGCCGACGCGCCGGGCTGGAGCGAGAGCGCCCTGCGCCAGGTTGCGACCGGCCTGCTCGCCACGCTGCGTTACCAGCGCACCCGCAGCCTGCGTCCCTGCCATGAGGACGAGACGGGCCTGACCGGCCGCTGACGCCGCGGCACCACACCACACGACACGAACCACAGGAGAAGACATGAGCAAGCGCACCTGGAACGAGGTCGAGCAGGACCTGCTCGACGACGTGTTCTACGCCCACGACGCCGAGACGGTGAAGAGCGCCGACGACCTCGCGAAGGCGGGCGTCCTCGACTCGCTGTCGATCGTTGCGATCCTCGAGACCCTCATCGACGCGAGTGGGGACGAGGAGGCGTTCGACGCCGCGGAGGCCTCGGACTTCCGCAACCTGAGCACCATCCGCGCCCTGTACGAGAAGGCCTGACGTGTGCGGGGTGGCGGCCCTGGTCGGCGCCCCGCACATCGGGGCCGACGTCGACGCCGCGGCGGCGGCCATCGCGGGGCGGGGTCCGGACGGGGTGACGCGCTGGAGTGACGAGTCGCTCCTCCTCGTCTCCTCGCGCCTGGGGCACTGGGACGAGGGGACGGCTCAACAGCCGTTCGTCGACGGCCGGGGCGGCGTGGCGGCGTTCAACGGGGAGCTGTTCAACCTGGTCGAGCTCCAGGACGTCCTCGGACGTCCCGGCGCCTCGGAGGTCGAGGTGCTCCTCGCCGGCGTGCAGGCGCAGGGCCCGGAGTTCCTGCGCCGCGTCGACGGGCAGTTCGCCCTCGTCGCGCGCTGCACGGCGGAGGGCCCCGTGCTGCTCGCGCGCGACCGGTTCGGTATCGCGCCGCTGTACTGGGCGCAGACGCCGGGCGGGGTCGCGGCGGGCTCGGACCTGGGCGCCGTCCTGGCCCTCCGGGGTGGAGACGCGACGGCCAACCCCGCTGGCCTGACGGCGATCCTGGCCGAGTGGGCGCCCACGGGGGAACTCACCCCGTTCGAGGGCGTCCACCAGGTGCCTCCGGGGCACGTCGTCACCGTCACCCCCTCCCCCGACGGCGTAGTACTGGGCGTCGCCCGCTGGGTCCCGCCCATCGGGGACCCGCGGTCCGGCGCCACCTGCGACGAGGCCGCGCTCGACGCGCTGGAGCGTGCCGTCCGGGACTCCGTGCGGGCGCGGTTGCGCTCCACGGGCACGGTCGCCTGCCTGCTGTCCGGCGGCATCGACTCGACGATCGTCGGCGGGTTCGCCCGCGAGGAGGGCGCGGACCTGGGCCTGGCTCTGTGCCTGCAGGGTGACGACCTGGTCGGTGAGCGGCAGCGCGAGGTGGCCGATGCCCTGGGCATGCGGCTCGTCCAGCACGAGCTCACTCCGGGCGAGGTGGTCGACACCCTGGCCCACTACGTCTCGACGCGGCGCGTGCCGCTCGTGCGGTTGGGACCTGTCGGCATGACCGCCCTCGCGCGGCGCGCCGCCCGCGGGGGCATCCGCGGGGTCCTGTCGGGCGAGGGCGCGGACGAGCTGTTCGCCGGCTACGACTCCTACCGACTCCTGGCCGCGCGGGCCGGGGCGTTCGGTGACCCGAAGCGCTTGCCGTGGGCCGCGTTCGGCGCCCCGGAGTTCGGCGCCGACCGCGGCCCGGTGTGGGCCCGGTCGTACTGGCGCGGCCTGGTGGCGTTCTCGACCGGTGCCGGCGCGCGACGCGTCGACATCCTGCGTCCCGTCGCCGACCTGTTGCGCCCACCGCTGCGCGAGGCCGTGCTCGAGCCCGCCGCGGCCGCGCCGATGGACGGCACCGGTGACCCGTTGGAGGCACGGCGCCGGCTCGACGTGGAGAACCTGCTCGGTGCATACCTGCTCACCGTGCAGGGCGATCACGCCTGGATGGAGGAGGGCGTCGAGCTGCGCCCGCCCTACCTCGCCGCACCCGTCGCCGAGTGGGCGTCGGCGCGGCCGGTCACACAGTTCGTGCGGATCGACCAGGGCAAGGTCCCGGTGCGGGCGTTGCTCCCCCGACTGGCGCAGCGACGACCGGCGCTCGCCGGGCTCGGTTTCGCAAAGGCCGCGTTCCGCGTCGACGTGTCGTTCGTGCAACGCGACCCCGCCGCGTTCGACCGCCTGGCCGAGTACGCCGCCGCCTGCCCGGATCGGTTCGTCGACCACGACGCGCTCACGCACCGGATCGAGCAGGTCCGCGCGGCGGGCGCCTGCAGCGAGGCGGAGTCGGAGCTGCTCACGTTCGCGGCGTCGCTGGGGATCCTGGCCAACAGCTGACGGAAGCCGCGGACTCAGCGACCGTCGGGGACCAAGCCGCGCAGGTAGTCGCCGTAGCCGGACTTGGCCAGGGCGTCGGCGCGGGTCAGGAGTCCCTCGTCGTCGAGGAACCCCATGCGCCAGGCGGCCTCCTCGGGGCAGCCGACCTGGAGGCCCTGCCGGGCCTGCATGGTGCGGACGAAATTGCCGGCGTCGTTGAGGGCGTCGAACGTGCCGGTGTCGAGCCAGGCCGTGCCCCGCGGCAGCACCTCGACGCGCAGGGTCCCACGGTCGAGGTAGGCCTTGTTGACGTCCGTGATCTCGTACTCCCCACGTGCCGACGGCCGGAGACCGCGCGCGATCTCGACGACGTCGTTGTCGTAGTAGTAGAGGCCCGGCACGGCGTAGTTGGACTTCGGGTGCTGGGGCTTCTCCTCGATGCCCAGCACCTTTCCCCCGGCGTCGAACTCGACGACGCCGTACGCGGTGGGGTCGGCGACCCAGTACGCGAAGATCATGCCGCCCGTCAGCCCGCGCATCCGGGCGAGCTGCGTGCCCAGGCCCTGGCCGTAGAAGACGTTGTCGCCGAGGACGAGACAGACCTCCTCGTTGCCGATGAAGTCCGCGCCGATCGTGAACGCCTGGGCGAGGCCGTCCGGCAACGGCTGCTGGGCGTAGGTGATGGAGATGCCGAACTGCGACCCGTCCCCGAGGAGTCGCTCGAACCCGGCCGCCTCGTGCGGGGTCGTGATGACGAGCACCTCGCGGATCCCCGAGAGGATCAGAGTGGTGAGCGGGTAGTAGATCATCGGCTTGTCGTAGACCGGGACGAGCTGCTTGCTGATGCCCTGGGTGATGGGGTGGAGTCGTGAGCCGGTCCCGCCGGCGAGGATGATCCCGCGCATGGTGGCCAGTCTGCCCGATCCGCAGGCCGTCCCGTGGATCGTCCGGCCCGCTCTTGGACGCCCGTACGATGAACCCATGTCGAGAATGCTCGTGACCGGCGGCGCCGGCTTCATCGGTTCCAATTTCGTCCGGCACGTCGTGGAGCACACCGACGACGAGGTGACGGTCCTCGACAAGCTCACGTACGCGGGCGACCCGCGCACCCTCGAGGGACTCCCGCAGAGCCGCGTCCACCTCGTGCAGGGCGACGTCGCCGACGCGGGGCTGGTCGACGGTCTCGTGGCGGGCCACGACGTCGTCGTGCACTTCGCGGCCGAGTCCCACAACGACAACTCGCTGCGCGACCCCTCCCCCTTCGTGCGCACCAACCTCATCGGCACGTACGAGCTCCTCGAAGCGGTGCGGCGGTACGAGAAGCGGTACCACCACATCTCGACCGACGAGGTCTACGGCGACCTGGAGCTCGACGACCCGGCGCGGTTCACCGAGTCCACGCCGTACAACCCGTCCAGCCCGTACTCCTCGACGAAGGCGGGCTCCGACCTGCTCGTCCGCGCCTGGGTGCGCTCGTTCGGGGTGCAGGCCACGCTCTCCAACTGCTCGAACAACTACGGCCCGTTCCAGCACGTCGAGAAGTTCATCCCCCGCCAGATCACCAACGTCCTCGACGGTGACCGGCCCAAGCTCTACGGCGCCGGCCAGAACGTTCGCGACTGGATCCACGTCGACGACCACAACGCCGCCGTCCTGCGCATCATCGAGCGGGGAAGCATCGGCGAGACGTACCTCATCGGCGCCGACGGCGAGCAGAACAACAAGGACGTCGTCGAGCTCATCCTCGAGCTCATGGGGCAGCCGCGTGACGCCTACGACCATGTCAACGACCGCGCCGGCCACGACCTGCGCTACGCCATCGACTCGACCCGCCTGCGCACGGAGCTGGGCTGGGAGCCGCGGTTCTCCGACTTCTGCTCCGGCCTCGCCGACACGATCGAGTGGTACCGCGCCAACGAGGCGTGGTGGCGCCCGCAGAAGGCCGCGACCGAGGCCAAGTACCGCGCCGCCGGTCAGTGACCTCGCCCGCGCGGCCCTGACCGCACCCACTCCCACCGCACACGCCCCCCACGCGCCTCCAGGAGACCTCCCCGTGACCGACCTCGCCGTGCACACGACCGACATCCCGGGCCTGCTCGTCGTCGACCTGCCCGTCCACGGCGACAACCGCGGATGGTTCAAGGAGAACTGGCAGCGGGCCAAGATGACGGGGCTGGGCCTGCCGGACTTCGGCCCGGTGCAGCAGAACGTGTCGTTCAACGACGAGGTCGGCGTCACGCGGGGGGTGCACGCCGAGCCGTGGGACAAGTTCGTGTCCGTCGCCACCGGGCGGGTGTTCGGAGCGTGGGTCGACCTGCGAGCCGGCGACACGTTCGGCGCCGTCGTCACGTGCGAGATCACCCCGGAGCGGGCCGTGTTCGTGCCCCGCGGGGTGGGCAACGCCTACCAGACGCTCGAGCCGGCGACGGCCTACTCCTACCTCGTCAACGACCACTGGAGCCCCGCCGCCAAGGAGCGGTACACGTTCGTGCAGCTCGGCGACCCGGAGCTGGCCATCCCGTGGCCCATCCCGCTCGAGAAGGCGATCCTCTCGGACGCCGACAAGGCGCACCCGGCGCTCGCCGACGCGACCCCGTTCACGCCCGGCCGGGCCGTGGTTCTCGGCGCGAGCGGGCAGCTCGGGCGGGCCCTGCGCGGGGCCCTGCCCGACGCGGTGTTCCTCACCCGCGCTGAGGCCGACCTCACCGAGCCCGCCTCCCTGTCGGGCATCGACCTCGACGGGATCGACACGATCGTCAACGCCGCCGCCTACACCGCTGTCGACGCGGCCGAGACGCCCGAGGGACGTCGCGAGGCGTGGGCTGCCAACGTGGCCGGTGTCGGTGCGCTCGTCGATCTGGCCCGCCGACACTCGTGCCGCCTCGTCCACGTGAGCAGCGATTACGTGTTCGACGGCACGGCCGAGGAGCATGACGAGGACGAGCCGTTCAGCCCCCTCGGCGTCTACGGACAGACGAAGGCCGCCGGCGACGCGCTCGTCGCGTCATGGGGAAAGCACTACATCGTGCGCACCAGCTGGGTCGTCGGCGAGGGCAGGAACTTCGTCGCGACGATGGCCGCACTCGCCGACAAGGGCGTCAGCCCGTCGGTCGTCGACGACCAGTACGGGCGGCTCACGTTCACGCAGGACCTCGCCGCCGGCATCGCCCACCTTCTCGCCGCCGGCGCCGAGTACGGCACGTACAACCTCACGAACTCCGGCCCCGTGCAGACGTGGGCCGACATCGCCGCCGACGTGTACGAGCTGCGCGGCCGATCCCGCGACGACGTCACGCGCGTGAGCACCGAGGAGTACGGCGCCGGCAAGGACATGGCACCGCGACCCACGCACAGCGCGCTCGACCTGGCCAAGATCACCGCAGCCGGTTTCGACGTCCCGCATGCCTCCGAGAGGCTGCGCAGGATGCTCGCGTAAGCGAACGGTGGCCCACGCCTCAGTCGCGCAGATGTGTTGTGGCCGAAATGCATCCGAATTGCACACGGGGCCTTTCGGTCTGCTCGCGGCCGATCGAGTACGCTCGTTCAGGACGCCTGCCCAATTCATGGGGGGCCGTGTGAGGCGGCGTCGGGGACAACACGACCGCCGAGGTTTTGAGGAGCCATCATGCTGCGGGTCATGCCGAAGCGCCGACGCCGACGCGCACCGAACGGCGCACTGCGCATTGCCCTGCTCGGCACCAGGGGCGTGCCGGCGAGATACGGCGGGTTCGAGACCGCCGTCGAAGAGGTGGGGAAGCGGCTGGTCGAGGCCGGTCATGACGTCACCGTCTACTGCCGCACCGGGAACTCCGGCGAGGCCGTGGAGCCGCGGGAACACCTGGGCATGAAGCTGGTCCATCTGCCGGCGATCAAGAAGTCGGCGCTCGAGACCCTGAGCCACACGTTCTTCACATCGCTCCACCTGCTGTTCCAGCCGCGTTACGACGCGTACGTGCTGTGCAATGCGGCGAACTCCCCCATCCTTCCCCTTCTTCGTCTGAAGGGCACGCCGACAGCGGTCCACGTCGACGGCCTCGAGTGGCGACGGTCCAAGTGGGGCCCCGCCGGTCAGCGGTACTACCGCATCGCGGAATCGCTCTCCGTGCGATGGGCGGACGCTCTCATCGCGGACGCCTACGGGATCCAGTGCTACTACCAGGACGAATTCGGCGCGGTCACCGAGGGCATCGCCTACGGTGCGCCCATCGTGGAGCCTGGATCCGACAAGCTGGGTGAACTCGGTCTGACGCCGCACGAGTACCACCTCGTCGTAGCGCGTTTCGAGCCCGAGAACCACGTCCACCTCATGATGGAGGGCTACCTCGCGAGCAACGCGCGTCACCCGCTCATCGTCGTGGGGTCCACGCCCTACAGCGACGGGTACAACGAGCAACTGCAGCAGCTGGCGGCCAAGTCCGACAAGATCCGTCTCGTCGGCGGCGTGTGGGACCAGGACCTCCTCGACCAGCTGTACGCGAACTCCCTCGCCTACCTTCACGGCCACTCCGTCGGCGGAACAAACCCCTCCTTGCTTCGCGCGATGGGCGCCGGGGCGCACACCATCGCCTACGACGTCGTGTTCAACCGCGAGGTCGCCGGGCCAGATGCAGAGTTCGCAGCCGACGCCACAGGCATCGCTGCGGCGATCGACCGGGCCGAGGCGGACCCGTCTCGCGCGGAGGAAACCGGACAGGCACTACGGGAACGCGCTCGTCTCCTGTATCAGTGGGACGATGTAGCGGAGCGTTATGCGCGCCTGTGCTTGATGCTCGCGGCGGGTGGGTCCCAGAGGGGTCTGTACACGGGCCGTCGGTCCCCACGCTCGCCGTGGCGATACGGCAACACTCCGACGCTGGACGTGCCCCAGGTGCCACGGGGCGTCAACGGTAGGAAAAGTTCCTCTCCCGTGACTGCTGGCCCCTCGGCCGGTCAATGAAATCAGAGACGATAGAGAATACGGGGGCATCGTTCTGATGGATCTGTGGAGTCTTTTCTCGCGGCTCAGGGAGCGCAAGGGGGTACTTGTCGTCATCGTCCTGGTGTCGCTCCTGCTGGGGATTCTCGGCTGGGTGAACACGACACCTGCCTACACGTTGACCGCCGCCCAGGCCCTGCGATCGTCCCAAGAGTCTGCCGACGGCAAGGTGGTGACGACCACCGGCAGCTTCGAGTTGGGCATGATCGGGGCAATGCTTGTCCAGAACACCGCCTCTCGCGCGGGCGAGTTCGATGGTGCAGTGGTGACGTCGACCAATGCAGTAGTCAGTCCCCCCGCAGCAATCCCACTCATCACCACCTCGGTGACGGCCGATTCGTCCGAGCAGGCATCAGCTGCACTGAACGAATCGCGAGCCATGAACGCGCGGTTCCTCCGGAATCTCCTTGCTGCCGGCAAAGCAGACGCGAGCGTTTCGATCGTGAACATGCCGTATACCCAGACACCGAGCGTCTCCACACGGCCCAAGGTTCGCTCCGCTGGCGTGGGTGCGATTCTCGGCGGGTTGACCGGGCTGACCGCATTGTTGGTCTGGGATGCCCTGCAACGCCGACGCCGCGAGCCCCATGGTTGGACGCACAACGATCGGCCCGACCGGGTGTGATGGCGGTGCGCCGTCCACCTACCCACCACGCACAGGCGGCATCGCGCCCCGGCAGCTTCGACATTCTGCTCGTTCTCGCATATGCCCTGCCGCTCGCGCTTCTCTTGCAGCGCCAATCGTGGGTGGTTCCTCGCACTGGCCTGGGCAGCGGGATTGGGCTGGTCGTCGCCGTCATGTTCGTCGCGTTTGCCATAGCCGGTTACGCCGCAAACATGCTTCCCCCCTCGGCTCATCTAGGGCCGGTGCCCAAGCTGCTGCTGCCGTGGACGATTCTGGTGACCTGGTCCTATCTGGTCTGGTCCTGTCGGGGGCTTCCTCAGTTGTCCCTACTTGCCAACGTGGGGTATGCGCAGAACATCGCGGAGGTCATCTTCACTCTTGCTTTGGGCGGGGTTCTCGCGCCACGACAACGCTACCGAACATTCGTTCGCATCTTGGTCGCTTGCGGCGCCCTTTATGGGCTCCTGCTCGTGATCACCTCCCTGGTCGGAACCGAGGTGTCGGTTGCACTCAAGCTTCCTCTGCTACAGGCCACCGATGCCCTGCAAGGCGTGGAGAACGAACGCGGCGGATTCATCCGCCCACAAGGCATGGCAGGGCACCCGCTGGAGGCCGGGGTCATTGCCACCGTGCTGACACCCCTCGCGATCTCCCTGGCCCGTTCCGCGAGAGGTCGTGAAAGGGCCGTGTGGTGGGGCTGCGCTGGGGCGCTGGCTCTCGGCTCTCTCTCGACGTTGTCCCGCAGCGCGACGGTCGGCTTGGCACTGGCGATCATGGTCATGAGTCTTCGCTGGCCCCGCAGAACCATCGGCAACACGGTCTTGGCGGCCTTGTTGGGCCTGGGCTGTCTCGTCGTGGCGGCGCCCGGCCGGTTTGCCGCGTACGCCGACCTCTTTAGCCTTTCTAGTGCGACGGACTCCTCTCTCTACAGCCGCCAATTCGCCCGGCAGCAGGCCTTCACGGTCATCCGACAGCACTTCTGGGCCGGGCGTGGGGTGAGCAGCCATGGTGCCCTTGGCGGGCGGACGCTGGACAACCAGTTGCTCGGCTTCGCCGTTGAGCAAGGGGTACCCCTGATGCTCGCGTTCGTCCTCCTGCTGTGCGTGCCCGGGTGGTGGCTCCTGCACCGCGCACCCGCGCTGCCGAGCGCGGATCGCGAGTTGGCAGGCGGGCTCGCCGGCAGTCTGGCGGCGCTCCTCCTGTGCAGCGCCATCCTCGATATCTTCGGATTTCCGCAAATCCGGCTGCTCGTCTTCCTGCTTCTCGCTCTGGTCGGACCTGTGGCTGCCGGAGCACCGGCGGTGGATCGTCAAGCCCCGGTGCCCGGCGACGCAGCGCCATCGAACACCCAGCTGCGGTCATGAGCCTCCGCCTCCACCGGCGCGCTGCCGCCGTAGCTCTCAGCATCCTCTTCGTGGCCCTGGGCGCCGTATATTTCCTCAGGGGATTACCGATGCTTCCGCAACCCAGCTCAGGAGCTGATCCGACCCAACCCGCTCCCTCCGCTGTTGTGCCCCGGGGGCCTGCTGAGACGCCGCCGAAGGGATCCATCTTCGTCGACGCGCGTTCGGACCTGGCAGGCGACGGTACGCAACAGCGTCCATTTTCTACCCTCGCCGAAGCGGTGGCCGTCGCTCATCCCGGTGGGACTATCGTCCTCGCCTCGGGCGTCTACCACGAGCTCGTCCACATCGCCGATACCCCGAATCTCACGATTCGCGCAGAAGCTGGCGCCACCGTGTGGATGGACGGGTCTGTCCCAATCCAAGAGATCAAGTCCGAAGGCTCCCACTGGCGACTTCCTGACCAGGCCCCGGATCTCGACCGCTCACCGACTTACACCCGGGGAGCTCCGGACAACCGGAAGGAAGGCTGGCGCTTCGTCTCCCCCGATTATCCGCTGGCTGCTGATCCCTCACAGGTCTGGCTCGATGGCCGACCGCTTCGCCAGGTTGGCGCGAGGGACGGCGTCGGCCCGGGCACGTTCGCCGTGGACGGCAGGGACCTACTCGTGGGCGACGATCCTGATGGTCACGACGTTCGCATCGGCACCCTCACCCACGCCCTCGTGGTCGATGCGCCTGGCACGAGGATCGAGGGCATCGGGATCAGGCGTTACGTCCCCTCCGTGCCCGACTTCGGTGCGGTGGTCCTGGGTGGACGGGGTGACCGACTGACGAGCGTGGCCGTCGTCGACTCATCCACCACCGGGGTAAGCGTGCAAGGGGAGAACGTCACCCTGGAAAATGTGACCGTACAGCGCTCCGGAATGCTCGGGGTGCAGGCGCACAGAGCCTTCGGCCTGAGGATCCTTGGTGGCCACTTCTCCCACAACAACACTCTCGGATTCAACATGGCCCCTAACGCCGGGGGCATCAAGATCACGGAGACCGCCCCCCTGCAGATCCGCGACGCCAGCATCGATCGCAACCTGGGCGTCGGCCTATGGTTGGACGAGTCTGTCGGAGACGCCACCCTCTACCGCCTGTCCGCACGAGGCAACTCGCTCCACGGCGTCCTGGTCGAGCTCTCGTCGCGCGTGAAGCTCGTGGGGTGCCGACTCACAGGCAACGACGGCAGCGGTCTCAGAGTGCAGAACAGTGACCAGGTGGATGTATGGAACATCACCTCTCTCACGAACAGGCGCGCGGTTGACTATGTGCAGGACGGCCGAACCCCAGGCTCCTCCGGCGCACCGCGGGTCTCGTCCGACCCTCGCATTCCGCCCATGACATGGCGTATCGGTCGTTCGACTGTTGCCAACAGCATCCTCGGTGCGAGCACGGGCGATGCCGAACTGGCGGTGGAGGACTTCACCCGATCACTGGATGCGGACGACCTCGGAATGCGCTTGGACACCAACGTTTATCGGCGTGCAGCAAGCCCAGCCGCCCGATGGACCCAGGTATGGACCCGCCCGGGGCAGGACCCAAACGTCTACACCTCTGTGCGTGACTTCAGCGCAGCGCATCATCAGGACGTGCACAGCGTTGAGCAGCTCCACTCGAAGCCGATGACCTATCCGGTGCCGCAGCCGATTCCGCAGGACGTCCGAGAGGCTGGCCAGTTGCCCGCGGGTCCACAGATCGGCGCATTCTGAGACAGATGCTGCAGATCCCGGGGCGCGGGTCGATAGGGGTGGCACCCCTCCTCCTGCCACCCGGAGGTCTCCGTTGTCTCAGTCGTTCCGCCGTGCCATCACGGCGTTTGTTTACCTGTCTGTGCTCAGCACCGTCGCTTTCCCGTCCCCTGCCCAGGCTGTCGCACCTGTCGACATCAGGATGTCCGCTGCTCCGAGCGCCGTACGCGATTCTCAGGGGGCCACTTGGGCCCCCGCAGGAAGGTTCGTCGGCGGCGCGCTCTCTGCGGTCAATTCCCGTCCCGTAGCTGGGACACCAGACCCGCAGTTGTTCGTATATGAGCGTTACGGCATGACCGCCTGGAACATCGACGTGCCCTCGGCGTGCTACGACGTCACGTTGCGTGCACGAGAGAAGTACTTCAATGCACCAGGCCGACGCGTGTTCTCCGTACGAGCCGAGAACAGGACTCTCGTCTCCGATCTGGACATCTACCGCACGGTTGGCCAAAACCGAGCCATCGAGCACACCTTTCGCATCCCCGTCACCGACGGCCGGCTAGACCTCGCGTTCAGCGCCAAGGTCAACAATGCAATCATCTCCGCCATCCGTGTTCGCACCGCAGGCGACTTGGCGGCATGCGGTGCGTCCCCGAGCCCTACACCAACACCCACCCCCGCACCCACGCGCACACCCACGCCCAGTCCGGCCCCAGTGCCGCAGGCACCGCCCGCCGCGGGCGCGGCGCCGGTCGGGTCCTCGGCCTACCCCATCCCGTCGGGTGCCCTCTTCGTGTCTCCGAAGGGTATGGACAGCGCGGCCGGCACAAGTAGTGCTCCTCTTCGTACGGTGACGGGCGCTCTCGCCAAGCTCCCTACAGGTGGGACCATCATCCTTCGGGCCGGGACCTACCACGAGAGCGTGCTCATCCCACCCGGCAAGCCGGTGACCATTCAGCCCTATCCCGGCGAGGCCGTCTGGTTCGATGGATCCCGACGCGTCAATGGCTTTTCTCCCGTTGGTGGAGCGTGGTCCGCGCCTTGGGACACCATCCTGGACTCCAGCCCGACCTACACTCGCGGCGCTCCGGACAACACTCAGCCTGATTGGCGTTTCGTTTCCAAAGCCCACCCCATGGCCGCACACCCCGACCAGGTATGGATCGACGACGTTCCGCAGCACCAGGTGGGTTCACGCGCGCAGGTAGGGCCCGGCACGTTCTACGTGGACACCACTTCCAAGCGGCTCGTCCTCGGGACCAATCCTTCGGGGAACCGGGTGGAGGCAGGAGTGCTCCCGTCAGCGTTCTCGCTGCGAGCCCCAGGCACCATCCTGCGGGGCTTCGGGATTCGACGTTACGTCCCATCCGTACCAGACTTCGGCGCTGTCACCGCATTCTTCCCGCGCATGACGCTCGACAACATGACGGTTCTTGATGGCTCCACTGCGGGCGTTGGCATTTTTGCAGCTGGCAGCACCATCCGGTCTAGCACTATTAGCAGCCACGGCATGATCGGGATTCAGGCCAGCGAGGCGGACGACCTCACTCTCGACCGCGTCCTCGTAACACGCAATAACATTGAACACTTCAATCACGCGCCCGTCGCCGGTGGGGTCAAGATCTGCAGGTCGAGAGGTGTTACAGTACGTGACTCAAAGATATCACAGAACGACGGGATAGGCATTTGGTTCGACGAGTCCGTCTTCGACATGGCGGTACTCAGCAATGAGCTATTCGATAATGCAGGGTCCGGCGTCATGATCGAACTATCCAGTAAGGCTTTGGTGGCAGGGAACACGATCCTTAGAAGCGGATATGATGCTCTTGCCATCCGTAACTCTAACGACGTGGCCGCCTGGAACAATACACTACAGGGAGCTTACCGCGCCCTTGAGGTCAGTCAAGACGGACGCCGACCAACAAACAACCCCTCAGCGCTGGACGCACGCCACCCCAAGGACGCCGCCATGACCTGGGTGATCTCGGATATATCCATTCGCAACAACGTTCTAATTGGTGGCGATAAGGGCCTCATGACCCTGGGCGTAGAGGATTTCGACAGAGTCTTGGATGCCACACGACAGCGCATCTCGACTGACGGCAACGTCTACGCTCCTCAATCGCAGGGCGCCCCACGCTGGCTCTCCGCCTGGAGCCGGCCCGGCACAGACCCTTACGCGCACACCAACTTGGCTGACTTCTTTAGGGTCAATGGCCAGGAACGAACCGGAATATCTTTCGCGGGTCGGAACGTCATCGACCTAAGCGGTTCCCTCGACTCCATAGTGGCCACTACGGCCCCGACCGTTGCACACCCTCTGCCGAACAGTGTGGCAGTCGCGTTGGGCAAGCCAGCTGGCACGCGATTCCTTGGCTCAGGAAGATAAAGAGCCTTCGGACAGTTCCCGAACCCGCGTGAGCGTGATCACTCGAGCCAGGCAGGCGCCTGAGAAGAACACCCCTGCTACCAGCAGTCCTCGCAGCACCCAGAAGAGGTATGGGGCGGTCAAGTATTCGACCAACAAAGCCATGGCAAGACAACCCACAAGACAACACAGATCACGCCAGGGCCAGAAACCGGGGCTGCGGCGGCCCAGTCGCACCAGAGCCAGGGTCATCCCGACCAGCTCGGTGACGATGAGGGCCGCTGCAGCCCCGGTCGCCTGCCAGCGCGGGATGACGAGGGCGTTCAATGCGATGTTCATCAGCAGCGTGGACGTGTTGAGCACCGCAAGGAAGCGCTGAGTGTGGCCAGCCACGAGTGCCGTCGACACGATGGTCCCCATCATGGAAGCCGCTGTCGAGACCCACAACAGGATGAGGGGGGTGTTGGACAGCTCGACGAACTCCTCGGAACCCAGTAGGCGGATGATGTCCGGGTTGAACGGCCAGAGCAGGAAGGCGATGGGGAGCACGAGCGTCAGGACCAGGCTCATGGACAGACGGAGGACCCGGCGATATTTCTCTTCGGACTCGGCGGCCGCCGACGCGTAGCGCGCCACCAGGACCGAACTGATCGCCATGCCGATTACGCTGACGTTCATAGCGATCCGATAGGCGAAGTTGTAGGCACCCGCCTGCACCAGCGTGCTGAGCTGGGCCACCATGACCCCTGCGATCTGGAAGTACAGACCCGCGATGATCGTGATGTAGGTGAGCGGCAGCGCCTCCACGAGGAGGGACTTCATCTCCGGCAGGTCGAAATGAGGGCGGAACGGTCCGTGCCTGCGTCCCCACCAGTGGGAGATTCCACCGCGCAGCAGTGGCGCGGCGAGCTGTGCCACGAAGAACGCCGTGATCCCCCACCGGAAGTAGACGGCCACCAGGACGACGAGGAGCGAGATCACCCGGCCCGAGATGTCGGCCCAGGAGATACCCGCGAAGTCATCACGCGTCTGCGCTACGGAGTTGTACGTCGCAGCCCAGGCTGTGCCGATCAGGCCCGTCGACAGGATCGCGATGCCCTCGAAAGCACCCGTCCCCCGGTACCCCAGCCAACCGAACAGGAGTGCAGCAGCTATGAGGACACCGCTGAACGCGAGCGACAGTGCCTGCGCGATGCCGACAGTGCGATGCAGATCCGCACCCCCAGCCACACGGCGCACGACGATCGTGCCGATCCCGAGCTCGGTGAAGGCTTCAAAGGTGCCGATGAAGACGAGCGCGGCACTGAGCACGCCGTAGCCCTGCGGCCCTAGGTAGTTCGTCGAGATCTTGACCTGGGCGAGGGTGAACACGATGCCGAAAGCCCGCGCGCCGAGGAGGTTGCCGAGACCCCGCACCATGCCGCCAGGCCTGAGACGGGTACCGCTCACCATCAACCCCCACGATCGCCGAACTGAACGCGCCAACAATAGCCGCGCGCGCCCTCACCTCATCCATCGCGGATAACCTGGGTCGGCCCATCCCCTTCGACAGGAGTTCTCGTGGAGTCCCCTGGCATCCAGGTCCTCATCACCGCGCAGGCCCGGGGCGAAGACTGGCCGCGTCTGCTGGCCACACGGCTCGCGGAGGACGGGCACGTGGTGACGCCGATGCCGGGGGCGCGAGAGGGCGCTTTCGGCGGCTCTCTGGGGGGCCGGACATGTGCCGCCTTCAGGACCCAAGCGGACGTCGCGGTCCTGGCCCCCGGCGAACGACTACTCTCAGCCGTCCTGCGAGCCCGACGTGTCCCCACCATCCCGGCACCGGGGGAACGCGCCGACATCGAACAGGTCATTGAACGTATCCGACGAGCAGCGGGCCTCGCGGAGCGCCGATCTGGGTCGCCGCAAAAGTCGATCGTCGTCGCCGTTCCGACCTACCGTCGAAATGCCCAGCTCAAGGCTCTTCTCCCCTGTCTCGCTGACCACTTACGTGAGATCGAAGACCTCGCCCCCAGCAGCCGAATCGTCGTGGCGGACAACGACCCGGCTGAGGGGGCGCGCTCTGTGGTCGTGGGGTACGCAGCAACAGGCAGCGTGCCCGTCACGTATGTGCACGCCGACGTTCCCGGAGTGGCTGCTGCGAGGAACGCCTGCCTCCAGGCAGCCCGGTCGGGTGAGCTCATGGTGTTCATCGACGACGACCAGATGCCCCGCCCCATGTGGCTCCGCTATCTCCTGCTCGCCTGGATGCGCACAGGATCCGGCGCCGTCGCGGGCCCGACGCGCCCCGTCTACCCACCCGGGACGGCGTCGTGGATCGAAATGGGGCCGTTCCATGACGCGTCTCATCTACCTCGCGACGCAAAGATGACGCTCAGCGCGGTCACTAACTTTCTGATCGATGTCGATGTGGTACGACGCCACGGCCTGTCGTTTCCCGAGATCGGGACACGGGGCGGAGAGGACAGCTGGTTCACCACCGCAATGGTGAAACGGGGCGTCGTCATCTCTTGGGAGCCGGAAGCCATCGTGGACGAGGCCGTGCCACTCCAACGCACGACTCCCAGCTGGGTCCTCACGCGGTCGGTCGGCGATGGGGTCATCACCGGAAGGATCGGGACCCGCTTCGACGGGTCCGGCCCTCACCTGAGTGACAGGATCCGTCAGACCCGCGCGGGGGTACTGCGGGTCCTGGGAGGAGGTGCGCGAATCCTCCGTGGGCTCGGGACTCGTGACGAGGCCACCTACGGGCTCGGCCTGCACACCGCGTTTCGCGGCCTCGGAATCGCACTCGGCGCTTGGGATCTCGTGTTCGACGAATACGCGCGCCCCGGTGTCGCCCGCTGGCGGGTGGACCGCAGCTGGGAGGGGTGATGCTTACCTGCCCCGCCGCTCCAGGATCGCCTCTCGGGTGGTGCGCACGGTCTGGGACCACGACGGCGGATCGATCAGCCCCCGCGGTGTCTTCTGGTCGCCAAGCAGTTCCCTGATGGCATTGGCGGCCGCGTCGACGTCGTCCGGGTGGACCCGCGCGATGTCGTCCGGAAGGATCTCTCGCAGGACGTCCAGGTCACTGACCAGACAAGGCGCCCCGAAGAACCGGGCTTCCACGGGGGGCATTCCGTATCCCTCCCCCCGGGACAGGAAAAGGAAAAGGTCGGTGTGCTTGTAGAGCCACACCAGCTCACCATCCGTGACGTGCCCCGTGAACCGGATGGCACCCGACGCCATCGCGGCGTCCACCTCCGGGCTCATCTCCTCGGCCTTGCCGTCCGCGCCACCGACGACCACGAGCGGACGTGCAGGAGAGATCGCTCCGCTTGTCAGCGCTGCCGCGATGACACCTCCGAGGTTCTTCCGCACGTTCAGGCGCCCCACGGTCAGCAGGAACGGGCTACACGCGGGTATCGCCTCGGGGCGCGACGGTGCTGCCTCCTGCAGCTCGGTACTCATCCCGATGCCCACGGGCACGATGTCCGTGGCCCCCGTCTCCCGTCGGATGCGGCCGGCCTCGGTGGCACTTGAGGTCAAGACCAGGTCTGCCCGCCGTGCGAGTCGAGGCATGGGAGAGAAGTACAGTCGCTCGGCGACGGTGAACCACTCGGGGTTCGTACGGAAAAGGACGTCGTGCAGGAACACCACGGTCAAGGTCCCCCGCGGGGCCACCGGGACGCAATAGTTCTGCGTGTAGACCACGTCCGGTTCCCACCGAAACGCGAGTTCGGACAACGCGGTCATGTTGGATGCGCCGTGGGGCCAGACACGGGTACCCAGAACAGCGTAACGGCCTGCTGACTCGGCTGCGACCGCCGCTCGATGCTTTTCCGGCACCACCACGGCCAGGCGATCCTGAGGGAACTGCCTGAGCCACTCCGCGATGGTCTCGCGCATCACATGGCTGTTGGACGGGGGGCCGTCCACCCACCAATACCCGTCGAAGAGAATCCGCAGAGGTTCTTCACCTCGCCCCATCATTGTTCACCCCTAGACTGCAGAGCCGACCGGAATGCCTCCAGGTGCCCCGCCGCGGAGACCTCCCAGTCCCGCCGAGAGAGATCCGGGGCAGGCTTGCGGGGCTGATCGGCCACCGCCATCATCGCCCACTCCAGATCTGCAGCCGTCAACTCCCCGCTGAACGTGTGAACCCACCCTGGCCTCACCTCGGCTGCGATGTCCCGATTGGTGGCGTTGTCCGGAACGAGCACCGGGCGTCCGAGCGAAAGAGCGGTGAGCACCGTTCCGGAGTTGTGCATCTCCTTGTACGGGAGGACGATCAACTGCGCCGATGTGACGACCCGCACGACCTCTGTGTCCTCCAGGTAGCGCAGTAGCAACTGAGCACGCTCGTCGCCCTCGAGGATCCGAGCGACAGCCTCGGCCAGGTCGTCATTCGAGGGATTTCCTGCGATCTCCAACGACCACTCCGGGTGCGATTCCCGCGTCGCCGTGAAGACGGAGGCGAGCGCCTCGACGTTCTTGTAACGGCGCACGAGTCCCACGTAGGCGATCCGGCCGGGGATCGGCTCCGGCTTCGGATGCTCGGCGAACCAGTCTGCGTAGTGGCCGTGAAGCACGACCGAGTACGGCCCGTCCGGCGGCGGAGTCGTGTCGCTGATGAGGATCCGGTGCTCGGCGATCGCGTGGATGTGCCGCAGCATCGCTCTCTTGATCGGATCCTTGTCGTCCGGAAGCTCGAGGTTGTGCACCGTCTGCACCACGGGGATGTTCTTGACCGCAAGGACTGCGAGCCAGGCCGCGGCGGCGACACGCTTACCCGCAGCCTTGAGAGGCGACGACGCCGCGAAGATGTCCTCTGGCCAGTGCGAGTGCACGACGTCGTAGCGACCGGACAACGCAGTGCGCCAGTCGAAGTGCAGCACCTCGACCTGCCCCGTCCGTTCCAGCGACTGGTCGTGCATCTTGACGTACGGATTGTGAAACGGGAGGGGCTGCATGTACGTCATCAGCACTCGCAACGGCCTGTCGTCCCGTCCACCGAGGGCGTCGTCATGGCGCGGCGACTGCCCCCCGCGCGGCCCCCATCGTCCTGCGAGACCGTCACGCACACCCGCGGCCGCGGCCCAGAGACCTGAACGCGAGTCGAGGAACTGCCGCCTGCCACCCCGCAGGAGCACCTCCCGAGCCTGGACCGGGGAAGAGGCCACCCATCGACGACGAGCTGCAGGGGTCAGATGCACCTGCGCATACCTGAGCCTGTTTCGGACGTTGTAGTAGTAGTAGAGGTCCGATTTCGCACGCGAACCGCCTGTCCCGTGGGTCGCGCCTTCGTCGTGCACCGCGACGGCGTCCCCCACCACACGGAGCCCCCCTCCGGCCTCGCGAATGCGCCGGGAAAGGTCGACGTCCTCCCAGTACAAGAAGTACGAGTCGTCGAATCCGCCCACCCGATGCCACAGGACCGCGGACAACATGAGACAGGCTCCACTGAGCCAAGGCTCGATGTCTGGCTCCCCCAGCCGTTCGGGGCCGACCATCGTGCCGTCACGCACGTCGAGTCCCGCGCCTTCGAACCACGGCGTCCCAGCAGTCATGAGCACCCGCGGTGACACCGCGACCATGGGCTCGGCGTCGACGTGGGCCTCGAGCCTCGACAAGGACTCCTCATCCATCGTGGCATCCGGATTCAGCAGAAGAAGCCGCGTGGCCCCGCGCGCGATCGCGAGCTCCACGCCGGCATTCATGCCCCCACCAAAACCCAGGTTCGTCGGACTCAGGTGGGCGCCCCAGCCATACCGCGCACAGATCGCGTCGACATCGGCGGCGTTGGCTGGGGAGGTGTAGTTGTCCACCACCACCACCCCGACATCCGGACGCTTTTCCGCCAGAGTAACCAGGTTCTGCTCCAGCAGTCCGGTGTCGCCGTAGTTGACGACGACGATGGCCGTCTCTCTCATACCTGGTACTTCCTCACGTGGCTCGCGAACATGAATGTCACCAACTGACGGGTTGCGCTTCGGCGAACCCGAAACCCATTGCGTCAAGGAGGCGGGCGGCCACCATCTCCCACGTAAAAGCAGCGACCCTCTGTGCGGCTCGTGCGCCGAACGCCCGGGCGATGTCCTTCTCGCACATCTGAACCATCGCCGTGACGAGGGCCCCCTGATCGAGAGGGTCGACGACGAAGCCACCGGGGCCGATGAGGTCGGGTGCACCGCCCTTGGTCGTTCCGATGACGGGTAACCCCGCGGCTGCCGCCTCCAGGTAGACGATCCCACCCGCTTCGAAACGAGACGGCATGACGAGGCAGGTACTCGAGGCGAAGAGGCCTGCCAGCACCTCGCCGTCGGTCGGGTCGTCGAGACGCAGTCGACCATGACCGACGACACCGCACTCGTCGACCGGCGGGTGACCGCCGACGAGATCGAGAGTGGCGTCGGGGCGCAGCTTGCGCACCTCCCTGAACGCCGCGACCACGGCATCCCCGTTCTTCCGCTCCCAGTCCACCCCCACGAACAGGAACCGAGGACTCCCCCACTCACGCTCTACCGGGGCGACGTGGTGGTTTCGACCGAAACCGACGGCGGCCACCTTGCCACACGGAATCCCGTAATCACTCACCACGGACCGGCCGGCCCACGGCGTGGCCACGGTCACCGCCACCGCATGCTCGTATACCCGACGCTGACGAGCGATCCGCTTCTCGATCTGCAGGGAACTCATCACTCCCCAGCGATACTGCCCTTCGTCGATGGCCTGGCGAACCGTCATGTCCTCGAACGTCACCACCCGGGGGTGGCGGACCTCGTACGACGAACCGATCTGCACGACGCCGTCGACGGGCCCACGACGCCGCAGCGAAGCCCAGACCCACGCGGTACCGAGATTGCCGTAGGTGGCCGTCAAAGGTGCGACCTCACGCGCAACGCGAAGGGCGCGGCCGATCCCAGATGATCGGATGCCCTCCGGCCGGACCCCGGCAACCGCGATCACGTCGCGGAACAGAGCGGCGGTGCGCCCGCTGGGGGCACCTGTGACGGGGACGACGTCGACGCCCAGGGCATTCAGTCCTCCGACGATGCCGAACGGGGTGCCCGACCACTCCGTCGGGTCGCTGGGATCCCCCTCACAGACCACCGCGATCCGGAGCGGTCCACCCGTGGGCGAAGGTGCGTCCACCTCAGAGTCCTCTCTGCGTGCTCGTCGGCGGGCCACGAGACAGCCCGAACGGCAACCTAGCCCATGGCGGACTTCGCGACCGATACGACCCGGCCATGCCGGCTGGCGAGAGGATAGGTGTCGCAACCCTATTGGCGCCTATCGAGGAAGGTATGGACGAGTCCTGAAGTGGACCGCCGGAAGACCCCTCGGTGTAACGGCGTCCGGCTCCGGCGAGCGCGCGACCTCACCTCACTGCGTCACACAGGACCGAAGCGAGGTCATCGGCCATGTGCGCTGTCGTGAAATGACCTTCTACCCGCCGGCGCCCCTCACGCCCCATCGCCGCGGCTCGGCCCGGATCGGCGAGAAGTGCGTCGATGGCGTCGGCCATGGCGCCAGGATCCTTGGCCGGGACGAGAAGACCGGTGACGCCGTGTTCGACGTAGTCCGAGAGGCCCGGGTTGTCGGTGACCACGACGGGCCGCCCGGAAGCCATGGCCTCGAGGATGACGGTCAGCCCGGAGCCCTGGCGAGTGGGGCGGAGGGCGAGGGCGACGACCTCGGCCCGTTGATAGCAGCCCTTGACCTCCTGGTCCATGCGGCGACGATGGATGTGCGCCCACTTTTGCGGCAGTTCGACGGGGAGGGTCGTGGCGACCTCGGCTGTGAGCCCAGGTCGCTGCTCGTGGACACGGTGCAGCGCCCCGACCAGGGTGCTGTAGTCCCGCATGCGGTCGTCGCCGACCGAGAACACGCGTTGGCGGATCGGAGGCTGCTCGGCCGGCGCGAAGTGTTCGTCGTCGATTCCGAGGGTGACGAAGTGGATCTTCTCCGCGGGCACGCCGAAGCCGTGCACGAGGGGCTCGATCATCGCGGAGCATTCGACGAACACGGCCGACGCACGCTTCAACGCGAGGGCCGCCACGGCCCGATACGCCGGGGACAGCTCGGCCGGATCTTCGAGCCAGGCCACCCCCGTGACCACCGGGGTCGACGACGGTGACAATGCCGCGGGGACACCGTTCCGTTCGTCCATGCACAGGACGACGTCCGCGCTCGGCCGGGCTGCGTCGACCGCCGCCGCTGTCGCGCGGACGGGTTGCAAGCCCCACAGGCGACCCGATGTCACCTCCCCCAGGCGCCGCACGAACGGCGTACGCACAGGCGGGGCGAAACGCACCCGATGGCCGTGATCCTCCAGCCGATGCAGCCCATAGGGGGTGGCGTCAGGTGCAAGACCCCGAGCGTTCTTCTCCCCCCACGACGCGGCATCGACGTCCTGAGACAGTTCGATGAAGACGCGCATCTCAGCACTGTAACCAGCAGAATCCTGGCGGCGCTGCCGACTGCCCCTCCTCATTCGGTCGACCGCCTAGTGCTGACTTGTCGGACGCCCGACTATGATCGAGAGCGACGTCACGTCGGCTCCCACGGGGCCCGCGTGACAGGAAGGCGCTGGCCCGGGGGGCGCTGCGCACACCGATCAGGGGGATTTTTTTCGTGACATACGAATCGTGGGACGAACACTGCCGCGTGTGCGGCGCACCGTTGACGACGACGTTCGTCGACCTGGGGTCGGCACCGCCGTGCGAGGCGATCCTGGATGCGGAGGCGGTGACCAAGGGCGAGACGGCGTACCCGCTGCACGTGCGGGTGTGTGACGCGTGTCTGCTCGTGCAGCTGCCCGAGGTGCTGCCTGCCGACGAGATCTTCACCGACGACTACCCCTACTTCAGCTCGTTCTCGACCTCGTGGATCGAGCACGCACGTCGCTACGTCGAGATGATGCGGGAGCGGCTGAACCTCACGCGCGACTCGTTCGTCGTCGAGGTGGCGAGCAACGACGGCTACCTCCTGCAACACGTCAAGGATGCCGGAACCCGGTGCCTCGGCGTGGAGCCCACGGCCAACACGGCGCAGGCGGCGCGGGAGAAGGGCATCGAGACCGAGGTCTGCTTCCTCGGACGCGAAACCGGGCGCGACATCGCGGCACGTCACGGGAAGGCCGACCTCGTCGTCGCCAACAACGTGTACGCCCACGTGCCCGACCTCGACGACTTCACCGGCGGCCTCGCCGAACTCCTCGCCGACACCGGCACACTCACGATCGAGGTGCCTCACCTCGCCAAGCTCATCGACCTGCGGCAGTACGACACGATCTACCACGAGCACTACCAGTACTACACGCTGCAGACCATCGGCCGGGCACTCGCCCTGGGAGGCCTCGCCGTCGTCGACGTCGAGGAACTCCCCACCCACGGCGGCTCGTTGCGGGTCTACGCCCAGCACGCCGACCACGCCGCCGAGCCCACGTCCGCCGTCGGCGAGCTGCTCGAACGCGAGGAGTCCGCCGGCCTGCACAACCTCGAGGGGCTCACCGGCTTCGAGGCGAGCGTTCACGCAGTCAAGCGTGATCTGCTGCGGTTCCTCCTCGACGCGCAGGAGCAGGGCAAGACCGTCGTCGGCTACGGCGCGCCCGGCAAGGGCAACACGATGCTCAACCACTGCGGAATCTCCCGCGACCTACTCTCCTTCACCGTCGACATGAACCCCCACAAGCACGGAAAGTTCCTGCCCGGCAGCCGCATCCCCGTGCATGCTCCCTCCGCGATCGACGAGGCGAAGCCCGACTACGTACTCGTCCTCCCGTGGAATCTGCGCGACGAGATCACGCGTCAGCTCGCCCCGTCGGTCTCCTCCTGGGGCGGCAAGCTCGTCTTCGCCGTTCCTGCTCTCGAGATCGTCGACCCCGCAGAGACGCTCACGGGCGGTGAGACCCGATGAAGGTCGTTCTCTTCTGCGGCGGGTACGGGATGCGCATGCGGGAGGGCGCCGAGGACATCCCCAAGCCCATGGCGATGGTCGGCAGTCGGCCGCTCATCTGGCACGTCATGCGCTACTACGCCCACTTCGGGCACCACGAGTTCATCCTCGCGATGGGGTTCGGCGCCAAGCACATCGCCCGGTACTTCCTCGAATACGAGGAGGCCTACAGCAACGACTTCGTCATCGACCGGGGTGAGACCGACTACCTCACCACCGACGTCAAGGACTGGAAGATCACTTTCGCCCACACCGGCGTGGAGACGCCGATCGGTGAACGCCTCCGCCGTGTCGCGCACTACATCGGCGACGACGAGATGTTCCTCGCGAACTACGCCGACGTCCTCACCGACGCGCCCCTCGATGCCATGATCGACGAGTTCGCCGCCGGCGATGCCCTCGCCACGATGCTCGCCGTGCCGCCGCAGTCGGCGTTCCACATCATCGACGTCAACGGCGGGAACGTGGTTCGCGGTATCCGGTCGGTGTCTGAACTGCCCATCAGGGAAAACGGCGGGTACTTCGTCATGCGCCGTGAGCTCCTCGACGAGCTGAAGCCGGGCCACGATCTCGTGGGCGACACCCTCACCCGCCTCTCTGCCGAGGGAAAGGTCAAGGCCTACCCCTATGACGGGTTCTGGATGCCCGCCGACACGGTCAAGGAACGCACCGTCCTCGAACAACTCGCGGCCGGCGGGAAGGCGCCATGGCGGCTGTGGGGCGACAGCGACATGCCCCACACGACCCCGCCCGTCCCCGACACCCCCCTCCTCTCAGGCCGCTGACATGCTGCCGCTCATCGCCGCCCCCACCGAATCGGGTCGCCCCCGCCGAGTACTCGCCGTGAGTGCCCACTGCGACGACATCGAGATCGGCGCCGGAGGGACGCTCCACACGTGGGCGCAGGCCGCGCCCGACACGGAGTTCACGTGCGTGATCCTCACCTCGACCCCGGAACGCGCCGCCGAGTCCCGCGCATGCCTCACCGCACTCGTGGCGCCGGCGCAGGTCGAGATCGTCGTCCACGACCTGCGGGACACCCGCCTTCCCGTCGACTACGACCGGGTGAAGGACGCCCTCGCCGAGCTCTCCCGCGAGCCGTGGGACGTCGTCCTCACCCATCAGCGGTACGACGCCCACCAGGACCACCGCCTCCTCGGTGAATTCGCACCCACGGCGTTCCGCGACCACCTCGTCCTCGCCTTCGAGATCCCCAAGTGGGACGGCGACCTCGGCACCTCGCGACCGAACGTCTACCAGCCACTCACGGCCGACGCCGTCGAGGCCAAGTGGCGGATCATGAACGAGCACTACGTGAGCCAGCACGAGAAGGACTGGTGGGACGCCGAGACGTTCTCCGCCCTCGCCCGCCTCCGCGGCATGGAGTGCCGCCACCGGTACGCCGAGGCGTTCCGGTGCGAGAAGGCCGTCCTCGGCGCACCCCTGTTCTGAACGCCTGCGCCGAGCACCCCGCCGCCCGCCGGGCGGGCGGACGACGCCCTGCACCCACACCCCAGGAGATGTCATGTCGCAGCCCGTCGAGCCGATCACCAGCTGCCGCATGTGCGGCGGCGGCCACCTCACCCGGGTCCTCGACCTCGGCGACCAACCGCCCTGCGACCACTTTCCGCCCGCCGACGACCCGGGGCCCGACCCGACGTGGCCCCTCGCGCTCACGATCTGCCGGGACTGCACCCTCGTGCAGCTCGACCACGTCTCGCCGCCGGAGGAAATCGCCCGCGCCGTCGAGAGCGAGACCCTGAAGCGCCACGCCCGCGAGGTCACCGACCGCATTCTCGGCCGTGTGGACCTGCCCGACCCCCCACGTGTGCGCGAGTTCTCCAGCCATCACGGCGGATCCTGGATCGACGCCTGGGTCGACCGCGGCGCCCGCAGCGTCGAGAACGACGCCGACGTCGTCATCGACAACCAGTCGATCATCCACTCGGAGACGGCCGACGCCGACCTTGCCGACCGTGTCGCCGCCCTCGGCGAGGACGGGGTGCTCGTCATCGAGTTCCACCACGCCTTGCGGCAGCTCACCGGCGGACAGTTCGACACCGTCCGCCACGGGCATCCCCTCTACTTCTCGCTGCACGCCTGGTCCGCGGCGTGCGAACGTCACGGTCTCACCGTCGTCGACGCCTGGCCCGAGGACGTGTTCGGCGGCTGCCTCGTCGTCGTCGCACGTCGAGGCGGCTCCCCCTCGGAGGCCGTGCGACAGATCCTCGCCGACGAGGACGTCGCCGGGGTGACGACGCCGGAGGGCTACGCGCGCCTGCGTGACCTCACGGACGTCGTCCGCACCGACCTCGTCACCCACCTGCGGGAGGCGAAGGCGGCCGGGCGATCCGTCGCGGCCTACGGTGCCGGCTCGAAGTCGTGCACGCTGCTCGGTGCGGCGGGCATCGGCCCCGACCTCCTGCCGTACACGGCCGATCTCTCCCCCGCCAAGCAGGGACGTCGCATCCCAGGCGCCGCCGTGCCGATCGTCTCGCCGAAGGAGCTCGTCGAACGCGCCCCCGACGAGGTCGTCGTCCTCACGTGGGACATCGCCGAGGAGGTCGTCGCACAACTGCGCGGCTCCGGTCTCGACACGACGTTCGTCATCCCCTTGCCGCGCGTCCACGTCCGTCACTGAGCCATCGGCGCCCCGCCACGCACGGTCTGCGGGTGTGCGGACGGCACATGTCCGATCGACCCGCACGCGTCGGGTCGAACCGCGTCGGACCGGTCGGCCCCCGGTCGAGTCGGAGCCGAGGACGCCCCGTAGCCTCAGACGTCGACGGAACCCCACGGACCGAGGACACGCCACGTGACCGGCCGACGCTCCTGCCACCGCTCCGGAGTGAGACCGAACAGGTCGTAGTCGACGAGTTCCCCGTGCAACTCACGCCACTGCGGGATCCGCGCGTCGAGACAGAACCCGCCGATGTCGAGGAACGCTCGCGGCAGCGGGTTCGCCGCCGCGACCGGCGCATCCACCCGCCCCAGGTCGAGAACCTCGAACATGCGGTCCAGCATCTGCCCCAGGCAGCCCCCGGCCCCACGGGTGACCCCTGGCGGCTGATCGGGCGCCAACCACAACCCGATCTCACAAGTGCGGCCCCCGTGACGCACATGCCACACTTGAACCTCGCCCACGACAGACTCATCCGGCCCCACGAAGACCATGCAGATCCCGACGCTCGCGCGGCGTCGGCGCTCCCACTCCACGAAGTGCGACATGAACGCGATGCGGTCGGTGGTACGCACCATCTCGCCCTCGTTCAATGACCACCACGGGCTCATCCGCTGGTAGTTGGCCCGCATGGCCGCCCCCCACGAGTCGGCATGGCGGCGTTCCAGGGGCCGCATGCGCACCCCGTGCGCCTCGGCCCGCCCCAACCCCCGCGTGAGCCACGGGTCGGACCTGGCGGTGAGCACGCGACGCGCTGACCTCGCCCGAAGGATCACCGACGGGGGCAGCGCTGTTCGGACGGCGGCACGGCGTCCTCCCAGCATGTGTTCACTCCCGTCCAGGACGACACCACCTCAGCGCAGGCGGCGGCCACATCGTCACCCCCGGTCGTGCCACCGGGCAAGTCCAACGCCGCAGAGCGCGTTCAGGCGCGACGCCGGAAGACGGGTTTGACCGAGGGCCCCCCGAGGTCCGGTCCCGCGTCGCTGCGGTCGAGGGCGGCGGCGTAGACGGGTGCAGCCGCACGGACGGCGTCGACGGTCCGCGCGATGTCCTCCTCGGTGAGCGCGGCGCTCAC
This sequence comes from Mobilicoccus pelagius NBRC 104925, assembly GCF_000247995.1. Taxonomy (GTDB): domain Bacteria; phylum Actinomycetota; class Actinomycetes; order Actinomycetales; family Dermatophilaceae; genus Mobilicoccus; species Mobilicoccus pelagius. The sequence goes on from NZ_BAFE01000056.1 coordinate 59,089, forward strand.
GACGAACGACGGGCCGACGACGCCGTGGAGGATGAGCTGCCGCATGAACAACGTGCGGAACGGCTGCGAGGGAAGGTGATCGCCGTCGAGGGTGGCGAAGACGAGGTTGCAGTCGCGGCCGAGGATCTTGAGGTGCTCCTCGAGACCGGCCTCCGCGATGACGGGCGTGAGGGCCTCACGGAGCATTCGGCCGTTCGCCGAGAGCCGCTCGGAGACGCCCTCCGCGCGGTGCGCCTCGATCGTCGCCATGAGGGCGGCGAGCCCGGCGGACTCGGCGCCGTGCGTCGTCGACAGGAGGAACACCCGGTCGGCGTCCGCGTCGAGGCCGCCGAGCTCCATGACGTCGCGGCGCCCGGCGAGCGCGGAGACGGCGAACCCGTTGCCGATGCCCTTCCCGAACGTGCACAGATCGGGGACCGCTCCCGCGAGGGCGTGTGCCCCCTCCAACGCCCACCGGAAACCGGTGATCATCTCGTCACAGACGACGAGAGCGCCGTGCTCGTGGGCGACATCGACGAGATCGCGCAGGTAGCCGGGCGGGGGAACGAGCGCTCCCGACTCCGCCTCGAGGACGAGGCACGCGATGCGGTCGGGGTGTGCCTCGAAGAGGGCACGGACGGCATCGAGATCGCCGTACGGGAACCCCAGCGTCATCTCGCGGATCTCGTGCGGGATGCCCGCATCCATCGGAGTGGTGCCGATGAACCAGTCGTCGGTGGAGAAGAAGGGCTGATCGGTGCAGATCGCGACGACGTCGCGTCCCGTGAACGCGCGGGCGAGCTTGACCGCCGCCGTCGTCACGTCGGAACCGTTCTTGGCGAATTTCACCATCTCCATGGTCGGTACTGCGTCGAGGAACGCCTCCGCCGCCTGCAGCTCGAGCATCGCCGGGCGGACGAAGTTCGTCCCGTCCTGGATCGCCCGACACACCGCCTCGGTGACGACGGGGTGGGCGTGCCCGAGGATGACGGACCGCAGACCCGAGCCGTACTCGACGTACTCGTTGCCGTCGACGTCCCACACCCGGGCGCCCTTGCCTCGCGCCATGATCGGCGCACAGTCGAGCGGGTACTGGTCGGGCCCCTTGGCGTACGTGTGCGCTCCACCGGGCACGAGGAGGCGCAACCGTGCCGCAGCCTCGACCGATCGTGCGTGTCGTCCCTCGCCCATCGTGCTCCCCCTCGCCCTTCCGTCCGTGCTCCCTGCACCGCACGGGCGTCCCCCGCATTCAACCAGCCCGGTCCGCGATGTGACGTCGAGGGGCCGACGAGGCGCAGACGTCGAGCCTGCTCAGTACGCCCCGGACCCCCGGACGACGGCCTGGAAGGTGCGGAGGAGGATGCGGAGGTCGCCTATGGGGGACCAGTTGTCGACGTAGCGGAGGTCGAGGCGGAGGGACTCCTCCCAGCTGAGGTCGCTGCGGCCGCTGACCTGCCAGAGGCCGGTCATGCCGGGGCGGACATGGAGGCGGCGAAGGGCGTCGGGCTCGTACTGCTCGACCTCGGCGGGGAGCGGCGGACGGGGGCCGACGAGAGACATGTCGCCGTTGATGACGTTGAACAGCTGGGGCAGTTCGTCGATGGAGTACCGCCGTAGGATCGCGCCGACCTTCGTCACGCGCGGGTCGTTCTGCATCTTGAAGAGGACGCCGTTGCCGTCGTTGCGGGCCTGGAGTGCCGCGAGGTGTGCCTCCGCGTCGACGACCATCGTGCGGAACTTGAAGATCTCGAAGACCTCGCCGCGGATGCCGACGCGCTTCTGCATGAAGAACACGGGGCCGTTGTCCGTGAGCTTGATGGCGAGCGCCGTGACGAGCAGCAGCGGGGAGAGGGCGAGGACGAGGAGCGCGGCGAGGGTGCGGTCCATCACCTGCTTGAGGACGACGCTGCGAGGTCCCGCCGCGGGCCGCTCGATGTGCAGCAGCGACAGGTTGGACGACGGACGGATCGACAGGCGCGGCCCGGCGACGTCGAGGAGGCCGGGGCTGACGATGAGGTCGATACCCCGTTCCTCGAGCGCCCACGCGAGTCGGCGGAGGGCCTTGCCGGCGAGGTCGGGGTGGGAGGCGACGGCGACGATCTCGGCGCCCATGCGGTCGGCGACGGCGACGGCGTCACGCGGACGCCCCGCGACGGAGACGCCCTCGATCGCCGGGGCCGTGTTCCAGTCGCCGTCGAGGCTGGACGCGCACACGGCGACGGGCAGCAGCCCCTGGGTCGGTTCGGCCTTGATGCTCCGCACGAGGGAGGCGACCGCGTCGGCACGACCGACGACGACGGTGCGCTGCATGAGGTCGCCCTGCAGGCGGCGCGCGGTGAGCCACCGCCGCATGACGAACCGGACGAGCAGGCCACCGACGAGGAGGACCGGCAGGAGGATGAGGACGTAGAGGCGCGCGAGGAGCACGTTGAGCGCGAACGCCGCCACGGCGAGCACGGCGAGCACGCCGATGACGGCCCGCGTCACCGCGCGGTACTCCTCGACCGTCACGCCGAGGTAGCGACGTTCGTACGCGTTGGACAGTCCGAGGGCGAGCAGCCACATCGGCGGGATGAGGAAGCTGACGACCAGGTACTGCCACCGCACCTCCTGCCCGAACCGGAGTATGGAGGCGAGGACGGCGGCGATGACACCGACGACGACGTCGCACGCGACGAGCCGGACGAGGTATGCGCGCACCCACGCCGGCGTGGACGGCGTGCGCACGGCCGTCGATCCCAGCGTCGGGGCGAACGGCAGATCGCTCGGGGGTACCGACACGCGGTCGGGGCGCTTTCCGTGGCGGACTCGCTGTGGGCGCACACGCGGCTCGGACGTCACCTGAGGATCCCTTCGACAGACTGGGGGCGGGCTTCCCGTGGACGTGGCGCGGGCGTCGATCACGTCCGCGCCGCGGTGCCCGGAGACGAGACGAAGGCCCCCCACAGCCACCCCGTCGTGGGCGCCAAAGACCCCGGCGCCCGCACCCGCGTATGTCGAATTGTTACAGACCCCAACGGAATCGGCCAACCGTGCAGGTCGCTTCGGACCAAACGGGCACGCCGTGGAGGGGCCGGAAATCAGGAGTGGAATCGCTGCTGTGCGGCCGTCAGACCCTCGATGACGACGGCCTCCGCGGCATCCGCGGCGGTGTCGAGGAGGAGCGGCAGGACCTTGCGCTCCGTGGCGGAGAAGTTGCGCAAGACGTGATCGGCCGGGTCCATGCGGCCCGGCGGGCGGCCGATGCCGACGCGGACCCTCGTGTACTCCTTCGTGCCGATGCTCTTCGTGATCGACCGTAGGCCGTTGTGGCCGCCCTCCCCGCCACCGCGCTTGAGGCGCACCTCGTCGAAGGGGATGTCCAACTCGTCGTGGATGACGACGAGTCGCTCCGGCGGCACGGAGAAGTACTGCGCGAGCGCACTCACCGGCCCGCCCGACTCGTTCATGTACGACAGCGGCACCGCGGCGACCACCTTGGGCCCAGGAGCACCGCCCGGCATCACGCCGAGGCGGAACTCGGCCACCTGGGCCCGTGTCTTGTGCCGGGAGAGCGACGTCCCGCCCCGACGCACGAGTTCGTCGACGACCATCGCCCCCACGTTGTGGCGGTTGCCCGCGTACGACGGTCCCGGGTTGCCCAGCCCGACCAGCAGCCACGTGTCCATGCGGGAAGCCTACGATCCGCCGCCGTCCGCCCCCGAATCCCGTCGCGACGCGGGCACATGCTCACGCGCGACACCGGAGCCGAGGGGGTGCGCGGCCCTTCAGTAGGCGCCGCGGTGGCCGAGGACGGCGCGGACCGTGCGGAGGAGGATCTGCAGGTCGGTGACCAGGGACCAGTTGTCGACGTAGCGCAGGTCGAGGCGTAGCGAGTCCTCCCAGCTGAGATCGCTGCGGCCGCTGACCTGCCACAGGCCCGTCATACCGGGGCGCACGTGGAGTCGCCGGATCGCGTCGGACTCGTACTCGAGCACCTCGCGCGGGAGCGGCGGCCGCGGGCCGACGAGGGACATCTCACCGCGGACGACGTTGACGAGCTGGGGAAGCTCGTCGATCGAGTACCGGCGCAGGACCATGCCGACACGCGTGATGCGTGGGTCCTCCCGCATCTTGAAAAGGACCCCGTCGCCGTCGCTCTCCGCCTGTAGGGCGGCGATCATCGCGTCGGCCCCCACCCGCATCGAGCGGAACTTCACCATGCCGAACAGCTCGCCGCGCACCCCGACGCGCTCCTGCCGGTAGAACACCGGGCCCCGGTCGTCGAGCTTGACGAGCAGGGCGACGACGAGGAAGACCGGGGAGAACACCAAGAGGAGGAGAGCGGCGACCACACGGTCGACGATCGCCTTGGCGAGGACGCTCCGCCCGAGTGCCGCGGGCCGTTCGACGTGGAGGAGGGAGAGGTCGGTCGACGGACGGATCGACATGCGCGGGCCGGCGACGTCGAGCAGCCCGGGGCTCACGACGAGGTCGACCCCGCGCTCCTCGAGCGCCCACGTGAGCCGGCGGAGCGCGGCCCCGGCGAGGTCGGGGTGCGAAGCGACGGCGACGGTGTCGATGCCGACGAGGTCGACCGCGCTCACCGCCTCGCGGGGCGTTCCGACGACGGGCACCCCGGCGAGGATCGCCTCGGGCTCGAGGGGGCGTCCGTCGAGGTCCACGGCACACGCAGCCACGGGGCGAAGACCGAGCGACGAGTCCGCGGCCATGCTCGCCGCGAGGGCCGCGACGGAGTCGGCACGCCCCACGAGGAGCGTGCGCTGCACAGAGGAGCCGCGGGCCCGGCATCGGGCGAGGGCGGTCCGCATCACCTTGCGCACGACGAACCCACCCGTGGCGAGGACGACGAGCGCGATGAGGACGTACGCCCGCGAGAGGCGCAGCTCACCCGTGAAGGAGACGATCGACAGACCGGCGAAGAGGTAGAGGACCCCGCGCCACACCGCCCGGTACTCCTCCGGCCCGGACTGGCCGACGAAACGGCCCTCGTAGCCGTCGCCGAGGGAGACCGCGAGAACCCACGCGAACGGGAGCACGAGCGAGAGCAGCTCCATGGGGACGGGCGGGTCGAAGAGGAACCGCGCACCGGCGGCGAGCGCCGACGCGAGGACCCCGAGGAGGAAGTCGGCGAGGAGGAGACGGCGGACGTACTGCGCCACCCACGAGTCACGGCGACGGCGTTCGGCGACAGGCGCGAGCGACGGCGCGAAAGGATCCGTCGGCGGCGGGAGGGTGAGTCGCTGGACCTGCCTCGGCCGACGGGCGCGCAGGCGGGACGACGACGGCGCATGGTCTGCACGCCGTGGAGTGAGAGTCATGAAAGTGGTGCCCTACTCGACGAAGAACGGCTCCCCCGGAGCGCGATGGCTCTGCCGATCACGCCTACAGTACCGGCGTCCAGGACGACCGTCCATCTCGTCCGTACGGGTCGACCTCGGGGACGCCCGTGGCGACGAACCGGCCTGTGCGCCCGCGGTGTCCGCCCCCGTCAACGCGCCACCTCCCTCCGGAAGGGCCCCACGCGCACGCGAGCGGGCCCGCTCCCCGAAAGGGAACGGGCCCGCTCGTCGCAGACGTCTGCGGCGCGGTGGGGATCATCCCACGGCGTCACTCGCTGTCGGAGGACTCCTCTGAGGCACCCTCGGATCCGCCCTCGGCGGCGCCCCCGGACTCCTCGTCGGACTCGTCCTTCTCGATGCCGGCCTCGGCCTCGGCGGCCTCGAGCTCGGCCTCGAGCGCCTGCTCGGAAAGGGCCTGCGTGACGTTGACGACGAGCAGCTCCGGGTCGCTGGCGAGGGTGGAACCCTCGGGCATTTCGACCTGCGCGGCGAGGATCTGCGTGCCGGCCTCGGCACCCTCGACGGAGACCTCGAGGACCTCGGGGATGTTCGTGGCGACGGCCTCGATCTCGAGGGTGTTGTTCTCGGTCGTGACGACGGTCTCGGGGGCGGCCTCACCGGTGACGGTGACGGCGACCTCGACGGTGACCTTCTCGCCACGCTTGACGACGACGAGGTCGACGTGCTCGATGATCGGCTTGATCGGGTCGCGCTGGACGTCCTTGACGAGCGCGAGCTGCTTGCTGCCCTCGATGTCGAGCTCCAGGAGCGCGTTGTCCACCTTGGTGGCGAGCATCGTCTCGTGGCCCGGGAGGGTGAGGTGCACCGGGTCGGTGCCGGAGCCGTAGAGCACGGCGGGGATCTTGTCGTCGCGGCGGATGCGGCGGGCGGCGCCCTTGCCGAACTCGGTGCGGAGCGAAGCGGGAATCTGCGGCTGGTCGGCCACGTCGGTCTCCTCGAAGTCGTGGATCGCGCCTGCGCGCGATGCAGTTGAGTCGGACGGCGGCCTCGACGCGGGTCACGGCACGACGGGGACGGCACACGCGATTCGCGGAGCGCCGCCGCGTCGATCACGGCGCGTGTCCGATGCAGCGTCCGCATCGCTCACGCGATGCAGGATCCCGATCGTGGCACGGCCCTCGCCGAGGCAACCCCGCCATGCTACCGACGAGCCCCCGGCTCGGCGAAATCCCGGCACGGAACCTGCCGAGCGCCGAGACCGTGCCCGGCATGGACTGGCCTCCGGAACGCCGACGCCGCCCCTCCCCGGCGGAGAGAGGCGGCGTCGTACCGCGCGGCGGTGGCTCAGCGGTTGAGGTCGAACAGGCTCGTCACCGAGCCGTCCTCGAAGACCTCGTGGATCGCCTGGCTGATGAGCGGGGCGATGGAGAGGACGATGAGCTTGTCGAACCGCTTCTCCTCGGGGATGGGGAGGGTGTTCGTGACGATGACCTCCCGTGCCGAGGAGCCCCGCAGCTTCTCGACGGCCTCGCCGGAGAAGATCGGGTGGGTCGCGGCGATGACGACGCTGTTCGCGCCGGCCGCCATGAGCGCCTCGACGGCCTGGCAGATCGTGCCGCCGGAGTCGATCATGTCGTCGACGAGGATGCACGTCTTGCCCTGCACCTCACCGACGACGCGGTTGGCCTTGCTCTGGTTGGGCCGGTTGATGTCGCGCGTCTTGTGGATGAACGCGAGCGGCGCGTCGTCGAGACGCTTGCTCCACTGCTCGGCGACCTTGATGCGGCCGGCGTCCGGAGAGACGATCGCGAGCTCCTCGTCGCCGTAGTGCTCGGCGACGTAGTCCGAGAGGATCGGCAGCGCCTGGAGGTGGTCGACGGGGCCGTCGAAGAAGCCCTGGATCTGGGCGGTGTGGAGGTCGACGCAGATGAGGCGGTCCGCACCGGCCGCCTTGAACAGGTCGGCCATGAGACGGGCGGAGATCGGTTCGCGGCCGCGGTGCTTCTTGTCCTGGCGGGCGTACCCGTAGAAGGGGAGCACGACGGTGATGCGCTTGGCGGAGGCCCGCTTGAGCGCGTCGACCATGATGAGGTGCTCCATCACCCACTCGTTGATGGGGGCGGTGTGGCTCTGGATGACGAACGCGTCGGAGCCGCGCACCGACTCCTCGAACCGCACGTAGATCTCGCTGTTCGCGAACTCGTAGGCGGTCGTGGGGACGAGGGGGATGCCGAGACCCGAGGCGACCTCCTCGGCGAGCGCCGGATGGGCTCGTCCGGAGAGCACCATGAGGTTCTTCTCGGTGGTGCGTTTGATGCCGGTCATGTTCAGGCCTCCGTGGGGGTGGCGGTCGTGGTGGCGGTGAGGTCGGTGAAGGGCGCCACGGTGGCGGCGGCGTCGACGGTCGACCCGGGGCGGAGGGAGACGAACGGCCCGACGTGGGCGCTCGCGCCGATGACGGCGAGGTGGGCGTGGGTGCGGACGACGACGGCGCCGTCGGCGACCTCGACGTCGGCGAGGGTGGTGTCGGGGCCGATCTCGACGTTCGCGCCGATGGTGCTCGCGCCGAGGATCTGCGTGCCGGGCAGGAGGCGGCAGTCGCGACCGAGGGTGACCTCGGAGTCGATCCACGTCGAGGAGACGTCGACGACGGTGACACCCTCGCGCATCCACCGGTCGAGGATGCGGCGGTTCATCTCGGCGCCCATGCGGGCGAGCTGGACGCGGTCGTTGACGCCCTCGGTCTGCCACAGGTCGTCACACACGTAGGCGGCCACGCGGCGGCCACGGCTGCGGGCGATGGCGAGGACGTCGGTGAGGTACTTCTCGCCCTGCGCGTTGTCGGTGCCGACCTCGGCGAGCGACTCGCGGAGGAGCGCGCCGTCGAAGGCGTAGATGCCCGAGTTGATCTCGGTGATCGCCTGCTGCTCGGCCGAGGCGTCCTTCTGCTCGACGATGCCGGTGACGTCGCCCGCCTCGTCGCGGAGGATGCGGCCGTAACCGGTGGGGTCGTCGACGTTCGCCGTCATGACGGTGACGCCGTGGCCGCCGTCCTCGTGCATCGCGACGACGGCGCGGAGGGTGTCGCCGGTGAGCATCGGCACGTCCCCGTACGTGACGAGGACGGTGCCGGCGAGGTCGGCGGGGAGCAGGTCGAGGCCGCACTCGGTGGCACGGCCGGTGCCGGGCACCTCATCCTGGTCGGCGACGAGGGTGCCGGGACAGATCTCCTCGATGTGGGCGGCGACGGCGTCACGCTGGTGACGGACGACGACGACGAGATGCTCGGGGTCGCAGGCCCGGGCCGCGGTGAGCGCGTGCCCGAGGAGGGACCGCCCGGCGAGGGGGTGGAGGACCTTCGGCAGCTCCGACTTCATGCGGGTGCCGGCACCTGCGGCGAGGACGACGACGGCGGCGGCGGCGGGTCGAGTGGGACTCACGTACTTCTCCCATACGTGCTCGTCAGCTACGCCGCCGGCGGACCCGGCGACGCTGGTCATGCTACCCAGCGGCGTCGGCGGCCCGGCACGGACCGCGTCCGGTCCCCCCTCGGGCGACCGGATCCGCCGGGCCGAGGGGCCCGTTCGGTTCCCCGGGTAGGAATCGAACCTACGTCGCTTGTCCTGATTCAAAGTCAGGCGGGCCCTGCCAACAGACCAACCGGGGAGGGTGGGCGGCCGGCCTCGTGGGCGGCTCGTCCGTGCGTCCAGGTTAGTCGACGCGCTCCGTCCGCGACTCCACGCCACGGCCTTCGAGGTCGGCACGGCATCATGGGGGCACGGCGTCACCGCGGGCGCGCCCTACGAGGCACCCGTCCATGCACGACGCCGTGCAGGATCGAACGAGGAGTGGGCATGACCAGGAGCACCGGCGGACGCACCCGCATGACGGGACGCGAGCGCCGCGAGCAACTCGTCGCCGTGGGCCGGACCGTGTTCGCCGACAACGGGTTCGAGGGAACGACGGTCGAGGAGATCGCCGCACGCGCGGGGGTGTCCAAGCCCGTCGTCTACGAGCACTTCGGCGGCAAGGAGGGGCTGTACGCCGTCGTCGTCGACCGGGAGATCCAGACGCTCCTCGACGCGATCACCGGCGCTCTCGAGGGACGCGCCCACGCCCGTGCCCTCCTCGAAGGCGCGGCGCTCGCCCTCCTCGACTACGTGGAGAACTCGAGCGAGGGGTTCCGCATCCTCGTGCGCGACTCCCCCACCGGACAGTCGACCGGCTCGTTCGCCTCCCTCATCAGCGACGTCGCGAGCCAGGTCGAGCACATCCTCGGCGCCGAGTTCACCTCGCGGGGGCTCGACGCGGCGTCGGCGCCGATCTACGCCCAGATGCTCGTCGGCATGGTGGCCCTCACCGGGCAGTGGTGGCTGGACTCCCCGACGTTCGCCAAGGAGGAGGTCGCCTCCCACCTCGTCAACCTCGCCTGGAACGGCCTCGCCGGCATGGAGGCGAACCCCTCGCTGCGGACGAACCGCTGAGACGCCGCTCGCGGGCCCGCCGCATCGTCCCGGTGTCGACCGCGGCGCGGCCGTAGACTGCACCCACCATGGCGGGCGACGAGGGAGGGCGTGCAGTGCGACCGGTCGATCCCTCCCCCGGCGACGAGGTCGACCGCATCGTCGCCGCCTGGGGCCGTGAACTGCCCGAGCTCGACGTCGCCCCGATGCAGGTCCTCTCCCGGGTGACGCGCCTCGCCCGCCACCTCGAACGGGCCCGTGCCGAGTCGTTCTCGGCGCACGGCCTCGAGGGGTGGGAGTTCGACGTCCTCTCCGCCTTGCGCCGCGCGGGCGACCCGTACGAGCTCTCCCCCGGCACCCTCGTCCAGCAGACGCTGTCGACGAGCGGCACGACGACGAACCGCATCGACCGCCTCGCCGCGCGCGGCCTGGTCGAGCGACGCCCCGACCCGACCGACCGTCGCAGCGTCAAGGTGCGCCTCCTGCCGCCGGGCGCGGACGCCGTCGACGGCGCGATGCGGACGCTCGTCACGCACGAGGAGACGATGCTCTCCGGTTTCGACGCGGACGGACGCAGAGCCCTCGCCGACTCCCTCCGGCGGCTCCTCCTCCCCCTCGACACGCACTGACGACGCGACACCGGTCCCGGTGACGAGATCCGGCCGACACGACGCCGGGCGATCAGCGGGCGGGGCGATCGATCCGCACGAGAGCCCCTCGCTCGAACCTGCGCACCTCACCGAACCGCAGCGGAGATGCCTCGTCGAGTTCGCTCCGCAGCGTGTCGGCCTGGTCGGCGTCGCCGAGCTGGAGGATCGCCGAACCTCCCGGCGCGAGATGCGCCTCGACGACGCGGACGCACTCGCGGGCGACTGCGAGACCGTCCTCGCCGCCGTCGATCGCGAAGGTCGGATCCTCGGGGAAGGTGTCGACCTCGTCGGCCTGCACCCAGGGCGGGTCGGCGACGACGAGCGCGAACGACTCCCACTCCTCGAGGGCCTCGCCCAACTCCCCCTGCCGCACCTCGACGCGGTCGGCGAGTCCGGCGGTGTGGGCGTTGGCGCGGGCGAAACCGACGGCGACGGGGTCGGCGTCGACGGCGACGAGCCGTCGTCCGTCCTCGGCGAGGGTCAGCGCCGCGAGCCCGATCTGCCCGGCCCCGGTGCACAACTCGAGCACGTCCCCCTCGGGGGCATCGACGAGCAGGTCTGCGGCCCACTCGGACTGAGTCAGCGTCCACTCCCGCGGACGAAGCACCCGCGGATCGGAGGAGATCGTGAGCGGCCCGAACCGCATGGTCTCCACGTTCGGCGTCGCCTCACGCTCGTCCACGTCGCACCACCTTGTGAGTCCCGTCGCACCACGGCTTGCGGCCCGACTTCCCGCACGCGCACACGGCGACGACCGGGCGGGTCGTCTCGTGCGCCACACCCTCCTCGTCGCGGATGGTCTCGGCGCCCCGCACGAGCAGCGGACCGTTCGGGGTGACCCGCACGCTCACCTCCCGCGGCGCCCTCACGACGCGACCTGCACGGACGTCGTGGACGCGAACGCAGGGAGCGCGCCCCACCGGGCCAGGATCCGCCGGGCCCACACCCCGTCGAGGTGGAGGCACGCGGCGGCGCCGAAGAGGACGTCCTCCCGCAGCGACGGATCGGCCTGGACGAGACCGGCGCACACGTCACGCAGCGCCACCTGTTCGTGGACGGCGTCGGCCTCGACGTGCTCGTGGAAGTACACCGCGGCCTCCGCGGGGAGCCCGACCCGTTCGATGCCCGCGGCGATGCGTCGGCAGGGCGACGAACTCGTCGCCTCGAACGTCGCCATCTGCCCCATCGACGCACCCCGGAGACGGCGACGCATCGCGAGGAGCGGGTGGAGGTTGTTCACGGCCAACGTCTCGACCGGCATCTCGTGCAGGTAGGCCCCGTAGGTGGGGTCGAGACCGGCCGCCTCGAGCGTCTGCGCGTACAGCGTCGAGTGGAGCGATTCCGGGCGTCCGCTGCCGTACTCGTCGTATTGGATCTCGGCGAGCGCCGCCTTGGCCGGCCCGTCGAGCCGCCCGAGGACGAACGAGTGCGCGTCGGACTCCTTGAGGGCGTAGACGCTCTTGTCGCGCAAGTACTCGCGCACCTGCTCCGCCGTCGCGTGCCGATGGAGGTAGGACGCGACCGAGGGGGCGTCGTCGGCGCCGATGAACGCGAAGAGGTCCTCGGCGAGGTCGCCGGAATCCGGCGCACCGTCGACGACCCCCCGCGTCGCCGCGCGCAGCTCGGCTTCCATGCGGGCCTCGAGATCACCCCGCAGCGCGATGAGGTCGGGATCCCACTCGAGGTCGGTGTCCGCGTCGTCGAACCCGCGGAAGTGGAGCTCGAAGAGCATCCACAGCGCGAGCTGACAGTCCTCGTCGTCGAGTACCGCGTCGGGCACGGTCGGCCATGCCGCCGCGCCTGCTCCGCGCAGTCGTTCGGCGACGGCACTGCTCACAGGCCCTCGGGGCTCGGGGACGCGCATCGCTTCTCCGTTCGTCGACGCAGCCGTCGTGTGGCTCTGCGTAGATCGTCCCCCCTTCGACGGTGACTCGCACCCCGACGCCCCGCGGGAGGAGAGATGTCGCCCCCGGGGCGGCCTCGGTGGATCGTCATGAGCATCCGGCTCGTGCGCGACAGCGAGCCCGGCGCCAACCGCTCCGGTCCGAACCCCGAGGACCCCGCGGGTGCCATCGCCCGGCGGCACGCCCCGGCCCGGAACCACGTCGGGCCACGGCCCCCAGGACGGCCCCGGGGGCCTGTCCGCCCGTGTCGACCCACCCACGCCCGCGACGACGGGCCGTGACGAACGCCCCGCGACCTCACCGGTCTCGGGGCGTTCTCGTCACTCCACCAGCTCGGAGAGCTCCAGCCACTGTTCCTCGAGACCGGCCATCTCATCCTCGAGGATGCGGAGCTCGTCGGTGTGGGTGCGCAGGCCGTCGAAGTCCGTCTGGTCGTGGGCGGCCATCTTGGCGTGGACCTTCTCGATCGTGGTGCTGATCTTGCTCATGCGCCGCTCGATCGCGCCCATCTCCTTCTGGGCCGCGCGTCGCTCGGCCCCGGAGATCTCGCTGCCCGTCGTGGCCGCCGCACCGGTGGCCTGGTCGGGCCGCCCCCCGGCCGCTGCGGACTCCTGCGCCGCGCGCAGCCGCAGGTACTCCTCGACGCCGCCGGGCACGTGCCGCAGACGCCCGTCGAGGATCGCGTACTGCTGGTCGGTGACACGTTCGAGCAGGTATCGGTCGTGGGAGACGACGATGAGCGTGGCCGGCCACGAGTCGAGGAGGTCCTCCGTGGCGGCGAGCATGTCGGCGTCGACGTCGTTGGTCGGCTCGTCGAGGACGATGACGTTCGGCTCGCTCAGCAGGAGCATCAGGAGTTGGAGCCGCCGCTTCTGCCCGCCGGAGAGATCCCCGACCCGCGCCGACAGGTGCGCCCGGTCGAACCCGAGGCGTTCGAGCAGCTGCGCGGGTGTGTGTTCCTTGCCGTCGATCATGAACGTCGTCCGGTGCCGCGCGAGCACCTCCCGCACCCGGTCGTCCGCGATGTCGCTGAGCTGGGAGAACTGCTGGTCGAGGAGGCCGATGCGCACCGTCTTGCCGCGTCTGACCCGCCCCGACGTGGGCTGCACGGTGCCGCACACGAGTCCGAGCAGGGTCGACTTGCCCGCACCGTTCGCGCCGAGGATGCCGGTGCGTTCACCGGGTCCGATGCGCCACGTCACGTCGCGGAGCACCTCGTGGTCGCCGTAGCTCACCGAGACGTCCTCGAGGTCGACGACGTCCTTGCCGAGCCGCGCGACCGCCATGCGTTGCAGCTCGATCGGGTTGCGCACCGGGGGCACGTCCTCGATGAGCTGGTTGGCGGCCTCGATGCGGAACTTGGGTTTGGACGTGCGGGCCGGGGCGCCGCGTCGCAGCCAGGCGAGTTCCTTGCGCATGAGGTTCTGCCGCTTCGACTCCGTCGCGGCGAGGATCCGGTCCCGTTCGACGCGCTGGAGGACGTACGCGGCATAGCCGCCTTCGAAGGGTTCGACGATGCCGTCGTGGACCTCCCACGTCTCGGTGCACACCTCGTCGAGGAACCACCGGTCGTGGGTGATGACGAGGAGGCCGCCGGTGTGGCGCGGCCACCGGTTCACGAGGTGGTTCGCGAGCCACGCGATGCCCTCGACGTCGAGGTGGTTCGTCGGCTCGTCGAGCGCGATGAGGTCCCAGTCGTCGATGAGCAGGGCGGCGAGCGCGACGCGCCGCCGCTGCCCGCCGCTGAGGGAGCCGACGAGGGCGCCCCACGGCACGTCGGCGACGAGCCCGTCGATGACGTCGCGGATGCGGGCGTCACCGGCCCATTCGTGCTCGGCACGGTCGCCGACGATCGCCTGTCCTACGGTGCGTTCGGGGTCGAGGTCGTCGCGCTGATCGAGCACCCCGAACCGCACGCCGCTGCGACGCGTCACCCGCCCGGCCTGCGGCTCGATGCGGCCCGCGAGCATGCCGAGCAGGCTCGACTTGCCGTCGCCGTTGCGGCCGACGATGCCGATGCGGTCGCCCTCCTCGATGCCGAGCGTGATCGAGTCGAACACGACCTTCGTCGGGTACTCCAGGTGAAGACCTTCGGCCCCCAGCAGATGCGCCGCCACTCGTCGCCTTCCGTCGATGCGCAGTTCTCGGCCTGCGCGGGTGTCCACGTCGAGGGGAATCCTCCCACCGTTCCGACCGTGCACCTACCGCACCCGGCGCCCTGCCGACTGGGACTCCTGACCGTCCGACCTCCCGAATGTCGGGTTTTCTTGACTTCAGAAGTCAAGGATGCTTGCCTTCTGAAGTCAAGAAAACCCGACCTGATCGGAGTCTGGCGTCCATGGAGACGACCGCCGGCGTGCGTGAGGCGCGCCGCCACCTTCGGATGACCCAGGCCGAGCTCGCGACGGCCGTGGGGGTCTCCCGCCAGACGATCATCTCGATCGAACGCGGCGAACACGCCCCCAGCGTGTACCTGGCCCTGCGGCTCGCCCGGAGCCTCGGCGCGTCCGTCGACACCCTGTTCCCACTTCCCGAGGAAGACTGACATGTCCACGCACACCCACACCCCGTCGCGTCTCGACAAGGCCGTCGACCGCCTCATGATGTTCGACTCGGTCGTCTACGGCGACGAGCGACAACGCCGGATCACCTTGGAGGGCTGCAGTTTCGGATGGATCGTCGGGTCCTACGTGGCGATGCTCGCCGGTGTCCTCGCAGCTGCGGCGGGCGCCGTCGGCGCCTCGATCGGGTTCTTCGCCGTGTCGTTCGTGACGTCGATGTCGGCGGCCTGGTACGCCAAGCGTCGACGCGTCGACTTCACCGTTCTGGCCATGCGCGATCGCTCATTGGCGCGGCGGGTGCAGGCGGTCACGTGGTTCATCGTGGCCGCGTGGTGCGGCGCCCTCGCGTACTACGCGTTCACCGGGCACCCCCTCGTTGCGCTCGGCCGGTGGTTCGACGCCGACATCTCCCGCTCGGCGCTCGGTGGCATGGCCATGGGTGGGCTCATCGGTGGCGTCATCGGAGGGATCGTCCAGACGGTCCGTGGCGAGCGATCGGCGGCCGCGAAGGAGGACGCCCTCGAGCCGGACGACGAGTTCTGACACTCCCCCCGGGGTCCACCGGCCGCGGACGGACGGCCATCCCCCTCACGGGCGTCGGACGTCGTCGCCCCCCGGCCACGGCCTGAGCCGCTGACCAGCGCGGCGAAAGAGGGCTCCGGACGGCGTCCGACCTTCGTGCAGGGGTGGAACGGGCGAAGGACGCGGATCAGGCCGGCGGCGTCGACTCGACGATCTGCGCCCCGGGCACCGGCCCGACGGCGGTGTGCACGCGGGTGGCGGCGCCGGAGTTGACGAGTGCGGCCGCGAGGTCGCACGCGCTGTGGCGGTCACGGGCGAGGAACACGATCGTCGGGCCCGACCCCGAGACGAGCCCGCCCACCGCGCCGAGCATGAGGCCGGCGTCGCGCACCGACTCGAGCTCCGGCCGCAGCGAGAACGCCGCCTCCTCGAGGTCGTTGTAGAGACACGCCGCGAGACCCTCGACGTCCCCCTGCCGCAGCGCGGCGAGCAGCTCGGGCGCAGGCCGTGGCTCCGGCACCTCACGGCCCTCCCGGAGCCGGTCGATCTCGCGGAACACCGACGGCGTCGACAGGCCGCCCTCGGCCTGGACGACGACCCACTCGTACCGCCCTGCCGTGAGCGCGGGGACGACGTTCTCCCCCCGCCCGGAGCCGACGGCGGTGCCACCGACGAGCGCGAAGTTCACGTCGCTGCCGAGGCGGGCCGCGTACTCGTGGAGCCCCTCGACGCCGAGGCCGAGACCCCAGAGGGCGTCACAGGCGACGAGCGCCCCGGCCGCGTCGGCCGATCCGCCGGCCATGCCCCCGGCGACGGGGATCTGCTTGCACACGTGGACGTGCACCGGGAACGCCTTCTCGGTGTGGGCGCCCGCGAGCATCTTCGCGGCGGCGAGGGCGAGGTTCGAGTCGTCCTCGGGGACGAGGTGCGCGTCGGTGCCCTCGACGTCGACACCCCACCGTTCGGCGGGCGTGACCGTGACGTGGTCGACGAGGTCGACGGCGTGGAAGACGGTCGCGAGGCCGTGGTACCCGTCGGGGCGAGGCGGCCCGACCCGCAGCTCGAGGTTGATCTTGGCCGGCACACGCACCGTGACGCCGGGCAGGTTCTCCACGTGCGAGGTCATGGCCTCACCCTATGCCGCACCTCACGCGGCGTGCCGCCCCCGGAGGAGCCGACGCCACGACAGGACGACGACCACGACGACCACGACGAGGACGAGGACGGGGCCGACGAGGCCACGTATCGCACCGACGCGTGCGACGTCGTCGGCGAGGTCGAGCTTCGAGAACGCGACGAAGAGCACCGTCCAGGCCCCGCCGACGGCCGTCACCGCCGCGGTCCACAGGACGAGGAGGAGACGTCCGACGCCGTCGCGCTCACTGAGCCCGTGACGCGCGCGGTACACCCGGGTGAGGACCCCCGCGACGAGCACGAGGACGAGCAGGCAACCCACCGACTGCCCACCTATCTGGGAGGCGACGCCTCCCGGCCGGAAGACCTCGTGGGCCGTGCCGACGGGATCGGTGAGGAGATCGACGGTCGCCATGAGCCAGGCGAGGAGATAGAACGAGAAGAAGAACGTCGTGATCCCGCCGAGGACCGTGCCGGCGGCGACGAGCGCCCACCAGGCGGGGTCCTCCCGTCGATTCCGTGTCGCCTCCGGGGTTGCGCGTGTCGACGTCATCGTCCACCTCACCGGTCGGGAGTCGCGGGTGCGCGGCTCGTCACCGGCCATGCTTCCCGGCTCGCGGGTGGATCTCCTGGGCCTCGATACTCATCCCCGCCCGGCGGTGCGTCAGAGGTGGGGTCGAAGGTGCGCGGCGAGCCGGATGAAGGCGTCGACGTCGAGCTGTTCACCGCGAGTACGTGGGTCGATGTCGGCGGCGACGAGTGCCGCCTCCGCGGCGGGGCCTCCCCCGGCGAGGCCGGAGAGCGCGGCGCGGAGGGTCTTGCGACGCTGCGCGAACGCGGCGTCGACGACGCGGAACACGGTGCGGCGCATCTCGTCGTCGCCACGGGGTGTGTCGTGTCGGACGATCTCGACGAGGCCGGAGTCGACGTTGGGCGCGGGCCAGAACACGGAGCGGCCGACGGTGCCGACGAGGCGCGCCCGCCCGTACCAGGCGGCCTTGACGCTCGGCACTCCGTAGACCTTCGATCCGGGTGCGGCACAGAGCCGTTCGGCGACCTCGAGCTGCACCATGACGAGCACCCGCTCGATGCTCGGGAACAGTTCGAGGAACCGGAGGAGGACGGGCACCGAGACGTTGTAGGGGAGGTTCGCGACGAGGGCCGTCGGCGTGGCGGGCAGAGTCGTCACGGTGAGCGCGTCGGCGTGGACGACGTCGAGCCGCCCCGTGAGGTCGGGCGCGAACTCGGCGACCGTCGCGGGGAGTCGGCCTGCGAGCGCGGGATCGACCTCGACGGCGACGACGCGGGAGACCTCGGGCAGGAGCGCGAGCGTGAGCGATCCGAGGCCGGGCCCCACCTCGACGGCGACGTCGTCCTCCCCCACCCCGGCGAGTCGCACGATGCGGCGCACGGTGTTCGCGTCGACGACGAAGTTCTGCCCCCACTGCTTCGTCGGGCGGATGTCGAGCTCGGCCGCGAGGCGCCGGATCGCCGCGGCCCCGAGCAGACCGGAGGGTTCGGTGGAGGGGGCGTCGGTCATGGCCACAGCCTAGGCGAGCCGGGGAGGACGGCGGTCAGGCCGCGGAGGCGACGACCCCGGCGTGCGCTGGTGCGGCCGGGGCGGTGCGGCGGTACCAGTCGAGGCAGAACAGGGCGATGAGGACGACGTCGATGTAGTCGCCGCCGTAGAACATGAGCTGCGCCCCCGACTCGGCCTGCGCGACCGGCACGCCCGTCGGCGGGTGCGCGTAGATCACCTTGCAGAGGATGCCGTGCGCCGCCATGAACGCGACGAGCACGACCGCGCGGTAGTGGTGCGAGTACGGGTGCGGCGCCGGGTCGACCTGCAGGATCGCCGCGGCGAACACCCACCCGGCGAGGAGCACATGCGTGTGGACGACGAGATGCCCGAGCGTCGACGCGTGCATCCACCCGTGGAGGGGCGTCGTGTAGAGCAGCCACAACCCGCCCACGTCGAGGACCGCGGCCGTGACCGGGTGCGCGACGAACCGCACGTACGGCCACGACAGCGCGCCCGACAGGCGGCGGGCCCGCGGGGCGGACAGCCCGCGCAGCGCCACCGTCACCGGCGCGGAGAGGACGAGGAGCAGCGGCCCGAGCATCCCGAGCAGCAGGTGACCCCACATGTGGACGACGAAGTCGTGGTGCCCGGCGAGGCCGATCGGGCCGACGGCGACGAGCACCGCCAGCGTCCCGGCCACGGCGCACACCGTCCGCCACCACGGCCACGCCCGGCCTCGCCGCGCGCCCGCGACGACGAGCGCGACGTACGCCGCGAGGAACGCGACGACGAGTCCACCGAGGCCGACCGTCGTCACGAGAGGGTCGGCCATCGGCATCCCGTGGTCATGCACGGCCGGCCTCCCGGCGCCTGGTCGACCGGTGCCACACGAACGCGCCGACCACGATGAGGAGCACCGCGACGACGTTCCACACGACGTCGTACGCGGCGAGGTTCGCCACCGGCGGGTACTCGCCACTCGTGTGCGGAGACTCGAGGGGGACGACGGAGTAGCGGATCTGGTGGATACGCAGGAGCTTGTGCTGGATCGTGCCGTCGTAGAGCTGGAACGCGCCCATCCCGACGAACACCGCCGGCCACCAGCGCGCGAGGCCCTCCCCACCGCGGCGACGCACGTCGGCGAAGAGGAACAGGCCGGCGACGGCGAGGAACCACCCCACCGCGTGGAAGATGCCGTCGGCGACGAGCCCGACGGCCGGCGTCGACAGGTCGTAGAAGTGGTGCCAGTGCAGCAGCTGGTGGAACACGGTCTCGTCGACGAACGCGGCGACGCCGACGCCGAAGATCACCCCGGAGGTGAGCAGTCGGCGATCGAGTCGACGTGCGGTGGTGGCGATCTCGGTCATACCGGACAGCCTAGACACGGCACGCATGCCGACGGCGCGACCGCCGCCGGTGAACTCCGGGGCACGCGGCGCCGCCGTCCCACGGCCCGCCGTTCACGCCCGCCCGCCACGCGCGCGTTCCGGGCGGAGGCGGGGTGAGCCGTCACCAGGGCCCGTAGAGCTCCTCGGCGGTCGCGGAGATCGTGCGGCAGAGGTCGGCGACCGACATCGTGAGGACGTCGGCGACCGTGCGCACGGTGTGGGCGACGAGCATCGGCGCGTTCGCGGCCCCCCGGTGCGGCACCGGAGTGAGGTACGGGGTGTCCGTCTCGACGAGCACCCGGTCGGCGGGGACGACGGCGAGCGCGTCCCGCAGGTCGCGGGCGTTCTTGAACGTCACCGTGCCGGCGAAGCTCAGGTAGTAGCCGCGTTCGACGCACTCGCGCGCCATGGTGACGTCGCCGGAGAAGCAGTGGAGCACCGTGCGCTCGGGCGCGCCCTCCTCGGCGAGGGTCCGCATGACGTCGTCGTGCGCGTCGCGGTCGTGGATCTGGAGGACCTTGCCGGTGCGCTTGGCGAGGTCGATGTGCCACCGGAACGACTCCTGCTGCACGTCTCGACCGTCCTCGCCGGTGCGGTAGTAGTCGAGACCGGTCTCACCGACGACGCGGATGCGCGGATGTGCGGCGAGTCGTTCGATCGTCGCGTACGCCTCGTCGAGGTCGCCCCGCTCGGCGTGGAGCGGCGCCTCGTTGGGGTGGAGCGCGACCCCGCCGAGGAGCGCGGGATGTACGTCGACGAGACGCACGGTCTCCTCCGCCGAGGCGAGGTCGCACCCGATCTGCACGATGCGGTCGACGCCGACGGCGCGGGCGTCGGCGACGAGTCTCTCGACGTGCGCCGCGAGGTCCTCCCCCGCACCCGCGACGTCGTCGTCGCGACGGACGTCGAGATGGGCGTGGTCGTCGACGACGGGCAGCGGCAGCGGATCGGGCCGCGTCGGCGCCGGGCGGGGCTCACTCATCGTCACCGCGGAGGCGCGCGAGCTCCTGCTCGACGACCTCCGGATCGAGCTTGGTGAACACCCCCGACGGCTTCGCGATCGGCGCGCCCACCCGCACCGGCGTGGACTCCCACCGCGAGAACGCGGAGTAGTCGCCCGTGATGATCGGGTAGTCGCGCACGGGCGGGAGCATGCCCTCGCCACCGACGAGCCGCAGGTCACCGGCGTCGAGATCGGTGACCTCCTCGATGCGCGGCATCGGCGTGAGCGTGCCGTCGCCGCCGAGGACCGCGTCGACGCGGTTGCTCGCGTGCGGCAGGAACGGGCTGAGGATGAGGTTGAGGTCGCTCACGCACTGGGCGAGCACGTGGAGGATCGTGAGGAGACGCTCACGCTGGTCCTCGCCCTTGAGCTTGAACGGCTCGGTACGGGAGACGTACGTGTTGACCTCGCCGACGAGCCGCATCGCCTCGGTGATCGCCTGCCGCTGACGGTGCTTCTCGACGAGGCCGCCGACGGTGTCGAACCCGCCGCGCACCGCCGCGAGGATCTCCTCGTCGATCGGCTCGGTGGACCCGAGCGGCGGGATCTCGCCGACGTTCTTCGCGATCATCGCCGCCGTGCGGTTGACGAGGTTCCCCCAGCCCGCGACGAGTTCGGAGTTCGTGCGCGTGACGAACTCCGCCCACGTGAAGTCGGAGTCCTGCGTCTCCGGTCCCGCGGCGCTGATGAAGTAGCGCAGCGCGTCGGGCTGGTAACGGGCGAGCATGTCGCGCACGTAGATGACGACGCCGCGGCTCGAGGAGAACTGCTTGCCCTCCATCGTCATGAACTCGCTCGCGACGACCTCGGTGGGCAGGTTGAGCTCGCCGAAGACGCTCGGCTCGCCACCCTTGTCGCCCTTGCCCATCGACCCGAGGAGCTCGGCGGGCCAGATCTGGGAGTGGAAGGTGATGTTGTCCTTGCCCTGGAAGTAGTACGAGACCTGCTCCTCGGCGGCGCCCGGCGTCCACCACTCACGCCACCGCTCCGGGTCACCGATGCGACGGGCCCACTCGATCGACGCCGACAGGTAACCGATGACCGCGTCGAACCACACGTAGAGCCGCTTGGAGTTCTGGTCGCTCCACCCCTCGACCGGGATCGGGATGCCCCAGTCGATGTCGCGGGACATCGCGCGCGGCTTCATGTCCTTGAGCAGGCCCTGACTGAACCGGATGACGTTCGTGCGCCACGTGCCCGTGGCCTCCCGCTCGTCGAGCCACGCCGACAGCGCGCCGGCGAGCGCGGGCAGGTCGAGGAAGAAGTGCTGGGACTCGACGAACTCGGGCGTCTCGCCGTTGATGCGGCTCTTCGGGTCGACGAGCTCGGTGGGGTCGAGCTGGTTGCCGCACGTGTCGCACTGGTCGCCGCGGGCGTCGGTCGCGCCGCAGATGGGGCAGGTGCCCTCGATGTAGCGGTCGGGCAGCGTGCGGCCCGTCGACGGGGAGATCGCCCCGAACGTCGCCTTCTCCACCATGTAGCCGTTGGCGTGCACGGCCCGGAAGAGCTCCTGCACCACGGCGTAGTGGCTGCGGGTCGTCGTGCGGGTGAAGAGGTCGTAGGAGAGGCCGAGCCCGACGAGGTCCTCGACGATGATCCGGTTGTTCTCGTCGGCGAGTTCCATGGGCGTCATGCCGCGCTCGTCGGCGGCGACGAGGATCGGCGTGCCGTGCTCGTCGGTGCCGCTCACCATGAGCACGTCGTGCCCCGCCATCCGCATGTATCGGCTGAAGACGTCCGAGGGCACGCCGAAGCCGGCGACGTGACCGATGTGACGGGGACCGTTGGCGTAGGGCCAAGCGACAGCGGAGAGCACCTTCATACCCACGATCCTACGGTTCGTCCGTTCGGCGATCCGACCGTCCGCTCGCAGATCGGACGCTTCCGGCACCCGCTCAGCCCCCCGCTGCCCCGCGCGCGCCCCTACGGTGGGCCAGGACACGTCCCCGGGCGCCACCGCGCAGGAGTTCCCTCCGACCGGGCCGACGCGTCACCGGGGGCCGCACACGACGACCAGATCCTCCGCCCCCGCCACGCACGCCCCTCCCGAAGGAAGGTTCCATGAGCAGATCTGCCTCCCCCACCCCCGACCCGCCGGCCACCGGCGGCGCCGCTCCCCGCGAGCAGTGGTCGGGGCAACTCGGCTTCCTCCTCGCCGCCATCGGCTCCGCCGTCGGCCTCGGCAACATCTGGAGGTTCCCCGGCGTCGCGTACGAGAACGGTGGCGGGGCGTTCCTCATCCCCTACCTCGTCGCGCTGCTCACGGCCGGCATCCCGATCCTCTTCCTCGACTACGCGCTCGGCCACCGCTACCGCGGCTCGTCGCCCGCCGTGTTCCGCCGCCTCCACCGTGGCGCCGAGGCACTCGGCTGGTTCCAGGTCCTCATCGCGTTCTTCATCACCGTGTACTACGCGGCGATCATCGCGTGGGCCGCGTCCTACGTGTACTTCTCCGCGACGAAGGCGTGGGGGCCCGACCCGGTCTCGTTCCTCGTCAAGGACTACCTGCAGGTCGGCGACCCGGCGGTGACGTTCGACTTCGTCCCCGGCGTCCTCGCCCCGCTCGTCGGCGTGTGGATCGTCGTCCTCGTCATCATGGCCGGCGGCGTGCAGAAGGGCCTCGAGCGCGCGAACAAGGTGTTCCTGCCGTTGCTCATCGTCCTCTTCCTCGGCATCGTCGTCCGCGGCCTCACCCTCCCGGGCGCCGTCGACGGCCTCAACGCGTTCTTCACCCCCGACTTCTCCGCGCTCGCCAAGTCGTCGGTGTGGATCGGGGCCTACAGCCAGATCTTCTTCTCGCTGTCGATCGCGTTCGGCATCATGCTCACCTACTCGAGCTACCTGCCCCGCCGCGCCAACCTCGGCGGCACCGGCCTCGTCGCCGCGTTCGCCAACTCCTCCTTCGAGATCCTCGCCGGCATCGGCGTGTTCGCGGCGCTCGGCTTCATGGCCCGCGCGGAGGGCACGACCATCGACCAGCTCGAGGGACTCACCGGCGTCGGCCTGTCGTTCATGACGTTCCCGGCGCTCATCAACGAGATGCCCGGCGGCGAGATCTTCGGCGTGCTGTTCTTCCTCTCGCTCGTTCTCGCCGGTCTGACGTCGATCATCTCGCTCCTCGAGGTCGTCACCGCCGCCGTCCAGGAGAAGTTCGACCTCGGTCGTCTCACCGCCGTCGGCGCCGTCGGCGGCACGACGTCCGTCCTCTCGATCCTGTTCTTCGCCACCGTCAACGGCCTCAACCTCCTCGACGTCGTCGACAAGTGGGTCAACGAGATCGGCATCGTCGTCTCGGCGATCGTCATGACCGTCGTCGTCACGTACGTGCTGCGTCGCCTCGGCGTGCTGCAGCGGCACCTCAACGGCATCTCCAGCCTGCCCATCGGGGCCTGGTGGCGAGTGCTCGTCGGCGTGGTCACGCCCGTGATGCTCGTCGTCATGCTCGTCGCGACCGTCCGCGAGCTGCTCCGCGACGGCTACGGCGAGTACCCGGCGGCGTTCACCAACACGTTCGGGTGGGGTGTCGTCGCCCTCATGGCGGTGCTCGCGTTCGTCCTCGCGTTCGTCCCGTGGCGCACCGACGTCGACGCGCCCTCGGCGCACGACCACGAGGACGAGCCGGCCGGTGTCGCCGCGACGCCCGTGGACGACGCCGCCTACGAGCACCCGCACGGCCACCACCCCGATGTCGTCTACCACGCGGGGACCGACCCCGAGGTGGCCCGTCCGCCCCGTCTCCACCGCCGCCACGAGCGGCACGACCCGCAGGAGAACGACCGATGACCCCGATCGCCCTCACGTTCCTCGTCCTGTCGATCCTCCTCGTGTGGGGCGGCCTCGCCCTCTCGATCGTCGCGCTCGTCCGCAGCTCGAACGAGCCCGACGTGTCCGACACCCCCGAGGCGCACCACCGGGCCTGATCCCTCACCTCACCGTGACAGCGGGCCCCGACGACACCGGTCGTCGGGGCCCGCTCGTCGTGCGCCCCCGACCGCCCGACGGATCGGTGGGCTTTTCGCCCTCTCGCAATCGCCTACTGCCACGGCCGGATCGCTAGCGTGATCTGATGCCGGCGACCATTCCCCCGGACCGGGCCGACGGCACCACGCCGACGCACCCCGGTCGCATCGACACCGCATCCACCACGACCGCATCCGACGTGCCGACCACGCAGGACCACGTGCCGTCCGCTGACGAACTCATCGCCCAGTTCGACGAGGAACAGCCCGCACGACGGCTCCCACGATGCCTCGACCGCTTCGTGTTCGGATGGTGCCTGCTCGTCGCGATCCTCGTCGTGCGTCAGGTGTTCTTGCCGCTCCCGCAGGGCAGCCACTACTACCTCGTCGTCTTCCTCGGCGTCACACTCCCGCTCGTCTTCCTCGTCTACCGCGGGGATCCGCTCCTCCGCCGATCCGACGGACCGCGCGCGACGCCTACGGACGACCGCCCGTCGTGGCTCGACTGGGGCCTCGCCGTCCTCGCGGCCTTCGTCGCGCTCTACCCCGTGCTCCCCCTCCCCGCCGGCCCCCTCGGAGGCGGCGGATTCGGCGCCTTCCTGGGGCGGCAGGGATCTCTCCTCCCGCTCGACGTCGTCGCCGGTGCCCTTCTCCTCGTGCTCGTGCTCGAAGCCGCGAACCGCACGACAGGTTGGGTGCTGCCCACCGCAGCGCTCCTCTTCTTCGCCTACGCGTGGTTCGGCGGTTGGCTGCCCATGAGCTGGGACGTCGCCCACCAGGGCCTCGGCCTCTCGCAGATCGTCAACAGCCTCTTCAACGAGACGAGCGGATTCTTCGGCGTGCCGCTCGACGTCGCGGCCACCTACATCGTCCTCTTCACGATCTACGGCTCGGTGCTCCACCGCATCGGCGCCGGCGGGTTCTTCGTCGAGTTCAGCCTCGCGCTCTTCCGCCGCTCCGGCGCCGCCCCCGGACGTACGGTCGCCACCTCCGGGTTCCTCCTGGGAACCGTCTCCGGATCCGGCACCGCCACCGCCGTCACCCTCGGCTCGTTCGCCTGGCCGATACTCCGCCGCGCCGGCTACCCCGCCGAGGCCGCCGGTGGCATGCTCGCCGCCTCCGGCATCGGCGCCATCCTCTCCCCGCCGACGATGGGCGCCGCAGCGTTCATCATCGCCGAATACCTCAACGTCCCCTACATGCAGGTGCTCACGTGGGCCATCGTGCCCACGCTGCTCTACTACCTCGGGATCTTCCTCGCGGTCGAGATGGACGCGAAGCGATTCGGTGTCCACGAGGTCGACGTCCGCATCCCCCCGGCGTGGCACATCTTCCGTCGCTTCGGCTACCACTTCGTCAGCCTCGGCGTCATCGTCCTGTTCCTCGCCGTCGGCATCCCGCCGTTCAAGGCCGTCGTCTACGCCACCCTCGTCGCGCTCGCCTTCGGTCTCCTCGAGGTGCTCTTCACCGGCCACCTCCCCGGTTCCGTCCTCGACGAGGACACTCACGGCACCGAGCCGGGCGGAACCCGTGGCGGACTGGGCGAGTTCGCCGGCGTCATCCTCCGCGCCCTCTCCGACGGGGTTCGCACGGCCCTCCCCGTCATCGCCGTCTGCGCGGCGGCCGGCGTCATCACCTCCGCCATCGCCAAGACCGGCCTGGCCCAGGTCCTGTCGGAGTTCCTCGTCGCCATCGCCGACGCGATCGCACCGAACCCCACCGTGCTCCTCATCCTGAGTGCGGTCTTCTCCGCGGCCGCTATCCTCGTCCTCGGCCTCGCGGTCCCCGTGACGGCGTCCTTCATCCTCGCGTGGGTGGTCATCGGCCCCGCCCTCATCTCGCTCGGCGTCGCCCCGCCCGCGGTCGCGATGTTCATCTTCTACTACGCCGTCCTGTCGGAGGTCTCGCCCCCGACAGCCCTCGCAGCGGTGGCTGCCGCCGCCATCACCGGCGGAAAGGTCGTCGACACCATGTGGCAGGCCTGCAAGTACACCCTGCCCGCGTTCCTGGCCCCCATCGCCTTCGTCGTCACCCCCGCGGGAGCACACCTGCTCCTCGCCGGCGCGCCGGGCCCGGTCGTCGCCTCCGTCCTCGTGAGCATGGTCGCGGTGGCGTCTCTCGCAGTGGCGACAGGCGGATGGCTGCGCGGACCCGTCACCCGCATCGAACGGCTGGGATTCCTCCTCGCGGCGGTCTTCCTCCTCTACCTGCACCCGCTGAGCATCGGCATCGGGGGCGGGATCCTCCTCGTCTCCTGCGTGCTCCACGTCCACCGCACCCGAAAGGGCACACGATGAAGGTCAACATCCCCTGGGTCGTCGGGCTCACCATCGCGGCGCTCGGCGCCGCCGGTCTCGGCGGGCAAACGGCTCGCGTTCCCGGCTCCGACGCCGACCCGGCAAGCTGCGCCGCGGGCTCCGGACGCATCACCATCGCCACCGGCAACTCCACCGGCGTCTACTACGTCATGGGAGGGGCCCTCGCGCGCCTCGTCAACGGACACACCGACGTCCGCGCGGGTGCCGCCGAGACGGGGGCCTCCGTGCAGAACATCCGCCAACTCGTCGCGGGCGATTACGACGTGGCGTTCTCGTTGGCAGACGCCGCCGACGCGGCAGTCCGAGGCACGAGCCCCTTCGGGGAACCGCAGAAGATCCGCACCCTCGGGCGCATCTACCCGAACTACACCCAGATCGTCGTCCGGGCCGACTCCGGGATCCGTACCGTCGCCGACTTCAAGGGCAAGACCATCTCCACGGGCTCCCCCCTCTCCGGAACAGAGGCGATCGCGACGAAGCTCATCGACGCCGCAGGCCTCGACGAGTTGGACGTCAATCGTCAACGTCTCGACCTCACGAAGACCGTGGACGGGATGAAGGACGGTTCCATCGACGGCCTCGTCTGGTCGGGCGGACTCCCCACCTCGGCCCTCACCGACCTCTACACGACCCTGGGCTCCGAGGATCTCCGGATGATCGATCCCACGCCGCTGCTGCCCGAGATGAAGAAGAAGTCGGCCGTCTACGACACCGCGACGATCCCCAAGGCGACGTACGACCTGCCCGCCGACGTCCCCACGATCGCCGTCCCCAACGTCCTCCTCGTCAGGGACGACATGCCCGCCAACCTGGCGTGCGCCCTCACCACTCTCGTCTACGACAACAGGCAAGCGCTCGGCGCGGCACACCCAGCAGGCAAGGACATCCGCGTGGACGAGGCCGACCGAACCGCACCGATCCGCCTCCACCCCGGCTCGGAGCGCGCCCTCGCCGGGCTCACCTCTCGATGACCGTCGCGGGCACCCTCACCACGAAGACGAGGAGGGGCCCGCACACGAAACGGCCCGGACCCCCGCGAGGGAATCCGGGCCGTTCGCACGACCGGTGGGCGTCAGACCCGGCTGGGGGCCTTGCGCACGTCGGCGTTGAGGGTGGAGATGACATCCATCGGGATGTCCTTCGGGCAGGCCGCGGCGCAGGCGCCGATGTTCGTGCAGCCACCGAAGCCCTCGGCGTCGTGCGTGTTGATCATCGCGAGCGCACGCTGCCAGCGCTCCGGCTGACCCTGCGGAAGCTCACCGAGGTGGGTGACCTTCGCGCCGGTGAACAGCATCGCCGCCGCGTTCGGGCAGGCCGCCACGCACGCACCACAACCGATACAGGCCGCAGCCTCGAACGCCCGGTCGGCCTTGCTCTTCTGCACGGGCACCGCGTGCGCCTCGGGCGCAGCACCGGTGTTCGCGGAGATGAACCCGCCCGCCTGGATGATGCGGTCGAGCGCGCTGCGGTCGACGACCAGGTCCTTGATGACGGGGAACGCGCTCGCGCGCCACGGCTCGATCGTGATCGTGTCGCCGTCGTGGAAGGACCGCATGTGCAGCTGGCAGGTCGTCGTGTTGCCGCCCGTGCCGTCGTTGCCGTGCGGCTTGCCGTTGATGACGAGGCCACACTGACCGCAGATGCCTTCACGGCAGTCGCTGTCGAACGCGATCGGCTCCTCGCCGCGCTCGTTGAGCTCCTCGTTGAGGATGTCCAGCATCTCGAGGAAGGAGCTGTCCTCCGACACGTTGTCGAGCTGGTAGGTCTCGGCGTGGCCTTCCTCGAGCGGCCCGCGCTGACGCCAGATCTTGAGGGTGATGTTCACTTGTAGCTCCGCTGCTTCATCTCGATGAACTCGTACACGAGGTCTTCCTTGTGCAGGACCGGCGCTTCGTCGTCGCCTGCGAACTGCCAGGCAGCGACGTAGGCGTACTCGTCGTCGTGACGCAGCGCCTCCCCGTCCTCCGTCTGACTCTCGGCCCGGAAGTGACCGCCGCAGGACTCGCGACGGTGAAGGGCGTCGATGCACATGAGCTCGCCGAGCTCGAAGAAGTCGGCGACCCGGCCCGCACGCTCCAGGCTCTGGTTGAGGCCCTCGCCGGAACCCAACACGCGGACGTTGCTCCAGAACTCCTTCTTGAGCTCACGGATACGACCGATCGCGTGCTTGAGGCCCTCCTCGGTGCGCTCCATACCGCAGTACTCCCACATGATGTGGCCGAGCTCCTTGTGGTAGCTGTCGACCGAGCGGGTGCCGTTGCAGCCCAGGAAGTGCTCCATGCGGCGACGGACGTTCTCCGCGGCCTCGACGACCGCGGGGTGGTTCTCGTCGACGTGGGGGTAGGGGCCGCTGGCGAGGTAGTCACGGATCGTGTTCGGCAGCACGAAGTACCCGTCCGACAGACCCTGCATGAGGGCCGACGCACCGAGACGGTTGGCGCCGTGGTCGGAGAAGTTGGCCTCGCCGGCGACGAACAGACCCGGGATGGTCGACTGCAGGTCGTAGTCGACCCACAGGCCACCCATCGTGTAGTGCACGGCCGGGTAGATGCGCATCGGGACCTCGTACGGGTTCTCACCCGTGATGCGCTCGTACATGTCGAAGAGGTTGCCGTACTTGGCCGAGACGGCGTCCCGACCCATGCGGCCGATGGCCTCGGCGAAGTCGAGGTAGACACCACGACGCCCCTGACCCTCGATCTCCGGACCGACGCCGCGACCCTCGTCACACATGTTCTTCGCCTGACGGGAGGCGATGTCACGGGGCACGAGGTTGCCGAAGCTCGGGTAGATGCGCTCGAGGTAGTAGTCGCGGTCCTCCTCGGGGATCTGCCGCGGATCCTTGTCGCAGTCCTCCTTGCGCTTGGGCACCCAGATGCGCCCGTCGTTGCGGAGGGACTCGCTCATGAGGGTGAGCTTGGACTGCTGGTCGCCGTGCACCGGGATGCAGGTCGGGTGGATCTGCGTGTAGCAGGGGTTCGCGAAGTACGCGCCCTTGCGGTACGCACGCCACGTCGCGGTGACGTTGCAGCCCATCGCGTTCGTCGAGAGGAAGAACACGTTGCCGTACCCACCGGAGGCGAGGACGACGGCGTCGGCGAGGTGCGTCTCGATCTCACCGGTGACCATGTCACGGGCGACGATGCCGCGCGCCTGACCGTCGACGACGATGAGCTCGACCATCTCGTGGCGGGCGAACATCTCGACGGTGCCGGCCGCGATCTGCCGCTCGAGCGCCTGGTAGGCGCCGATGAGGAGCTGCTGACCCGTCTGGCCGCGGGCGTAGAAGGTACGGGAGACCTGGACGCCACCGAAGGAACGGTTGTCGAGGAGGCCGCCGTACTCGCGGGCGAAGGGCACACCCTGCGCGACGCACTGGTCGATGATCGCGGCGCTCACCTCGGCGAGGCGGTACACGTTCGTCTCGCGAGCGCGGTAGTCGCCACCCTTGACCGTGTCGTAGAAGAGACGGTAGATCGAATCGCCGTCCTCCTTGTAGTTCTTGGCGGCGTTGATGCCACCCTGCGCGGCGATGGAGTGCGCGCGACGCGGGCTGTCCTGGTAGCAGAACGCCTTGACGTTGTAGCCGGCCTCGCCGAGCGTGGCGGCGGCGGCGCCACCGGCCAGGCCGGTGCCGACGATGATGATCGAGAGCTTGCGGCGGTTGGCCGGGTTGACGAGCTTGGCGTCGAACTTGCGCTGGCTCCAACGGCCCTGGATCGGCCCCTGGGGCGCCTTCGTGTCGGCGATGGGCTCACCCTCGCGGTACAGCCCGTTGACGAGATCGCCGTCGCCTGCGGTGGAGGGGGTCTCCTCGGTATACGTGTGTGACATGTGCGGTCGCCTTACTTGATCATGCCGAGCTGGATGGCGAACGGCGGGATGAGGAACCCGATGACGACGAGGGCGGCGACGATCGTCGAGGCCGCCTTCGCCGTGCCGCGCGCCTTGGCGGTGTTGGTGAAGCCGAGGGTCTGGCAGGCACTCCACACGCCGTGGTGGAGGTGCAGGCCCAGGGCGATCATCGCGAGGACGTAGATGAGCGTCAGCCACGGGGTCTGGAACGCGGCGATCACCATGGCGGCCGGCGAGCTCACCGGCGCGGTGCCGACGTAGAACGAACGCAGCGTGAACTGGAGCAGGTGGAAGACGATGAACAGCAGGAGGGCGATGCCGCCCCAGCGCATCGTGCGCGAGGAGACCGGCGTGTGCATCGCGTCCTTGACGAGGTAACGGTTGCTGCGCGCGCTGTTCGCGCGGCCCCACAGCTTGAATGCCGAGTACACGTGCGCGACGACCGCGATGATCAACGTGATGCGGAAGATCCAGAGGAAGCCCGAGTAGGGCAGCATCGGCTCGCCCAGGACGCGGAGGTGGTGGGCGTAGGTGTCGAACTGCTCATGACCGGCGAGGATCTTGAGGTTGCCGTACATGTGCATGAGCACGAAGAGGACGAAGTACAGACCCGAGACGGCCATCATGATCTTGAGACCGATGGACGACCGAGCCGAACTCCGTTGCTTTGTCAGAGTCGTTGTAGCCACGAGCGAAGCCTGCCCTGTTCTGCGAGTCGAATGTGTGGGTCGTGCGCCCTCCACGCCGGGGCGGAGGGAGTCGCGCTGCGGCCGCTGCACGGTCGAGCACCGGCGCCAGCGTAATGCCCCTCCCGATCGTAGTGCGTGGGAGCGCGGGTCTGCGGACGTTGGTCCCCTGCGATTCCGTCACACCGCCGCGGCCCGCGGCGGGGAAGGTCCTGTCCGTGGAACGGAGAGCACACGTCGCCGCCGCCTCCGGCGGAGGTGCCGGAGACGGCGGCGACGGGAGATTCCCGCTCAGGCGAGCGCGTCCTCGACGGGGGTGTGCTCGAGACCGAAGGCCTCGGCGACGGCCCCGTAGGTGAGCATTCCCTCGTGCGTGTTGAGGCCCGGGACGAGCACCGGGTCCTCGGCCAGCGCCGCCCGCCAGCCGCGGTCCGCGAGCGCCACGGTGTAGGGCATCGTCGCGTTCGTGAGGGCGTACGTCGAGGTGTGGGGCACGGCCCCGGGCATGTTCGCCACGCAGTAGTAGGTGGAGTCGTGGACCGCGAAGGTCGGGTCGTCGTGCGTCGTGGGCCGGGAACCCTCGAAGCATCCGCCCTGGTCGATGGCGATGTCGACGAGGACCGATCCGGGCTTCATCCCGCCGACCATCTCGTCGGTGACGAGCTTGGGCGCCTTCGCGCCCGGGATGAGCACCGACCCGATGACGAGGTCGGCGTCCGCGACCTGCTCGGCGACCGTGAGCTTGTTGGAGGCGAGCTGGTGGATGCGGCCCGACCAACGCCAGAAGGTCTGCCGCAGCTTCTCGAGGTCGGTGTCGAGGATCGTGACGTCGGCGCCCATGCCGACGGCGATGTTCGCCGCGTTCTGGCCCGCGACGCCGCCGCCGAGGACGACGACCTTGGCGCTCGCAACGCCCCCGATGCCGCCCATGAGGACGCCGCGGCCGCCGTAGGCGCGCATGAGGTGGTGGGCCCCGACCTGCGGGGCGAGGCACCCGGCGACCTCGGACATCGGGTAGAGCAGCGGGAGCGTCCCGTTGGAGAGCTGGACGGTCTCGTACGCGATCGAGGTCGTCCCCGACTCGAGGAGCCGCTCCGTGAGGGGGCGGTCGGCGGCGAGGTGGAGGTAGGTGAAGAGGGTGAGGCCCTTGCGCAGGTACTGGTACTCCTGCTCGATGGGCTCCTTGACCTTGAGGATCATCTCGGTGTCGCCCCACACGTCGTCGACGGAGTCGACGACGGTCGCGCCCTGGGAGACGTAGGCCTCGTCGGGGATGGACGACCCGAGCCCGGCTCCCTTCTGTACGTGCACCTCGTGGCCGTGCTCGACGAGTTCGTGGACTCCCGCGGGAGTGATGGCCACGCGGTACTCGCGGTTCTTGACCTCTGTGGGGACACCGATCTTCATGGCACTCTCCTTCGATACTGCCCGGCCCGGAGCGACGCTGCTCCGGCGGCCCACGCGGTCTTGCCACGCGAACCGATGCGCCGACGCTAAACCCGCGCCCCGGGCGCGTCCCGGGGTTTGCAGGAAGTCGTCGCGGCTGTGCGCCGAACGGTCGTCGGGGCCTCTTCGGGGGGTGCCGGGGGCCGTGGTCGACACGGCGGATCGGTGCCGGCAGCAGGACCTCACGGCCCCGCGGGCGGCAGGCCGGTCAGCGGCGACGGGCGGCGACGGCGGCGTCGTAGAGCTGCGGGGCGGGGATGCCGCTCGGGCCCGCGACGGCCTTGCAGGCGTCCTTGAGTCGTTCCCCGGCCTCGACGCGGGCGAGGACGTCGGCGAGCGCAGCGTCGGGATCGACCGCCCGGCTGCTCGCACCCTCGACGACGATCGTGATCTCGCCACGCACCTCCCCCTCGGCCCATTCGACGAGTTCTCCGAGTTCGCCGCGGCGGACCTCCTCGTACGTCTTCGTGAGCTCCCGGCAGACCGAGGCACGACGGTCCTCGCCGAACGCCTCGGCCATGGAAGCGAGGGTGGCGGCGAGCCGGTGGGGCGCCTCGAAGAACACCATCGTGCGGCGTTCGTCGGCGACCTGCTCGAGGCGACGGCGGCGTTCGCCCGGCTTGCGGGGGCAGAACCCCTCGAAGCAGAACCGGTCGACCGGCAGACCGGAGAGGGCGAGCGCGACGAGCACCGCGCTGGGGCCGGGGAGGCACGTGACGGGCACGTCCGCCTCGACGCACGCGGTGACGAGCCGATAGCCGGGGTCGGAGACCGACGGCATCCCTGCATCGGTGACGAGGAGGGTCCGCTCCCCCGCCTGCATGAGGGCGACCAGCTCGGGGGTGAGTGACGCCTCGTTGTGCTCGTGGTAGGCGACGACTCGCCCGTGGAGCGGGATCTCGAGCATCGACGCGAGCTTCTTCACGCGCCGCGTGTCCTCCGCGGCGATGACGCTCGCCTGCTGGAGCGCGGCGACGAGTCGGAGGCTCGCGTCGAGCGGATCGCCGATGGGGGTGGCCGCGAGTGTCAGACCCGCCCCGGTCGTGCGGGAACGGGCGGGGGCGGTGGACGGGTCGGCCATGTCGTCGAGCGTAGCGAGGCCGGCCCCCGCGTCCGACACCGCGGGCGTGGCGCAGCCGCGGGCCGGCGCCGTCGTCGGTGGTCCCCCGTACGATGGCAGGCATGAGCGAGACCGACCGGTTGCGAGCGCGGCTGCTCGGCCATCGCCCTACCGACACCCTGGCCGGTTGGCTCGGCGCCCTCCTCGTCGCCGTGTTCGGCGGCGTGCTGCGCTTCTGGCGCCTCGGGCAGCCGAACACCCTCGTCTTCGACGAGACCTATTACGTCAAGCAGGGGTGGTCGCTGCTCACGCACGGGTACGAGGCCAAGGTGCGGCCGGAGGTGGCCGACGGCGTCGACCGCCTGTGGGCGGCGGGCACGCCCGACGTGTTCGGCACCGCGGCCGACTTCGTCGTCCACCCGCCGGTCGGCAAGTGGGTCATCGCCGCGGGCGAGCGTCTCCTCGGCGTGCAGGACCCGACGAGCTGGCGCCTCGGCGTCGCCGCCCTCGGCACCCTCTCGATCCTCATGCTCGCCCTCGCGGCGCGGCGCCTCTTCGGCTCGACGGTGCTCGGCCTGTCCGCGGGGCTGCTCCTCGCCGTTGACGGCCAGCACCTCGTCCACTCCCGCACCGGCCTGCTCGACATGTCGGTGATGTTCTTCGCGCTCGGCGGGTTCTGCGCGCTGCTCCTGGACCGCGACCGTTCGCGGGAGATCCTCGCCCGCCAGGTCGGCGGGCACCTCGACGCCGGCGGCAGCCCGTACGCCCCGGTGCTCCGCTACGGCCCGTGGCTCGGGCTCCACCCGTGGCGGTGGGTCGCGGCCGTCTCGCTCGGCCTGTGCATCGGCACGAAGTGGTCGGGGCTCTACTTCCTCGCCGTGTTCGGCCTCATGACGGTGTTCTGGGACATGGGCGCCCGCCGCGCCGCGGGGATCCGCGAGTGGTGGCGGGGCGCGATGCTCCGCGACGCCCCGCAGGCCGCCCTCACGCTCGTCGGCGGCGCGATCGCGACGTACGTCGCCACGTGGGCGGGCTGGTTCGCCACCTCCGGCGGGTGGAACCGCCAGTGGGCGGCGACGCACCCGGCGACCGGCCTCGCGCGCCTCGTGCCCGACCCGCTGCGGTCGCTCGTCGACTACCACGAGCGCATGTGGGTGTTCCACGTCGGGCTCTCGACGCCGCACACCTACCAGAGCAACCCATGGTCGTGGATGCTGCAGACGCGCCCGACGTCGTTCTTCTACGAGGGCCCCAAGGCCGGTCAGCAGGGCTGCACCGTCACCGAGTGCAGCCGGGCGATCCTCGACCTCGGCAACCCCGCGATCTGGTGGACGGCCACCCTGGCGCTGCCCGTGCTCCTCTTCATGTGGGCCGTCGCCCGCGACTGGCGTGCCGGCGCGATCCTCTCGGGGTTCGCCGCCGGGTACCTGCCGTGGTTCCTCTACCAGCAGCGCACGATCTTCACCTTCTACTCCGTGGCGTTCGTGCCGTGGGTCGTCCTCGCCGTCGTCTACCTGCTGTCGCTCGTCCTCGGCAGGCCCGACGACTCCGCGCGACGGCACCGCCTCGGGCTTCTCGGCTGGGCGGCGTTCTTGGTGCTCGCCATCGCCGTGTTCGCGTTCTTCTGGCCCATCTACGTCGGCGACGTCATCCCGCGCGACGACTGGTCGATGCGGATGTGGTTCCGCTCCTGGATCTGACGCGCCGCGCCGATCCCCATCCCGGCCCTCGGCCGCGTCCACGCGCTCACACCCCGTCGACACGCGTGCGCGAGGGGCAGGCACGTCAGGCGCGGTCCATGAACTGCTCGGCGAGGCCGGGTGTCGCACACCGCACGACGGCCTCGGCCTCGGCGAGCGGCACGTCTGGGATCCCGATCGAGTCGTCGCCGGCGGCGATCGTCGCGGCGAGGGTGACGAGCCCGAGGCGCCGTTGCATGAACGTCTCGTCGACGTTCCAGCCGATGATCGCGCTCGTACGGACGACGTCGGTCGTCTCGGGGAAGAGTCCGACACGGCTCACGAGGTGCCCGTCGACGACGGTGTGCCCGAGGCGCCGGTAGCGGGATTCGGCGAGGAACGGCGCGACGAGGACCGGCACCGCGGCGAGGGCGAGGAGCGCCGGGGCGAGCTCGAACCACCACACGGCGAGCACGGCGGGGACCGCGAGGAGCAGGCCTCCGGCGAGGGCGCGGGTGTGGCGGCGACGACGCGCACGCGGTCCGTGGGCGCGGAGCGTGGCCTGCCACGGCGTCTCCGCGCGGAGGACGTCGGCGACGACGCGCCGCACCTCCTCCAGCGGGGCGGGCGGCACGAGCATGTCCGAGGCGGAGCCCTGCTCGGTGGCGCCGCTCAGCCCGGTGACGAGGGCGGAGGCACGGGCACCACCGACGAGACGCAGGAGGAACGGCCGTTCGAGGCTCACCCCGCGCAGGCGTCGTTCCTCCATCGTCATGTGCCGCGTCGACAGGAGCCCCCGGCTGATGCCCAACGTGCCCCGCGGGTGCCGGGTGAGGCGGTAGCCCCAGAACCGGAGGACGTAGGAGACGAGCGCTGCGACGACGACGAGCGCGAGACCGAGCCCGACGCCCCCGACGACGAGCATCGTCGTCGTGAGTCCGAGGACGTGGTCGATCGCCGAGTGGCCGAGGTCGGACTCGACGATGCGTTCGCCGAGGTCGTCGAGGAACTGGGCGATGGCGCCGACACCGGCGAGCACCGTGACGAGACCGGTGAGGGTGAACGGCGCGAAGCGCACCCATGACGGGGAGAACACGGCGAGCGCCGTCTCCTCCGCTGGCGGAGGCGCCATGGGCCCCGGGGCCGCCCCGTCGGCGGGGGCTCCAGAGCCTGCGGCGTTCGGGCCCGGAGCCGCCTCGCCCCGTTCCTCACGGGCGACGTGGAGGAGCTGCGCCCGCAGCGCGTGCGCGTCGGCCGCGGCGAGGCCGGGGAGGACGAACGGGGTCTCGGTGCCGGTGCCGACCTTGACGGCGGCGAGCCCGAGGAGCCGTTGGAGGAGGGAGGCGGTGACGTCGACGGTGCGGATGCGGTCGAGACGTGCCGTGAGCGTCTTGCGGGACACGAGACCGCGCCGCAGGGTGAGCTGTTCGCGGGTGATGCGGTACTCGGTCGTGAACCATGCCCACACCCCGAGGACGGGAGGGAGGACGACGACCCAGAGGTTCGTCCACCACGGCGCCTCGCTCCCGGTGCCCCCGGCGACGAGGACGACGACGATGGCGGGCAGGAAGTGGCCGAATGCCTCGAGCGGCTGGACGACGAGCATCCGACGGTCGAGCCGCCGCCACGACGAGTCCGGCCGTGTCGTGTCGGCGACGATGCCGTCGGAGGTCATGTGGCGTCGCCACGCTCCTTCGCGGTGATGCGGGTGAGGTCCGAGACGAGGATATCGACCGTCCCCTTCTCCAACCCGGAGACCCGCAGAGGTCCCGCGGCGGAGGCGGTGGTGACGGTGAGGGTGCCGAGGCCGAAGAGCTGCTCGAGAGGACCGAACTCGCTGTCGACGGTCTGGATGCGCGAGATCGGCGCGATGCGTCGCTGCTGGAACAGCCAGCCGCTCTGGGTGTAGACGGCCGTGTCGGTGACCTCCCAGCGGTGGACGCGGTAGCGCCACCACGGCACGAGGAAGACCCCGAGCAGACCGAGGACGACGACGAGTCCCACCGCCGGGATCTGCCACGAACGGTGGGCGTCGTCGAGGACCATCCACACGACGACGGCGACGAGCGGGACGAGCCACAGGAGCATCGTCGTGAGTCGCCACATCGTCATCGCCCGGGGGCTCACCCGGTTGGCCGGGCGACGCAGCGTGAGTTCGCGGAGTTCGGCGTCGTCGAGATCGCGTGCAGGAGCGGCAGGTGTGGAGGCCGCGGAGGCGGCGCCGGGCCAGGACGCCCCCGGCGTCTCGGAGTGTGGCCGCTGACCGGGCCAACCGGGCACCTCGGGGGCGACCGAGCGGCGCCCACCCGCGCCGGGCCAGGAGTCGGGCGGGAGCGGCATGTCCGTCACCGGTGTCGACGAATCCATCGGGCCCTCCTGGTCGTTCACGGATGGGGCGCCGCGACGACGGCGCACCCCTCCAGCGTCGCACGCCTGGCCGGAACGCCGCAGCCGTCAGGGACGCGTGACGGATGCGTCCGCCGTTCACCGTCGGGGCGTGACCCCGATGAAGTCGTAGAGGGCCGCGTTGGACTCCTGCGGACGCTGCGTGTGCGGCGAGGCGCCCGCGCCGGGGACGACGCACGTACGGACGTCCGCTGCGGTGGCACGGGCGGTGAAGGCCTCTGCGGCCGCGCGGGCGGCACGGTCCTTCTCGCCGACGAGGAGGAGGACCCGGGACCGCAGCTCGGAGACCCGGCCCCAGAGGTCGGCATCGGCGATCTCGGCGAGGCCGTCGAGAGCCCGTCGTTTGTCGACACCCCGGGCGGCGAGCATCCGGCGTGGCACGAGAGAGGTGAGCCGCCGCTGGGTGCGGGCCCCGGCCGACGCGGCGAGGGCGGGACCGACGAGGACGAGGTCGACGGGCAGCTCCGGCCGGCTCGACGCGATCTCGAGGCAGACGAGGGCGCCCTCACCCACGCCGAAGCACGTCGTGCGCGGTGCGCCGGAGAGCTCGATCGTCATCGCGAGGTCGGCCGCGGCGGAGACGAGGTCGAACGTCTCCCCCTTGGCGCCCGGACGCGCACCTCGCAGCCACGGCGCCGTCCCTTGGAGGTCGTCGGGCATCGCCGCGACCTGGTCGGAGAAGTCGAGCGGGGTCGAGAGCAGCCCGTGCACGAACATGAGCATCGGCTTGGCGGTCGTCACCCGTGCGAGTCTAGGCGCGGCCGGGCCGGAGGCCCAGGGACGCGGAGGGGCCGGCAGTGTTCGGGGACGAAGAAACCCCGCCGGAAGTCCGGCGGGGTTTTTCTGGTGGAGCTGAGGGGATTCGAACCCCTGACCCCCTCGTTGCGAACGAGGTGCGCTACCAGCTGCGCCACAGCCCCTTGATGCGAGACATCACGATAGCACCTGCTCAGCGATGCTTCGAATCCGCAGCCGGGAGACGGCGGGTCACATCCGATGCCGGGCGGCGGAGGTCACTGCCCCGCGGCCCGCCCGTAGGCGAGGGCGTCGAGGTCCTCCCATTCTTCGTCCACGGGGACGGGGATCTCCTCGACCTCGAGCGGCGGGGGCAGGGGCCGCTCGGCGCGGGCCTTGAGCGTGTACGTGGGCGGGGGCACGGGCACGGGGGCCCAGGCCGCCTCGTCGAGCAGGTCGGCGTCCTCGGCCCGAGCGGCGACCCGCTGGGCGTACGCGTGTTCGGCCGTGATCGACGGCTCGACGACCCGCGCATAGTCGAACGGCACGTCCGCCTGAGCGGTGGTGAGGACGTCGGTCCCGGAATCCGCGTCCGTCGTCCCGCCGTGCCCGGTCGTGGTGGTGGCGGCGCCGGTGCGTCGGCGGGCCGGGGCGGCCGGCCGCGAGGGACGCGGGCCGCTGCGGCGGGCGGCCACGGCGTTGCGTCGCATGAGGACGAAGAGGAGCCCGGTGGTGGCCGTCCCCATGACGGGCGTCGACCAGGCGAGGTGACCGAGGATCGCGAACGCACCCGTGACGAGGGTGGTCACGAGGACGAGGAGGGTGACGGCGGCGAGGACACGCGCCCGGCGGAGACGGGCGGCGGCACGCTGCCGGTCGGCCAGGGCGGCGGCCCCACCCGTGCGAGCCGGGGCGACCGTGGCACCGGCCCTTGCGGCACGGGCCTCGATGGCGGCGCGGGACGGCTGCGGGCGGTGGAGGAGGACGGAGGACGTGCTGCGCATCGGCGCGCTGCTCGCCTCGAACGCCTCGGCGCTCTCGCGACGGACCGCGCGACGCTGGAGGACGCGCATCGAGGCGGAGAAGCGTTCCACCGTGCGGGCCGTGGCGAGGTACTCGCGGCGACGGCTGGTGTCGACGACGAGATAGGCAGCCCACACGGCGACGACGGCGACGAAGATCAGGCTGCTTGGCGACACACCCCAACCTTAGATACGTTCGCACGGTTCGGCTGGCCCCCGAGCGGGCGTGTCCCGAGAAAATCACATCCGTGTAAGTCCTCGCCCGGACCCCCGCGGTCGAACGTTCGTCCTGATGAACCGCCAGGCACGGGCCGAGGCGCCGTCCGAGGAGCCGCCCCCCGGGCCGCGCCGCGGACTCCGCAGGCGTCTCGCAACCGGTCTCGCCTGGCGGACATCCTCGGACCGGGTCGCCTCGGGCGGCCCGGCAGGTCAGACCCCCGTCGACTCCGGGGTCGCCGACTCCCCGCGGCGACGGGCGTTCCACGCGGCGACGAGCGACCCGCCGTCGAGGTCCTCCACGGTGAGCGCGAAGCAGCGGTGATCCCGCCATGCCCCGTCGATGTGGAGCAGACGCGTGTGCACGCCCTCGTCGCGGAACCCGAGCTTCTCGACGACGCGGAGGCTCGCCGCGTTCTCCGGGCGGATGTCGACCTCGACGCGGTGGAGGCCGAGGCCGTAGAAGGCGTGGTCGACGAGCGCGGCGAGGCAGAGGGGCGCGAGACCGCGACCCGCCATGTCCTCCGAGACCCAGTAGCCGGCGCTGCCGCTGCGCATCGACCCCCACGAGATGTTGAAGAGGTGCATCTGGCCGACGAGTCGGCCACCGACCTCGATGACGAACGGCTGCAACCGCCCCGCCTGCGCCTCGTGGTCGTACCTCCGCACGAGGGTGCGGAACCTCACCGGTCCGAGGTGATGCGGACTCGTCGCCTCCCACGGGGAGAGCCAGGCGCGGTTGCGGGCGCGCAGATCCTGCCACTCGGCACGGTCGCGGGGGCGGAGCGCGCGCATCTGCACGTCGGGCCCGTCGGCCTGACGGATGGTGAGCAGGCTCGGCCAGAGTCCCGCCATCAGTGGTCGCCCCCTCTCATCTGGTCGACGGAGTGCAGCACGACGGCCTCGAGCAGGTCGAGGGCGTCCTTCACTCCCCCGGTCGAACCGGGGAGGTTGACGAGCAGTGTGCCACCGGCGACCCCGGCGATCCCCCGCGACAGCATCGCCGTCGGGACGCCCTTCGCGACGCCCGCGGCACGGATCGCCTCGGCGATCCCGGGGACCTCGACGTCGAGGAGGGGGCGGGTGACCTCGGGGGTGCGGTCGTCGGGACGCAGGCCGGTGCCGCCCGTCGTGAGGAGGACGTCGGGAGCCGCGGCGAGCGCGATGTGGAGGGCCG
Organism: Mobilicoccus pelagius NBRC 104925; assembly: GCF_000247995.1. Taxonomy (GTDB): domain Bacteria; phylum Actinomycetota; class Actinomycetes; order Actinomycetales; family Dermatophilaceae; genus Mobilicoccus; species Mobilicoccus pelagius. Next base: position 100,077 of record NZ_BAFE01000056.1, read on the forward strand.
CCGCGGTGGCCACACCGTCGGGGACGACGACCGCGTCGGGGGTGTCGAAGCCCCATGCCCGGAGTCGCTCGACGACGATCGCACCCGAACGGTCGGTGTAGATCCCGGCCGCGGCGCGCGTCGACGCCGTGACGACGAGGGCGCGTCTCGGGGCGCGGGCACCATCCTCGGGGCCTACCACGGTGGGGTCGGAGGCAGGCTCCGAGTGGTCCACGGACGCCGCCGGGTGATCGGGGGCCGCTGCAGGGGTGGCCGCCGGGGCGGCCGGGTCGCCGGGGGCGATCGCGTCGGTCATACGCCCTCCCGCCAGTGTCCGGAGCGGCCGCCGGACTTGGCGGTGACGCGCACGTCGGTGATGCGGGCGTGCTTGTCGACGGCCTTGATCATGTCGACGAGGGCGAGCGCGGCGACGCTCACGCAGGTGAGGGCCTCCATCTCGATGCCGGTGCGGTCGGCGGTGCGCACGGTCGCAGTGATCTCGACGCCCTCGTCGACGACGTCGAGATCGACGGCGACGGCGTGGATCGCGACGGGGTGTGCGAGCGGCACGAGGTCGGGGGTGCGCTTGGCGGCCTGGATGCCCGCGATGCGCGCGACGGCGAGGGCGTCGCCCTTGGGCACGGTGCCGTCGCGGAGCGCCGCGACCGCCTCGCCCGAGAGGAGGACCCGACCTGCGGCACTCGCCTCGCGGGCGGTGACGGCCTTGGCGCTCACGTCGACCATGTGCGCGGTGCCGTCGGCCCGCACGTGAGTGAGCCGCGGGGGCGTCTGCGTGGCCGCCCTCTCGGGCGCCTGCGTGGCGGGGGGCACGGGATCGAGAGGTGAGGCGAGGTGCTGCGGGTGCTGCGGGGCGTTCGGAGTGCTCACCCGGCCGATCCTGCCGCAGCAACGGCGGCGGCGCCGAACCAGGGGCGTCCGGCGGTCTCCCCCGCGGTGGCGGCGTGGGTGCGGTCGCCGGGGTTCGTGCCGTCGAGACCGAGGACGAGGAGCTCGTCGCCCGCCTCGACCTGCGCGACGTCCGGCGGGACGACAGCGAGGGCGTGCGCCTCGGCGAGGCTGCCGAGGACGTGGGAACCCTGCCCGCCCGCGAGACGCACCCGCAACGGTTCGGCGTCGTGAGAGGTGACGACGACCCGCGCGAACTGCGTCTTCGCCGCCGGCGAGCGGAACCCCTCCTCGACCCGGGCGACGACCGGCGCCGACTCGAACGGGGCCCGCCCCGCCATGCGCCGCAGCGCGGGCGCGACGAACACCTCGAACGAGACGAGCGAACTCACGGGGTTGCCGGGCAGCGTGAAGACGGGGATCTCCTCCTCGCCGAGGACGCCGAAGCCCTGGGGCTTGCCCGGCTGCATCGCGACGCGGTCGAACTGCACCGTGCCGAGCTGGGAGAGGACGGCCTTGACCGCGTCGTAGGCGCCCATGCTCACCCCGCCCGTCGTGACGATCGCGTCGACGCGGGAGAGCTGCTGGCGGAGGACACGGGCGACCGTCTCTGGCTCGTCGGCGACCCCGCCGATGCGACTCGCGACGACGCCGAGGTCACGCGCGGCCGCGGCGAGCATCGGGCCGTTGCTGTCGACGACCTCACCGAAACCGGGAACGGATCCGGGCGCGATGAGCTCGTCACCGGTGCTCACGACGACGACCCGCGGCAGCGGCACGACGAGGGCGTCGCCGTGGCCGACGGCGGCCGCGAGCGCGAGCTGGCGCGGCCCGAGGCGGGTCCCGGCGCGGAGGACGACCTGCCCCTGCCGCACGTCCTCGCCCTGGGGACGGATGTGGGCGCCGTGACCCGGCCCCTGGTAGATCGTCACGCGCTCGACGCCCGCATCGGTCTGCTCGACGGGGACGACGGCGTCGGCCCCCTCGGGCACCGGTGCGCCGGTCATGATGCGGAACGCGTGCCCCGGACGCAGACGACGACGCGTCGTGTCGCCCGCGGCGATGTCGCCGTCGACGGGCAGACGCACGGGGAACTTCTCGGTCGCCCGCTCCGTGTCGGAGGCGAGGAGGACGTACCCGTCCATCGCGGAGTTGTCGAAACCCGGCAGCGACACGCGGCTGCGGAGGTCCTCGGCGAGGACGCACCCCTGCGCGTTGTCGAGCGAACGACGTGTCGGCGGCAGCACGCCCACCGTCGAGAGGATGCGGGAGAGATGCTCCTCGACCCCGATCACGACGCCACCCCTCGACCATCGGCGCCCGTCGCGCGCACGTCACTCACCCTGTCCGACCTCATGGAACGACGATAACGGCAACCTCCCTCTCCCCCGGCGCGCTCGTCGATGCCCGCCCGGGAGGACCCGGACGAACCGGGCGGCGCGGGCGCTCCGTCTCGGCGACACTGAGGGCATGAGCGAGGAGACGAACACCGTCGGATCCACGACGGACGAGGTCGACGTCACGGCCGAGAAGAAGGACGTGCGGCGACGGATCCGCGCCGCGCGTACCGCCCGGCGCCGCGAGCAGGGCCCGGAGGCCCGCGCGGAGGAGGCCGAGGCGATCGCGGCAGCGGTCCTCGCCCACCTCGACGCCTGCCCCGAGGCCGGCGCGGCAGGCTGGGGCACGCCCGGCGCGACGATCGCCGCGTTCCGCTCCACCCCGAGCGAGCCCGACACCTCCGTCCTCCTCGACACCCTCCTGCAGCGCGGCGTACGCGTCCTCGTCCCCCGCACCCGCGACGACCTCGCCCTCGACTGGCACGAACTCCTCCCGCCCGGACGACGTCCCGCGGGCGAGGCGGGCGGGTCCACCGCGGTTCCCGACGCCCCCGCGGTGGCGCCTGCTGGGACAGCCGTCTCGGCCCCCACCCCGTCGCCCGGCACGCCGCCGGAGGCGATCGCCGCCGAGACACCTGCCGCGGCCCCCGCGACGACCCCCGCAACGGCCCCCACAGGATCGCGCACCGACGGAGAGGCGCCGGGCGCGGCCAGCCGTGCCGACGGCCGCGCCGAGCTCCCCGCCGACGACGGCACCGCCGACGAGGGCCCGGCGCTCGGGCTGGACGCCGTCGGCGACATCACCGCGATGATCCTCCCCGGCATCGCCGTCGACCGGTGCGGACGCCGCCTCGGGCAGGGCGGCGGCTGCTACGACCGCACGCTGCCGCGGATGCGTCCCGACACGTGCCACGCCGTCCTCCTCTTCGACGACGAGGTCGTCGACGCGGTGCCGTTCTCCGGGTACGACCGTCCCGTCCCCGCCGTCGTCACCCCCGGCGGTGGGTGGCGTCGCCTCGGGGACGCCTGAGCACCTCTCGCGAGGCCCGGCGCACGGCCCGGCGCGCGGCCGTCGCGAGCGTCGGGGCGAGGCGTCGGGGCGACCGGCGTCGGCCGGGGCAGGACGGGGGCGCGGCAGACGCCGGGAATGCCCGGCCCGCCGCCGCCCTTACACTGCACGAGCCGATCCACCGGAAGAGGAGCCCATGCCCACCTACGTCTATGCCTGCACCGAGTGCGGACACCGCTTCGACGCGGTCCAGTCCTTCACCGATGACGCGCTGACGACGTGCCCGCAGTGCGAGGGCCGTCTCCGCAAGGTCTTCAACTCGGTCGGCGTCGTGTTCAAGGGTTCGGGCTTCTACCGCACCGACTCCCGCAGCGACGGCAAGGGGGGCTCCGCCTCGGTGCCGACGTCGTCCTCCGAGACGTCCTCCTCCTCGAGCTCCTCGAGCTCCACGTCGTCGACCTCGACCTCGTCGTCGACCTCGACCTCGTCCTCGTCCTCGAGCACGTCCTCCTCGGGCACGTCGAGTTCCTCGTCCTCACCCTCGGCGAGCTGATCTCCCCGTCCACAGGCGGGTGAACCGCTCCGGCCGAGCACGGTGCGACCGCCCTAGCGTGCGGACATGCCGTCCGCTCCCACGCTGCCCTGGCTCACCGAGGCCCCGCCGCCGGCCGCGCGACGGGTCGGGGCGCCGCGACGACGCCTCCCGGTGCGTCGGCTCCGCCTCCTCGCCGCGGCGACGTGCGCGTTCCTCGCCACGTGGCTCGTCGTCGGGCTCCTGCTCCCCGAGCCGCCGCCGCACACCGTCCTCACCCCCGTCGACGACCTGCCCGCCGGGCACGTCCTCGCCCCTGCCGACGTGACCACCGTGCGCGTCGCCGACCAGGTGCGTCCCGCCGGTGCCCTCACGGACGCCGCGGCGGTGAACGGTCGACGGCTCGCCCGCCCCGTCTCGGCGCGCGAGATCCTCACCGGCGGTGCCCTCGCACACACCTCGACCCTCTCCCCCACCGAGCGGGCCGTTCACGTCCCCGTCGCCGACCCGGGCGCCCTCCTCACGCTCCGTCCCGGCGATCACGTCGACCTCGTCGAGGCCGGCGCCGGCCGCGTCGTCGCCTCCTCGGTGCGTGTCCTCGGGGTCGACGACCCGGCGGCAGAGAAGAGCGGCCACGGACTCGTCGTCGCCGTCCCGCAGACCGCCGTCACGGCTCTCGTGCCGGCGATGTCGGCCAACGGCCCCGGCGTCACCCCCACGTTGCGCAACCCGTAGGGCGGGGACACCCGCTCCCGCCCCCTACAGTGATCTTCGCCTCGCACTCGAATGCGGGGCCCCACCGTTCTTCGTATCGAAGGGACCCCACGTGCTCAAGGGCTTCAAGGACTTCGTCCTCCGCGGCAACGTCATCGAACTCGCCGTCGCCGTCGTCATCGGCTCGGCGTTCCAGAAGGTCGTCGACACCGTCGTGACCAGCCTCGTCACCCCCGTCATCAACGCTGCTGGCAACCCGCAGACCGAGGGCCTCGGCTTCTCGATCCGGCCCGACATGGCGAAGGCGACCTACCTCGACGTCTCCGCGATCATCAACGCGCTCATCGTCTTCCTGCTCACGGCCGCCGTCGTGTACTTCGCCTTCGTGCTGCCCATGAACAAGCTCGCCGAGCGTCGCAACCGTGGCCAGGAGCCCGAGGCCGAGGCCGTCTCCGAGGACGTCGCCCTGCTCCGCGAGATCCGCGACCTGCTCCGCACCGAGCGCGGCGACCACCGCCTCTGATCCGAGCTCGGCCCGACCCGCGAACCGGTGGGCCCGGCCCGCGCCCCGCGGGCGCGCCCGGCCCGACCGCAGCGTCGCGGACGAGACGACGAAGGCACCCACCGTCCTGGTGGGTGCCTTCGTCGTGTCCGGTGCGGGTCGTACGTCAGCCCCAGTGGGGCGGGCGCTGCTCCTCGAGCCACCGGTCGTGGCCCTCGTCGACGCGTTCGCGCCAGTCGCCCCAGCCCTCGTCGGTGTCGTCGCGCGTCTGCTCGGGGGCACGGGCCCGTCGGGGCTTCGTCGTGCGAGACGCACGTGCCTCCGGAGCCTCGGCACCGGCCGCGCCGACGTCGGCCGCCGCGGACTCCGACGTCGAACCGGACGAGGTCTCGTGCGAGCTCCCGCTCATGCGTGGCCCCCGCTCGTGCGTCGACGGCGGAGGACGGTGCGGGCGTCGACGGCCCGGATGCCCTCGCGGATCATCGGGACGGCGCCAGCGGGATCGTCGAGCAGGTCGGCGCTCCACACGCGGACGACCTCCCATCCGGCCCGGTTGAGGAGCTCGGCGCGGACCCGCTCGCGGTCACGGATGTCGGTGATCGACGCGTGCTCGCGACCGTCGAGGTGGACGGCGACGACCGGCCTCGGCGCGTCGGGTTCGCCGACGGCGAGATCGACACGTCGCGGACCGGTGCCGAACCGGGGGTGGACCTCGAGGTCGTCCTCGTCGAGGGCTGCGGCGAGGCCGCGGAGCAACAGCGACGTCTCGCCCGAGGTGGCCGTGGCGGCGGCCGGCGGTGCCGCCGGATCGGTCGCGCCGGGCTGCTGAGCCACCTCGGCCCGGTGGTGCTGAAGCTCGATGTGGGCGAGGAAGTCGCGCAGGAGCGCCGCACCAGGCGTCGAGGGGCGGCGGTCGCCGAAGTCTTCCGGGGCGATCTCGCTCACGACGGTGACGCGACGGGTCGCGATGGCGAGTGCCGCGGCGAGGACGCGGTCCCCGCCCTCGGCCTCGAGGCGCCCGAAGCGACGCGGGAGCGACCCGTCGTGGCCGGGGGCATAACCGAGCGCGAGGATGACCGCGTCGCAGCGTGCGCCGACGACCCGGTCGACGTGGACGATGCGGTCGGCGTCCGAGCCGGGGCCCGCGAGCCAGGCGCGCAGGTCGGTGTCGAGCTCGGCGGCCGTCTCCATCGCGGCGCGAATGCCTTCGGCACGGCCGCTGCTCAGGGTGACGACGAGCAGGGACTCTTCGGGACGCTGCCGCAGGTGCTCGCGGACGAGGCGGATGACCGTGGCGGCCTCCGCGCTCTCGAGGGCGGGCGCGTCGAGCATGACGTCGCCGTCCCGCCCGGGGACGGTGAGGACACCGGCCTCGGTCTCGCTCTCGACCTCGTTGCGGCCTGCGACGACGAGCTGCAGCGGCGACGTGGGCCGCGTGCCGGGCGTCGTGACGAGCGTCGAGTCGTAGACGACGTGGTTGGCGAAGGACAGGAGCGACTCGTCGACCTCGGCGTGGACCGTCGTGAGCCGCCGCACCCCGAGCACGTCGGTGGCAGCGTCGAGGAGGGTCGGTCCGGCGGCGAACGGCACCGACTCGTCGGGGTCTGCCTCCTCGCCGAGCTGCGCCGAGACCGTCGAGTACGGCAGGGGCGCGGGCTGCCGGTCGTCACCGACGACGACGACGTGGCGCGCACGGGAGATCGCCGAGACGGCGTGGGAGACGAGGAGCTGCGCGGCCTCGTCGACGACGACGACGTCGAACCAGCGGCCGACGGGGACGAGCGACGCGACGACCTGGGGGCTCATCGCCCAGCACGGCTTGACGTCGAGAAGGAGGTCGTGGGTCTGTGCGAAGAGCTCCGTGGCCGAGACGCCGGCGCCCGTGCCGGAGGCCGCGTACCGCACGATCTGCTGCTCGCGGGCATGACCCTCGGCCGCGTCGTGCAGACGCCGTGCGACGCCGAGACGTACCTCGTCGCGGGAGGCGCGGAGGTGGTCGTGGTCGAGACGCACGTACTCGTCGACGAGGCCGCGCAGACGGTCGCCGTCGTGTGCGCCGACGCGGGGGTCCTCGGTGCCGATGCGGTGGAGAAGGGAGCGCCACCAGATGCGCTCGACCTCGGCGGGGATCCGTGCGGCGGGTACGTGCCGCGTCGCGAGATCGGTGACGACGGCGCCGAATCCGGCGGCGAGCGCACGGTCGAGCGCGGCGGACACGCGCGGGAGCACGGCGATGCGGTCGCTGTGGCGGGCGAGGTCGTCGATGCGGGCGACGAGCTCGTCGACGGTGACCGCGAAGAGATCACCACCGGCGGCGGTCGTCTCCAGACGCTCCGACAGCCACCGCAGGTCGGCCTCGAGGTCGTCCCACAGCCGACGCGAGGCGTCGAGGGTCGAGGGCACGCGCGGCGGGTCGTCGGTGCCGCTCCACGCGATCCAGGCCGTGCGTTGCTCGTGGGCGGCGCTGAGCACGTCGTGGAGCTGGTCGACGGGGGTGTCGGGGTTGAGGAGCGACTCGGCGCGTCGGCGCAGGTCGCGGCGGGTGCGCCAGCTGATGAACAGCCCGCGTTCCTGCCGGTACTGCCGGTCGGCGGTGGCGCCGAGGAGGTAGTCGAGCGGCTGGAGGTAGACGTCCTCGGGGAGGACCTGGAGCGTCTTGCGGACGCCGAACATGAGGTCGAGCGCGCCGTCCCAGTGGTCGGGGGTCTCGGCGGGCGGTAGCCCCGCCTCGACGAGGGTGGCGTCGAGGGCGGCGCGGGCCCGTGCGAGGCGACCACCGGCGAGCTCCTCGACGAGGCGACGGGCCTTGGCGGCCTCCTCCTCGTCGACGACCCAGGCGCGGTACCAGGGGTCGGCGGGCCAGTCGGCGCTCCACCCGTCGGCTGCGGCGACGGAGGCGAGAAGTTCACCGACGACGCGGACCTGGTCGGCGTCGACACCGGCGAGGACCTCGGGGGTGAGGACGACGTCCGAGGTGGGCGGGTCGGGGAGCTCGTTCTGGGCGGCGAGGGCCCCGCGCGCCTCGAACACGCTCACGCCCCACGGGGCACGGGGGGCGTGGACGGCGGCGAGGGCGCTGTCGACCTCCGCACTCACGTCGCGGAGCTGCTCGCGCAGACCACGGGTGTCGGGTTCGCGGGCGGGGCGTCGACGATCGAGGGCAGTGACGACCTCGCGGGCCACGGCCTGCGCGTCGGGCAGGTCGCCGTGGGCGTCGAGGACGAAGCCGGACAGGCCCGCCTCGTCGAGCCGCGCGGTGACCGCCTGGAGGTTGCGGCGGGCGGACGTGACGTAGAGGACGCTCTTCCCCTCCGCGGCGAGCGCGGCGACGATGTTCGCGACGGTGCGGCTCTTGCCCGTACCCGGGCCGCCGACGAGGGCGATGTCGCGGCCACGACGCACGTCGAGCACCGCACGCGACTGGGTGCTGTCGGCGTCGAGAGCGAGGAGTTCCTCACCGGGGTCGAGGGGGCCGTCCTCGACGGGGGCGTCGAGCCGGGGTGCACCGGGGACGGCGGCGAGCGCCGCGAGGACGTCGTGGTCGCCGAGGGCCATGCCCTGCTGCGTGAGGTCGGAGACCATCGGCAGCTTGGTGTAGGAGAACGTCGACACGACGCGGCGGTCGTGCACGGTGAACCCGGGGAGGAACGAGCACACGCGGGACAGCTCGCGGAACACCCGCATGGGGTCGAACCGCGTCGACACCGCGGCGAGGGCGGCGAGCGCGACGGGGTCGAGGTCGATGCCCTGCTCGAAGCTCAGGTAGTTGAGGAGCACGGGGTTGACCTCGACGTCGGTGCCGAGGTCGAGGTCGAAGTCGGACCCGGCCGCGTCGACGGGGTGGATCTCGCAGCGGCGCAGGAGGACCGGCGCCTGTGGCGCGCGCGGGCCGGGGGCGTCCCACGTCGCCATGCCGAGCGCCATGAAGCACGTGACGAGGCCGCGTTCCTCGCGCAGCTCGAGGCTTTTCTCGCGGATCGCGTGGGCGCGGCGGCGGGCCTCGACGAACGCGCTGCGTTCACGCACGAGGTGCGACAGGCGCGTGGAGCCGCCCGCCATGAGCATCGACACGCCACCGGGGTGGACGGTCGTGAGGTCGAGGGTGCCCGCGGGCAGATCGCGATACCAGAGCAGCGTGTTGGGGCCGCCGAGGTCGGCGAGCTCGTGACGCCACCCCTTGACGACGTCCGCGACGATCTCGTCGCGGAACCCGCCCGAGGGGGCCTGGGGCCGCTCGTCGTAGGTGGTGGGAGCGGGGGCCACGACGTCGTCCCGCGCCTCGCCCGCGACACCGGCGGCGGGCACGTCGGCGCCCGCGACCTGCGTCGACGGCGGTGCGTCGACGGTGGGCGGCACGGGGGACGGTCCGAGGGGCGTCGGCTCGGGGAGGGAGGGGCTACGACTCACGCCTGCGATGGTACCGGCGGGCGCCGACAACCCCTCCCCTCCCGCGTCAACGTCGCGTAAGGAGCCGGCGTGGGAAATCCCTCCGCCGACGGCGAATTCGCAGGTCAGGGCATGAAGACGACGGCATCGCCCACGGAACGTTCCCGGCCGCCCGCCGGGGTGTTGACGAGCCGGCCGCGGACGGCCATCGCGGTCGAGCCGCCACCGTCGAGGTTGACGGCGTCGACGAGGCCGAGGGACGCGGCGATGCGGGCCTCCTCGGCGAGGGTGGCGCCGACGCTGCGGGTGGAGCGTCCGTCGATCGTCACGAGCGCGACGGAACCGCCCGCCGTTCGGCCGATGAACGTGCGCGGCTGGCGGGCGAAGAAGCCCGTCGTGTACGGGAACGTGACGATGCGGCCGTCGCGGACGAGCCGGTACCGGCCGACGACGCCGTACGTCGTCGACGTGAGCGGAACGGGCCTGCCGTCCTTGGTCGTGAGGCTCTCGGCGAACGTGGGGCAGCCGGTGCCTGCGACGCGGAGCATCTCGGCGGCCTTCGTGCCGGTCGCCTGGTAGGAGACCTGTGCGGCGGTGATGCGGGTCCCCCGCCCCGACCTCGCGGAGACGACGCAGCCGTCACGGCCGAGAACGACCTCGGCGCCGGGGCCGCTCGGGGTCCGAAGCGAGTAGTGGGGGGTGAACCGCACGGTGCGGCCCGGGGTGGGGCACCGCGCCGGATCGACGTTCTCGCATCCGGCCGGCACCGCGAGCGGCGTGTCGACGGCGTCGAGGCGCACCCGGCCCGCATCGCTCGCGAGGGTCGCGGTCCACGTCATGTCGTCCATGCGGAGCGCCTTGGTACGCGAATCCATGAGGACGGGCGTGTGCCCCGCCACCCGCTGCGGCTCGCTCACGACCGTGCCCCCGTTGACGGCGAGGCCGACCATGTCGCCGGGCGCGGTGCGCCGCCCCTGGGAGAAGAAGCTGCCGTTGACCGCGACGAGGGCGCCGCTCCACCGACCGAGCGTGGAGACACCCTCGGTGCGGGCGATGTCGGTGCCGATCGCCGTGCGCAACTGCCCCTTCGCGGACGGGGAGATCATCGCCACCTGCACCCGCCACGGGCCCTTCTGCGTCGTGCCACGGGTCCCGTTCGTCGCGGGCTTGTCGCCGCGGACGATCGAGGTGAGGGTGACGCCCGGCGCGAGCCGCGTGACACGCCGTGTCTCCTTGAGGCCACGCTCACCGACGTCGAGACGCGGGGCCGCCCGGACCGCCGTGCGCTGCGTCGACGCGGCGCCGGTGGCGGTGCCGGCACCGACGGCTGTCGCGCTCACCGGAGCGAGGACGGCGGGCGCGGCGACGAGCGAAGCGACGGCCGCCGCGAGACATGCGGCTCCGGTCGGGCGCCGACCACCACGGGTACGCCGCGCGGTGGCGTCGGGGCCGGCGGTGCCGGACACGACGGTGTCGGCGGCGCCGACGGAGCTCCCGGCACGGTGGATCGAGGACGGACGGGTCATGGCGGGCCCCCTGGCTCGGCATCGACGGCCGACTCCCCCGTCGGCCACGTCCGTCCACCGTACGGGGCTACGGCGCCCCGGCCTAGGAATCACGTGCGCGACGATGCACCCGTGCCCACCGGGCCCGACGCCACCGGGGCGCCGACGCGCACCATGGCGACGGCGTCGGAGCAGACGACGAGGTCGGTGCCGTGCGCGTGTTCGGTGCACCGAGAACGCGAGTCGGCCACGGAGGTCGCGCGCACTGCTCGTCGTCCTACGACCGCGGGCCGAGGCCGACCCTCGATACCGGGCCGCGCCCGCACGAGCCCCGTCGACAGGCTGCCTGCCCGGGACGGGACCGAATACACGAAGGACCCGCGGCGGGCGACCGCAGGCCCATCGTGCCGCGCCGAAAGGGATCAGGCGCCGAGTTCGGACCTCGTGGGCGGATTCGCACCCTCGCGGGAGACGGTGATCGCGGCGCAGCGGGTGGCGCGGTCGACGGCGGGAAGCACCGCGGCGAGGTCGGCGCGGCGCAGGGCCTCGGCGGCGTCCCGGCTGGCGAGGAGTCCGGCATCGAGGAGCCCCGAGACGAGCCCGGACATGAACGAGTCCCCCGCGCCGACGGTGTCGGTGACGACGACTCCGACGACGGGCGCGACGTCGGTCCACTCCTCCGTCGCGGGCACGTACACGCGGGACCCGTCGCCACCGCGGGTGACGACGACGAGCGCCGCGCCGAGCTCCGCGAATCCCCGCATGCAGGCGTCGATCTCGTCGACGGTGTGGGCGTCGTAGAGCCACGCGAGGTCCTCGTCACTGGCCTTGACGACGTCGGCGACCGCGGCGAGCGCCTCCACCCGGGCCCGGGCCTCCTCCGGCCTGCCCATGAGGGTCGGGCGGGCATTGGGGTCGTAGGAGACGGTGCCGGTCTCGTGGGCGCGACGCGCGGCCTCGAGGACGGCGTCGGCGCCGGGCGCGAGCGTCGCCGCGATGGAGCCGGTGTGGAGGTGACCGGTCGGCTCGGTGTCGAGGGCGCTCGCGACGTCCCACGTGAGGTCGAAGTCGTACGTGGCGGCGCCCGACTCGTCGAGGGTCGCCGTGGCCGTCGACGTCGTCGGTGCCGACGCGGTGCCGCGGGTGAGGGTGATGTTCGGCTCGCGCTCGAGGTGGGCGCGGATCATGTGCCCGTGGACGTCGTCGCCGAACCGGGCGGCGAAGTGCACCGGGTGGCCCAGGCGGGCGAGACCGATCGCGACGTTGAGAGGGCTACCGCCGGGGTGCTCGTCGACGCTGCCGTCGGTGCGGTGGACCACGTCGACGAGAGCCTCGCCGACGACGAGTGTGCGATGGGTCATGGCGTCCTGCCTTCACCGGGGGATGTCGTGCGTCCGACCCTACGGCGCGCCGGGTCGCGAGGGGAGCCGGGTAAACCGGTGGCCGTGCGCAAACATCGCCGCTCCCCCTCGGGCCGGTCGGCCCAGGGACCATGAGCTCCTCGCCTCCGGTCCTCCGGTCGACACCCGCGAACCGAGCGCCCTCTCCGAGCGGCGGTCGGGGACACCTGCGGACGACCACCGGCGGCGACCCCTCGGCCCGAGCCGAGGCGACGCCCTGCCCTGTCCCCGCGTGCCAGGGAGGCGGCCTGTTCGCCACCCAGGACGCGAGGCCGGGTGGCACGCTCGACGCATGCGTCCCGACGACACCCCCATCGAGGCCACGTCCGCCCAGGAGACGGAGGTCCGCGGCGGCACCGCCGGCGCGCATGCCGCGACCGGAACCCCCGACGAGAGTGCGCTCGTCGTGCACGAGGAGTCGCCGCTCAACGCCGAGACTCGCGCGTCGGCCCTCGTGGGGCGCCCGGTGACGCCGACGGAGGCGTTCTACGTCCGCAGCCACGGGCCCGTGCCGACGCGGGGTGACGATGCCCCGATCCGCGTGGGAGGGCTCGTCGAACACCCCCTGGACCTCTCCGCGTGTGAGCTCGTCGAGCGGTTCGAGGTGCACGAGGTGACGGCGACGGTGCAGTGTGCGGGCAACCGCCGGTCGGGGTTCCTCGGGGTGCGTGACATCCCGGGTGAGACGCCGTGGGGGCCGGGCGCGACGGGCACGGCGACGTGGCGCGGGGTGCGGCTGCGGGACGTGCTCGCGGCCGTCGCGCCCACCGCCGGGGCGGCCCACGTGGAGTTCACGGGTGCGGACGTGAGCGAGCAGGCCGATCCGCCGCAGGAGTTCGGCGGGTCGATCCCCCTGTCGAAGGCGTGGGGCGAGGAGGTGCTCCTCGCGGTGGAGATGAACGGGGATCCGTTGACGCCGGAGCACGGTGCACCCGTGCGGGTCGTCGTGCCGGGGTACGTCGGGGCGCGGAGCGTGAAGTGGGTGACGCGGATCGACGTGCGTGCGCAGCCGTCGGAGAACTTCTTCCAGGCGCACTCGTACCGTCTACTGCCCGCCGACGCCGGCCCCGACGAGGCGGGCCCGGGCGACGGCATCCCCTTGGGGCCGGTGGCGTTGAACTGCGACGTGCTCGACCCAGAGCCGGGTGCGGTCGTCGACGCGGGTCCGCTCGAGGTGCGGGGCTACGCCTACGCCGGCGGGGATCGCGTCGTCGCACGGGTGGACGTGTCGGTGGACGACGGCACGACGTGGGCGCAGGCCGAACTCCTGGGCGACGCGGATCCGTGGACGTGGCGTCTGTGGCGGTGCACCGTGCCCGTCGAGGTGGGCAAGGTGACGATCCTCGCGCGCGCCTGGGACGACACCGGCGCCCTGCAGCCCGAACACGCCGCGTCACTGTGGAACCCGAAGGGGTACGCGAACAACTCGTGGGCGCGCCTGCCGGTCCGGGTGCGCTGACCCCTGCATCGACCCCGTCGGCGCCGACTCCCCGACGGCACGGGTCCGACCGGCACGTGTGGGAGGATGGTCCGCGCAGCGGCACCGCGTGCCGCCCAGCCCTCGTAGCTCAGGGGATAGAGCACCGCTCTCCTAAAGCGGGTGTCGCAGGTTCGAATCCTGCCGGGGGCACCACTCATCGTCGCTGGTCAGGTCCCGTTTCTGCCTTCCAGGGCGACTCTTTCAACTCCCGAAGTAAGGCCGTTGTGGCACATTTGTGGCACATGAGCGTCGAGTGAGCGGCCCACGGCGTCGAGGTCGTCGGGGAACAGGCCGGCGTAGACATCGAGGGTCATGGCCGCCGAGGCGTGGCCCAACATCTGCTGGACGGCCTTGACGTTCGCGCCCGCGGCGATGGCCAGAGACGCGGCCGTGTGGCGGAGGTCGTGCACCCGGAAGTCCTGGATTCTCGCCGCCGCGCATGCGGGCTCGAACACACGACGACGCCAGTTGTTGAGCCGCAGCGGCCCGCCTTTGGTCGAGGGGAACACGAGGTCCTCACCGCCCCTCCCCCGGCACGCCTCCACGAGGTAGCCCATGAGCACGGGCGGCACGGGGACGCTGCGGGTCTGGTGTGTCTTGGGGGTCGACCACACGAGTGAGGAGCCGACGACCGTCACGCTCTCGGCGATGACGAGACGGTTACGGGCGGGATCGACGCGCTTGACCTTGAGTGCGGCGAACTCGCCGAACCGGATGCCGGTCAGTCCGAGGACGAGCACCTCGAGCCCGTGCCCACCCGCGGCCTCGACGAGGCGACTCAACTCGGCGGGGCTGAGGAACCGCGGGTCGTGGCGGATCTGCTTCGGCAACCGCACCCCCTTCGCCGGGTTGGTGCCGATGCGATGATCAGCCGCTGCCGCCTCGAAGATCATCGAGGTCACGAGGTACACCTTCCGGACCTGGCCGGGAGACATGCCGCCGGAGACGAGATCACCGATCCACGCGGCGACGTCGGAGCGGGCCACCTTGGCGAGCGGCCACGGCCCCCACTGGGGGATGACGTGCGTGCGCGCGACCTCGCGGTAGCGGAGGGCCGTGCTCGGCTTGAGGTGACCGAGGCCGGCCATCCACGTCTCAGCGAACTGGGCGAACCGCAGCTTGCCGGCAGCCGGGTCGATGTACGTGCCGCGGTTCATCTGAGTCTGCAGTTCGGAGAGGAACCGTTCGGCGTCGACCTTGCGCTTGAACGACTTCTTGCGCTGGGCACCGGCCGGGTCACGCCACCGCGCGAGCCATGTCCCGTCGCGGGAGTTCTTGACCACCTGGGCCATCAGGCGGCCTTGCCCGCGACCCAGGTCCGCACGGCTGCAGGGTCGAACCGGAGGTGCTTGCCGAGACGGATGCACGGCGGGCCGTCGCCGCGGTGACGCCACTGGTAGATGGTCGCGACGCTCACGCAGAGGAAGGCGGAGACGTCGTCGATCGTCCAGAGGCGTTCGCACTCGATGGGCTCGGCGACCGCGGCGAGGACGAGTTCGGTCTGCTGTGACACGGCAGTTCCTTTCGGGTGGAGGGGTTTCACGAACGGCGCTGTTCTGCCCGCCATTGCGCGTACTCGTGGGCTCGGGCGGCGGCAGCGGCAGCGGCAGCGAGGATGGCGTCACCGACGCGCGGCCAGCCACGATCGGCGTAGGTCCAGGAGCCGACGACGAGCGTCGTCTGTTCGTCGTCCTCGGCGAGGAGACGTGCTTCGAGGTCGTGGAGGTCGAGCGGTTCGCCACGACGCTCGGACTCGGCCAGAGCGCGACGGAACCGTTCACGGGCCCGGCGGAGTCGACCAAGAGTCACCGAGTAGCGGCGCGACTTCGTGGAGAAGTGCCCACGGAAACCGAGCATGTGCGCCCACTTTGCGAGGTGCGCGTACGGATCACGCCCGTCAGCTCCCAGCGGAAGGAGGAAGCCCGGCTCTTCGTCGGGGAGGTCCACGAACCGCTCGGGGTGTTCCACCCGCTCCCAGGCCCTCTCACGCTCCTGAGCGCGGTCGGCCAGCTCACGGCAGTGGGCAGCGATACGACGCAGGTGCGGACGGCCGAGGAGGTCGCCATCAGAGGTACGCCGAAGGTCGCCCGCGTCTTTGGTGGCGTACTTGGCGAGATACCCCGCGACCTGTTCGGGCGAGAGACCGTCGGAGTGGTGCGCCACTCCCCCGGCGTTCACGACCCGCACGTCGAGCTGAACACCCCACCGGAGGAGCCGTTCAGCATCGTGCTCGTCGGTCGGCGGGGCGAGGAAGGACACCGTCGGCACGGTTTTGCTGACCAGCTGCGAGAACTCGTCTCCGTCGAGCGGCGCAGGCGAGCCGGGGCCGTCCGAGCCGTCGAGGCGCATCAGGACGTGGAAGTGCACGAGACCCCGCGCCTGATACTCGGCGACCTTGGCGAACTGCAGAGCAGCCCGGGATCGGAGATCGCGCTCTTTCACGTCGAGGCGCGACGCCAACGCGCGGCGCAGAGCGATCGTCGTGCGCCGCCACAGCTCAGGTGCCCACCACTGCCACACGACGAGTGAGGTCCAGTCGTAACAGTTCTCGCACAGCGGTGCGCCGACGGTCGAGTCGTTCTCGCCATGCTTCCGTCCGCACGAGAGGCGCACGCCGTGAGGACACGTCTCCACACGATCGGCCGAACGAGGCCGGCATACCTTCTCGTCGCGGCACGCGTGGACGTGCCCGAACGAGGGAGCCGTGAGCGTCACGAACAGCAACGGCGCACTACTCACCTCCGCCGGCACCGTCTTGCCACCGACGACACCGGCACGGATCAACTCGAAGGTGTCGCGCGCGTAGACGCGGGAGCAAGCGGGACAGGCGGACGCTCGCCGGTTGCCGCAGGGAGTCATGAGAACACCCATGGGCGCCTGGTCGGAGTCGAAGGTGCCGAGCACTTCGCCCGTCGCGCGGTCGATGGTCCGCGACGATCCGACGAGCTGAATCGGCCGCACGCAGTTGCCGACGTGCGAGAGAGCATGGGCGAAGTCGTCGTGAGTCCCGTCGATCAGACGGGAGAGGACGGAGGCGGAGGCCTCGTCGTTGAGGCTGGACAGATCCAGCGGGGCACCGTCTCCGAAGCCGGGGAATCCGCCCCCGCGCGTCGAAGGCGATGCCCCACTGTGGGTGTCCAGAGCGGTCACGCTGCACCTGCGATGGCGTCGAGGTCGAACAGCGTTGCCTGTCGTTCCGAGCCGCCAACCAGGAGCGGATGCCAGGCGTCCAGCGTCGCACCCTGGGCGTCCCTGTCCCGGTCCCGGCCGGCCCACCAACCGCCGCACACCGTGAGCGCGTCGACGGCCGCGAGGCACTCATCGCTCACCGGGCAGTCGTCGCAGAGAGCCCGCATCGTCTCCGCCTCCCAGGGCGAGATCTCGGCAGAGTCCCGGAGCCAGGGCAGCTCGGTGCGTTCGCTGCACGTGGCGTGGTCGACCCACGAGAAGTCGATGGTGCTCATGCCGCGGAATCCGGTTCGTCGACGGAGCGAAGGCGCGAGACCACTTCACCGATGACGTCAGCGCGAGGACCGGGCAGGGCGAGCGGCGGCGCGCCGTGTGTGGCGGTGATGCCATCTGCCACCCGCTGTCGGTACGTGGCGTAGTCGGTGTAGAACATCCGCACACGCCGGACGCCCCGCCCAGGCTCTTCGACCAGCGCGACGCCCGCACGGAAGTCGCGCACGACCCGATTCTCTTCGCGTGTCAGCCCCTCGTGGAGCATGGCGACGGCGTCGCCGTTGTCGACGCGGTGCGTGATGCGCAGGCCGAGGTTCATCCGGTCGTCGGTGCGGAGTGCGTCGGCGCTCATGCGCTGCGCCATGACGAGCGCGAAGACGCCGACTTTCGCGCCCTCCTTGACGATGCGGCCGAGGGACGATTCGAGCCGGGGAGTGAGCCTGTCGCCGGCCTTACCTCCGTCCTCGGCGTCCAGGGCCTTGGCAGCCGCGAGGAGGCCGGGATACTCCTCCATCACGCACCACACGGTGGGGGTGCTGACGGTGAAGTCGATGATCTTGTCCTGCTCGGTTGCCAACAGGCCCTTGATACGGAGATCCATCAGGGTGACGAGCCCCTTGAGCACGTCTGCCGCGTGCTCGATGTCCTCTCGGGCCGTGCCGATGGCGACGAACGCACCGCCACGTCCTCCCGCAGTTGCGGAGAAAGGAGCGAGCAAGACGCCGGAGGGGTCGACTCCTGTCACGACGACGTTCGGGTACTGAGCGAGGGCCGCGAGCAGGGTGTAGGCCGTCGAGGACTTCCCGGCGCGGGTAGCTCCCTGCATGCCGCAGTGCGCCGTACGGAAGGGGTCGAACGACAGCGGACGGCCGAACTCGTCCCAGCCCATCTGAACGGTGAGCTGCGCCATCGACCGGCCCGTCTTGGACCCTCCGCTGGCCAGCGACCTGCGGCGGGCCACGGTCGCATCTGCGGGGTTCGGTGCCACTTCTTCGCCACCGAGCGGGTCACGACGCAGCACGTCGAGGGTGACCCAGCCAGGGCGGCGGTGGGCGGAGGCCATCACGCTGTGCGCGGTCAGCGTCGACGCCAACGAGGCTGACGCTGCCTGCCAGGTGAGCAGCGTCTGTCCCGGCGCCATCCGGACCAGTAGACGGTCGCGGCCCTTGTCACTGTGCTGGTGCGAGGCCAGCCGCGGCAGGAACTCCTCGCGACCGGCCCGCACGTTGAGGTGCGCGGCGAAGCAGGCACGCTCCCAACGCGGGTAGTAGACGAAGACGCGCAGCCACTGCCCGACCAGCGCTCCCCGCAGACGAGCGCCGACCGGCGGGATCTCGTACAGCGCCACGACCAAGGTCATCAGCAACGCCCCGCCGACAGCGCCAGCAGTGACGAAATCCTCCCGCATCACGCAGGCTCCCACCCCGGTTGCCGCGACGAGCGCAAGGACGAAAAGCGGAGCCCGCCAGATGAGAAGAATGACGCCCTTCACCAGGGCGAAGACGCCCAACAGGAAGTCCTCTCCGGCGTCGATGGCCGGGTCACCGTTGCGAGTGCGGTCCTGCACCGCCGCGCGCTGCGACACGCTCATGTCACTCATCGCCCTTGGCACCACGCGGCGCGGCCCCACCCTGCACGGGCACGAGGCGTTCGCAGGTGATCGAGTACGCCAGGCGTGCAGAGTCGCCGCCGCCGGTGAGGTACGGCTGGACGTAGACGCGACCTGCGGCTTCGTACAGAACGCCGAGTTCGTAGATGGCAGCAGGCTGGATGACGTGGATGGATGCGGTCTTGTCGGCCTTGATCGCGCCGTCCTTGCGGGCCACGCGAAGGATGCAGCCAGACGCGTATGTGACCTCGCCAGAGGGGGCGGCCTTGCCTTCGCGGATGCGCGGCTCTTCGCCCATCCCGACGACCTCGATACGCCAGTCCCTGCTGGTGGTGCTGACGGGGAAGGTTGTGCTCATGGTGTGCCTCCGAATGTCGTTGGCCCCGTGGTGGGGTGACAACAGGAGACCGTCACGGCATGGGACGCCGCGACCCCTCGACGGGACGTTTTAGGACGTCTAGGATCGACGTGAAACGTCCCTAAACGTAACGGTGGTGACCTGTGAGCAGCAACGAACGCCTTCGCGGCGCGATCTTTGAAGCGGGCTTGACACCGGGCACTCTCGCCGAGCAGGTCGGCGTAGACCCCAAAACCGTCGATCGCTGGATCACCACGGGCCGATCACCACACCGTATCCACCGCCTCACGACCGCCCGCATCTTGGGCCGCGACGACGTGTATCTCTGGCCCGACACAGCCCAGGATCGACAGTCCTTGACCGCCGCACAGTCCGAGTTGGTCACCCTCTACCCCAACCGCGCAGCCGTCCCCCACGATATGTGGTTCTCACTGGGACGCAGTGCACGCGAGTCCATCGACGTCCTCGCCTTCGCCGCCAGCTTCCTCCACGACGGACTCCCCGGCTTCACCGACCTCCTCGCCGAACGCGCACGAGCCGGCGTTCGCGTCCGACTCCTTATCGGAGACCCCGACTCCCCCGCCGTCGCACTCCGAGGCAAGGAGGAGGGCATCGACGGTTCACTTAGCCACCGCTGCTCCCTCAGCTGGAAATACCTCAAGCCCTACCTCGACACCCCCGGCATTGAGGCACGCATGCACGGCTGCACGCTCTACAACTCCATTTTCCGCTTCGACGAAGACATCCTCGTCAACTGCCACTCCTACGGTGCCCCCGCATCACAATCCGCTGTGCTCCACCTACGCCGAATTACCGGCGGGCGACTCTTCTCGCACTACATGCAGGGCTTCGACCGAACGTGGCATCACGCAACCGCGGGTGATTGACGCTGATCACAAGGATGAGCACCACAGCCAGCACCCTGATGAACAGCCACCCATCGCCTTGGCAGTCACCGCCACAAGCTGACATCACCGATATCCCATTGAGACCCCGTGGGTCGGTCCAGTCGCTGCAAGAGTCAAAAGGTGGTGATGCCAGCAGCGTACAACGCTAGGGCGAGGTAGCCCAGCGCGGAGTGCGGCCGCTCCTGGTTGTACTGGCCCGTCCAGTCGCTGATGCCGACGCGGGCGTAGGTGAGGGACCACAACTGGTTCAGACTGAGGCATTTGCCCCGCAGTCTGACGTTAAAGGACTCGGCGAACGGGCACTTCCACGGCTGACCAGGAGGGATAACACCTTCTCGGCCCGCCCGGTGCGCCAGTCCGAAAGGATCGCCGCGATGAACTCCAGCCCGTTGTCCACCCGCAACACCAACGGCGGACTCCGGGCGGGGGCCTGGCTCCCCCCTGTGAACGAGCAATTCGGACACGCCGACTCCGTAAGGGG
>NZ_BAFE01000055.1 GCF_000247995.1 Mobilicoccus pelagius NBRC 104925
GGGGTAAAGGGGTCAGTGCCTCGCCTGGGATGATGTGAGGGTCCGGGTGGGAGGGGTTGCTGGTGCGTGGTCGTGGGTTGTCGTTGCTGGAGCGGGAGGAGATCTCGCGGGGTATCGCGGCGGGGTTGTCGGGGCGGGTGATCGCGGCCGGTCTGGGGCGGGATCACGGTGTGGTGAATCGGGAGATCGCTCGGTGTGGGGGCCGGGCGGGGTATCGAGCGCATACGGCCGAGTGGCTCGCGCAGGCGCGGCGGGCACGCCCGAAGCAGCGGAAGGTCGAGGCGTGCTCGCGGCTGCTGGAGGCAGTGAACGCGGGGTTGGCGCAGCGGTGGTCGCCGCGGCAGATCTCCTGCCGGCTGGCCAAGGACCACCCGGACGCGCCAGAGTTGCGGGTGTCTCACGAAGCGATCTATCAGGCTCTGTACTGCCAAGCCCGAGGCGCGTTGCGGGCCGATCTGAAGGGCGTCTTGCGTCGTGGCGGGACCGTCCGAGTCTCCCGGGCGCAGCGGGCCGCGATCACGGCGAAACGGGAGGCGATCCCGGACAAGATCATGATCAGCCAGCGTCCGGCCGAGGCCGAAGACCGTGCCGTGCCCGGGCACTGGGAGGGTGATCTGATCATGGGTGCGGGGAACCGGTCGGCGATCATCACCCTCGTGGAGCGGTCGACGCGGTTCGTGATCCTGCAGCGGGTGCCCTATGACCACAACGCCGACCGCGTCGCGCTGCTGCTCACTCAGGCGATGGGACGCCTGCCGCAGCTGCTGCGCCGGTCGCTGACCTGGGACCAGGGCCGGGAGATGACCCGGCACGCCCGGTTCACCATCGCGACCGGGATCCCCGTGTTCTTCGCCGACCCCCACTCCCCGTGGCAGCGCGGCAGCAACGAAAACACCAACGGACTCCTACGCGAGTTCTTCCCCAAGGGCACCGACCTGTCCATCCATTCACAAACCGACCTCGACAACGTCGCCTACCTCCTGAACGGCCGACCCCGACAAACCCTCGATTTCGACACACCCGCCGAAGTCCTGGATAGAATGCTCACCGAAGCAGGTGAGGCACTGACCGGCTGACCTCG
>NZ_BAFE01000054.1 GCF_000247995.1 Mobilicoccus pelagius NBRC 104925
TGATGGGCGCGGCCGCCTCGGCGAGCACCTCGAACATCAGCCGCGTGAGCATCCCCTGCCGCAGCGTCGGCTTACCGTTCGGCAGAAACACGTCCTGGGGCATGGGTTCAGTGTGCCTCCTGCGTGCGAGAAGGACAGCGGGCGCAGCGGATCCGGAACCCGCGGGGCGGGTCGACATCGTGTGGGCGGCAACAGCTCAGCACCGCCGCTTGCATCGAGCGGGCGGCACCTTCTTCGGGATGCCATCGGTCGGGCGGTGCTCGCCAGTGAGGCCATCTGGGCGGCGTGTCTGCTGATCCACTGCCGGGACGAGGCAACGAAGACCTTCTATCTGCGTCACGGGGAGTTCCTGCAGTCGCCCGCGGACGACCTGCACCTCATCCAGCCGATGAAGGCCGCCCGGCGCGTCGTGCAGCCGTGACATCGTCGGCCGATCGCGCCTGCCGAGCGCACTGTGGTCGTGTCGCTCACATCATGGTCACGTCGCTGCTATGTATCGCGGGCACGTCGCTGTCGAGCACCGAAAAGTCCGTCGGCCCGGCGTGCTCGACTCGCCGCCGTACTCCCTACGTTGTACCGGCCCTGCACAGTCGGGGCAGGGGCGTGCGGAGCTGCTGACGCTGCTGGCGTCCAGGGCGGCATCGGGGCCCTCCCAGAGACCAAGGGCCCACCAGCACCATTCCAGAGCGCCGGACAGAGTGGAAACGCAAGGCCGCAGAGCCAACGAGCGGTCGAATTCGAGTTTGCAGTCCATCCGGAACGCCCCGGCGGGCGTGGATTTAGTCTGGGCCGGCCCCGGCAAGTCACCTGCCGGAGGCCAAATCGGGCCGGGGGAGATGTAGAAAATCCCGGTGGGTTCTCCATGCACGTCCGGCGACCAGCTGGAGGTGAAGAAGGGCTTGCCCCCGTTGCGAACGACCACGAGTGGTTGGTGGGCCACGTAGTTGCGCACGTGCCGGAGCCCCAGAAGAATCTTGCCTTGACCATCGCTCGTACGCTCCGCTTCGTAGGACGATCGTCGCCGGCGCAGCTCTTCATCGGCCGACACCAGCCAGAAGACCGACTCTCCCGCGGCCATCTGGGCTGCCTCGACATCGGAGCCCGCCTGATGCAGGCGAAGAATCGAGTTCTCGGCGGCCACGAGGGCCAATTCGAGCGGGTCGCGACCGGTCGGCGCGGGCGGCCACATCTCAGGCCTCCGATCTGCGGGTGCCTGGCGTGTGGGATGCCATTGCGTCGTAGAGGGCGAGGATGCGGGTCTTCGTTACGTACGAGCCGTGATCCCGCTCGTCGTACTTGCGGACCACCGTGAAGCTGTCGAGGACGTGTTCGACCTCGTCCCGGTCCAGGCCGTAGAGATGGAACATCGCCGCGTCGATCTCGGCCATGAGGTGGGCCCGGCGTTCCGGGTTCCACCGGAACGGCACCCCCGGATCCCCGTCCTCCGGGAGGCCGAGCACGTCCCGCGCATAGGGCGCCATACGGCGTGACGTGTACGTGAGTTCCAGGACGCGCGGACGCAGCCACTCCGCGAGGAGTTCCGTGCAAACCCCGGGCAGTGGCTCGCGAAACACAGCAGGTGGCGGCGTGGTCAGCTGTTTGAGGATGAAATAGGTCATCCCCGTGCTGCTCAGCTTCTGTCGAGCGACATAGTCGTGTACTAGTGACGACCATGTGGCCTGTAGCGCAGGCGCGTTCGATGGTGGACTCGGCTGGACGAGAGGCAACTTGTGTCCAACAGCGGAACGTGGAATCGCGCTAGGCACATGGGTCCGCATGTTGCTGGCGTTGGTGATGTCACGCCAGCCGAGGAACCACCCCCGGTCCCAGCGGGTTCCGACGGCGGACTCCACGTCCTTCTCCGCCACCCAGTAACGGGCGCGGGCCTCCTGTTCCCAGTCGCGGTGGGCTTCGTCGGAGAGGCGGGGGAGGGTGCCCTTGTTGAGCTGCGCCTGGGTGGCGCCCTGGTATGTGGAGTAACGATGGTCGTAGTGGTTGAGCATCTTGCCCTCGTACAAGGGGAGCCACCGCCGGGTGTCGTTGACGTAAGCCCACCCGTCGAACGCCGCGCCCTCAGCCTCGAGGTCCTCCGCCGACCGGAAGATGCCTGAGTCTGTCGCCATATTAAAAAGGCCCTGCTTGAAGGTGAGGCCCCACGAGTTCTCGCCCGTCGTCTCGTCGATCAACACGGGGAAGCGGCGGTAGATCTTCAAGGTGATCTCGGCATCGCGGCGCGAACGGAACATCGGCAACGTGCCGGTGTTCGGGTTGAGCATCAGGATTTCGTCCGGCGTCAGGCCGTACCGGCGCTTGCTTGTATCTGCCACATGTCGCGTGTAGAACGCGAGCCGGGCGTCGGAGGATGGGCGCCCACCAGTGATGACCGTGATCGAGAAGCGGATTTGGTTGTGGATGCCTGGGAAGATCTTCGCCTCGTTCTCGAAGTCGTAGAACGTCGCAAGCCGCCGGTGGCGCACCGTGTCGGCGAAGAACGCCGCCGTAGTGGCATCGGTGGCCAGTCCGGTGGGCGCGATGATGCCCATACGGCCCTCTGGACTCAACAGGGATCGGAAAAGCTCGGCGAACACCGCATAGGTGTTGATCTTGCCGCGGGCGACGAGGGGGTACCGGCCTGAGCGCACGAGGGTGTTCTGCCCCGACGCGAAGCGCCGCGCCCGCACGAACTCCTCGTGCAGCAGCGGGTCATCGTGCTGCAAGGCCTCGATCGCCTGCTTGCGCGCGCTGGCATTGCGTGCGCCTGCGATGTGTGGGGCTCGCTGGGCGAAGAACTCCTTCTCCGACATCTGCACGGTCTCCCACGGCGGGTTGCCCACGACCGCTGCGAAGCCGCCGCGCCAGCCGTGTTCGCCGTCGCCGAGGGAGACGTCGAAGATCTCCGGGAACTCCAGGTGCCAGTGGAAGAAGCCGTACTGCGCCTGGAGGCGGCCGACCTCGGCGCGGGTGGTGGCGTCGAGTCGGTCCTCACGGGCAGCCTCGACGGTGGACGTGGTAATCGTCGGGAGGCCCTCGCCCTTGAGCTGCACGAACGCGGCACACCACGTGTCGGCGTGCCACCGCTCCCGGGCCAGGCGGGGATCGTTCTGCGCCTCCTGGTAACGACGCTGCGCCGCGTGCAGCTCGGCGAGCGTCGTCGCGCGCGTGACCTCCGCGCGGCCCACCCGTGAGGAGAACCCGGAACTCAGGCCACCGGTGTCGAACAGGTCGAACTGCCCTCCGTCCTCCTGGGCTTGCGCCTTGCGTTCGTTCGCGTTGCGCTTCTTCAACGCGGCCGTGGCCTTCTTGTCGTCACCCTCCAGGACGACGAACGCGGCGTCGGGCACCCCCTGCGCGAGCAGCGCCGGCGTCGTGCCGAGGAGCGAGTTGCCCACCTTGATGTGCGCGTCGAGGAAGCTCAGCGGGCGGCCCGCCTCCATCGATTCCAACCACAGGCTCACCTTGGCGAGTTCGGCGGCCATCGGGTTGAGGTCCACCCCGTAGATGCACGTCGCGACCACATCGCGCATCGCCTCCGCGAGGTCGCCCGGGGTCGGATCCTGCTCGCCCGAGCGTGCCATCGCCAGCCGCTCCGCGAGGCGGCGTGCCGCGGCCACGAGAAAGTGACCCGAACCACACGCCGGATCACAGACCGTGAGCGCGAGCAGCGCCGACTCCGGGTCCGGAGAGCGCTCCGCCTCGTCGAGCAGAGGCGTGAGGGTCTCGTCGAGCACGAGGTCGATGAGTGAGGAGGGGGTGTAGTACGACCCCGTCGTCTTGCGATCGTTGCCCGCGAGCTGTTCGAGCGTGAACGTGCGGTCGGCCGTGTTCAACCGCGGCACGTATTCGAGCAGCGACTCGTACACACTGCCCAGCTCCTCAGCACCGAGGTTGCGGTAGTCGACGCTCTGTCGAACCTCACCCCTCGGATGCACGACCGACAGGGCCCGCACCGCGTCGAGTAGCGTGCGGTTGCTGAGTCGTGCCGTCAGGAGGAATTCCTCCCCGGTGTCGTCGAACAGGCCGCCGATCCCCGGCAGCGCCAGCTCCGGGCAGCCGCGTTCGTCGCCCAGGCGGGTGATGACGAGACACAGGGCGTCCCACAGGTCCGCGTGCTGCGACCCACGCCGTTGCAGTGCACGACGCCGCAATCGAGCCGTCGAGAAGAAGCGCCGGTACCGTTCCCGCGCCTCCGGGGGTGCCGACGGGTCGAGCAATGCGTCTCTGTCCTCGGCGACGAAGAGGAACAGCAGCCGGTAGACGAGCCGGAGCAGCGCGCGCTGGTACTCCGCTGCCGAAATCTCCGCTGATGCCTCACCCACCCCGACCATGTGTCGCAGCACCGCGTTCTCGGGGTGCGTAAGGAAGCCCGTGCCGAGGATCTGGAGCGCCTCGGCGACGCCGTCACGCAGACTCGCCATCGCGCGCGTCCCGGACGCGGCCGCGACATCGCGCCAGCGTTCCAACCGGCACGTCGCGGGCGGCTCGCCCGGGGTCACCGACAGGCGAGACTCGTGCAGCAGGAGGAACAAGACGACGAAATCGGCGAACGACTCGCCCTCGAACATCGATACGAGGTCGAACTCGACGTACGCCTGAGTCGACAGCGCGGAGGAGTCGCGCAGGAGCCGCAACACCTGTCCGTTGCTCACGACCCCCCACAGATGGTCGTCGCTGCGGTTGAGGAGCTCTTGCACGAGCGCGTGCGGCGCCCGACCCGCCGCCCCCGCCACACCGGGGGTGCGACGGTCGAGGGGCACGTTCCACCCCAGTAGGTGGATCGGCGTCGCGCCCCACACGTGCGAGACCGGGTACGCGGTCCCATCGACGACCAGACCGCCTGTGGGCGTGGGCTGGAGTCGGCCGTAGCCGAGCTCGCGGAACAGGTGCATGAGCCACTGCTCACGAGTGAGGCGCACCGCGGGGTCGGAGGCGGGTAGCGCCGTCACCGCGTCGCGGAACGCCGGCCAGATGCCGGAGAGGTACGTCCACGCCCGGTTCGCCGCCTCACGGGGGCTCTGCCCCGACGGCAGGTGATAGTCGGCGCTCGACAGCCCGCCGAGGGTGGTGTCCCCTTGCCCCACCCGCGCCAGCAAACTCGCCGTGAGCATGCCACCGGCCGTGCGGATCGACGTGGTCGCACTCATGAGGCCCCTCCCAGCACAGGCAGATACACGTAGACCCCCAGAACGTCGACGGGCAGTTGTGCCCGAACGCGAAGCCCCGCTCGGGCCGCCCGCGCGCCCGCACGCACGCGCCGATGACTCTCGAGGAGCTCGACCGCCCGCGCCTGGGCTCGCTCCTCCAGCACCGGAGCGAGCGTGGCCGCCGCGCCGATTGCGCGCTGGGCGAACTCACGCGCCTGATCTGAGGGGATGTTCGCGTCGGCCCGAGCCGTGAGTAGGGCCATCGCCTCCTCATCGTCCAGAAGCGCAGCGTCGGCGGCCGAACCACGGAAGGCGACGACGTCCGCGTCCTCTGCAACGATCTGCCGCACACCCGTCGGCGTGGGCAGATCGAGGTGGAAGCGGTAGCGCAGCAGCAGGAGTGTCGTCCGGGATTCCACGGCTCGAGTTCGCACGACGCCTGCCCGCGTCGCGAGGGGCCGTTCGGCGGCGTTACTGTCCAGGGCCGTGTCGAGGACGAACCGGGCCACCGCCTCCACGGCGCGGTCAGTGCGCGTGAGGAGGGCGTGTCGGCGCGGCACCGGCATCTGCCGGTGGAAGGGCAACGGCTCCGCATGCGAGGGCGGCAACGCGTCGCGGATGCCCGCCGGGAGCGTCCCCGTCGTCACCTCGACCCCGTCCTCTCGTGGCACCACCGACCCGCCGAGCGTCCGCACCGACTCGATGACGAACGGCTCGATCTCCTCGTGCGAGCCGAGCGCCGCCCGCGTGCGTCGTGCCTCCGCCGCGACCTCCTCGGGATGGATCGCCCGTTGAGCGAACTTCGTGCGCGACTCCTTCTCCCGGGCTGCGCTCGACTCCCACTCTCTCGCCAACGCCTCGGTGGCCGTGGTGAACTGCAGATCGAGCTGCAGTTGGTCGGCCCCCGAACCCCGCAGCAGCAAGCCCTCCAAGAGCGCGTTGACCACCGAGTCGGATTCGCTCGGCACTGGCACGCTCACCCCCGTTGCCTTGCTGATGGCCCGATGGCGGCGGATGAGCACGTCCAGCACAACCCCGTCGATGTGGTTGTCCTCGCCGTAGATCGTCAGCGCCCGCACCCGCTGCGCCGTCTGACCGAACCGGTCGACACGACCCTCACGCTGTTCATGCCGCGTCGGGTTCCAGGCGAGGTCGTAGTGCACGACGGCCTGGAACGCGTCCTGCAGGTTGACGCCCTCCGACAGGCAGTCGGTCGCCACCAGCACCCGGTTGCCCCCCACGTCGGAGAGTGCCCGGATCCGCTGCTCGCGCTCGGCGGGTGGGAGCGACCCCGTGACGACGCCGACCTCCGTGTTGCGCCCCAGCGCCTGAGTGAGGTGCTCGCCGATGTACTCCGCCGTGTCGATGAACCGACAGAACACGATCGGGGAGAAGCCGTCGGCGAGCAGGGCCTTGACCTGCTTGGTGAGCGTCTTCAATTTCGTGTCCTGAGTCGGCCCCCGCAGGGCATCGGCCGCCGCCGCCATGTCGCGCAGGCGCCGTCGCCGACGGGTCTCCGCCCCGGTGCTCTGAGCCTCGTCCTCATCGGTGAGTGTGCCCGGAACGACGTCGAGGGCCTCCTGGGCCTCGTCGTCGGCCATGTCGAGCACCGTGGTCCGGCCCAGGATGTCGGCCTCTGCCGCGTCCTGCGCCCCGGCCGCCCGGGAGCGCATCCTCAACGTGGCCGCCGCCGCGGCCGGAGATGAAGCGAGGGCCCGCAACAGGGCGAGCATCGACCACCACCGCACCCGTTGCGCTACCTCCGAGCCGCCTCCCCGCGTCTCCTCGCGGGCGAAGGCGAGCGCCTCGTCGAAGAGAGCGCGGTAAGCAGGGCTCAGTCGATAGGGCACTTCACGGGTTTCGCGGTCCTCCGGAAAGCGGGTCTCCTCCCGGAACCCGCTCTCAGAGGCGATGAACGACCGGATGTCCTGCCGGCGCCGCTGCACGAAATGCCGGGCGAGGTGTTCGCGGCCGGACGGGGTGTCGAGGTCGACGTTCTCCAACGCCGGATCCAGCAGCTCGAGCAGGGCCCGAAATCCCTCATCCTTACCCGAGTGCGGGGTGGCCGTCACGAGGACGAGGTGACGTTTATGGTCGCGCGCGATGCCCCGCAGGAGTTCGTGCCGCAGATGCCGCTGGCGCCCGGCTCCCGGCCCGCCGTCGGAGACCGCCGTGTGAGCCTCGTCCACGATGACGAACTCAGGACAGCTGCGGAGGAACTCGTGCCGTCGCGCATCGGACTTGATGTAGTCGGTCGACACCACGGTGAACGGGTGATGCTCGAACACGCTCGTCCCGAGCGGCAGGTCCCGTTCCAGGCGCCGGATCGTCGACGGCAGCACGAGTTCGGCTTCGATGCCGAACTTCGAGGACAACTCGCCCTGCCACTGCTCGGCGAGAGCCGGGCTGCACAGCACGCACACCCTCTGCACCTCACCCGTCGCCAGCAGCTCGCTCGCGATGAGACCCGCCTCGACCGTCTTACCGATGCCGACGTCGTCGCCGATGAGCAGACGCACGGCCTCCTGACGCAGCGCCATCATCAGCGGCACGAGCTGGTAGGCCCGTGGCTCCACTGCGATCGACGCGAGCGACCGGAAAGGGCCCGCCGAGCTTCGGAAACCCAGCCGCAACGCCGTGCGCAGCAGACCCGCGTTCGTCGCGTCAGCAAGATCGACCTCAGGATCCGGCAGTGGGTACGAGGCGGATTCCACCTGCTCCAACGCCGTGTGGAGGCCCGCAATCTCGTCGTCGCCGCCTCCGAGCGGGCGCAGCACGAGGAACTCAGCGGTGCTCTCGGGCATCACCGCCCACTCCCGACCGCGCGCGCGGACGAGGGAACCGACTGCGAACGTGGGGGCGGTCGTCTCGGTCGTCATCGTGTCTCCTCTCCTGCGCGGGGGGCGCCGAACACGCTCGGATGCCGCCGCACGATGGCCTCCCACTCGTCCTCGGTACCGAACCGCACGACGCTCCAACTCGCGTCGAGCAGACGTTCCTCAGCCGCCTCGCCTCGTGCGTCCGAATCTGCAGTGGCCGTATCCCCACCGCCGACGAAGACCGCCACAGGGTTGCCCGGCAGGTCGTAGACGAGATCGGGCGTCGCCTGGGCATCCGCCACCGTCGTGCGGCCCCGGTCGGGCAGGCGCGAGCCGCGACCATCGAGCCAGCGGACCAGTCGACCCGCCGGCGACGTGGGGTCCAGCCCGCTCATGCCCGCACGCTGCTCTGCTCGCGTGGGCGGGGCAGGCACGACGGTCACCGTGGCCCGCATGAGATCGAGAAGTGTCGGTACAGCCCGATGACGATCGATGAGAGCGTGCTCACTCTGATTGCCGTACGACAACAGACAGTCGTAACACCCGAGCTCACACCGCTCGCGGGCACCCTCGGCCTGCCCCCGATCCTCGCCCGTGTCCGGATCGACGTGGACGATCTCCAACGACCGGCGGGCCACCCGCGCGAGTGCCTGCGGTTCCGACACGAGCCGTCGGAGAGCGCCTGCACCGCCCTCGGCGGCTTCGGTGAACAGCATCCGTCCCCGGTGCTCGAGATCCGGAAGATCTTGGCTCGTCAACTCTCCGTCCTCGAGCTGGAACTCCGCCTCGGCGCCGCGCTCGAGTGCGTACCGCAACGTGGTAGCCGTCGAGTCGTCCACGCCGGCGGTCATGCGCAGCACGAGGATGTTGCGGCGGTCCTCTACGTAGGGGATGACCTGGACCAACCGATGGGGCTCCACATCGGCGCCGGTGCCCTCGGCATCGACGGGGATCGAGCCCTTCTCGCCCGGAACGTTCTTCTTGGGCTGCCACGTACCTGTGACCCCGTCCATCCAGAACCCGCGATCCGCGGCGTCACTGCGTCGTCGGAGGCCCACGTTGGCGACGCGGATCGTCGCGCTATCCCCGTACGTGAGGTGCATCATCGGGCGGCCATCCGCCTCTGCCACCGCGACGAGACGCCCCGAGCGTTCCCCGTGCTCGGCGAAGCGGTAGCTCGTCTCCAGCTCGAACCCCGACTTGCGCCGTTCCTCCTCATCGCTGCTGATGCGCTCCCGGCGCCGCGTGAACACCGTCTGTAGCCGCAGGAGCCCATACGTCTTGCCGCCGAGGCGGGTGCCACAGTCGTCGCACACATCCGTGCCCACGGCCACCGGGTGGTGATACCCACACGAGCCGCACCGCCGCGCCTCCTCGGTCCGCACCGTGCCGGACGAATCCGACCCCTCGGGCAACTGGACCCGGTGCACCTCGTACTGGGCACCCTCGTGGTAGATCAGGGCCTTCGGTCCGAACTCGCGGATCGCGACGAACCGCGGACGCTGAAGGTACTCGCCCTCGTCCGAACGGCGGCCTCCCCGCTGGCCGGGAACGTAGGCCGCAAGCGGAAGGCGAGGGAAGGAGTACCCGGGCAGGAAGCCCTCCGACGCGAAGTAGCGGTAGGAGTAGAAATCACTCATGTTCCGGCCGGTGTCCTCGTTGCCGAGGATGAGGAGCTGATGCCGTGCCTGAGCCGCGCGTGCCGCCGCACGGTTCCGATCCTTCGCGCTCGCGCGCGTGTCGATCGCCAGGCGGTTTTGCACCTCGTATTCGCGTGTCGCGGTTCGGTAGAGGCCCCGCCACCGGTCGAGCGCAGTGTCGAGCGCGGTCGCGGCGCCGCGCACCTGATCGGCGACCCACCCCTCGTACCACCACGGCGCAGGCTCCGCCCAGGTCTGCCGCACCTCCTTCACCACCTGATCTGCGGCGCGGATCGCCGGGGGCTCGACATCCGCATCGGTGAGGCGGTTCCAGATCTCCGGATGGATTCGGTACCGGTCGCCGTCGTCGGTCTGGGCGAGGTCCGTGAGGCTCGACGGGAGAGCCACTCCGGTCTCCGCCAGCCAGACCGCGTGGACGTGACTGCGAACGAGGTCCTCGTTGGCGAGATCGAGCCGCGGGGGAGTGACGGAGCCCGCGACCATCTCACGAGAGCGGCGGAAATAGTAGGTGTCGTGCGCGTTACCCGTGGCGCAATACGTCGTCACGAGTGCGGGCTGTCCGCTGCGGCCTGCGCGGCCCGATCGCTGTGCGTAGTTCGCGGGCGTCGGGGGCACGTTGCGCAGCCCCACGGCGTTGAGACTGGCGATGTCGACGCCCAGCTCCATCGTGGGGGAGCAGAACAACATGGGCAGAACGCCCTCACGGAACTCCGACTCGCGCTCCTCACGCAGCGGCGCGGGAACCTGCGCCGTGTGTTCCAGGGCACGCAGACCCATCATGGATGCGGCCACATCGCGATAGAGATCGCGGAAGTAGGGGTTGGCGCGCGGCGCCTCATCCTTGGTGACGGTTCGACGCAACCGGTCCTCGGCGCCGTGTGTGCCGTCGCCCGCCCGCCATCTCACCGCTGAGGCCTGCAGGCGGTAACCGGACACGCCCTCTCGCTCGGTGACGGCCGTGACGAGGCCGTTCTCGGCCATTACCTCGAACAGCTCGACGATGGCCGCCTGGGTCTCGTCGACGCTCAACCCTCCAAGCCCTCGCTTGGGATCACGCAGATAGCGCCCGAACGCCGACAATCCCGAGACGAACAGATCAGTGCGGGCCTTACGAGGGGTGCTCTTTGTGGGGTAGACCGTGCCGGCCTCGGCCACCTGCTCGCCTTCGGCGATACTCCACGGACCCATCAGATGCTGGCGCGAGTCACGCTGGAGGCGTTCGAAGCCCTCAGGGGAGAGGCAATCGACGTCGATGGCGAGAACGCGACGCATCTCGTCGAGAAGGATCTGGCACAGGTCCTTGCGCATCCCCGGATCGGCATCGCGGAGAAACGGTTTCTTGCGCCAACTTTCCGTATCGGCCGCGATCTCGTCGAGGTCGATGTATTGCACCCGCAACAAGCCGGTCTGCTCGAGGTTGGGCATCGTGATGCGCCACCCTCGCTTGAGATCGGTGTAGAGGCGATATTCCACGACGGCGCGTAGCGCCGCGAATGCGGCCTCCCGTTGTGAGAACTTCGCCCGGGGGTTCGCGGCGAAGTCCGGCAGGTCGAGGCCCAGGGCATCCGTGACGTACTGCGCCACGCTCTCGTGCCGCAAGCCATCGGTGTGCTCCACCATCGCCCGGTACAGAGCGCCTCGAAGCTGCGCCACCTGCACGAAGTCGTTGAAGTGACCCGCCTGCAGCGACGCGTCCTGACGGTTGTCGACGAAGGTCAACAACTTGCGGGCATCCGGCGCCAGCTCACTCTGTGGCAGCGAGCGCAAGGATCTCACGATCGCCGAGTTGATCACCGAGACGGCCGAGGACCGCCCTTCGCGGTCGAGGCTGGCGAGTTTGGAGTAGTCATTGCCGCGCACGTGTTCGTAGGAGACGCGACACGCCAGGCAAAAGGCGAACGGCGTCGACATGAACCACGCGCGCAGTCCTTCGCCGATGGGCAGAAGTTCCCCGTCGAGCCCGACGCCGACCTCTTCGGGCGCGTACTTCCGTTTGTTCTCCGCCAGCTGTGGCAGACTCCCGTCCTCGACGATCCAATGATCCGGGAAACGCTGCTCGGCGACTGGATTATCTGGCCATGGATACGTGGACGATACGTACAGATACCCGGTGACGGCGTCTCCACCCGACGCGTCGGAATCCTGTCGGTTGACGAACATGCGGCGCCCGTCGCGGGTCACCTGTGACACGACCAGGTACTCTTGACCGCATTCGCGGCAGAATCCTAGGGGAAGTAGAGACTTCTCCCGATGCCCAGGCACGCGCTGCTGGTAAGTGCTTGTGATGTGGCGTACGTCCTCGGGCTCCAGAGAGACGTACACGGTGTCTCCCTTGGAGATGAACTGGTGAAGACGGAATGCGAACAGCGGACGGCCGGTCTGGGGGTGCCGCGTGCGGGAACCCGCAAGGAAGACAGCCCTGATCGCCTCCGCGGCCTCCGCCGCCGAAAGATCGGTTAGGTTCGACAGTGCGGCGGCCGCATCTGGCACCGTGACCGGCACTCGTCGAACGAGATGCTCACCGTCGCGGTCGAGGCCAAACGTCGTCTCGACCCACGATACGAGGGGGTCGGCGGCCATTTCTGTATAACCGGTATCCGCGCTTCCATCCCGCCACGCGCGCGCAGCGAGTGCGATCGCGGAGACGTCGGGCTCCCTGTCATCCGTCGTCCGTGTGAGCGTCTCCCCGATGACATGCTCGGGCAGGACGTAAGCACCGAAAAGGCGGGACGCGACATCGGCCACCGCCCTCTGCCGGTCGGGAATCGACCCCCCGGAAGCCATCGTCGCCGACGTACCGATCACTTGCAGGTTCGTGCCCCCACACGCCTGACGCAGACGACGGACCAGGAGCGCGACGTCGGCGCCCTGCCGGCCGCGGTAGGTGTGCAGCTCGTCGAGGACGAGAAACCGCAGCCCGCGGGATGCCTGGATGAGGGCCTGCCGCTCCTTCGGGCGGGTGAGGACCAACTCGAGCATGACGTAGTTGGTCAGCAGGATGTCGGGCGGATCTGCGAGGATCCGGCGGCGGTCTTCTTCGCTCTCCTGACCCGTGTACCGCTCGAACGTGACGGGGCCGCCGCCCGGATAGCCATAGGAGAGGAACTTCTCCAGTTCGCCGCGCTGACTGTTCGCCAGGGCGTTCATCGGATAGACGACGATCGCCTTCACCCCGGGCGGCGCGCCCGCATCCTTTGCCCGGAGTACCGCGTCGACGATCGGCACGATGTAGGCGAGGGACTTGCCCGAACCCGTGCCCGTGGTCAGGACGTATGAACGTCCCGTCGCCGCAGCGGAGATGGCCTCACTCTGATGGCGGTGAAGGGTGAGGGTCTGAGTTCCTGTGTCTGAGGGCGCGGCTTTGACACGGAAGATGCGCTCACATTCCGTGTGGAGAATCCCGGCGGACACGAGGTCGGTGATCGTGCCGCCGGTGGCGAAACTCGGGTTGACACTGACCCATGGTTCGGGCCACTGGTCTCCGGTCTCCATGAGCGTGTCGAGGTGGGCTCGGATGCGGGCGTCACGGGGCGTCGCGAACGACGAGGTGAAAGATCGGTACTCGTCGACGACCTCACGCCGCACGGCGAACACGTCCACGGTCGCGTCTACCCCCTCCGAAATGTTCTGAAGGACAGCATGACACGCGAAGGCGGCCCT
>NZ_BAFE01000053.1 GCF_000247995.1 Mobilicoccus pelagius NBRC 104925
CCGGACGGGGCATCGGCCGCCGCGGCCGGACGAGGTGCACCGACCCCGCCTCGACCGGCCTCCGTGAGATGGACGCGGGGCCGAGGATCGGCCGGAGGGGCTTCGTGTCGGCGGTCCTCAGTCCGCCGGGCCGAGGTAGGGATCGACCTCGCCCGTGACGGCGCGCACCACGAGACGGACGTGGTCGTCGCCCATCGGGGGCAGGGCGTCGGTGGGCCACCAGGCGGCCTCGGTGGCCTCGTCGTCGCCGACGCGCGGCTCGCCCGCGACCCACCGGCAGCGGAAGGCGTGGTCGACGTAGTCCGACACGTCACCGTTCGGGTACGTGATGGGGCCGACGACCCGCACCGCGACGAGGCGCTCGACGGCGATCTGCACGCACGTCTCCTCCATCGCCTCGCGCACGGCCGTGTCGGCGGGGTGCTCGCGCGGGTCGACGATGCCGCTCACCGGCGTGTAGCGGCCGTCGTCGCTGCGCTTGACGAGGAGCACCTGCGGCGGGCCGTCGGGACGCTCGGGGTCGTCGCGCAGGACGATCGCCGTCACCCCCGTGAGCCACAGAGGGTCGTGGCCGACGTGGCGGCGCAGCTCGGCGACGTGCGGGGGAATCGGCATGCGACCCAGCGTAGGAGGTTCGGGACCCCCGTCGCCCACCCCGACCCGCCGCGCCCGGCCCCTACGCTGGAGACATCATGAGCACCTCTCTCCCCGACCCCACGGACCCCGCCCGCGTCGAGTCACCGGAGGAGCAGACGCCCCACCCCGTCCTCCCGGTGCGCACCGAACGGACGGGACGCACCGGGAGCAGCGTGCCCGAATACCTCGAAGACACGGACGACCTCGGCGACACGGACGGTCTCGACGAGGACGAGGACCAGGACGAGGACGAGGACGACGGACCCTCACGCACAGCGAAGCAGTGGTGGCCGTACCTGATCTCGGCGCTCGCGTTCCTCGTCGCGCCGTACGTCATCGGGATGGCTCTGCCCGCCGCGACGGCGACGACGGCGATGCTCGTGCTGCTGCCGGTGGCGGCGTTCGGCACCGGGGTGCTCGACGGCGCGGTGTTCCGGTCCACGTGGTCGTTCCCGATCCTCACGGGCCTGATCTGCTGGTTCGCGCTCAAGCTGTATTCCGACCCGGGCACGTGGATCTACGCCGTCGGCGTGTTCCTGCTGTGCCTGGCGGGCAGCCATCTCGGCGGCCGACTCCGTGGTGGAGCCGAGGGACGGCCCGCCGACTCCGGCGTCGGGAAGGTGTGACGCGTGGAGGTCTGGACGCTGCACCATCCGCAGCAGGGCGTCATCGAGCTGGAGCAGGGGTTCGACGCCGAGTTCGTCGGGCGTTACCCCGACTGGCCGGTGCCCGACTCCGACACGGACGAGAACGGCGCCCCGAAGTCCGGCGTGCGGGCCGGCATCGATGCGGGCCCGCGGGAGCGCGTCGAGCGGTGGGTCCGCAACCCGCCGCTGCGGCTGCAGGTGACGGTCGACGGGCGCGTGGTCGGACGGTACTCGGGGACCGCGGACGGCGACCTGCCCCTGATGGGACGCCGCGGGATCACCAAGCTGGCGTCCGTCGGTTCCGCCCTCAGCCGGTCGAAGCCACACCTGCGCATCCGCGCCAACACGTTCGACGACCTCCTGGAGGTCTACTACCGCGACGCCGACTCGATCATCGAGGTCGACCCGCCCGCCGGGTCGCGCGGGGCCAAGCGGCGGGAGGCGATGGCGTCCAGCGACGTCAAGCGGGTCGCGTACCCGTTCCTCGCGGGGCTCGGCAAGGCCGGGTGGGCGATCGCGATCTTCGTCCTCGGGCCGATCATCGGCAGGCTCCTGCCCCACTGGGACGTCGACCTGCCCGACGTTCCGTGGCCAGACCTGCCGCCGCTGCCGCAGATCCACCTGCCGGTGCCGGGGTTCCCGCGCATCCACCTACCCGTCCCCCACCTCGACCTGCCGCCGCTGCCCGACCTCCCCGATCTACCGCCGCTGCCGCCGTGGCTCGTCACGGTGCTGGAGCACGACCAGTTCTGGAAGCCCGTGCTCATCGGCCTCGTCCTCGGCGTCATCGGGCTGCGCAACCACCGCAGGTCCGAGGCGGAGAAGGCCCGCTGGGCGCAGACCCACCCCGACGGCGCGGACGCCGAGACGACGACCGACGAAGGACGGGCGGCCGCAGGGGACGATGCCGGGGTCGCGGGGAAGCCCGCGACGGCCGACGACGTGCACCCCGGCGCCGAGCCGGACGTCCCGGACGAGGCGGACCGCATCCCGTGACCGCGGAGTGACGCCATCAGGACGGAGTCGATGCCCCCTCGGCGCCCCCCCGAGCCCGTGACCTGCAGTCTCACGGACTGAGACGGGCTCGAGACCGTTCGAATGGCGCTACCTCCGCACCGACCGCGCCCGCCGCATGGGTGCCCGCCGCAGCCCGGCCCGCCTCAGCTCCGCAAGCCCAGCTCCCCCGCGGCCCGTGCGACGCGGTCGTCGAGGACGGTCCACGCCCCCGGCGTCACGCCGGGGTGGCGGCCGCGGTCGATGCGCGCGAGGGCGTCCGTGAGGTCGGTGACGACGTCGACGACGGCCGCGCGGGCCGCGTCGCCGGGCACGCCCCACGAGGCGACCTCGTCGACGACGTGGGCGACCGTGAGGGCGTCGAAGTCGGACTCCCCCGCCAGGTCGAGCGCCGTGCGGTGCGCGCCGGGATGGTGCAGGTGCGCGGCGACGTCGTACGCGGGGGCGACGTCGACCCGGCCGTCGGCGTGCCGCAGGAACGACGTGTTCTTGGCGTGGTGGTCGCTGTTGCCCACGAGCCACGAGAACGCCACGAGCCGCGCCAGGGGCGAGAGCCGCCCGCGACCGGCGCGGATCACGTCGGATGCGGCCCGCCACGACGGGATCGTGCGGCCGCGCTGGAACTTGCGGGCCGGGTCGGCGGTGTTGAGCCCGAGCGCCTGGGCGAGGTCCTCCTGGTGCAGGCGCGCGACCCCGCTCCGGCCGTCCGGCATCCGGTCGTACCGGGAGACGGCGATGGCGCGCAGCCCGTCGACCTCGATCACCTCGGCCTGCACGGTCGTCACCCCGACGCGGCGGCCCAGGTCCAGGCAGGCGGCCTCGGTGTCGACGACGTCGGCGGCGTCGCTGCCCACGGGGTGGGCCACCTTGAGGATCCACGTCGACGGGATGCCCGGCGGGGGCTGCCACCACGACCCGTCGGCGGCGCGACGCAGGGCGATCTTGGGCACGAGGCCGGCGAGCGAGATGGACGTGAGGCCGCCGTCGCGGCGGCTGCTGCCCGCCCGTTCGAGCAGCTCCCTGACCTGCGCGTCGCCGAGCGGCACGGGCTCTGCGGCGGGGTCCCCGGGCCGACCCGTGCGGGGGACGAAGTCGAGCGCGCCGGCGGTGTCGCGGCCGTACCGGCGCAGCATCGCGAACGTGTCGTCGGGGTCGATGCCGGCGTTGACGGCGTAGTGCAGCCGCGCCTGCCCCTCGGGCAACAGCCCGGCGACGACGACGCCGGCGCGCAGGTCGTGCAGCCTCGCCCCGGGCTCGCCGACGGGTGCGGCGTGCCCCACGACGCGGGCCCCGACGCCCCATCGGGCGGCGGCGTCGGCGGTCCACGTCCAGTCGAGGCGGTGCGGTTCACGCCCGCGCCGCACCTCCGCGACGTGGGTGCCGTAGAGGACGACGTCGAGGACGTCGGACGCGGCACCGGAGGAGGTGCGGGTCACCATCCGAGGTCCTTGAGCGCGGGGGCGCCCCCGTCTGGGTCGTCGTCCACCGCGACGGCATCGTCACCCGATGCGCCCGTCCGGGAGAGGCCGGAGGCGGCGTCGCGGGCGCCGGGTTCCTCGACGACGAGGCGGGCGTCGAGGGCGTCGAGCACGGCGTGCAGGCGCTGGACGAACAGGGTGGAGCGGCCGTTCTCCAGGTCGACGACGAACCGCCGCGGCACCCCGGCGGCGTCGGCGAGTTCGGCCTGGGTGAGACCGTGCGCGCGACGCAGGAGGAGGAGCAGCGCGCCGAGGTCGGCGGGCTCGTCGGCCGCTCCCCACAGGGGAGGGCGGGTGCCGTCGTCCATGATCGACCTCCTGTACGGATATCCGCACACCCATGGTAAGTGCGATTATCTGTACACGCCAGGGACGTGGCCGGTTATCCGTTCATGCCCGTCGCCGGACGGGCGGATCAGCAGCAGCGGGCGCCGGGGTCGCGGTCGAGAGAACGGTAGTGCTCGCGCCAGAACTCCTTCTCCCCCATCGGTTCGACGTCGGGGTGGGCGACGCGGTGGTGGGCGAGGTAGCGGTCGTATCGGTCGGCGCCGAGGATCGACCGCCACGTCGCCCACGCCAGACGCCCCGCCGCCCGCACCCGGCCGGTGAGGGCCTGGGTGCGGGCGGCGAGGGTCGTACCGGTCGCGACGTCGGCCATCAGTGGCCCGTGCGGTGGGCGAGGGCGACGTCGGGGTGCTCCTCGTAGAACGCCTCCCACTCCCGCTCCAGCTCCTTCTCGGGCGGGGTGGTGACGAACCCGGCGGGTGCGAACACCCGCGAGGCGACGTACGGGCCCTCCGTGTCGATCCGCGACGCGCCCCGCAGCGTCTGCAGGGTGCGGACCACCGCGACGACGATGACGACGATCGCGAGGACGACGAAGAGGATCGACAGGCTGCCCTGCACGAACGTGTTGCGGACGACGGCCTCCATCGCCTCGGGCGTCTTCGCCGTGCCGAGTTGCGTCTTGCCCGCCGCGAGGGCGTCCTTGAACGCCCTGTGCTGCGCCCAGTAGCCGATGGCGGGGACGGAACTGAAGATCTTGTAGAACGAGCCGGTGATCGTCACCGCGGAGACGAACGCGAGCGGTGCGGCGATGATCCACAGCGAACGGCGGCGGCCCATGTGGGCGGCGATGGCGAGGCAGACGGCGAGCGCGATCGCGGCGAGGAGCTGGTTCGCGATGCCGAACAGCGGGAAGAACGTGTTGATGCCGCCGAGCGGGTCGTGCACGCCGAGAAGGAGGATCGACCCCCACCCGGCGACCATGACGCCGGTGCACAACCACTTGCCGAGGGTCCAGTCGAGGTCGGCGAACTTGGGCCACACGTTGCCGAGGGCGTCCTGGAGCATGAACCGGGCGACGCGGGTGCCGGCGTCGACGCTCGTGAGGATGAACAGCGCCTCGAACATGATCGCGAAGTGGTACCAGAACCCCATGAGGGCCGACCCGCCGAGGAACTGGTGCATGATCTGCGCGAGTCCGATCGCCATCGTCGGCGCGCCACCGGTGCGGGAGACGACCGAGGGCTCCCCGACGGCCTGCGCGGTCGCGGCGAGTGCGTCGGGCGTGGTGTGGACGCCCATGAGTCCGAGGTTGTTGACGAACGCGGCCGCACCCTCGACGGTGCCCTGAGTGACGGCGGGCGAGGAGTTCATCGCGAAGTAGAGGCCGCGGTCGATGGACACGGCGCACACGAGGGCCATGACGGCGACGAACGACTCGGCGAGCATGCCCGCGTAGCCGACCATCTTGGCCTGACGTTCCTTCTCCAGCAGCTTCGGCGTCGTGCCCGACGCGATCGTCGCGTGGAAGCCGGAGAGCGCACCGCACGCGATCGTCACGAAGAGGAACGGGAACAGCGGGCCGGAGAACACCGGGCCGTCGCTGCGGAACGCGAGCTCGGTGAAGGCGGGCGTGTGGATCTCGGGGCGGACCACGACGATGCCGACCGCGAGCAGGGCGATCGTGCCGATCTTCATGAACGTCGAGAGGTAGTCGCGCGGGGTGAGGAGGATCCACACGGGCAGCACGGCCGCGACGAACCCGTAGACGATGACGGCCCACGCGAGGGTGCCGCGGGACAGGTGGAACATCGACGCGAGCGCGGGGTTCGCGTTGATCCACCCGCCCGCGACGATCGCGAGCAGGAGGAGGACGACGCCGATGGCCGAGACCTCACCGACACGGCCCGGGCGGAGGAACCGCATGTAGACGCCCATGACGAGCGCGATCGGGATCGTCATGCCGACGCTGAACACGCCCCACGGGCTGTCGCCGAGGGAGTTGACGACGACGAGCGCGAGGATCGCGACGATGATGAGCATGATCGTCAGCGTCGCGACGAGGGCGGCCGCACCACCGACGGTGCCGAGCTCGTCCTTGGCCATCTGACCGATGGACCGGCCGCCGCGCCGCATGGAGAAGAAGAGGACGAGGTAGTCCTGCACGGCGCCGGCGAGGATGACGCCGACGATGATCCACAACGTGCTCGGCAGGTAGCCCATCTGCGCGGCGAGGATGGGGCCGACGAGCGGACCGGCACCGGCGATCGCGGCGAAGTGGTGACCGAAGAGGACACGGCGGTCGGTGCGGACGAAGTCCTTGCCGTCGGCGGCGTACTCCGCCGGGGTGGCGCGCCGGTCGTCGGGCCTGAGGAGCGTGTCCTCGATGTACGTCGCGTAGAAGCGGTAGGCGATCGCGTACGTCGCGAGCGCGGCGAAGACGAACCAGATCGCGTTGACGGTCTCGCCGCGCACGAGCGCGAGCATCACCCACGCGACGCCGCCGACGAGCGCGACGACCGACCACGTGAGGATCTTCGACAACGGCCAGGCGCGGTCGTGCGCCTCACGCCTCTCCGGGTCGACCGCCGGCGGCGGCCATCCCTCGGTGCGGACGTCCTCGTTCGTGGGTACCGGACTCATCTGCCGTCTCCTCGCTGTGCATCCACGCTGATGCGACGCGCCCTCCCCGAAGGGGCGAGGCCCGTCGCCGGGAACGGTACGCCCGCGCGGGGGCGCTCCTGTCCGAGATGCCCGAACGTCCCGGGTGCCCGCGTCGCCACCGCGAGCGTCGAAGGGGCGGCGTGCCGCGGGGTGACCGGGCGGCCGGGAGTGGCACCCGTGACGGACGGGTCGGGGCGTCGCACGGGTCGTCCCGGTGCGGGGCGTCCCGGCTTTGTACCCTTCCCCCATGACCGACGCCGGCGCCCGCTCTCCACAGCCCTTCGACCCGCAGGCCTGGGAGGAGGTCGCCGGGTTCGACTTCACCGACATCACGTACCACCGGTGTGTCCTGCCCGGCCCGGTTCCGGGCCGCACCCTCGGTGCGGTGCGCATCGCGTTCGACCGACCCGAGGTGCTCAACGCGTTCCGGCCGCACACCGTCGACGAGCTGTACCGCGCGCTCGACCATGCGCGTCGCTCGGCCGACGTCGGCGTCGTCCTCCTCACCGGCAACGGCCCGCACCCCACCCCCGGCAAGTCGGGCGAGACCGCCGGGTGGGCCTTCTGCACCGGCGGCGACCAGCGCATCCGCGGCCGCTCCGGCTACCAGTACGCGAGCGCCGAGGCGGAGGAGAAGGGCGACGAGTCGAGCAACAGCGTCGACACCGCGCGTGTCAAGGCCGAGGGCGGTCGCCTCCACATCCTCGAGGTGCAGCGGCTCATCCGCACGATGCCGAAGGTCGTCGTCGCGGTCGTCCCCGGCTGGGCCGCGGGCGGTGGGCACTCCCT
This sequence comes from Mobilicoccus pelagius NBRC 104925, assembly GCF_000247995.1. Classification (GTDB taxonomy): domain Bacteria; phylum Actinomycetota; class Actinomycetes; order Actinomycetales; family Dermatophilaceae; genus Mobilicoccus; species Mobilicoccus pelagius. The sequence continues at coordinate 7,514 of NZ_BAFE01000053.1, forward strand.
CCACGTCGTCTGCGACCTCACGATCGCGAGCCGCGAGTACGCCCGGTTCAAGCAGACCGACGCCGACGTGGGCTCCTTCGACGCCGGTTACGGCAGCGCCTACCTCGCGAAGATGGTCGGGCAGAAGTTCGCCCGCGAGATCTTCTTCCTCGGCCGCGCCTACACCGCCGAGGACATGCACCGCATGGGCGCCGTCAACATCGTCGCGGACCACGCCGAGCTCGAGGCGACGGCCATCGAGGTGGCGAAGGAGATCATGGGCAAGTCGCCGCAGGCGCAGCGCATGCTCAAGTTCGCGTTCAACCTCGCCGACGACGGACTCATGGGCCAGCAGGTGTTCGCGGGCGAGGCCACGCGCCTCGCGTACATGACCGACGAGGCCGTCGAGGGCCGCGACCAGTTCCTCGAGAAGCGCGACCCCGACTGGTCCCCCTTCCCCTGGTACTTCTGATCGGGGGTCCCCCATGCCCGCCGACACCCCCACACCCGCACCACGGGGGGACCGTGGGCCCCACGCCCCCGAGGACCGGGCCACCGAGGCGCGCCGCCGACGCGCGTCCGGTGGCCGGGCGCTCAAGTCACGCCGACTGAGACTCGCCCGCCTCGAGCAGCTCGAGCACTTCGGCCGCCCCACCCCCCGCCCCACGGGCGGTGCCTCCCGCCTCGCGTGGATCGACGCCGCCCGCGGACTCGCGATCGTCGCCGTCGTGCTCCTCCACGTGAGCATCGGCCACTACTACGCCCTGCCGCAGGCCGCCGACTGGGTCGTCCCCCGCTGGGACCGCATCAACCAGGTCGTCGCCGTCATCCGCATGCCGCTGCTCTTCGTCGTCTCCGGCATGCTCGCCTCCGGCAAGATCCGCCGCGGCTTCGCCCACGGCAACGCGATCCTCTCCGCGGTGACGAACTACTACCTGTACCTCGTGTGGCTCGCCGTGTACGGGTTCCTCTTCATCGCGTCCGGGCCCGTCGTCGTCCCGTTCCAACCCGCGCGCGTGCAGGACTTCTTCATCCAGATCGTCGAGCCGCGCACCCCGCTGTGGTTCGTGTTCGGTCTCGCCGCCTACACGCTCGTCTTCACGGCGCTACGCCGCGTCCCGCCGGGGATCGTCCTCGCCGGCTCCGCCGCCGTGAGCATCTGGGCCGGGATGACATGGACCGTCGAGTCGCCGCTGTGGACCCGGATCCTGCTCTACGTGTTCTACTTCGTCCTCGGCGTCCACGCGAAGCCGCTCATCCTCCGTCACGCCCGCTCGTGGTGGGTCCTCCTCGGGAGCGGCGTGCTCACCGTCGCGTTCTTCCAGGCGTTCGGCCTCGCGACCCTCATGACGCCGAAGCCGCTCTCGTTCGGCGACTCCGTCCTCTCCCTCGTCCTCCAGCTCGCCGCGAGCGTCCTCGGCATCACCGCCTCTGCGCAGCTGTGCCGGTGGCGGCCATGGCGCGTCGTCGGTTCCTGGGTCGGACGCCGCACGCTCGGCATCTACGTCATGCACGTGCCGGTCATCGTCGCGTGGCACTTCGCCGTCGAACTCGGCCCCCTCGCCGTCGTCGAGACCCTCACCGCGACCTCGCTGTGGTTCGACCTGCTCTACCCCGTGCTCCTCACCGCGTTCGTCGTCGTCGTGTGCGTCGGCATCGAGACACTCCTCGGCACGCTGCGCCTTGCCCACCTCTTCCGACTCCCCAGCCGACTCCGCCGCCGTCTCTACCGCCGGTGACCCACGCCGACGACCGGTGAGACGCGGCGCATGACGGAGCCGGAAGTGGCACGGGATGCGGGCGGGCGACGCGGCCGGCATGCGACGACGGCCGCGCCGGGGCCGGGCCGGGGCCTCGGGACGGTGACGACACGACGACGGCGCCGGTTCTCGCACCGGCGCCGTCGTCACGTCCTCACGCTTCGCGCAGCGGCCCGCGGTGGAGCTTGTACGGGGTGGCCTGGGCGACGGGCTTGACCGTCATCCGGTCGATGTTGACGTGGGCGGGCAGCGAGACGACCCAGCGGACGCACTCCGCGACGTCCTCCTCGGAGAGGGGGTGGTCGACGCCCTCGTAGACGGCCTTCGCCTTCTCCTCGTCCCCGCCGAACCGGACGAGGGAGAACCCCTCGGACTCGACGAGACCCGGCGCGATGTCGCAGATGCGGATCGGTTCGCCGTTGAGCTCGAGGCGCAGCGCGTCGCTCGCGTACCGCTCGGCGGCCTTGACGCCGCAGTACCCGGCGCCCTTCTCGTACGCGCCGTCACCGGCCGTCGACGTGATCGTGACGATCGTGCCGCCGCCCGACGCCCGCAGCGCCGGCAGCAGGGCCTTCGTCACCGCGACGGTGCCGAGGACGTTGACCTCGTACATCGCCCGCCACTTGTCGAGCGCCGCCTCCTCGACGGGCTCGAGACCGAACGCGCCACCCGCGTTGTTGACGAGCACCGCGACGTCGTCACCCGCCTCCTCCGCGAGCCGCGTGACGTCCTCGGCCTTCGTCACGTCGCACGTCACCGCGACGCCGCCGAACTCCTCCGCGATCCCGGCGAGCTTCTCGCCCCGCCGTGCCGCGAGGACGACCCGGTAGCCGTCCGCGGCGAGGGCCTGCGCCGTCGCCTTGCCGATACCGCTGCTCGCACCCGTCACCACTGCCGTCTTCGTCATGGCCCCATTCTCGCGCCGCCGCCTGCTCACCCACCGCCGCTCCCCGGTTTCCGGGGCCCTCCGTCATACAGCGGGGCAGGGGCGTCGCCCGACGCCCGCAGCGCACCCCTCTGACCTGCGCCGACGCAGAACATCTTCCCGCCACCACCCGCGCCGCCGACATCGCTGTACCGCGGAGGGGCCGAGGAGTCGGGGGGTGCCGCGCGCTACGGTGCCCCGGTGACGATCGCGCCCCTGGCCGTGCCCACCGACCCGACGGACCCGGAGCTGCTCGACCGGCTCGCGACCGCGGCCGCCGGAACGGGCCCCCTCCTGCTCCCCCACGCCGCCGATGCCCCGGCCCCGGTGGTCGAGGACGCCGACGTGGCCCACCTCGCCGCGCTCGGCGCCGACACCGGTGGCGGGATCGCCGTCGGCACCTCCGGGTCGACCGGCGCCGCGAAGCGCGCCGTGCTGCCGGCCACGGCGCTCGCCGCCTCGGCCGATGCGACCCACGCGCGCCTCGGCGGCCCCGGCCGCTGGCTGCTCACGCTGCCCGCCCACCACGTCGCGGGCCTCCAGGTCGTACTCCGATCCCTCCGCGCAGGCGCCCCGCCCGTTCCCCTCCCCCCGGCCGACTCGTTCACCCCCGCGGTGTTCGCCGCGGGCGCCGAGGCGATGGCCGCGGCCACGAGCGCGCAGGAACGCCGCTACACCTCCCTCGTGCCGACGCAGGTGCGCCGCCTCCTGGCCGACGCCCGCGCCGTCGAGGCCGCCCGCGGGTTCGACGCGATCCTCGTCGGCGGATCCGCCTGCCCCGCCGACCTCCTCGAGGAGGCCGCGCGGGCGGGGCTGCGACTCGTCACGACGTACGGCATGAGCGAGACGTGCGGCGGATGCGTCTACGACGGGCGCCCCCTCGACGGCGCCCGCGTCCGCCTCGTCGAGGGGAGGATCCACCTCACCGGTCCGATGCTCGCCGCCGGATACCTCCGCCCCCCGGCCGAGTCGCCCTTCGTCGAGCTCGACGGCGAACGCTGGCTCCGCACCGACGACCTCGGCCGCCTCGACACCGACGGCGAAGGGCACGACGGCGAAGGGCACGACGGGCACGAGCGTCTCGTCGTCGAGGGCCGCGCGGACGACGTCGTCGTCACGGGCGGCCTCAAGGTGTGGCCCGCGCAGGTCGTCGCCGCCCTCGCCCCGGCCCTTCCCGCCGGGTGCGACGTCGCGGTCGTCGGCGTCCCCGACGCCGAGTGGGGTCAGCGGGTCGCCGCCCTCGTCGAGGCATCCGCCGGGCAGGAGAGCGCGGCGCGAGAGGCGCTCGACGCCCGTGCCCGGGAGGCCCTCCCCCGTCATGCGCGACCCCGACTCGTCCGGGTGGCCCCCGCCCTGCCGCGCGTCGCGCTCGGCAAGCCCGACCGGCGCCGGATCGCCGAGATCCTCGCCGCACCGGAGTGGGATGATGGATCACCCACCGTGCCGGGCCTCCCGCAGGCCCACCCGAAGGAAGGATGAGGGTTGCTCCGCGTCGTCGCCGCCGTCGCGCTCCTCGTGTTCACGGTCTACACGCTCGTCGACTGCGTGCAGACCGAGGACGAGCGCGTCAAGGGCCTGCCCAAGATCGTGTGGGTGTTCGTCATCCTCCTGTTCCCCCTCGCCGGAGGTCTCGGCTGGTGGTTCGGCGGCCGTGCCGCGGGCATGCCCCTGCCGATGCCGCCCCACCGTGCCCCCCGCCGTCGCGGGCCCATCGGGCCCGACGACGACCCCGACTTCCTCGGACGGCTCTGACATGGCGACCCTCCACGAATGGATCGAGGGTGCCCGCCCGCGCACCCTGCCCGCCGCCCTCGCCCCCGTCCTCCTCGGCACGGCCTGCGCCTACGCCGTCGACGCCGGCCACCTCGGCCGCGCCGCCCTCGCGCTCGTCGTCGCGCTCGCGCTCCAGGTGGGCGTCAACTACGCGAACGACTACTCCGACGGCATCCGCGGCACCGACGAGAACCGCACCGGCCCCGTCCGTCTCGTCGGCCAGGGCCTCGCCCCCGCCGCACACGTCAAGCGGGCCGCGTTCGCCTCGTTCGGCGTCGCCGCTCTCGCCGGACTCCTCCTCGTCGCGCTGTGCGGCGCGTGGTGGCTCCTCCTCGTCGGCGCCGTGTCCGTCGTCGCCGCGTGGTTCTACACCGGCGGGCGACGCCCCTACGGCTACCTCGGGCTCGGCGAGATCTTCGTCTTCGTCTTCTTCGGCCTCGTCGCCACGCTGGGCACGACGTACACCCAGGCCGACACGACGACCCTCGCCTCGTGGGCCGCGGCCACCGGCGTCGGTCTGCTCTCGTGCGCGATCCTCATGGTGAACAACGTCCGCGACATCCCCACCGACGGCCCGGCGGGAAAGCGCACCCTCGCCGTCCGTCTCGGCGAGCGACGTGCCCGACTCACGTACGTCGGGATGCTCGTCGCCGCGTTCGTCGCCTGCGCCGTCGCCGCAGTGCAGCACCCGGGAGCCCTCGTCGGTCTCCTCGTCGCACCGCTCGCCGTGCGCCCCTGCAAGGACATGCTCGGCGGCGCCACCGGTCGCGGCCTCATCCCCGCGCTCGGTGCGACCGGCAAGCTCACGCTCGCATACGCCGTCGCCGTCGCCGTCGGGATCGGCGTCGTCGTGTTCCCCACGATGTCCTGACCGCGCCGCCCCGACCTCACCCGCACACGAACGAGGCCGCTGCCCGGAGCTCCGGGCAGCGGCCTCGTCGTCGTTCGACGGGTGTGGTGTCGACGCGTGGGTCGACGGGGGTGCGGTCAGCGGAAGGCCTGGTCCTCGACGTCCTCGTCGGTGACGGCGTCGGCGTGCCGGCGGCGACCGCGGGTGGGCGCGGGCTCGGCCGGGGCGGCCTCCTCGAGCGGGGCCTCACCGCGGCGGCGGGCGGAACGCTCGACGATCTCCGCGCTCATCCTGTCGCGCATGCCACTGAGGGCGAAGACGGAGATGAGCATCGAGACGGTCGCCGCGACGAGGAGGAGCACGAGGAGGTTCTCCAAGCCCATGAGCCGGAAGAGCCCGAGGCAGCCGAGGAAGATGAGGATGCGGGCGAGCGAGTAACGAACGGTGTACGACATCAGAGTCCCGAGTAGGAGTGGAGTCCGGAGAAGAAGAAGTTGACGACGGTGGTGTTGAGGAGGATCGCGACGTAGCCGGCGATCGCGATGACGTTCGACGTGCGTCGCTTCCATCCGCTCGTCGCGCGCGCGTGGAGGTAGGCGGCGTAGAGCACCCAGATGACGAAGGTCCACACCTCCTTGGGGTCCCAGCTCCAGTAGGTACCCCACGCCTTCTGGCCCCAGATGGCGCCCGCGATGATCGTGAAGGTCCACAGCGGGAACGCGGCGACGTTGAGCGAGTAGGCGATACGGTCGAGCCGGGCCGCGCCGGGGAGGGCGTCGAGGAGCGTGCCGAGGCGGGACGTCGACGGCGCGCGACCCTCGGCCCGCTGCCGTTCCCGACGCTCGACGCCGAGCTGGACGAGGAGGATGCAGAACGCGACGGTGAAGATGCCGATGGAGATGATCGCGATCGGCACGTGGATGGCGATCCAGTAGCTCTGCAGGGCCGGCGCGAGCTCGGCCGCGGGCACGTACCAGGCGACGAGCGCGAGGCCGAGGACGGAGAGCACCGGGACGACCACGAACAGCCCGAGCCACCGCAGCGGGCGGCGCTGGGCGAGCACGAGGTAGGTGAGGAGCGTCGCCGTGGCGCCGGCGACGGCGAACTCGAAGAGGTTGGCGACGGGCACACGCGAGACGGAGAGCCCGCGGAGCGCCAGCGACACGACGAGGAACAACGCGCCGAGCCAACTCAGGGACATCCCGAGGCTGCCCGAGGCGGGCTCGCGGCGATCGCCCTCGGCCACCGCACTCGCGGGCGTCGTGGCCACGTCCTCCCGACCGTGGCCACCGGTGGTGACGCCGGTGGTGGAGTCGCCGGTGGTGGAGTCGCTGGTGGTGGAGTCGCCGGTCACGGCGTCGCCGCGGGCCGCACCCGCGGTGACGAGCACAGGCGAGTCCGTGTGGGTGCGTGCCGCCTCCGACTCGGAGACCCGTCGGGCCTCCCGCCCGGAGGCGAGGCGGGCGAGATACAGCGTGAAGGCCGTCATCGCGCAGGCGAGCGCCGCCATCGCCACGTAGAGGGCATAGGTCGCGAGCTGGGCCATCTGGATGGAAGTCATGAACGGTCCGTCCCCTCGGTCGAGTCGATGATAGTCGTGTCGCCGAGGCGTTCGGCGAGGTCCTCGGCGAGATCCCGCAACGTGCCGGGGAGTCCGGCGTCGTCACGGCGGGTGAGTCCGGCGAGGACGACCTGGGTGCGCGGCCCTGCCACGGTGCCGGGGTCGGCGGTAGCCGTCGGGTCCGTGCCCGGCGTGGGCGGCGCGCCTGTCGTCACCGCGGGGGCGCCCTCGCGTCGTGCCCGGAGGAACACGCGGCGTCGCGGCACGACGAGCGAGGCGAGCAGGCCGAGGAGCATGACGACCGACGAGCCGAGGGCGAGGCCCTTGACCGGGTCGTAGCGGGTCGAGACGCCGGCCCAGCGGTCGACGGCGGAGAGCTCGACGCTCCCCCGCCCGCCCGGCAGGGTCGCCTTCTCGCCCGGCCGCAACCGGAGGGTGAGGGGCGCACCGGAGGCGTCCTTCACCGGGTCGAGGCCGCGAGTGTCGAGGCGGTACACCGACTGGGGTTCCGAGTCGGGGAAGAGTGTGCCCTCGTGGACGGCGAGGACGAGCATCGGGTCGTTGAGCCCGGGGAAGCCGGACTCGAGGTTCCCGGCGACGCCGGAGCCGCTGCCCTCGCCGACCTCGACGACGGTGGGGAGGAAGACGCCGGAGAACCCGAGCTGCTTCGGCGAGGCTGCGGGCACCTTGATCGCGCCGCTGGAGCGGTAGTTGCCGTCGTCGGGGAGGAACGGGGTGGCCTGCCGGTAGAGGACCCGGCCGCCCGCGTCGCGCACGGTGACGACCGGCGCGTACCCGTTGCCGAGGAGGTAGACCTCCGCGCCGGAGAACTCGAGGGGGTGGTTGACGGCGAGGGTGTCGGTGCGGGGGGCGCCGCCCGGGGTGTCGCGCACGGTCGTCTCGACGCGGAACTCGCGCGGGGCGCCGAGCTGGCCGGTGCCGATCTCGTCCTCGAACCGGGCGACCATCGAGTCGAGCGTGACGACGAACGGCTGCATCCGGTCCGCGTCGACGAGCGGGCCGCCGGAGAACGTGTGGTAGGCGGCGCGGTTGTTGGCGAAGCTCTCGCCGATGGGGACGATGCGGTCGCCCTTCCAGCCGACGAGGTAGCCCGCGGCGAGGGAGAGGATGACGGCGACCACGCCGTAGTGGAACAGGAGGTTGCCCGCCTCGCGGAGGTAGCCCGTCTCGGCGGCGACCTCGGCGACCTCTCCCCCGGCGCGTGCCGGCCGGTCGTCGGCGCGGCGGAGGCGGTACCGGCGGTGGCGCAGGAGCGCGCGGGCGGCGTCCTCGACCTCCGCAGGACTCGCGGAGGTCTCGAGGCGCAGGCTCGTGCCGAGGCGTTCGGGCCGGCGGGGCACGGCGGGCGGCGGCCCGGTGAGGGTGCGTCGGTAGGTCGCGGTGCGCGGGAGGATGCAGCCGACGAGCGAGATGACGAGCAGCAGGTAGATCGCCGAGAACCACGGCGAGGTGTAGACGCCGAAGAACCCGAGGGTGTCGAGGATCGGGCCCGCGACGGGGTGCTTGCCGATGAACGTGTCGACGGCGGTGACGTCGATGTTGCGCTGCGGGAACACCGAGCCGGGGATCGCCGCGAGCGCGACGAGCAGGAGGAGGAGCAGCGCGGTGCGCATGCTCGTGAGCTGCCGCCAGAGGAACCTCACCCAGCCGCGGAACCCGAGGCGGGGGCCGCGGAGCGGGCCCGCGACGCCGGGGTCGTCGGGGAGGGAGTCGAGGGTCGTCGGCGAGTCGGGGGTGTCGTCGAGGCCGACGGCGGAGTGGCGCGCCGCCGGGGTCCGGGGCTCCGGTCCCGTACTCGCGGGGTCCTCCGGCGTCGATGCGGGTGTCACCGCGTCCTCCTCGTGGTCGGGGTGCGTCGGGTGGGGGTGGCCTCGTCCGGGTGCGTGCCCAGGTGGGCGTTCCGGTGGGCGTCGTCGGGGACGGGCGGGGTCGGGAGGGGTCTCACAGCAGCGTCTCGTATCGGCTCACGAGGCCGGCCTGGAGGCGCGCGACGATCTCCGTCCAACCGCCGGTGACGAGGAGGAGCCCGACGACGAGGAGCAGACCGCCGCCGAAGAGGTGGATCCCCCGCTGATGGCGACGGAGCCAGGCGGAGGTCGAGAGCGCGCGAGACCACCCGGCGGCGATGAGGAGGAACGGCACCCCGAGTCCGAGGCAGTAGGCGAGGCCGAGGACGAGTCCGCGGGCGATGAGGTGGCCGTCACCGGCGAGGTTCGTCGCGAGCGTGTAGATCATCGCGAGGGTCGGCCCCATGCAGGGCGCCCAGCCGAGCCCGAACACGACGCCGAGCAGCGGCGCGCCCGCGAGTCCGGCCGCGGGGCGCCACCGGGGCGCCCACGTGCGTTGCCCGAGGGAGCCGCCCCAGCCGAGGAAGACGAACGCGAGGAGGACGACGAGCACGCCACCGGCCCGCACGAGCGTCTCCTGGTGGACGCGGAGGAACGAGCCCGCCGCGGCGGCGAAGAGGGTGCCGGTGAGGAAGACGGCCGTGAACCCGAGGACGAAGAGGGCCGCGCCGAGGAGGACCCGGCAGCGGGGCTGGTCGTCGAGGGGGCGGTCGGCCGCGCCGGTGACGAACCCGAGGAACCCGGGCACGAGCGGCAGGACGCACGGCGACGCGAACGAGACGAGCCCCGCGAGCAGCGCCACGAGGGTGGCGAGCAGCAGGTTTCCGTCGGCGATGATCTCGGTGACGCCGCCGGTGTCGGCGAGCAGCACCTCAGCCCTCGGCGAGGAGGTCGTCGACGAGGCCGGTGACCGTGGCCGACGTCGTCTCGCCGGTGACGCGGGCCGCGATGCGTCCCTGTCGGTCGAGGAGGATCGTCGCGGGCGGGGTGGAGGCCTTGTCCTGGAGTGCGGTGAGGGCGGCGCCGCCGTCGTCGGCGAGCGAGGGGTACGTCGTGCCGACGCGACGCATGAACGCGGCCGCCGTCTCGGGAGCCTCATTGACGTCGACGCCCATGAACTCGACGGGCTTCTTCGTCTTCTCGAGGGTGGCGTGGGCCTTCTGCAGCTCCGGCATCTCGGCGACGCACGGCGGACACCACGAACCCCACACGTTGAGGACGACGATCTTGTCCCGGTGGTCGACGCTCGACCACGCCTGGCCGTCGAGGGTCTTTCCCGTGAGGGTGACGGGTTCGCCGCGGTCCGCGGCGGACAGCTTCTCGATGCGTCCGTCACCGCTCACGTAGGCGCGGTCGGCGACCTCCTTGGCCTGACCGGCGACGGTGTCGTCGCCACCCTGGGCGCCGGAGCAGCCGCCGAGGACGCCGAGGGTGAGCGCGGCCGCACCGGCGAGGACGGCCCGGCATCCTCGGGTCGGGAGGACGTGCGGACGGGGGTCGGAGGAGGACACGGCGGGGCTCACAGGTCGGCGCACGGCTCGGCGTAGGCGACGGAGGTGAGGTCGTCGTCGTGGTAGGTGAGCGTGGTCACCGACGCGAGACGACACTCCCGCTTGCGGGGGTCGTGCCAGAGACGGCGGCCCTCGGCGTAGCTGCGGGCCGTCCACACGCAGAGCTCGTGCGAGACGAGCATGATCTCGTGCCCCGGCGCGAATGCTCGGGCCGCGTCGACGGCCTCCATCATGCGGGCCGCGATCGAGGTGTAGGACTCGCCCCACGAGGGGAGGAACGGGTTGACGAGCAGGCTCCAATACTTCGGGTGCAGCAGCTGTTTCGGGTTCGACCCGATCGTTTCGCCCTCGAAGTGGTTGCCCGCCTCGAGGAGACGCGAGTCCGTGCGCACCGGCAGCCCATGGGCGCGTGCGGTGGGCTCGGCGGTCTCCTGGGCGCGCTCCATCGGGGAGGCGGTGACGGCGGCGAGGTCGTGCCCGTCGAAGTACTCCGCGAGGCGGTCGGCCATGGCGCGGCCCCGCGCGGAGAGGTGGTAGCCGGGCATCCGGCCGTAGAGCACCCGGCCGGGGTTCTCGACCTCGCCGTGGCGGACGAGGTGGACGAGCGTACGGGTCATCGGTCCATCCTGGCACGGGATTCCGAGGCCGCCCTGGCAGCGTCGGGCAGCGCGTCGAGGACGACCTCGACGGCGGCGTCGTCGTGGGACGCGCCGACGAACCACGACTCGAACGCGCTCGGCGGGAGGTGGACGCCGGACTCGAGCATCGAGTGGAAGAACGCGGCGAATGCGGGCAGGTCCTGCGCGCGGGCGTCGTCGTAGTTTCGGACGACCCCCGTCTCGGCGCCGCGGCTGCCCTCGGAGACGAAGAAGATGCTGAACATGCTGCCCGCCCACTGGACGACGTGCGGCACGCCCTGGACGTCGAGCGCGGAGGAGGCGGCCTCGGCGATCGTGCGGGAGACCTCCTCGAGACGCGTGTAGACCTCGCTCGTGCACCCCTGCAGCGTGGCGAGACCGGCCGCGGTGGCGATGGGGTTCCCCGAGAGGGTGCCCGCCTGGTAGACGGGGCCGAGGGGGGCGAGGTGGCCCATGATGTCGGCGCGGCCGCCGAACGCCGCGGCCGGGAACCCGCCACCCATGACCTTGCCGAACGTGAAGAGGTCGGGGGCGCCGCCGTCGTAGGGGCCCTCGAGGCCGTACCAACCGGAACGGCTGCAGCGGAAGCCCGTCATCACCTCGTCGGAGACGAGGAGCGCGCCGTGCTCGGCGGTGACGCGCCGCATCGCCTCGGTGAAGCCGGGGGCGGGCGGCACGACGCCCATGTTGCCGGGGCTCGCCTCGGTGATGAGGCAGGCGATCTCGTCGCCGTGCTCGGCGAACGCGGCCTCGAGGGCGTCGACGTCGTTGTACGGGAGGACGATCGTCTCGCCCGCGGCCGAGGCGGGCACGCCCGCGGAGTCGGGCAGGGCGAACGTCGCGACACCGCTGCCCGCGTGGGCGAGGAGGGCGTCGACGTGGCCGTGGTAGCAGCCGGCGAACTTGACGACGGTGCTGCGGCCGGTGAACCCACGCGCGAGGCGAACGGCGCTCATCGTCGCCTCGGTGCCGCTGCTCACGAGGCGGACCTGCTCGACGGGGTCGACGCGGGACACGATCTCGGCGGCGAGGGCGACCTCGTTCTCGCTCGGCGTGCCGAAGCTGAATCCTCGCGTCGCGGCGTCCTGCACGGCCGCCATGACGTCGGGGTGCGCGTGGCCGAGGATCATCGGGCCCCACGAGGCGATGAGGTCGACGTACCGGTTGCCGTCGACGTCGGTGAGCCACGGCCCCTTCGCCTCCCGGATGAACCGGGGCGTGCCGCCGACGGCGCGGAACGCGCGGACGGGGCTGTTGACGCCGCCGGGGGTGACCTGCGCGGCGCGCTCCATGAGGTCGGCCGAACGATCGATGGTCGGGTGGGATCGCGTCATGCGTTCATCCTCGCTCAGGTGGTCCGCGAGGGGCCGCCGGGGGTCCGCTCGCTCATGATGCCGTCTCGGATCTGCCCCATCGCGTCCCCGAGCCGCTGGAAGCCCTCGGGGCCGAGGTGGTCGATGAGGTGATGTCGGACACTCGCCACGTGCAACGGCGCCACCGGGTCGAGAAGTTCCCGACCGGCCTCGGTGAGCCACAGTTCGACGCCGCGACCGTCGTCCTCGGCGCGCCGACGCTGCACGAGACCGCGCTTCTCCAGCCGGCTCGCCGTGTGGGTGAGACGGCTGCGGGACCGGACGACGGAGTCCGCAGGGGTCGACATGCGGACGTGCTGGCCCCCGTCTCGGAGACGACCGCGAGGACCTCGTACTCCCCGAGCTGGAGGCCGTGGACACGGACGCCCTCGTCGAGGACGTCGTGGGTGAGGCGCATCGCCGCGAGACAGGCGCGCCAGGCGCTGCTCGTCGTCGGTGAGCCAGGTCGTCCGGGGCTCGTGGGTGGTCTCGTCCGTGGTCGCGTCCGTGGTCTCCGGAGAGGGGTGGTCCGGCATGTCGTCCCGTTCGTCGGGCCGCAGGGTCACCCCTGCAGGCGGCGCGCCACCTCGAGGGCGTAGTAGGTGAGGATCGACCCCGCGCCGGCGCGCTTGATCGAGGTGAGAGCCTCCATGACGACGCGGTCGCGGTCGATCCAGCCCTGGGCGGCGGCGGCCTCGATCTGGGCGTACTCCCCGGAGACCTGGTAGGCCGACGTGGGGACGCCGGCCTCGTGGGCCACCTCGGTGACGGCCCGGAGGACGTCGAGGTAGGGCAGCGCCGGCTTGACCATGACGATGTCGGCCCCCTCCTCGATGTCGAGGCGCGCCTCACGGAGCGACTCGGAGAGGTTGGCCGGGTCCTGCTGGTAGGTGGAGCGGTCGCCCTCGAGCGTCGACTCGACCGCCTCGCGGAACGGGCCGTAGAACCCGGAGGAGTACTTCGCGGCGTAGGCGAGCACGGCGACGTCGGTGCGTCCGTGGGCGTCGAGGGCGTCGCGGACGACGCCGATCTGGCCGTCCATCATCCCGGACGGGCCGAGGACGTGGGCGCCGGCGTCGGCCTGCGCACACGCCATCGCGGCGTAGCGCTCGAGGGTGGCGTCGTTGTCGACGACGGTGGCACCGCGGGCGTCGGTGGTGAGGACGCCGCAGTGGCCGTGGTCGGTGAACTCGTCGAGGCACAGGTCGGCCATGACGAGGGTGTCGTCGCCGACGGCCTCCCGCACGCGGGCGAGCCCGACGTTGAGGATGCCGTCGGGGTGGTCGGCGGCGGAGCCGACGGCGTCGCGCGTGGCGGGCACGCCGAAGAGCATCACCCCGCCGACACCGGCGTCGGCGGCCTCCCGGGTGGCGACGACGAGGGAGTCGAGGGAGTGTTGGACGACGCCCGGCATCGAGGTGATCGGCACCGGGAGGTCCACCCCCTCCCGCACGAACATCGGGAGGATGAGGTCGGAGGGGTGGAGACGCGTCTCGGCGACGAGGGCACGCATCGCGGCCGAGCTGCGGAGCCGGCGGGGCCGGACGCGGCCGACGCGGACGTCGGTGTCGGGGGGGGTCATCAGCGGGCCTTCCTGCGGGCGGCGGGGCGACGTTCGCTCGGGCGTCGCACATCCTCCCCCGCCTCGATCGAGTCGGCGCGCAACCGGCGCCCGTGGGCGGCGAGGGCGTCGACGAGCGCGTCCGAGGACGCCTCCTCGGCGAGGACGGAGACGGTGAGTCCATGCTCCTCGGCCGTCTTGGCGGTCGCGGGGCCGATGCAGGCGACGACCGTCGTGGGGTGCGGCTTGCCGGCGATGCCGACGAGGTTGCGCACCGTGGAGGACGACGTGAAGATCACGGCGTCGAAGGCGCCCTGCTTGATCGCGTCGCGGATCTCGACGGCGGGCGGGGCGGCGCGGACGGTGCGGTAGGCGGTGACGTCGTCGACCTCCCAGCCCATCTCCTGCAGACCGGCGACGAGCGTGTCGGTGGCGATGTCGGCCCGCGGGAGGAAGACACCGTTGATGGGGTCGAGGACCTCGTCGTAGGGCGGCCACACCTCGAGGAGCCCCTTGGCGGACTGCTCGCCCGTGGGCAGGAGGTCGGGCTCGAGACCCATCTCGCGGAGCGCCTCGGCGGTGACCCCGCCGACAGCGGCGATCTTGAGCCCGGCGAAGGCGCGGACGTCGAGGCCGATCTCCTCGAGCTTCTCGCGCACGGCGCGGACGGCGTTGACCGAGGTGAACCCGACCCACTCGTACCGGCCGGTGACGAGGCCCTTGATCGCACGCTGCATCTGCTGCGGGGTGCGGGGCGGCTCGACGCTGATCGTGGGGACGGTCTCGCCGCGGGCGCCGTACTCGGCGAGGCGCTCGATCGTGGGTCCGGCCTGGTCCTTCGTGCGGGGCACGAGCACCCGCCACCCGAAGAGCGGCTTGGTCTCGTACCAGGACATCTCGTCGCGGAGGGAGACCGTCGCGCCGACGAGGGCGACGTCGGGCTGGAGCTCTCCGCTGCGGAGGAGCGCAGGGGCGTCGGCGAGCGTCGACGTCGTCGTGCGCTGCTCGGTGGTCGTGCCGTTCTCGGTGATGGCGACCGGCGTGGCACCGTCCCGCCCGGCCTCGGCGAGGTGCTCGAGGCCGTCGGCGAGGCGCTCGGCGTCGCCGAGGACGACGACCGTCGTCGAGTCGGCGACCCCGCCGCTCCAGTCCGCGTCGGAGGCGGCCGCGTCGACGATGTGGACGGAGCCGGACTCGCGGGAGGTGAGCGGGATGCCCGCGTAGGCGGCGACACCGGCGGACGTGCTCACACCGGGGACGATCTCGGTGGCGTGGCCCGCCTTGTGGCAGGCGGCGAGCTCGGCGGCGAGGCCGTGGAAGGCCGTCGGGTCACCGGTCATGAGTCGGACGAGGAGTCCGCCGCCGGATCCCGCACGGGCCGCATCCTTGCCGACCTGCGTGGCGGCGCGGGCGACGAGCTTGGCCCACGAGGCGTGGGTGAGCGCGTTGCCGCGGTCGCCCTCGGTCGTCTCGATGATCGTCACGTCGGGACGCCCGTACTCGCGGGCGAGGACCTCGGCGGCGGCGTCGTCGACGACGACGGCGTCGGCGGCCGCGAGGAGTTCGGCGGCCCGGACGGTGAGCAGGGCGTGGTCGCCCGGTCCGGCGCCCACGAACGCGACCCGCGTCGGGGTGGCACCGGAGGCCGGGGCGGGCGGGGAGGTCCGGCGGGAGGTGGTCACGGTGTCTGCTCCTTGGGGGCGCCCATGTCGTTCGGGCTGTCCGGGTGGTCGCCTTCGTGCTGCGGCCTCGTTCGTGAGGGAGTGCGGGCGAGCATGCTCGCGGGGATGCGATCGGCTCCGTCGGCGAGGAGCTCCGTCGCGAGGGCGACGCCGACGTCGGCGGGCGTCTCTGCCGCGCCGGTGGCGCGGCGGCGCAGCGCGATCGTCGCGTCGTCGCTGCCGGCGAAGGCCTCGAGCACGAGTCCTCCGTCGTCCTCGACGCGGGCGTAGGCCCCGACGGGGGCGGTGCAGCCCGCCTCGAGCGCACGCAGGAGGGCGCGCTCGGCGGTGATCGCGATGCGGGTGGGGTCGTGTTCGAGAGCGCCGAGCGCCTCGACGAGGTCGGTGTCGCTCTCGCGGCACTCGACGGCGAGGGCGCCCTGCCCGGGGGCGGGGAGCATGATCGCCGTGTCGACGACGTCGGTGATCTCGGCGTCACGGCCGAGGCGGCGGAGTCCGGCCCCGGCGAGGACGACGGCGTCGAGTTCGCCGCTCGTCACGCGGCGGACGCGGCTGTCGACGTTGCCCCGAATGGGTTCGACGACGAGGTCGGGCCGATGGACGGCGAGCTGCGCGGCGCGCCGCGGCGACCCGGTGCCGACGCGGGCCCCCGCGGGGAGCTGCGCGAGCGTGAGCCCGTCGCGGGCGACGAGCACGTCGCGCGGGTCCTCCCGCACGGGCACGGCCGCGATGACGAGGCCGGGCTCGGGCAGGACCGGCAGGTCCTTGAGGGAGTGGACGGCGAGGTCGACCTCACCGGCACGCAGGGCGTGACGCAGGGCCGAGGCGAAGACGCCGGTGCCGCCGATCTGGGTGAGCGGCGCGTGGTTGACGTCGCCTTCGGTGACGACCTCGACGATCTCGACCTGCAGGCCACGGGCCCGGAGGAGGTCGGCCACCCACCCCGACTGTGTCGTCGCGAGGGCGCTGCGGCGGGTGCCGAGGCGCAGGACGCGTTCGGTGAGGGGCGGGAACTCGCCCGCGGGAACGGCCGCGTCGGGAGACGGCGGCGTCCGGTCGGAATCGGTCACGGCAGATCACCTGCCCCGCCACGCTCGGGCGGCCGGGAGACCGTCGAGACGTGCGCATGGTCGAGGTCGAACAGCTCCCGCAACGCGTCGGCGTACCCGCCCTCGACGCCCCGGCCGCGGGCGGTGAGCTCTTTCACCCGCACCGTCGGGGTGTGGAGGAGCTTCTCGACGACGCGGTGGACGGCGAGCTTGACCTCCTCGCGGGTGCGGGGGTCCATGTCGGGGACGCGCGCGTCGAGACGCTCCATCTCGCTGCTGACGACGGACGCGGCGTGCTGACGGAGGGCGGCGACGGCGGGGCCGACGGCCTCCTGGCGGCGGGACACGAGGAACGCGGCGACCTCGGAGACGACGAGGTCCTGCACCTGCCGGAGCGCCTCGCCACCGAGGGCCGTCTCGGCGAGGTCATGACCGAGGTTCTCGAGGGCGAGGAGCCGGCAGCCCGGGAGCTCACCGACGGCCGGGTCGACGTCGCGCGGGAGCGCGAGGTCGACGAGGGCCAGCGGCCTGGACGGCCGGGTCGACATCGCGGCCGCGACCATGGCGGTGTCGACGACGTGGTCCATCGCCCCCGTGCAGGTGACGACGACGTCGGCGGCGGCGATCACCTCGTGGAGCGCGTCCCATTCGTAGGCCGTGGCGCCAGTGGCGGCGGCGAGCCGTGAGGACCGTTCCGTCGTGCGGTTGACGACACCGAGCGAGGCCACCCCGCGACGCGCGGCCGTGGTGGCGACGAGCGAACTCATCGCCCCCGCACCGACGACGAGGACCGACGCGGATGCGAGGGACCCGACGTGCCGCTCGGCGCGGTCGAGGCCCGCGACGACGAGCGAGGAACCGTACCGGTCGAGGTCGGTATCGGAGTGCGCACGCTTGCCCACGCGCAGCGCGTGCTGGAGGAGGAGGTTGAGCTCGTGACCGACGGCACCGGAGGCCTGCCCCCGGGCGAGCGTCTCGCGGATCTGGCCGAGGATCTGCGCCTCGCCGACCGCCATCGCGTCGAGCCCGCAGGCGACGGAGAAGACGTGGGCGATGGCCCGGTCCTCGTAGTGGACGTAGAACGCCGCGTTGAGCTCCTCGCGGTCGACGCCGGTGATGCGTGCGACCGCGTCGCCGATGTGGGCGACGGCACCGTGGAACGCGCTCGCCTCGGCGTACACCTCGAGGCGGTTGCACGTGGCGAGCAACGCGACCTCGTCGATGTGCTCTCCCCCGAGGAGGGCCGAGGTGAGGAGGTCGGCCGCGGCGGCGTCGAGGGAGATACGCTCGAGCAGCGCCATCGGCGCGCTGTGATGGGAGATCCCCATGACGACGAGACTCACCGGGCCACCCCCTGCGAACCGGGGCGGTGGAGCCCACTACGATAGCGGCGTCGCCCTTCCGTGGCCGAAAGGGCGTGAACGGTCAACGGTGTCTCCGACTCTTCATAGACGACGTGCCGGCGGTGAGGCTCTCGTGCCCCGGCCAGGACTTCGTTCACCTTAGTTCCACCCCTCGTCCGCGACAAATGAGCGGGACGATCTCGCCCCGCGGGACAAGGTGCCCGCAGGCACCGACGACGAGGGCGGTCAGGCGCTGCGTGCCGTCCCCATCCGCTGCGAGAGCTCACTGCGCAGGCGTCGCTCGCTCACGCGCCAGTAGTCGTGGGTCTCACCGTCGATGAGCGTGACCGGGATCTGCTCCCACCACATCGGGTCGGGATCCGCGATGTCGGGGAGGGACTGCTCCTCGAACCCCACGCCCAGCTCGCCGGTCACCCGGACCACGACGTCACGGGCCAGCGTGCACAGGTGGCACCCGGGCTTCGTGATGAGCGTGACCGTGGGGGTCTGCGTGCTGTCCATGACGACAACTGTATGACGACCGTCCGACATCTCCCGCATCCACAGGTATGGAACGCCCGTCCAGGTCGGTCGACCCGCCCCGGGCGCCCCCCGTCGACCGGGGCGGTTCAGGGGAACGTGGATCCGCGCCGGGCGAGGAGGCCGTGGAGGGTGCGCTGGATCGTCTCCCGCACCTCGTCGGTGAGGTCGAAGACGGTGAGGGGGTCGTCGGCCGCGTCGGGCCCGAGGCGGCCGGTGTCGACGGGTGCACCGAACTCGATGATCCACTTGCTCGGCAGCGGCACCGCCCCGAGCGGGCCGAGGAACGGGAACGTCGGGGTGATCGGGAAGTACGGGAACCCGAGGAGCCGGGCGAGGGGTCGCAGGTCGGCGATCATCGGGTACGCCTCCTCGGCGCCGACGACCGAGCACGGCACGATCGGCACCTTCGCGCGCAGGGCGGTGGCGACGAACCCGCCGCGGCCGAAGCGTTGGAGGCGGTACCGGTTGGCGTACGTCTTGCCGACGCCCTTGAAGCCCTCGGGCCAGACGCCGACGATCTCCCCCCCGGCGAGGAGTCGTCCCGCGTCGTCGTGGCTCGCGAGGGTCGCGCCCGCCCGACGCGCGTACTCCCCGACGATCGGCAGCGCGAACACGAGGTCGGCGCCGAGGGGGCGGAGGATGCGGTGGGCCGGGTGCTCGTCGTGGATCGCGACGGCCGTCATGAGCGTGTCGATCGGGATCGTGCCCGAGTGGTTGGAGACGACGAGTGCTCCTCCCTCGGCGGGGACGTGCTCGATGCCGCGGACCTCGACGCGGAACCAGCGGCGGTAGAGCGGGCGGAGCACGGGCAGGTAGACGAGTTCGGTGAACTCGCGGTCGAAGCCGAACTCGTCGATCTCGTAGTCGCCCTCGAGGCGGCGGCGGAGGAACGCGAGGCCGGCGGCGACGACCCGTTCGGCCTCGGCGCCCTCGTGGCCGGTGAGCTCGGCGGCGGCGTGGAGGGCGCGGGCGAGGATGTCGACGACCTCGGTCTCGGCGCCGCCGGGCAGCGCCGCGAGGACGGCACGCACGAGCTCGTTCATCGCGCCTCCCGGGCGTCGGACGTCTCTCCGGCGACGGGGCCGGGGGGCGGGGTAGGAGGCGGGCCGGGGTCGGCCGAGCGCCCGGACGCCTCGGGCACGTCGACGGCCCCGGCGGGGGTGTCGCCGTCGTCGTCGTCGCGGAGGGCGGCGGCGGGGAGCACCCCCCCGGGCCGGGCCTCGACGACGTCGGACTCCTGGGCGTCGAGGAGGTCGTGACCGCGGGCCACGCCGCTCACGTGCTCGGGGCGTGCACCGATGGGGCGGGACCCGCCTGCCTCCTCGTGGAGGGTCGGGACGACGCCCCACGTGTCGGTCGCGAACCGTTCGATGGCCTCGCGGGTCGTGTGTTCGGGCGTGAACCGGAGGACCTCCCGCATGCGGGTGAGGTCGAGGCAGCGGCCGTACATCACGTAGTCGACGTGGTCGGGCTCGATACCGGCGATGCCTGCCCACCGGGTGAGCGCGCCGAGCGCCCGGCCGGTGGTCGTGAAGACGGGCACGGTGGGGCGGCGGGCGATGCGCACGACCTGGCGGAGCGTGAGCACGCCCTCGCCGGCGACGTTGACGGTGCCGACCGGGTCGCCCGCGGCCGCCGCGACGAGGGCGGCGACGGCGTCGTCCTCCGAGAGGGCCTGCACCCGCGCGTCGAACCCGAAGGGCAGGGGCACGACCGGGGCGCGGAGGTAGTTCGTCATCGCGCTGCGCGTCGAGGGGCCGAACACGTGGGCGAGGCGCAGGACGCTCACGCCGACGTCGGGCCGTCGTTGCGTGATCGCATGCACGTACGACTCCACCTCGACGGCGTCGCGCACGTGCCCGCTGCGGGCGCGGGTGTCGACGGGGCTCTCCTCCGAGACGACCGCCGGGGTGCCGGGCGAAGCGCCGTAGACCGAGCCGGTGGAGGCGAGGACGACGTGCCGCAGCTGCGGGACGGCCTGGCACACGCCGAGGAGCTGCATCGTGCCGATGACGGCGGCCTCCCGCGCGGAGGTGCGTGCCGAGGAGGTGGCCGTGGCGCGGGGTATCGCGCCGACGTGGACGAGGGTGTCGATGCCGGCCTGCTGGACGATGCGCCCGAGGAGCGGGTTGCGCACGTCGGCGCGGAGGAACTCCGCCTCCCCGAGGGGGAACGGCGGTGCCATGACGTCGACGCCGATGACCTGCGCGACCTCCGGACGGTCGGCGAGGACCCGGGCCACACCCGCGCCGAGGTAGGTGGACACGCCGGTGACGAGGACCGTCGTCGTCGTCATGACACCTCCTTCGGTGGTCGGGCCCGATCCTAGCGATGCCGGGCCCGGCGCCACGCGCCGCGGACGGTGGACGCCGCGGGACGGGGCCGGACGCACGCGGGCCGTGGCGCCTCAGAGGAGACGACCACGGCCCGAGGGCGTCGGTGGGACCGACTTACTTCTTGTTGCGACGCTGGTGGCGCGTCTTGCGAAGCAGCTTGCGGTGCTTCTTCTTCGCCATGCGCTTGCGGCGCTTCTTGATGACAGAGCCCATAGACAAAACCTCATCGATTCGCACCGGAGAGGCCCGGTGACTGGGGTGGTGCGGCTGGTCGGCGCGAGACGACCGGCCCGGTGGAGCCACGGCGGACATGGTCGGCCGTGAACCGGCGGTCATGCGCGCGCGTTTGGAGTCCGCCGCGGGCGACACACGGACGCACGCCGCCCCCGACAGATGATCTCCCCGAGCTTACCGCGCGGGGATGCCGCACGAAAACGGGGCCGTCGCCCTGCTCGACGCCGCCGGACGGATCCCCGGTCGACGGGACGGGTGTCAGTCGAACCAGAGATCGAGGCCGTGGTGGGGGAAGACGGCCTCGCGGGTCTTCATCGTCGCGCGGTCCACGGGGTCCTCGGGGTCGTACCCGACCTCCCAGGACCGCCACCAGATGCGGCCGTCCTCGGAGGCTCCGTCCCCCATCTTCTCGGGGGCCTGCTCGCCGAGGCGTTCCGTGACGTCGTCGAGCCACCCCTGCGGCACGGCGGTGTCGACGGGGATCGGCCGGTGCAGGGCGACGGCGGTGAGATGCGTCCACGTGCGGGGCACGACGGAGACGACCTCGTACCCGCCCCCGCCGAGGGCGACCCAGCGTCCGTCGCACAGCTCGTGGGAGAGGTCGTGGAGGGACTCGGCGAGGATGCGCTGCGCGTCGACCGAGACCGACAGGTGCGCGAGCGGGTCGCGGAAGTGGGAGTCCGCGCCGTGCTGACTCACGATGATCTGCGGCCGGAACGCCCGGAGCACGGCGGGCGCGACGGCATGGAAGGCCCGCAGCCAGCCGGCGTCCCCGACACCGGGTGGCAGGGCGAGGTTGACGGCGGACCCGAGCGCCCCGGGCCCACCGAGGTCGCCCGGAAAACCCGTGCCGGGGAACAGGACCGTGCCGGTCTCGTGGATCGAGATCGTGAGCACGCGAGGGTCGTCCCAGAACATCCGCTCGACGCCGTCGCCGTGATGGGCGTCGACGTCGACGTAGGCGATGCGTTCGACTCCCTGCTCGAGGAGCCAGTCGATGGCGACGCCGGCATCGTTGTAGATGCAGAACCCGGCGGCGCTGCCCGGCATCGCATGGTGGAGACCGCCGGTGAAGTTGACGCCGTGTGCGACCTCGCCCCGCCACACGCCCTCGGCGACGGCACGGCTGCCCTCGGCGATGCGCGCACTGACGTCGTGGATGCCCTCGAAGGCCGGGTCGTCCTCGGTGCCGAGACCGAAGCGGGAGTCCGCGCGGCCGGGTTCGACCGACGCATGCTTGACCGCGTCGATGTACTCGGGCGAGTGGACGCGGGCGAGGACGGAGTCGTCCGGGGTGTCCGGCGCGACGATCTCGCACTCGGAGTCGAACAGGCCGAACCCGCGGCAGAGTCGCGCCGTGAGGTCGAGCCGGATCGGGTTCATCGGGTGCCCCTCACCGAAGTCGTAGCCGGTGAAGGAGTCGTCCCAGACGATGCGGGCCTGTGTCGTCATGGCCGAACGCTATCGGCCCACCGGCGACCACGGCCCGTGAGCGACCCCACCGATTCGCCGATCCTTTCCACACGACGGCGCACGGCGGGCACCGTCACCGGTGCCCGCCGTGCGTCGACGTGTCGTGGGGTCAGCTGCGCAGCGCGAGCACCATCGCCATCTCTTCCTCGATGCCCTCGGAACGGGCGGCGTCGGTGCGGGGCTCGCGCCGGTGCTCGGTGGGGCGGAACCCGTAGCTGCTCGCGAAGGAGACGGCGGGGACGTTGTCGGTGCCGACCCAGTAGACGAGCTGGCGGGCGCTCTTCTTCTCGGCCTCCTCACTCGCCGCGACGACGAGCTGGGCGGCGAGACCCTCACCGCGCAGCTCGGGCTTGACCCAGAGGCTGAACAGCTCGGCGGCGTCGTCGAAGAGCGTCTCGTCCATGCGCAGCGAGGCGATGCCGACGGGCTCCTCGCCCTTGGTGATGAGGAGACGGACCGACCGGCGCATGCGGTCACGCCACAGCGCCTCGTCGTACTCCTCCTCGGTGCTCACGTCGGCGACGAACGCGTCGGGCGACTCGCGCAGGGCGCGCAACCGCATCTCGCGGTACTGCTCCCACTCGTCCTCCGAGAGCACACGAATCGAGATATCCGACATGAGGTTCCTTTCATCGCAACCGGCACGAGGGCAGGCCGACGGGTCGACAGCAGCGTAGCAGCGCACAGCGACACCCCGAGGCCACATCCGGGACGTCGAAGAGCCCTCCGCGCCTCCCGGATCCGGGTTCAGCCACCCATCTCGCCAGCACGCCTGGTGGCGGCGGAGACGGCGGCCGAGAATCGATGGCGTACCGCCCCCTCGTCGAGGACGCGCAGGGCGGCCGCGGTGGAGCCGCCGGGGCTCGTCACCTGCTCGCGCAACGTCGCCGCGGGCGTGTCCGACTCGACGAGCATCCGGCCCGCGCCGAGGAGCGTCTGGGCGGCGAGCCGGACGGCGAGATCACGCGGCAACCCCTCGAAGACACCCCCCTCGGCGAGCGCGTCGGCGACGTAGAAGACGTAGGCCGGCCCCGAACCGGAGACCCCGCTCGCCGCGTCCTGCCACTTCTCGGGCACGACCTCGGTCTCCCCGCAGGAACGCAGGAGATCCACGACGCGCCCGAGCTGCTCTTCGGAACAGTCGTGCCCGCCGGTGAGGACGAACATCCCCTCCCCCACCAGGGCGGGCGTGTTCGGCATGACGCGCACGACCGGCACCCCGGCACCGGCGCGGCCCTCGAGGGTCTCCAGCGTGATGCCCGCCGCGAGCGAGACGACGATCGCGTCGTCTCCCAGGGCGTCGCGGACCTCGTCGAGCACGTCGGCGACGAGGTGGGGCTTGACCCCGAGGACGACGACATCGGCCCCCCGCACGGCCTCGGCGTTGTCGGCGCCCGCGGACACCCCCCGCTCCTCCCACCGCGCGCGGGTGCGCTCGCGCGCGGCCGTGACGCGGACCCGCTCCGGCGGCAGCCCGGCGGCGAGGAACCCGTCGAGCACGGCGCCTCCCATCGCGCCGGCGCCGAGGAACGTCACGGTGCCGGTGAAGTCGGACAGGTCGGGGGCGTCGGTCGTCATGAGGACTCCTGATGAACGGTGAGGGGGTGAGCTGCGGAGGACGGGTGGGAGGCGCACGCCGGACGGATCGGGGCGCGATGCCCATCGGGGCGGGGCGCACCGGGCCTCGGGAGGTCGCGGCGCGATCGGGGCCCGGGGCGCGTGCGGCCTCCGGGACCGACCGCGGCAGCGCCTCACTGCCGCGACGGACGGGTCAGAAGACGGTCGCCCGGACGAGTTCGAGGATCTCGCGGGGGCTGTCGGCGACGCGGCGGGCGAGGTAGGGGTACCAGTCCTCGCCGAACGGCACGTAGACGCGGAGGGTGTCGCCGCGATCGGCGATCTCGGCCTGCTTGTCGGGCCGTACGCCGTAGCGGAGCTGGTACTCGACGCTCTCGCGTGGGCGGCGCAGGTGGCGGGCGAGGGTCTCGGCGAGGCGGATGAGGCGTTCGTCGTGGGTCGCGACGACGACGGTCCCGTTTCCCTCGAGGAGCGGCTGGACGGCCCGCACGTAGGCGCGGTCGACCTCGCTGCGGCGGGTGAACGCGCCCTCCTCTCGGCCGGGTGCCCCCTTGGTGAGTCGCACCCGGGCGCCGGTGGCGGCGAGGGCGACGCAGTCGGCCTCGGCGCGCCGAAGGCAGGCCGGGACCGAGATGCCGAGGGTCGGGCGCTCGGCGCGGACCTCGTGGAACGCGGCGAACGTGACGTCGGGCGGGACGAGGTCCTCGACCTCGAGCGTGAGGGTGACACCGTGCGCGTCGCCGATCTCGGCGAGCTCGCGCAGGCGGTCACGGGCACCGGCACGGCCGGCGGCGCCGAGTCCCGCCCCGAGCGTCGACAACCGGACGCTCACGTCGGCACCCCCGTCGGTGGCGAGACCGGCGTCGGCGAGGCGACGGACGAGCTTGCGGATCCGTTTGACCCGCTTCTCGATCCGTATCCCGTCCTGCGGTTCGGCGACGAGATGGGTGACGCTCACGGCACGGCCACGCACCCCGAGCCACTGGGCGACGTCCATCGCCGAGGAGATCGACTCCCCCGCGACGTAGCGCCGCACGATCTCGTGGCTCGTCGTGCGGTTCTCGGCCGCACGCCGCAAACGGGCGTCGGTGGCCACGCGGAGCAGGACGTCCTGCACGGTCGGACGAGCGGGTTCCACGCCGTCTCCTGTCGATCCGGCCTCGTCGGACGAGGCAACTCGGGCGGACGGACTCAGGCTATCCGCCGTCGGCCCCCGCCACCGTCCGGCACCCCGGGCCCACCGGGCCCACCGGACGCACCGGACGCACCGGACCCACCGGACCCACCGGACCCACCGTGCGAGGGCGACGTCGAGGCGTCAGTGATGTCGGCGCTCGGCGAGGCCGCGGGCGAGGTGCGTGCGGGCGAACTCGAGGGATTCCCGCAGGAACGCCTCACGCCCCTCGGGCTTCTGCTTGCGGGTGCCGACCTCGACGGCGACGACACCGTCGTAGGGGTCACGGGCGAGGCGGTGGAGGAACTCGGCGCACGGCTGGTTGCCGTGGCCAGGGACGAGGTGTTCGTCCTTGAGGGATCCCGAGCCGTCGGTGAGGTGGACGTGTGCGAGGCGCCGGCCCAGGTCGGCCTGCATCTGCAGGACGTCGCTCTGGGCGGTGGCCGCATGGGAGAGGTCGAGCGTGACGTGCTCGTACGGCTGCGGCACCGGGTCCCAACCGGGCAGGTACGCCTGGACGTGGCGCCCCGCACGCCACGGGTACATGTTCTCCACGGCCAGGGTGAGGCCGAACTCGCGCTCCCGGGCGGCGACCCCCTCGACGAAGGACGTCGCGTACTCCTTCTGCCACCGGAACGGTGGGTGGAGGACGACGACGTCCGCGTCGACGTCGTGGGCGAGCTCGATGGACCGGTCGATCTTGTCCCACGGGGAGTTGCCGTAGACGCGTTGGGTGACGAGGAGCGTCGGCGCGTGGATCGAGCGGATCGGCAGGCCGTGCCGTTCGGAGAGCTCGCGCAGTCCGGCCGAGTCCTGGGTGGTGGGGTCGGCGAGGACCATCACCTCGATGCCGTCGTATCCGAGCTTCGCGGCCATCTCGAAGGCCTGGGTGGGCCCGAGGGGGTACAAGGACGACGTCGACAGCGTGACCTCGACCCCGGCGACCTCACTCATGTCGTTCAGCCTAGGTGGCGGGACGCCCGACCGCGGCATCCTCGGCGGGTCGATCCCCGAGGATGCGCCCGGCGGTGCCCGCGTCGGTGACGAGGTGGGTGGCATATCCGGCCTCGAGGGCGACCCCGAGGGCGTGGGTCTTCGTGGGGCCGCCCGCGACGAGGATGCGGGTGTGCTTGGCGCGCAGGTCGGGCAGGGAGATGCCGACGGTGCGGGCGTCGAGCTCGGGCAGCGCGATGTCGCCGTGCTCGTCGAAGAACCGGGAGCACATGTCGCCGACGGCCCGTGCGGCGAGTGCATCGCGCTCCTCCTCGGAGAGGTGCCCGAGATTGAAGAGCATCGCCTCGGGCGAGGTCGCCCCGACGGTGAAGATCGCCGTCGGCGCCTCCCGGCCGAGGTCGAGGATGTGCCGGATGTGGCGTTCCTGCTCGACGATGCGCTTGACCTCGGCGGAGTCGAAGATCACCGGAAGTGGCAGCATCCGGGCGTACGCGTCGAACCCACGGCACAGCAACGTCATCGTCTCGACGTCGTTCGTCGAACGCGGCGTGAGCGAGAGTCCCCCCTTGAGCTGGACGAACCCGACACCGTGCCGCGGCTGCGGGGTGAGAGCGCGGGCGACGGCGTACATCGTGTCCCCCCACGTCACCCCGACGAGGTCGCCGTCGCCCACCTCGTCGGCGAGCACGGCCGCTCCCAGGCGCCCGAGTTCGCGGGTGAGCGCGGGGCCGCTCGGCACGGTGTGGGCGAGGCGCACCTCGACGAGCCCGAACCGTTCCTGCAGCCGCTCGGCGAGCGCGGAGCCCGTCTCGCGCGGGTCGTGGATCTCGATCGAGACGAACCCGCGATCCTTGGCGTGTTGGACGAGCTTGCTCACCGTGGGGCGGGAGATGCCGAGCCGGTCGGCGACCTCCCCCTGGGAGAGGCCGTCCCGGTAGTAGAGCTTGGCGGCGTCGAGGGCCTGCTCGTCGCGGGGATTCACGGAGGACTCCGATCGGGGACGGGGAGGGGCAGGCCGGGCTCTCTCCCGGCCGGCCCCTCGGTGGACGTCGACAGTGTGCGGGACGCCCTTCGTCCTGCCGCGCCGGGGCCCGAGGCGTCGCGTGTCGTCAGCTCGCGACGACCCCGACGATGGCCGCGTTGAGGAGGTTCGTGCACGTGCCCGCGAGGAGGGCGAGCATGCCGAGCTTGGCGACGTCACCGCGCCGCTCCGGGCACAGACCGCCGAACGCACCGATCTGGATCGCGATCGAGGAGAGGTTGGCGAACCCGGCGAGGGCGAACGAGGAGATCATCACGGCCTTGGGCGAGAGGGTGTCGACCTGCTGGGAGAATGCGGTGAACCCGACGAACTCGTTGAGCACCGTCTTCTGCCCGATGAAGTTGCCGACGGACATGGCCTCGTTCCACGGCGTGCCGATGAGCCACGCGACGGGGGCGAACAGCAGACCGAACAGGCTCTCGAGGGACCATCCCTCCTGCCCGAACAGGTGCCCGAGGCCACCGACCATCGCCGAGCCGAGCGCGATGAGGGCGACGAACGCGATGAGGAGGCAGGCGACGATGACGGCGATCCTGCCGCCGTTCATGGCGCCGCGGCCGATCGCGTCGATGAGGTTGCGCGACTCGGTGTCGCGCACGTCGCGGACGCTCGCGTCGTTCGTCGGCGTCTCGGTCTCGGGGAAGAATGCCTTGGCCATGAGGAGCGACCCCGGCGCGTTCATCACCGACGCGGCGAGGAGATACGGCAGCGGCGCCCCGAGGAGGGAGTAGCCGATGAGCGTCGAACCGGCGACGGCGGCGAACCCGCCCGTCATGCACGTGAACAGCTCGGCCGTCGTGAGTGTGCGGATGTACGGGGCGATCATGAGCGGCGCCTCGGACTGGCCGAGGAAGATCACCGTCGTCGCCCAGATGCCCTCGACCTTGCTCGTGCCGAGGAGCTTCTGCAGCCCGGTGCCGACGATGTCGACGACGTACTGGATGACCCGCAGGTAGTAGAGCGCGCCGATGATCGCTCCGAGGAAGATGATGACCGGCAGCACGTTGAGGGCGAAGACGAATCCCTTGCCGGGCTCGGGGAGCAGCGGGCCGAAGACGAACGCCGTGCCCTTGTCGGCGAACGCGATCGCCTCGGTGAACGCCTTCGCGACGGCCTCGAGGGCCCGGAAGCCCGGCTCCCACTTGAGGACGAGCAACGCGAAGAGCACCTGGAGGGTGAGGCCCACGCCGAGGGTGCGCCAGTTGATGCGGCTGCGGTGCCGTGACATCGCGATCGCGAGACCGAGGATGACGGTGATGCCGAGGAGGCCCTGGAAACGCCCCACGCGTCAGCCCTCCGGGTTCTCGAGGTCGGCGGGTCCGAAGCCGTGCGGGAGGATCTCGGCGAAGGGGTAGGCGCGCGGGGCGCCGTCCTCCTCGACGATCACGCTCTGGCAACCGAACTCGTGGAGCACCTGCCGGCACGCCCCGCACGGGAAGCACGGGGAGGCCTTGAGCCCGACGATCGCGACCTTGACGATGCGGCGCGCGTCGGCGTCGTCCGGCCCGTCGCTCGAGACGATCATGCGGGTCGTCGCGGTGCGCTCGGCGCAGATCGTGAGGCCGTAGCTCGCGTTCTCGACGTTGCACCCCTGGACGACCTCGCCGCTCGCGGTGAGCAGGGCCGCACCGACGGGGAAGGTGCTGTAGGGGATGTAGGCCTTCGTCGCGGCCTCGCGCGCGAGCTCCAGGAGCTGCGCGTCGTCCGGGACCTGGGGTGGAGTCGTCATCGTCGCCACACTTTCCGCCGTCGCCGACCTCGCCGACGGCCTCGTCGTGAGCTCCGGCGTGAGTCGCCGGACCGCACCGACCATCCTGCCGTCTGGAACATCTGTAATCAAGGGGGTTGACAAAGGTTCTGCGCGGTCGGAGGGTGGAGGAGGTCGGGACGTCTCCCCCGACCCACCACCCGACGAGGAGAGGGACGAAGCCGTGGCCGAGAAGTTCGACGCCGTCGATGTCATCCGCACCAAGAGGGATTCGGAGCGCCTGTCCGACGCCCAGATCGACTGGGTCGTCGACGCCTACACGCGGGGCGTCGTCGCCGACGAGCAGATGTCCGCCCTCGCGATGGCGATCTTCCTCAACGGGATGGACCGCGAGGAGATCGCCCGCTGGACGCACGCGATGATCGCCTCCGGCGAGCGCATGAGCTTCGCGCAGCTCGCCCGCCGCACCACCGACAAGCACTCCACCGGCGGCGTCGGCGACAAGATCACCCTCCCCCTCGCCCCGCTCGTCGCCTCCTACGGCGTCGCGGTGCCGCAGCTCTCCGGGCGCGGCCTCGGCCACACCGGCGGCACCCTCGACAAGCTCGAGGCGATCCCCGGCTGGCAGGCCTCCCTCTCCAACGAGAAGATGATGGAGATCCTCGACGAGGTCGGCGCGGTCGTCTGCGCCGCCGGCTCGGGCCTCGCCCCGGCCGACAAGAAGCTCTACGCCCTGCGCGACATCACGAGCACCGTCGACTGCATCCCCCTCATCGCCAGCTCGATCATGAGCAAGAAGATCGCCGAGGGCACCGGCGCGCTCGTCCTCGACGTCAAGGTCGGCTCCGGCGCGTTCATGAAGACGGAGGAGAACGCCCGCGAGCTCGCCCGCACGATGGTCGACCTCGGCACCGACGCCGGTGTGCGCACGGTCGCGCTCCTCACCGACATGTCGCGCCCGCTCGGCCGCAAGATCGGCAACGCCCTCGAGGTCGCCGAGTCCGTCGAGGTCCTCGCCGGTGGCGGCCCGAAGGACGTCGTCGACCTCACCGTCGCCCTCGCCCACGAGATGCTCCGTCTCGCCGATGCCCGAGTCACCGAGGACGACCTCCGCGCCGCCCTCGCCGACGGTCGCGCCATGGACACGTGGCGGGCGATGATCCGCGCGCAGGGCGGCGACCCCGACGCCGCGCTGCCCAGCGCCGCGCACACCCAGGACGTGCTCGCCGAGGCCGACGGCGTGCTCACCGAACTCGACGCGCTCTCCGTCGGCGTCGCGAGCTGGCGCCTCGGCGCCGGTCGCGCCCGTAAGGAGGACCCGGTACAGGCCGGCGCGGGCATCGAGATCCACGTCGAGCCCGGCGAGAAGGTGGTGAAGGGGCAGCCCCTCATGACGCTGCACACCGACACCCCCGAACTCTTCGACCGCGCCCTCGAGTCCCTCCAGGGCGGGTGCACCGTCGACGCCGACGCCGCGGAGGGCACCGGAGCCCGCACCGACGTCGTGCTCGACCGCATCGAGTGACGCTCCGCTCCTGATCCCCCAGCACCCCCAGCACCCCCGACTTGGCGCCCTCGGAACGTTCTCGACCGCGACGGACTCACCACCCAGGACCCTGACCTGCGGTGACTCCCGGCGGCACGACGGCGAAACCGTCCGAGGGGCGCAACGTCCGCCGAGACCCCGACCCTCCACCCGACAGGAGACCACCCCGTGTCCCACATCCCCACGCGCGAGCAGGTCGCGCAGCTCATCGACCACACGCTCCTCAAGCCCGAGGCCACCGCCGAGCAGGTGGCGGCCCTCGCCGCCGAGGCGGGCGAGCTCGGCACGTACTCGATCTGCGTCTCGCCGAACATGCTGCCGGTGGAGGTGCCCGAGGGTGTCAAGGTCGCGACGGTGTGCGGGTTCCCCTCCGGCGCACACAAGGCCGAGGTCAAGGCCGCCGAGGCCGCCCGCGCGGTGCAGGACGGCGCCGACGAGGTCGACATGGTCGTCAACCTCGCGCTCGTACGCGACGGCCGCTTCGACGAGGTCGAGGCCGAGATCCGCGCGGTGCGCGAGTCCTGCCCCACGGACGGCGACCACCCGGTGCTCCTCAAGGTCATCATCGAGTCCGCCGCCCTCACCGACGAGCAGATCGTCGCGTGCTGCGAGGCCGCCGAGCGTGTCGGCGCCGACTTCGTCAAGACCTCCACCGGGTTCCACCCCGCGGGTGGGGCGAGCGTCGAGGCCGTCGCCCTCATGCGGAAGACGGTCGGCGACCGACTCGGCGTCAAGGCGAGCGGTGGGATCCGCACCGCCGAGGCCGCGCTCGCGATGGTCGAGGCAGGTGCGTCCCGCCTCGGCCTCTCCGGCTCGCGGGCCGTGCTCGACGGCCTCGAGGGCTGATCGCGGCCGCGGAGCACGACGGCCGAGGACGACCTCTCACGGTCGGGCACACCCCGTACCCACGGGCATGAGCACGAGCACGAGCACGCACGCACACGAGAACGACGCATCGGCACGGTGACGTCCGAGGAGTGAAGATGGAACGCAGCAACGAGGACCTCGTCCAGGCCGCCCGGGAATGGGCGCGGCACGACCCCGACGAGACGACGGCGACCCGACTCCGGGCCCTCGCCGATGCCGCGGAGGGAGGGGACGCCACCGCGACGGCCGATCTCGACTCCCGGTTCGCCGGTCCCCTGCAGTTCGGCACGGCCGGTCTGCGCGGCGCGGTCGGGGCGGGTGAGTCGCGGATGAACGTCGCCGTCGTCACCCGCGCGACGGCCGGGCTCGTCGCCTGGCTCACCGAGACGCTCGGTGACGCGCCGCGGATCGTCCTCGGGTGCGACGCCCGGCACGGGTCGAGCGAGTTCGTGCGGGCCGCGGCCGAGGTCGTCTCGGCGGCGGGCGGCACGGCGCTCACCCTGCCCGAGCAGCTGCCCACCCCCGTCACGGCCTTCGCGGTGCGTCACCTCGACGCGGACGCCGGCGTCATGGTGACCGCCTCGCACAACCCGCCCGCCGACAACGGCTACAAGGTCTACCTCGGTGGCCGGGCCGCCCAGGGCGAGGGACGTGGCGTCCAGATCGTTCCGCCCGCCGACGCCGGTATCGCCGCGGCCATCGCCGCCGCCCCACCCGCCGACGAGGTGCCGCGCGACCGCGAGCGCATCGAGCCCGTCGGGCCCGAGCTCCTCGAGGCCTACCTCGACCGGGCCGCCTCCCTCGCCGGATCGGCCGCGGAGGCCGGCACGACGCCGGCGGACGTGCGCATCGTCCTCACCCCGATGCACGGCGTCGGTGGGGCCACCGCGGTCGAGGCCCTGCGTCGTGCCGGGTACACCGACGTCCACGTCGTCGCCCGGCAGGCCGAGCCCGATCCCGACTTCCCCACCGTGAGCTTCCCCAACCCCGAGGAGCCCGGCGCGTTCGACCTCGCACTGGACCTCGCCCGTGAGGTCGAGGCCGACGTCGTCATCGCGCTCGACCCCGACGCCGACCGCTGCTCCGTCGGTTCCCGCGGCGCGGACGGCGCGTGGCGTCAGCTCACCGGTGACGAGATCGGCGCGCTCCTCGGCGAGCAGGCCGCCGGTGACGACTCCCGTGAGGGCGACACCCTCGCGTGTTCGATCGTCTCGGGTCGACTCCTCGGCCGGATCGCCGACGCCCACGGGCTGCGCTGGGCGCAGACCCTCACCGGGTTCAAGTGGATCGCACGCACCCCCGGGCTGCGGTTCGGGTACGAGGAGGCCATCGGCTACTGCACCGACCCGGCCGCCGTCCGCGACAAGGACGGCATCGGCGCGGCTCTGCGCGTCGCCCGCCTCGTCGCCGACCTCAAGGGGTCGGGCCGCGGCCTCACCGACGCGCTCGACGACCTCGCCCGCACCCACGGCCTCCACGCGACCGCCCCGCTGTCGTTCCGGGTCGCCGACCTCACCCTCATCACCGACGCGATGGCCCGCCTCCGCGCCACCCCGCCGACCGAGCTCGCCGGATCCCCCGTCGTCGAGACGGCCGACCTCGCCACGGGGTACGCGGGGCTCGGCCCGACGGAGGGGATGCTCTTCCGCACCGCCGACGACGACCGCGTCGTCGTCCGTCCGTCCGGCACCGAACCCAAGCTCAAGTGCTACCTCGAGGTCGTCCGCCCCGTCGGCGAGGATGGGGAGGTCCCGCACGGTCCCGCCCGCGCCCGGCTCGTCCGGTTGTCCGAGGACGTGCGCGCGGCCGTCGGCCTCTGAGCCCACCTCGACGAGCCACCTCCGGCAGAGACGACCCGCCCCTCCACGTCCGTGTGTGTGGAGGGGCGGGTCGTCTCCGTGGGCGGCGGGTCCGCGTGGATCCACGTCGATCCACGTCGATCCGCGTGGATCCGGATGGGTCAGGGGGCGGGGATGAGGTCGAGCTCCTGGAGGATGACGCCCTCGCGGAGGGCCCACGGGCAGACGACGAGTTCCTCGATGCCGAGGAGGTCCATCGCAGCCTCGATGACCATCGCGCCTCCGAGCACCTGCCGGGAGCGCGTGACCGAGACGCCGGGGAGTTCCGCCCGCTTCCCCTGGGGCATCGCCGCGAGCTGCGGGAGCATCTCCTTGAGGGCATCGCGCCGCAGGACACGGCGGGTGTAGATGCCCTCGGTGCTCGGGGCGGCGCCGGTGAGGCGGGCGAGGGAGCGGATCGTCTTGCTCGTGCCGACGTAGAGGTCGGGCTCGCCCACCTTGTTGAGGTCGCGGACGACGCGGGCGATCTCGGTGCGCACCATCTTGCGCACCTTCTTGATCTGCGCCGGCTTGGGCGGGTCGCCGGGGAGGTGGTCGCGGGTGATGCGGCCCGCGCCGAGCGGGAGGGAGAGTGCCACGTCGGGGTCCTCGTCGATACCCGAGGCGAGTTCGAGGGAGCCGCCGCCGATGTCGACGAGGAGGATCCGCCCGGCGGACCAGCCGTGCCACCGACGTGCGGCGAGGAACGTGAGCCGCGACTCGTCGGCGCCGGAGAGGACCTTGAGCTCGACGCCCGTCTCGACGCGGACGCGTTCGAGGATCGCGTCGCCGTTGGGCGATTCGCGGATCGCGCTCGTCGCGAAGCCCATGAGCGACTCGACGCCGTAGTCGTCGGCCACCTCGAGGCATTCGCGGACGAACCCGAGGAGACGCTCGGCGCCCTCGTCGCTGATGATGCCGTCGGCGTCCATGTGGTCGAACAGCCGCAGGTCGACCTTGTGCTTGCTCGCCGGAATGGGATGGGCACCCCAGAACGCGTCGACGACCAGCAGGTGGACGGTGTTCGATCCGACGTCGATGACTCCCATGCGCATGGAGGGAAACCTACCGCGCGGGTCGAGGGCGACCGCAGCACGCCGGGCGGTGGCGACGGTGGGGTCGGTCACGCACCTCGGCGGCCGGTGTCGCCTCGCACGTCCGCCCCGGACCGGCGATGCGGGCCCGACACCCGGACTACCCTGACGCGATGACCTCACCGTCGCCCTCCCCGCTCCCCCCCGACGGCACCGAGGTCGGGGAGCCGGCATCACGCACGTGGGTCGAGTTCGACGACCCCGCCGCGGAGGACACGCGACTGCGGTGCGACCTCACGTGGCTCACGTCGGACTACCACTGCATCTTCGGCGCGGGGTGCCCCGGCATCGACGCCGACCGGCCCGACGACGGCTGCTGCGTCCTCGGCGCGCACTTCACCGACGAGGAGGACCGCGACCGGGTCGAGGCCGTCGTCCGCGACCTCACCGACGACGAGTGGGAGCTGCGTGAGGAGGCCCTTGCCGACGGGTGGACGGAGACGGAGGCCGGCGAGCTCAAGACCCGCGTCGTCGATGGCGCGTGCATCCTCCTCAACGGCCCGGGGGCACCGATGGGGGCGGGCTGCGCGCTGCATCAGCACGCCGTGGCGCATGGTCTCGAGCCGCACACGACGAAGCCCGACGTGTGCTGGCAGCTGCCCCTGCGGCGCACGTACCGCACGGTGACGCTGCCCGACGAGACGGAATACCTCGAGGTGTCGATCGGGGAGTACGTCCGCGGAGGGTGGGGCCCGGGCGGGCACGACCTCGACTGGTACTGCACGTCCTCACCACTCGCGCACACCGGCCGGAGCCCGTTGTTCCGCACGAACGAGGCGGAGCTCGTCGAACTCATGGGGCGGGCGGCGTACGACGTGCTCGTCCCCCTCGCCGAGGCGCACCTCGCCGGGATCGCCGCGTTGCGGGCCGTCCCCGAGGGTGCACGGCTCCTGCCGCTCGTCGTCCACCCGGCGACGCTCGCGGCCCGCGCCGCCGCAGGCACGCGCGACGGAGAGACGGAGTCGTGAGGCACGGGGAGGAGCTGCCCGTGGAGGGCGCCCTGCCGAGCCCGAACATCTGGAACGACGCCGACACCTACGAGGTGGAGAACCGCGCCGTCGACCGATCCGGGCTCATCGAGGCGGCGATGGAACGCATCGTCGCCGAGCACGCGTGGGCCGGCGGGCCGGGCAACTCGCACGGGGCGGCCGGCCCGACGGGGTCGCCCCATTCGTGGGGGCGGGTCCTCGACATCGGGTGCGGTGCGGGGTTCCACCTACCGCGGTGGGCCGAGCGCGCCGAACACGTCGTCGGGATCGAACCCCATCCCCCGCTCGTCGAGCGGGCCCGGCGGCGCGTCGCCGATCTCGGTCCGGAGCTCGCCGCCCGCGTCGACGTCCGTCGCGGCACCGCGCAGGACCTCCCGGTGGAGGCGGGCGTCGTCGACGTCGCGCACGCGCGGTGGGCGTACTTCTTCGGGCCGGGGTGCGAACCGGGACTCGCCGAGCTCGACCGCGTCATGGCGCCGGGCGGCGTCGCGTTCGTCGTCGACAACGACGCGTCGACCTCGACGTTCGGCTCGTGGTTCCGGCGGGCGTTCCCCGAGTACGACCCGGCTGCGATCACGCGCTTCTGGCGCCGGGCGGGGTGGACCCGCGAACCGCTTCTCGTCTCGTGGGAGACCGACACCCGCGAGGAGTTCGAGGCGATCGTGCGCATCGAGTTCACGCCCGACCTCGCAGGGCGCATCCTCGCCGAGCACCCGGGCACGTCCGTCGACTACGCCGTCGACCTGTGGTGGAAGGCGTACTGAGCCCTGACGGGCGACGACCGCACGGACACACGGCGCGAACACACCGCGTGCCCCGGAAGGGTTGTCGGCGGTCGCCCCTAGGGTGCGGGGCATGACGACGACGAGCTCCTCCCGCCGCAAGAGCGCACGTCAGCCGCAGTCCGGGCATCGGTGCACGGAGTGCGGGTGGACGAGCGTCAAGTGGGTCGGCCGCTGCGGCGGATGTGGGGCGTGGGGCACGGTCGTCGAGATCGACGGCGCGCCCGCCGGGCGCACCCGGGCCGCGGGGTCCGTGGCCCGGCCCGCGCAGCTCATCGCCGAGGTCGACGCCACCGCCGCCGAGGCGGCGAGCACGGGCGTCCCGGAGTTCGACCGAGTCCTCGGCGGCGGCCTCGTCAAGGGCGCCGTCGCCCTCGTCACCGGAGAGCCGGGCATCGGCAAGTCGACGCTGCTCCTCGACGTCGCGGCCCGGGCGGCACGCCTCGGCCGCACCGTCCTCTACGTCACGGGCGAGGAGTCCGCCGCCCAGGTGCGGTTGCGCGCCGAACGCATCGACGCGCTCGCCGACAACCTCTACCTCGCCGCCGAGTCCGATCTCGGCACCGCCCTCGCCCAGATCGAACGGCTCTCCCCCGACCTGTTCGTCCTCGACTCGGTGCAGACGATCAGCTCCACCGAGGTCGACGGCGCCGCGGGCAACGTGTCGCAGGTGCGGGAGGTCGCGGCGTCGGTCATCGCCGCCGCCAAGGAGCGCGACATGTCGACCCTCATCGTCGGTCACGTCACCAAGGACGGCGGCATCGCCGGCCCGCGCGTGCTCGAACACCTCGTCGACGTCGTCATCACCTTCGAGGGCGACCGCCACACGAGGTTGCGTCTCGTCCGCGCCGTCAAGAACCGCTACGGACCCACCGACGAGGTCGGCTGCTTCGACCTCGGCGAACGCGGCATCCTCGGCCTCACCGACCCGAGCGGCCTGTTCCTCTCGAGCCGCGACATGGAGGTGCCCGGCACGAGCGTCACCGTCACCCTCGAGGGGCGCCGCCCCCTCGTGTGCGAGGTGCAGTCGCTCATGACCCGCGCCTCCGCCGGGTCGCCGCGACGCACGACGAGCGGCCTCGACCACTCCCGCATCGCGATGGTCCTGGCCGTCCTCGACAAGCACGTCAAGATGCCCGTCGGCGAGTGCGACTGCTACGTCTCCACCGTCGGCGGGGTGCGCCTGTCGGAGCCCGCGAGCGATCTCGCCGCCGCCCTCGCGATGGCGAGCTCCCTCGCCGACCGGCCGCTGCCACGGGGCACGGTCGTCGTCGGGGAGGTCGGTCTCGCCGGTGAGCTGCGGCCCACCGCCGGGGTCGCACGCCGGCTCGCCGAGGCGGGTCGGCTCGGCTTCACGCAGGCCGTCGTGCCCGTCGGGTCGGTCGAGGCGGGCGACATCCCGCCCGGCCTCCAGGTGCACCAGGTGCAGCGCCTCGCGGACGCGGTGCGCGGCCTCATCGGATCCGGCCGGTAGACTCTGACAAAAGCCCTGCTCAGGCATGTCCGACGACACCACGCGGTGTCGCGGCACCCGCCTGGCAGCTACTGCAAGACGAATGCGGGCCGAACGGTGCGCGCCCCGCCGGGAGGAGAGTTCGTGGCCGAGATCGACGAGGAGCTGCGTCAGGCCCTTGCAGCAGTAGCCCCGGGCACGGAGCTGCGCGACGGCATCGAACGCATCCTGCGTGGCCGCACGGGCGCCCTCATCATCCTCGGCCACGACAAGGTCATCGAGACCATCGCCACCGGCGGGTTCCCCCTCGACATCGGATTCTCCGCGACGCGTCTGCGCGAGCTCGCGAAGATGGACGGGGCGGTCGTCGTCGACAAGGACGTGACCCGCATCCTCCGCGCCGCCACGCAGCTCCTGCCCGACGCCTCCATCGAGACGAGCGAGTCGGGCACCCGCCACCGCACCGCCGAGCGGGTGTCGACGCAGTCGGGCTTCCCCGTCGTGTCGGTGAGCCAGTCGATGCAGATCGCGGCGCTCTACCTCAACGGGCGCCGACACGTCCTCGAGAACGCGGCGACGATCATCAGCAAGGGCAACCAGGCGTTGCAGACCCTCGAGCGCTACAAGAACCGACTCGACGAGGTCATGGGCACCCTGTCCGCCCTCGAGGTCGAGGACCTCGTGACGATCCGCGACGTCGCCGCCGTGCTCCAGCGCCTCGAGATGGTGCAGCGCATCCGCGACGAGATCTCCGGCTACGTCGTCGAGCTCGGCACCGACGGCCGTCTGCTCTCCCTCCAGCTCGCCGAGCTCACGAGCGACATCGACCGCGACCGCGACCTCGTCATCCGTGATTACCTCAGCCCCTCCTTCGACCGCAGCCGCGAGGACGTCATCGAGTCGCTCGGCTCGCTGTCGCCGACGGCGTTGCTCGACCTCGCCTCGGGGAGCGCCGCGCTCGGGTACTCGACCGCGCCGGAGACCCTCGACGAGTCGGTGAGCCCGAACGGCTACCGCCTGCTGTCGAAGATCCCCCGCCTGCCCGGCGTCATCGTCGACCGGCTCATCGAGCACTTCGGCGGTCTGCAGCGGCTCCTCGCCGCGAACCTCGAGGAACTCCAGCGGGTCGACGGCGTCGGCGAGGGGCGCGCGCGTGCGGTCCGCGACGGCCTGTCCCGCCTCGCGGAGTCGAGCATCCTCGAACGCTACGTGTGAGCGCGTGGCGCGCCTGGCAGACTCCGGGGCCGTGACCGACCTCTCCCCCACCCGTCTCGCGACGCTTCACGACCGCGTCCTCACGTGGTTCGACCGGGCGGGCCGCGACCTGCCCTGGCGGCGTGAGGGGACGACGCCGTGGGGCGTGTTCGTCTCCGAGGTGATGAGCCAGCAGACGCCCGTGGCGCGGGTGGTGCCGGCGTGGGAGGCGTGGACGACGCGATGGCCGGCCCCGGCCGACCTCGCCGCGGACTCCCCCGGTGAGGCGGTGCGCATGTGGAACCGTCTCGGCTACCCGCGGCGTGCCCTGCGGCTCCACGAGGCCGCCGCGGCGATGGTCGAGCGCCACGACGGTGAGGTGCCGAGAGATCTCGACGACCTCCTCGCCCTGCCGGGGGTGGGCGCCTACACGGCGGCCGCGGTCGCGGCGTTCGCGTTCGGTCGGCGGGCGACCGTCGTCGACACGAACGTGCGCCGCGTCGAGGCCCGGGTCGTCTCGGGTTCGGCGCTGCCCGCCCCGGCGCTCATCCGAGCGGAGTCGACGCTCGCCACGGCGCTCCTGCCCGAGGACGACGAGGACGCGGCGCGGTGGAACGTCGCCGTCATGGAGCTCGGTGCGCTCGTCTGCACCGCGCGGGCGCCGCAGTGCGACGTCTGCCCCGTCGCCGACCTGTGCGCCTGGCAGCTCGCGGGCCGTCCCGCCTACGAGGGCCCCGCACGCCGCACCCAGTCGTGGGTGGGCACCGACCGGCAGATCCGCGGCCGGATCCTCGCCCTCCTGCGGCAGACCCGTGACCCGCTCACAGCCACCGAGATCGCCGCGGCCTGGCCCGACGACGAGGCCCGCCGCGATCGATGCCTCGCCGGACTCGTCGAGGACGGACTCGTCGAGGCACTCCCGGGCGACCGGTTCGCGCTGCCCGCCTGAACCTGTCGCCGGAGCCGATCCGACCCTGATCCTGGCACGTTCGCGCCTGGCGGAGAACGAGATCCGAGCAGTCGTTCGAGACGCGGCCACGTCGGCCGACGGGTGCGCGCCGGTCCTCCCCTGGGACCGCGCCCCTGCCAGAAAGGATCGACATGTCCCGTCGACTCACGACCGCGTTCGCGGTGGCCCTCGCCGCCACCACCTTCGGTGCCGGTGTCCCTGCCGCCTCCGCCACCCCCACCCACGAGGCGCCGCACTCGGTGTCCTCCTACGCCAAGGTCGACCGCCACACCCCCGGTTCGCGGGCGCTCGCCGAGGCGACGCAGCGTGCCGCCGAACTGCGGGCGACCGCCGACCGTCTCGCGGCGGGTGTCGCGACGACCGATGCCCGTGCCCTGCGCGTCGCCCGCTCCGCGGCCGCCACCGCTGTCCGCGCCGACCAGCGGGCCGTCGTCGCCGACCGCCTCGCCGACGAGGCCGAGGCGCTCGTCGCGAAGCTCTCCGGGCGTCGCCGACGCCACGCCCACGTGCCCGGGACCGGTTCGGTGGTCCCGGCACGTCCGCGTTCGACGGCCCGCGCATGAGCCGTCCGCGGGCCGTCCCGTCGGCTATCGTTCCCCCTCGTGCCCACCGCCACCGCCGCTTCCGCCACCGCGCTCCGGACGGGGTCGAACGGAGTCCCGGTCGTGCCGGTGAGGGCCTTCCTCGCGCTCGTCGCCGCCGGGTTCCGCCGCACGACGACGTACCGCCTCGCCGCGCTCGCGGGCGTCGTCGCGAACGTCACCTTCGGGTACATCCGTGGCGCGGTGCTCCTTGCCGTCGCGGGGGCCGCCACCGTGGCGAGCAGCGGGTACTCGGCCGACGGGCTCATGACGTACAACTGGCTCACCCAGGCCGCCCTCGGCCCCCTCGCGATCTGGGGCACGACCGAGATCACCGAACGCGTCCGCAACGGCGACATCGCCGTCGACCTCGCCCGCCCCGTCGGGCTCATGGGCACCTACCTCGCCCAGGACCTCGGCCGGGCCGGCGCGTCGCTGCTCCTCCGCAGCGTCCCGACCGTGCTCGTCGGCGCGCTCACCGTGGGGATGACGATGCCCGGCACGCCGGGGCCGTGGCTCCTCGGCGGGGTCGCCGTCCTCCTCGGGCTCCTCCTGTCGTTCCTCTCCCGGTTCCTCCTCCAGCTCGCGTCGTTCTGGATCGTCGAGACCCGCGGCCTGCAGACCCTCTACATGGTCGTCTCGGGCTTCTTCGCCGGGCTCGTGTTTCCGCTCGCGCTCATGCCCGCCCCGCTGCGGGTCGCCGCGGCCGCGACCCCGTTCCCCTCGATGCTCCAGCACCCCGTCGACGTCCTCTCCGGACGCATCACCGGGGGCGCCGCCTGGGAGCTCGTCGGCGTCCAGGTGCTGTGGCTGGTCGTCCTCGCCGTCGCGGGTCACCTCGTCCTCCGCGCGGGCACCCGACGCCTCGTCGTCCAGGGAGGGTGAGATGACTTCGCCCGCACACTCCTCTCCCGCCCGTTCCTCGCCCGCGC
The DNA here is from genome assembly GCF_000247995.1 of Mobilicoccus pelagius NBRC 104925. GTDB lineage: Bacteria > Actinomycetota > Actinomycetes > Actinomycetales > Dermatophilaceae > Mobilicoccus > Mobilicoccus pelagius. The sequence goes on from NZ_BAFE01000053.1 coordinate 48,654, forward strand.
GATCCTCGCTCGCCCGCTCGGCGCGCGCCTACCGGGCGTTGATCCTCTCCCGCCTCCGCAGTCAGCGGGTGTACACGACGTCCTTCGCGCTCGACGTCGTCGGATCGCTCCTCACGGGCGCCGTCGAGTTCGCCGAGGTGTGGATCGTCTTCCACAACGTCCGCTCCCTCGGCGGGCTCACGTTCGCCCAGATCTGTCTGCTCTTCGGCATCGCCCACACGGGGTTCTCGTTCTCACAGGTGGTCTTCGGGCACGTCGACCGCATCACCCGTTACCTGCGCGCCGGCACCCTCGAGGCGTTCTACCTCCGCCCGCTCTCGCTCCTCGGCCAGCTCGTCACGAGCGAGGTCGCGCTGCGGCGGCTCGGCTGGGGCGCGCTCTCGGTCGTCGTCCTCGGGTGGGCCCTCGTCGCGGTCGACCTCGCGTGGACCCCGGCGAAGGTCGTCCTCCTCGTCTCCTCGATCGTCTCGGCGGCGGCCCTCTTCGGGGCGCTGTTCGTCGCGGCGGCGGGGCTCCAGTTCTTCCTCGTCGACGGGGAGGAGATGACGAACGCCTTCACGTACGGCGGCCGGCACGCCTCGCAGCAGCCCGCGTCGATCTTCGGCCCTGGCCTCGTCACGGCGTTCGTCTTCGCCGTCCCCGTCGCGTTCACCGGGTACGTGCCCACGCTCGGGCTCCTCGACCTGCCCGCCCCGACGGCGCTCCCCTGGCTCGGCGCGGAGGCGGCGTGGCTCTGCCCGCTCGTCGCGGCGTGGACGTGGGTCGTCGCGCTCACCTGCTGGCGCATCGGCACCCGACACTACCAAGGAGGCGGCGGATGACGCCCGTCATCGAGACCCGTTCCCTCACGCGGGAGTTCCACGTCCGCACCCCGGGGCGCCGCTTCGGTCGGACGACGGTGACGGCCCTGTCCGACCTCACGATCACCGTCGACGCAGGGGAGGCCGTGGGGTACATCGGCGCGAACGGCGCGGGCAAGTCGACGACGATCAAGATGCTCACCGGCATCCTCACCCCGACGGCCGGGGAGGTGCGCACGTGCGGCCTCGACCCGATGCGGCGTCGCCGCGACCTCGCCCGGCGCATCGGCGTCGTCTTCGGGCAGCGGAGCCAACTGTGGTGGGACCTGCCGCTGCGTGACACCTACCCCGTCCTCGCGGCGATCCACGGGCTCCCCACGGCGGAGGAACGCCGCCGCACCGTCGAACTCGTCGACGCGCTCGACCTCGGTGCGTTCCTCGACACCCCCGTGCGGCAGCTCTCCCTCGGGCAGCGGATGCGGGGCGAGCTCGCCGCCGCGCTACTCCACTCCCCCGAGCTGGTGATCCTCGACGAGCCGACGATCGGTCTCGACGTGCTGAGCAAGGCCCAACTGCGCGAGTTCCTCCGCGCCGAACGTGCGGCCCGCGGCACGACACTGCTCCTCACGACCCACGACATGAGCGACATCGAGCACCTCTGCGAGCGGGTCCTCCTCGTCGACTCGGGTCGCCTCGCACACGACGGCGACCTCGCATCCCTCGCGCGGACCGTCGGCGCAAAACGCGTCCTCGTCGTCGACCTCGCGACGCCGCACCCCCGGCTGCCCGTCCTCACCGACGGGGCCGGGGCGCCCCTCACGGTCGACCACGTCGGTTCCGAGGGCGGCGGCCTGCGGCACCGGTTCGCGTTCGACACGGCCCGGACGTCGGCCGCCGCCGTCCTCACCGCCGTCTCCGCGCACGCGGAGGTCCGCGACCTCGCCATCGAGGAGCCCGACATCGAGGACGTCGTCCGGCACGTCTACTCCGCAGGCCTGTCGGGCGCCTGACTCCCCCGAGGGGGAGACGGCCGGACGCGCGAGTGCCGAACGAGACGTCGCGCGGGCGGTCGACCTGCGGTGACGGGAATCCACCCGACACCGGCGCCGTCGACCCGACATCGCGACACCCCACCCGAGCGCGCACGCTCCTGCCATCCGATCTGCGCACCGCACCCCACGAATCCACCGATCCCCACCGTCACATCGGGTGGGACCCGAGACGCGCGGCGGACGCGCCCGGTGAGGGCCTCATCGATGGACAGGCGTCGGTCGGCGCGCGGCGGCCATCGGCGGTCGGCAGGGGTCGGCGGTCGGCGATGCCCGAGCAGCGGGGCCGGGCACCTACCCCTCGTGCTCGACGCGGACGCGGCGGGGCGGGGTGAAGGCATGGATCGCGAGGAGGTCGGGGATCTCGGCGACGCCCGGACCGCCCGCCTCGAGCCACGAGGAGACGGCGTCGAGGACGTCGGGGTCGTGCACGTCGCGCAGCCAGCAGGGTCGGCCACCGGCGCGGCGTCCCTCGGCGGAGGGTCGGACGACGGTGACGCTGTCGCCCTCGCACACGTCGAAGCAGTCGACGCCCCGCGTCGGCACCTGCCCACCGAGGCCGCACAGCGGCACCCGGCCGACGACCTCACGCCCGTCACCGGCCCAGCACTCCTGGCAGACGGCGACGTTCGGCGTCGACGGGGTCACCGCCCGGGCACTCCCCGAACCCACGGATTTCCCGCGGGTCCTGCGTCTGCTCACAGGATCCTGAGCATCCGCGTGTTGCCGAGGGTGTTCGGCTTGACGCGTTCGAGGTCGAGGAACTCGGCGATGCCCTCGTCGTAGCTGCGGAGGAGCTCGGCGTAGACCTGCGGTTCGACGGGGATGCCCTCGATGGGTTCGAACCCGTGCCGACCGAAGAACTGCGTCTCGAACGTGAGGCAGAAGACGCGGGCGACTCCGATCTCCCGGGCGTCATCGAGGAGCTGCCGGAGGATCGCCGAGCCGGCGCCCGTGCCGAGCTGGTCGTCGCGCACGGTGAGGGTGCGGACCTCCGCTAGGTCCTTCCACATCACGTGGAGCGCACCGCAGCCGACGACGTCGCCGGCCGCGTCGCGCACGACGCGGAACTCGGGGAGGTTCTCGTAGTAGGCGACCCGTTCCTTGGCGAGGAGGATCCGCTTGCCCGCCTGGGGCTCGACGAGGGCACGGATGCCGTCGACGTCGCTCGTGCGGGCACGGACGACCTCGACCGGTGGGCGGCTCACGCGCGGCGTCCCGGCGTCGCGGGCATCGCACGCTTGTGGGCGGTGCGGCGGTACCAGCCGGTGATCGTCGCTTCCGCCTCGGCGGAGACGTCGCCGCCCTCGAGGTAGGTGTCGACGTCGGCGTAGGCGACGCCGAGGGCCTGCTCGTCGGGCAGGAGCGGCTTGTCGGATTCGAGGTCGGCCGTCGGCACCTTCTCGACGACACCCTCGGCCGCGCCGAGGTGGCGGGCGATCTCGCGGACCCGACGCTTGGTGAGTCCCGTGAGCGGGGTGAGGTCGGCAGCCCCGTCGCCGAACTTCGTGTAGAACCCGACGACGGCCTCGGCGGCCTGGTCGGTGCCGACGACGAGCATGCCGCGGGCCCCGGCGACGGTGTACTGGGCGATCATCCGTTCGCGGGCCTTGACGTTGCCGCGGACGAAGTGGGCGTTGCCCCGCTCGGGCATCCCGGCGGCGAGGCACGCCTCCCACATCGCGTCGGTGGAGGGGGCGATGTCGACGGTGAGGGTCTCGTCGGGGCGGATGAACGCGAGAGCCGCCTGCGCGTCGGCCTCGTCGGCCTGGACGCCGTAGGGCAGACGCATCGCGACGAACGTCGCGTCACCGCCGCCGGCACGGACCCGCTCGCAGGCGAGCTGGCAGAGACGACCGCCGAGGCTCGAGTCGACACCGCCGGAGATGCCGAGGACGTACCCCTTCACGTCGGTGCGTCGCAGGTAGTCGGCGAGGAACCCCACCCGGTGCTCGATCTCCGCCGCGGCGTCGAACGTCGCGGGGTCGATCACCTCGAGCTCGTCGATGATGCGCTGCTGCAGTTGTCGGTCGACCATGCGCCAAGTCTCCCGCCCCGGTGGCGACGGACAAAATGCCGCCACGCGGGCATCGGGGGCGGCCGACACGGGTGGTGACGACGCGCCGAGGGTCAGTGGAGGAGCTTGAGCCCGACGATGCCGCTGATGATGAGGCCGAGGCAGAGGATGCGGGCCGCGGTGGCGGGTTCGCCGAGCACGGCCATGCCGTAGACGGCGGTGCCGATGGCGCCGACGCCCGTCCACATCGCGTACCCGGTACCGACGGGGATGCTGCGGAGTGCGACCGCGAGGCCGCCCATCGACGTCGCGCAGCCGAGGACGAACACGAGCGCGGGCAACGGCCGCCGGAGTCCGTCCGAGGCGGCGAGGGCCGTCGCCCACACGGTTTCGAAGAGTCCCGAGACGACGAGCACGATCCAGGGAAACACGCCGCACCTCCACTTGCGACACCGTCGTCGTCACCGGGTACGGCGTGCCACTCGTCCGGGCCGTGCCCGTGGGCCGGGCCTGCCGTCCACATGTAGCACGGCGGCGTTCCTCGACGCGAGGCCCGATCGGGACGTGCACAGGGGAGGTCGTGGAAGACCGCGCCGGCCGCTCCCTCATCCACGGGGTCGTCGCCCCGATCGTCCGACCTGCCCGCCCTCTGCGAATGAGTGATCGTCGTGTCTCCACTCCCTCGCCGCGCGGTTCGTGCTCGGGGCGGCGGGGCCCGATGAGGCCTCCCGCCGCGAGTTCCTCCGGGGCCTCATCGCCCGGGTGGGCGAGGACCGGACGATGGCCGAGACCGGCCCGATGCACGCACGGGCCGGACTCGACCACTCGACGTCGGTGGCCGCCGACGGGTCGTCGGTTCGCGACCGACCCGCGCGGAGGTGGCATGGCAGGCGCGGGCCCCGCGGACTCCCCCGTGTTCGCCGCGGCGGAGCTGTACGAGCGGATCTCGTGCCCGATGTGGTTCGTCCACACCGACGACGGCCCGTACGCCGACCTGCTGCCCGGCCTCGAACGCACCGCCGCCCGCCCGGGGCGTCGTCTCGTCCGCCTCGACGCGGGCCTCCACGTCGAGCAGACCTACCCCGGCGAGGTCGCCCGGATCGTCCTCGACCTCCGGCCCTCCCTCGGAGGCTGAACCCGCCCCGCCCGGCCGGCGGATCGGCCCCCTCACGCGACGACGCCGACCCCCTTTCCTAGGGAGTCGGCGTCGTCGTCGTGTGGTGCCGGGGCGAACGCCCTCGGGTCGGATCAGGCGAGGGCCTGACCACCCTCGGGGCCGCCTGCAGGCGGGGCCTGCGGGCTCGGCGGGGTCGACGGCGTCTCGTCCGTCGAGGCCGCACCGCCGGGGGTGCCGTGGATCTGGTCGGCGGCGTCGTGGTCGCTGCCCTCGGCGTGGTCGGGCAGCGGGGCGTCGCCGAAGTCCTTCTTCGTTCCCTGGAACGTGAAGGTGGCGGAGTCGCCCTCGCCCTCGACGTCGACGGAGACGAGTTCGCCGGAGCCGATCTCGCCGTAGAGGATCTTCTCCGACAGCATGTCCTCGATGTCGCGCTGGATCGCGCGCCGCAGCGGACGAGCACCGAGGACCGGGTCGTAGCCGCGCTTGGCGAGGAGCTTCTTGGCCGCGGGCGTGAGCTCGACGCCCATGTCCTTGTCCTTGAGGCGCTCGTCGAGGCGACCCACCATGAGGTCGACGATCTGCACGATCTCGTCCTCGGACAGCTGCGGGAACACGACGATGTCGTCGACGCGGTTGAGGAACTCGGGGCGGAAGTGCTGCTTGAGCTCGTCCTGCACCTTGTTCTTCATGCGCTCGTAGTTGCTGCCCTGGTTGCCGTCGGGTGCGAACCCGAGCGAGACGGACTTGCTGATGTCCCGCGTACCGAGGTTCGTCGTCATGATGATGACGGTGTTCTTGAAGTCGACGACGCGACCCTGGGCGTCGGTGAGGCGCCCGTCCTCGAGGATCTGCAGCAGGCTGTTGAAGATGTCGGCGTGCGCCTTCTCGACCTCGTCGAACAGCACGACCGAGAACGGCTTGCGCCGCACCTTCTCGGTGAGCTGGCCGCCCTCCTCGTAGCCGACGTACCCGGGCGGGGAGCCGAACAGCCGCGAGACGGTGTGCTTCTCGGCGAACTCGCTCATGTCGAGGGTGATGAGGGCGTCCTCATCACCGAACAGGAACTCGGCGAGCGCCTTGGCGAGCTCGGTCTTACCGACACCGGTGGGGCCGGCGAAGATGAACGAGCCACCCGGGCGACGCGGGTCCTTGAGGCCCGCACGGGTGCGGCGGATCGCCTGGGAGAGCGCCTTGATCGCGTCGTCGTTGCCGACGATGCGCTTGTGGAGCTCGTCCTCCATGTTGAGCAGTCGGGTCGACTCCTCCTCGGTGAGCTTGAACACCGGGATGCCGGTGGAGGCCGCGAGCACCTCGGCGATGAGGTCCTCGTTCACCTCGGCGACGACGTCCATGTCGCCGGCCTTCCACTCCTTCTCGCGAGTGTTCTTGGCCTCGATGAGCTGCTTCTCGTCGTCGCGGAGCTTGGCCGCCTTCTCGAAGTCCTGCCCGTCGATGGCCGCCTCCTTCTCGCGGCGCACGTGGGCGATCTTCTCGTCGAACTCGCGGAGGTCCGGCGGCGCGGTCATGCGCTTGATGCGCAGGCGCGCGCCGGCCTCGTCGATGAGGTCGATGGCCTTGTCGGGCAGGTACCGATCGTTGATGTACCGGTCGGCCATGTTCGCGGCGGCGACGAGGGCACCGTCGGTGATGGAGACGCGGTGGTGCGCCTCGTACCGGTCGCGCAGACCCTTGAGGATCTCGATGGCGTGCGACAGGGTCGGCTCGGCCACCTGGATCGGCTGGAAGCGGCGCTCGAGGGCCGGGTCCTTCTCGATGTGCTTGCGGTACTCGTCGAGCGTCGTCGCACCGATCGTCTGGAGCTCACCGCGGGCGAGCATCGGCTTGAGGATGCTGGCGGCGTCGATCGCGCCCTCGGCGGCACCCGCACCGACGAGGGTGTGGATCTCGTCGATGAACAGGATGATGTCGCCGCGGGTGCGGATCTCCTTGAGGACCTTCTTGAGGCGCTCCTCGAAGTCACCGCGGTAGCGCGACCCGGCGACGAGGGCGCCGAGGTCGAGCGTGTAGATGTGCTTGTCCTTGAGGGTCTCGGGGACCTCGCCCTTGACGATGTCCTGCGCGAGGCCCTCGACGACGGCCGTCTTTCCGACGCCGGGCTCACCGATGAGGATCGGGTTGTTCTTCGTGCGGCGCGAGAGCACCTGCATGACCCGCTCGATCTCCTGCGCACGACCGATGACCGGGTCGAGCTTGCCCTCACGCGCGGCCTGGGTGAGGTTGCGGCCGAACTGGTCGAGGACGAGGGAGCCCGCGGGGGTGCCCTCGCCGGAGGTCGACTGCCCGCCGACGCCCGCGGCCGCAGTCTCCTTGCCGCCCTGGTAGCCCGAGAGCAGCTGGATGACCTGCTGGCGCACACGGTTGAGGTCGGCGCCGAGCTTCTGCAGCACCTGGGCGGCGACGCCCTCGCCCTCACGGATGAGGCCGAGGAGGATGTGCTCGGTGCCGATGTAGTTGTGCCCGAGCTGGAGTGCCTCGCGGAGGCTCAGCTCGAGGACCTTCTTGGCACGGGGCGTGAACGGGATGTGCCCGCTGGACGCCTGCTGGCCCTTGCCGATGATCTCCTCGACCTGCTCACGGACGGCGTCGAGGGAGATCCCGAGGCTCTCCAGGGCCTTGGCGGCGACGCCCTCACCCTCGTGGATGAGGCCGAGCAGGATGTGTTCGGTGCCGATGTAGTTGTGGTTGAGCATGCGCGCTTCTTCCTGCGCAAGCACGACCACGCGTCGGGCCCGGTCGGTGAACCTCTCGAACATGAATACTCGCTCCTCGCTATCGAGATCACTCGATGCTATCTGTGCTCGTTGCGCATCCTCGACTCATGTTGTGTGCCCGGCATGGCGGGCCCTCATGCATGAGGACGAGGACGGTCTCGGGGTGTGCAACGCGATGGGTGGCAGGCATGTTCCCCGGGGAGGGGGTGAGCCTGTCCGCTCTGGGCGGACGGCCCGGACGAGGCCTCGCGCGGATCGTCGGGGCGTCGGTCGGGGACGTGGTCGTCGGTGCGGCCGTGGGTGTGGGCCGTGGGCGGGGCGTCGGGGTCAGGCCGGGGGCGCGTCGACCTCCCGGGCGTAGCGGGAGGCGAGCGTCGCGCACACCATGAGCTGGAGCTGGTGGAAGATCATGAGCGGCAGGATGATGAGCCCCACCTGCTGCCCGCCGAAGAGCACGGCCGCCATGGGCAGGCCGGTGGCGAGCGACTTCTTCGTGCCGCAGAACTGGATGGCGATGCGGTCGCCGCGGTCGAACCGGAGGGCGCGGGCGCTCGCGTCGGTGGCCCAGAGCACGACGACGAGGAGCACGGCGCTGACGAGCGTGACGAGGAGGATCTGGCCGACGGAGACCATCCCCCAGATGCCCTCGCGCATGCCGGAGGAGAACGCCGAGTAGACGACGAGGACGATGACGCCGCGGTCGACGAACTTGAGCCAGGCGTTGTTCTCCTTGAGCCACGTCGCGGTGAGCGGTCGGGAGAGCTGGCCGAGGACGAACGGGACGAGGATCTGACCGACGATGTCGAGGATCGAGGACGCCTCGATGTGGACGCCGCCCGCGCCGCCGGTCATGAGGAGCATGACGAGCAGCGGCGTGATGAGGACGCCGACGAGGTTGGAGAACGAGGCGCTGACGATGGCGCCCGCGACGTTGCCGCGGGCGATCGACGTGAACGTGATCGAGCTCTGCACGGTCGACGGCACGAGGCACACGTAGAGGACGCCGAGGGCGAGCGGGGCGCTGAGGACGTGCGGGAGGACGAACCCGAGGAGCACGCCGAGGACCGGGAACGCGACGTAGGTGAAGCCGAGGATGACGGCGTGGAGCCGCCAGTTGCGGATTCCGGCGAGCGCCTCGCGGGGTTCGAGCCGACCCCCGTACATGAAGAAGAGGACGAAGATCGCCGCGGTGACGACGTGGTCGAGCACCGGCACCGCCGCTCCCGTCGCGGGCACGATCGCGGCCACCGCCACCGCGGCGAGGATGGCGAGGAGGAACCCGTCGAGACGCACCGGACCGATCTTCATGGCTCCACCCAACCACGGGTGGCCGCGGGCGTCCGGGGTCCCCGTCCCGTCGCGTCGGTCACGCGGTCGTCGGTCCGTCGCCCGTGGCCGCGCGGTCCGGCCGGGGCGGTCGGCCCGGGACGGTGAGGTGCGTCCCGTCGGGCGGCGCGATCGCGTCGTGGGCGGCGAGCGCCTCGGCGAGCTGGGCGGGCGGCGGGTTGTGGTGGGAGAGGTGGATCGCGACCACCCTCCCGTCGTCCGTGAGGGCGCCGATGTCGCGGAGGTCGGCGACGGTCGTGCCGAAGGAGGTGAGGTCGTGGTGTCCGGGGCCGGCCGGGCGGTGGCCGAACGTCTCCTCGAGGAGGACGAGGTCGAACCGCGACCCGCGGATCGCGGCGAACGCCTCGGGCGTGAGCGGACCGGTGTCCGTCGCGTAGAGGAGGCGGGCCTCGGCGGGGGTCGTCACGTCGTAGAGCACCGCGGGCCCGAACGCCTCGTGGGTGGCGGGGAGCACCCGTACCCGGTACCCGGCGACCTCGAGGTCGTCACCGGCCGTGACCTCGCGGAGCGTGATCGGCGAGCCCGCCGGGTCGAGCCACGGGGTGCAGGCGGCGACGACCGCCGGGGGGCCGTGGACGACGAGGGGCTCGTCGGTCGCCCACGTGCGGTGCAGGAGGGCGGCCGGGGCGCAGTGGTCCTCGTGGACGTGGGTGACGAGGACGGCGGCGAGGTCGGCGAGGTGCGTCCCGGCGCGGGTCGCGGACGCCTCGACGTGGGGGCCGAGGTCGAGGAGGATGCGCCCGTCGACGAGGACCGACGTCGGCGATCGGACCACCCCGGCGGCGCGGGCCGCCTCGCAGGAGTCGCACCGGCAGAACGCGTTGGGCCAGCCGTCGGCGCTGCCCGTGCCGAGGAGGACGACCTCGGTGGGGCCGCTCATCGGGCGGGTCGGACGAACGGGAACGTGAGGACGCCGCGGATCGAGGTGCCGAGGAGGAGCATCGCGAGGCGGTCGACGCCGATGCCGAGGCCACCGGTGGGTGGCATGCCGATCTCGAGGGTGCGGAGGAAGTCCTCGTCGACCTCCATCGCCTCGACGTCGCCGAGGGCCGCCTTGAGGGACTGCTCGGTGAGGCGTCGCCGTTGTTCGATCGGGTCGGTGAGCTCGGAGTAGGCGGTGCCGAGCTCCATGCGGTCGACGACGAGGTCCCAGCGTTCGACGAGGCCGGGCTTGGAGCGGTGCGCGCCGGTGAGCGGGGAGGTCTCGACGGGGAAGTCGACGTAGAACGTCGGGTGGACGGTGGCCGCCTCGACGAGGTCGGCGTAGAGCTCCTCGACGACGGCACCCGGGCCCATGCCGTCGTGGACGGCGACCTCGTGGCGGCGGGCGATGTCGAGGAGGGTCTCGAAGTCCATGTCGAGGGTGACCTCGCGGCCGACGGCCCGCGACACGGCCTCCAGGACGGGGAGGACGGGCCAGGGTCCGGAGACGTCGACGAGTTCACGGGCCTCGGGGTCGGCGCCGCGGCCGGTGCGGAGCGGGAGGAGCGGGGCGCCGTGGACGGCGGTCGCGGCCTCCGTGACGAGGCGTTCGGTGAGGTGACGCATCGTCGTGTAGTCGCCGAAGGGCTCGTACGCCTCGAGGGACGTGAACTCGGGGTTGTGGGTGGCGTCGGCGCCCTCGTTGCGGAAGTTGCGGCCCATCTCGAACAGCGGCCCCATGCCGGCGACGACGAGGCGCTTGAGGTAGAGCTCGGGCGCGATCCGCATGGCGAGGTCGACGCCGAAGGCGTTGGAGTACGTGCGGAACGGTCGGGCGGAGGCGCCGCCGTGGACGGTGTGGAGGATCGGCGTCTCCACCTCGAGGTAGCCGGCGTCGGTGAGGGTGCGGCGCAGGGAGGCGACGACGGCGCTGCGGACGCGCAGCCTCTGGGCCACCTCGGGGTGGACGATGAGGTCGGTCGCCCGTCGGCGGAGTCGCGCCTCGGGGTCGGTGAACGCCTCGAACGGCACGGGGTGGAGCGCCTTGGCGACGAGGCGCCAGCCGGTGACGAGGACCGACGGCGTGCCGGTGCGCGAGTGGCCGAGGGTGCCCTCGACGACGAGGAGGTCGCCGCCGTCGGCGGAGTGCGTGAACGCGGGGACGGCCTGCTCCCCGGTGAGGGCCTGACGTTCGAGGACGGCCTGGAGCGTGTGGGTGCCGTCGACGAGCTGGGCGAAGACGACCCCGCCGTGGTCGCGGACGGTGCGGATGCGGCCGCAGAGGCGCACCTTGCCGTGCCAGTCCTCGGCGGGGAGCGTGGCGAAGCGGGCGAGGCCCTCGGCGGGCGCGACGCCCACGGGGTAGGGGTCGACGCCGCGGGCCCGCATGGCCTCGACGCGGGCGAGGCGGACGCGCGTCTGGTCCCCACGGCGCGGGGCGAGGGACGCGGCGTCGACGAGGGGCCGCGACTCGAGTTCCCGCACCCGAGCTAGGTGCTCGGCGTCGAGCTGCGGCACCTGCGGCGTGCCGAAGAGGGTGGGGATGAAGCCCTCCGCGAGCCCCATCGCGACGAGGGCCTGCGGGAGGGAGACGCGGGAGTCGACGCAGACGTACCGCGGCACCCACGTCGGCCGGTACTTCTCGTTCGAGCGGTAGAGCCGTTCGAGCTGGAAGAACCGGTCGAGGCCGCCGAGGACGGAGGAGTTCAACCGGGTGAGGGTGCTCGCGCCGAGGCGTTCGGCGTCGACGAACACGCCGCGGAGGAACGCGAAGTTGAGGGAGACGCGGCGGATCCCGAGGTCGGGACCGCACTCCATGAGGGTGGCGACGAGGAGTTCGATCGTGCCGTTGGGCGCCTGGGGGTGGCGACGCATCGTGTCGAGGGAGACGCCGGAGGCGCCCCACGGCACGAAGGACAGGAGACCGAAGCACTTGCCGTCGGCGTCGTGGGCGGTGACCCAGACGGTGCGGCCGTCGGCGGGGTCGCCGCGGCGGTCGAGGGCCATGGAGAACCCGCGTTCCGTGCCGCCCTCGCGCCACGCGTCGGCCATCGCGCAGAGTTCCGCGAGCTCGACGGGCGCGATGTCCTGCTGGCGGCGGATCTGCGTGACGAGCCCCGAGCGGCGGGCGTGCTGCACGGCGCGGCGGACGGGCGTCATCGTCGTCGTGTCGAGGTGGAACGCGTCGGTGTGGAGGATCGCCTCGTCGCCGAGGGCGACGACGTCGAACCCGGCGGCGAGGTAGGCGCGGGCGCCGTCCTCGCTCACGCCGAGGATCGCGGGTACCCAGCCGTACCAGCGGGACTGGGCCTTCCAGCGGTGGATCGCGTCGGTCCACGCGGCGGGGTCGCCGACGGGGTCGCCCGAGGCGAGGGCGACGCCGCCGACGACGTCGTAGGCAACGGCGGCGCGTCGGTCCTCGGAGAACACGAGCGACTTGTCGCGGCGCGTGGCGAAGTAGCCGAGAGAGTCCCGCTCGCCGTACTCCCGCAGGAGGGAACGGAGTTCGACCTCGTGGTCCTGCGTCCACGCCTTGCTGTCGCGAGAGGAGCGGGTGAAGAGGACGACGGCGACGACGAGCGTCGCACCGACGATGATCCCGGCGAGTTGGGAGACGAGCTGCGGGACGGGGACGACGGCCTGGGCCCACGTACCGGTGAAGCCGAGGGCGCGGAGGACGACGGACCGCACGACGGCGGGGTCGCCGGCGTCGCGGTCGAACCAGGTGAGGAGGCCCCACGTGGTGAGGACGGCGAGGCCGACGCCGATGACGAGGGTGCCGACCAGCGTCGTCCACGACCCCTGGCGAAGTCGGCCGGGGAACGCGGCACGGGATCGCCAGCAGAACCAGAGGACGACGACGGCCGGCACGATCGCGCCGAGGTCGAGGAATCCGAGGACGAGCCACCAGCCGTGCCAGGAGGGGTAGGGGCTGCCCTCGGTGAGGAAGAACGACGCGACCTGGAGTCCGCCGAGGAGGCCGAAGGCCTGGAAGAAGGCGACGCCGACGAGACCGAGGCGTTTGCGGCCGACGAGGGCGCGGGTGACGAGGGCGAGGACGACGAGGGAGACCGCCGAGTTGCTCACCGGCACGTTGACGAACGAGAACACGAGCTCGGGCCATGAGACGTGGCGGCGGCCCCAGTGTTCGAACATCCAGAGGAACGCGGTCGTCACGGTGGCCACGGCGTACGTCCACACGAGGACGCGGGCGAACCGTTCCTGCCGCGGCGTCGAGTCGCGGACGGCGACGTCCTCCGTCGTGCCCGCCGCGTGGGGCGGGCACGGTTCGGTCGTGCGGCGGAGGAGGGACGTGCTCGGCATGCGGGGGTCTCTTTCCGTCGTGCTCGGGTCGGACACCGAGAGCACCTCCGCGCTGCCCGCACCGGCGTCGCACACGCCGCCCCGACCACCGGAGCCCCCCGGCTCACTCCCCCCAGACTGACACGACCCCACGGGAACCCGGCACACGGACCCGGTCGACGGGACGGCGTTTCCGCCGCCCGGGGCGGCGCATCCCCTGCCACCGCCCCGCGTGTCCGCACCGTGAACCCCCCCCCGCGCGCCACCCTCTCGTGCGGCTCTCGCGTCCGTAGACTCCCCGAAATCTCGCCGCCCACGGCCGGATCGTCCTCGCCGCCCGCCGGCGTCCCCCACCGAAAGGCATCAGATGACCACCCGTCCCGAGCTCGTCGACCTCCGTCGCACGCTCCACCGAGACCCGGAGGTGGGACTCCACCTCCCCCGCACCCAGAAGACCCTCCTCGACGCCCTCGAAGGGCTGCCCCTCGAGATCACGACGGGCGGGTCGCTCACCTCGATCACCGCCCTCCTCCGCGGGGGCCGCCGCGGCGAGGGCGACGTCCCGGCCGTCCTCCTCCGGGCCGACATGGACGGCCTGCCCGTGCGGGAGGAGACGGGCGTCGAGTACGCCTCGACGACCGGCACGATGCACGCCTGCGGCCACGACCTCCACATGACGATGCTCGTCGGTGCGGTCCGCGACCTGTGCGAGCGCCGCGAGGACCTCCCCGGCGACGTCGTCTTCATGTTCCAGCCCGGTGAGGAGGGGCACGACGGCGCGGGCCACATGATCCGCGAGGGCGTGCTCGAGGCCTCGGGCCGCAGGGTCGACGCCGCGTACGCCGTCCACGTGTGGTCGGCGCTCGAGCCGGGCGGCACGTTCGCGACGAAGCCGGGCGCGATGATGGCCGCCTCGCACCGGCTGCAGGTCAAGGTCGTCGGGCAGGGCGGCCACGGCAGCACCCCCCACCGCGGCAAGGACCCGGTGCCGGCGCTCGCCGAGATGGTCACCGCGCTCCAGGTGCTCGTCACGCGCCGGTTCGACGTGTTCGACCCCGTCGTCATCACCGTCGGGTCGTTGCACGCGGGCACGACGTGCAACGTCATCCCCGAGTTCGGCGAGTTCGACGCGACCGTGCGGTCGTTCTCGCACGAGGCCGAGGAGCGGCTCTTCGACCTCGTCCCGCAGGTGTTGCGGGGGGTCGCCGACTCCCACGGCGTCGAGGTCGAGATCGACTTCGAGCGTCAGTACCCCGTCACCGTCAACGACGACGCCGAGACCCACTTCGTCGCCGAGGTCGTCGAGGACCTCTTCGGTCCGGAGCGCCACTCCCGGTGGCGCAACCCCCTCGGCGGTGCGGAGGACTTCTCCCGCGTGCTCGAGGAGGTCCCCGGCGCGTTCATCGGGCTGTCGGCGGTCCCCGAGGGTGGCAACCCCGCGACCGCCCCGTTCAACCACTCCGCCTACGCCACGTTCGACGACTCCGTCCTCGACGACGGCGTGCGTCTCTTCGTCGAACTCGCCACCCGCCGTCTCGCCGCGCTCGACGCGGACCGCTGACCGGTTCGCCGATCCCTCCCCTCCCAGAACGGATCCCCGTGTCCTCCACCCCTGCACCGCCGGCGTCGTCTGCGACGTCCTCCCCCACCGACGCCGCCGTGGCCCGCCGCGCGATCGTCGGCACCGGCATCGGCAACGCCCTCGAGTGGTACGACTGGAACGTCTACGCGACGTTCTCGACGTTCATCGCCGCCCAGCTGTTCTCCAAGGCCGACCCCACCTCCGCGCTGCTCTCGACGCTCGCGATCTTCGCCGTCGGGTTCATCGCCCGCCCGTTCGGCGGCTACCTCTTCGGGTGGCTCGCCGACCGGATCGGTCGAAAGCACTCGCTCATGGTCGCCGTCATCTGCGCGTCCGTCGGGTCGCTCCTCATCGCGATCTGCCCGACCTACGACCAGGTCGGCGTCTGGGCGTCGGCGATCCTCCTCCTCGCCCGGCTCGTCCAGGGCCTCGCCCACGGCGGCGAGC
The DNA here is from genome assembly GCF_000247995.1 of Mobilicoccus pelagius NBRC 104925. Lineage (GTDB taxonomy): Bacteria > Actinomycetota > Actinomycetes > Actinomycetales > Dermatophilaceae > Mobilicoccus > Mobilicoccus pelagius. The sequence continues at coordinate 63,969 of NZ_BAFE01000053.1, forward strand.
TCCCCTCGGCGCAGACGTACATCGCGGAGGCGGCCCCGCCCGCACGTCGCGGACTGTGGGCGAGCTCGATCTACGCGAGCGGCACCGTCGGCCTCCTCTTCGGCATGTTCCTCGGCCTCGGCCTCAACATCGTTCTCTCCGACGAGGCGATGAGCGCGTGGGGTTGGCGCATCCCGTTCCTCCTCGGTGCGATCTTCGGCCTGTTCGCCATGTGGATCCGAACCCGCATGGAGGAGTCCGAGGTCTTCGAGAACGAGAAGGAGACCGAGGGACTGCCGACGCGCAGCATCCTCGCGGGTGTGTGGCACCACCGCCGCCAGGCCCTCCAGGTCATCGGCATGACGGCCGGACTCACCGTCACCTACTACGTGTGGTCGGTCGCGATGACGCCCTACGCCGTCAAGACCCTCGGGTTCTCCACGCAGCAGGCGTTCTGGGCGTCGATCATCGGCAACACCGCGCTCATCGCCAGCCTGCCGTTCTGGGGGATGCTGTCCGACCGCATCGGCCGCAAGCCCCTCCTGCTGTTCGCGATGATCGGCTCCGCCGTCATGTACATCCCGATGCTGAACCTCGTCCAGGATCAGACGTGGCAGCTCGCGCTCGCGATCTCGGTGATGTGCGTGATCCTCTCGGCCGACCTCGCGATCGCGCCCGCCGTGTACGCCGAGATGTTCCCCACGGCGTCCCGCGCTTCGGCGTTCGGCATCCCGTATGCCGTCTGCATCGCCCTCTTCGGCGGCACCGCGCCGTACGTGCAGGCCTGGATGGGCACGGCGTTCGGCCCCCGCGCCTTCCCGATGTACGCCATCGCGCTCGGTGTCGTCTCGGCCCTCACCATGCTCACCCTGCCCGAGACGAAGGGCCGCGACCTCTCGGACTGACGCCTCACCCGACCGGAACGGACCCCACCCCGACGAGGGCGGGGTCCGTTCGTCGTTCACGGGCCCGCCGACGCGGCCCGAGATGCGATCCCCGATGAGGACGTGGCCCGGGAGGGACAGGGGCGTCGCGACGAAACCGCAGGTCAACGGGCTGATCGGATGGGGGGGCGAGGTCGCCGCTCACCGGTGATCGTCATTCGGACCGCCTCTCGCGCCGGCGATGTGGTCCGGAGGCGACGGCGGCACCCGGAGGCACGCTCACCGTCGTCGTGTGCGCCGGCCACGACCTGCCGGCGGCGACGACGGCCACTCGATCACCCGAGGCCGGGGTCCGCCTCGTGGAGGAGGGTGTTGTCGAGGAGGCGAGGGCGGCCGATGCGGACGGCGAGGGAGGCGGCGGCCTTGTCGACGGGGCCGTCGAGTTCGACGAGGGTCTCGGGGTCGGCGAGGCTCACGTAGTCGATCTCCGCCCGCGGATCGCCCTCGACGACCTCCCGGATCGTGCGACGCAGCGTCTCGGCGTCGCGTTCGCCCGCGTCGTAGGCGGCCCGACCGGCCCGCAGCGCCCGCGACAGCACCGTCGCCGCCTGCCGGTCCTCCGCGTCGAGGTAGGCGTTGCGGCTGCTCCGCGCGAGCCCGTCGGCCTCCCGCCCCGTCGGGCACACGACGACCTCGTCGACGAGCGCGAGATCCGCTGCGAGCCGCCGCAGCACCACCGACTGCTGAAGATCCTTCTGACCGACGAACAACACGTCCGGACGCACGACCCCTAGCAGCACCGACACCACCGTCGCCACCCCGGCGAAATGCCCGGGCCGAGACGCCCCCTCGAGGACGTCCGTGACGCCGTCGACCTCGACCGTCGTCGCGAACCCCGACGGGTACACGTCCCCCGGCTGCGGCAGCCACACGAGATCGACACCCGCCTCCTCCAGGAGCGCGAGGTCACGCTCGGGGTCGCGCGGGTAGCTCGCGAGGTCCTCCCCCGGCCCGAACTGCGTCGGGTTGACGAAGATCGACACCGCGACGTGCCCGCACTCCTCCTTCGCCCGGCGCACGAGGCTCAGATGCCCGTCGTGGAGATACCCCATCGTCGGCACGAACCCGAGCCGCCCGAGCCGCGCCCGCTCCTCACGGACCTCCGCCCGCGTCGTCACGACCTTCATGCCTGCGCCCCCGCCCCGTCCGTCCCGCCGAGCCCGTCGTGTCCGACGACCGTGTCGAGCCCGGCGAGTTCCGCGGCGAGGGCGTCCTCGTCCATGCGGGCGCTGTTCTCCGGCCCGGGGAACGCGCCCGCCTCGACCTCGGCCGCGAGCGCCTGCAACGCCTCGACGGCCTGGTCGCCGAGCGTCGCGAACCGCCGCGTGTGCCTGGGGACGTGGGCGTCGAAGAGACCGAGGACGTCGTGCCACACCTGCACCTCACCGGAGGTGTGCGGGCCGGCGCCGATGCCGATCGTCGGGATGTCGAGCCGCGCCGTGACCTCGCGGGCGAGCGGTGCGGGGACGAGTTCGAGCACGATCGACCACGCCCCGGCGTCCTGCAACGCGAGGGCGTCCTCCACGAGTCGCCGCGCCGCACCGGTGTCGCGACCCTGTACGCGCAGGCCGATCGTGTGCTGCGACTGCGGCGTGAACCCGAGGTGCCCCATGACGGGCACGCCCGCGTCGACGAGGGTGTGCACGGTGCCCGCGACGGTGCGTCCGCCCTCGATCTTGACCGACCCGCAGCCGCCCTCGGCCATGACCCGGCGGGCCGCGTCGATCGCATCCGCCGTCGTCGCGTACGTGAGGAACGGCAGGTCGCCGACGACGAGCGGCGTCTCGCACCCGCGGACGGCGGCACGCGCGTGGTGGACGATGTCGTCGACCGTCACCGGTAGCGTCGAGTCGTGACCCAGCATCACCATGCCGAGGGAGTCCCCGACGAGGATGAGCGGGATGCCGGCCCGCTCGGCGAGGCGGGCACTCGTGTAGTCGTACGCCGTGACCATCGTGAACCGGCGGCCCTCGGCGTGGAGGCGGGCGATGTCCCGCGTCGTCGTGCGCATGGGCGCAAGACTAGGCAGCCGCCCCACCCGGGAGCGCCCCGGCCGGTCGTCCTCGCGGCGTGGCCGCATCACGCCGTCACCGGCGCCGCTGGCACCGCCCGCACCAGTAGAGTTGCCGTCCGGCGACCTTCTCGGTGCGGATCGTCGAACCGCACTGCAGGCACGGCTCGGCCGTGCGCTTGTAGACGAAGAACCGCCGTTCGTAGTGGGTGCCGTGCGCGGCGCCGGTGAGGGTCGCCGTGTAGGTGTCGACCTCCTCGGGCGCGCGGGCGATCCACTCCTGGGCGTCCTCGACCTGGTCGGTCATCGTGATGATCTGCCCGAACGCGACGCCGAGCGGCAGAAGAGCGGTGATGTCCTCCCACAGCACGTCCCACGTCGCGCGACGGATCTCCCGGCCGGGCCGGAACGGGTCGACGCGATGACGGAACAGCACCTCGCACCGATAGACGTTGCCGACGCCCGCGAGGACCGACTGGTCCATGAGGAGCTCGGCGATCGACCGCCCGCTGCGCGAGATCTTCGCCCACGCCCGGTCGGGGTCGGCGTCCTCCCGCAGCGGATCGGGCCCGAGCTTGGCGAGCACCGCGTCGTGTTTCTCCTCCGTGACGAGCTCGCAGAGGTTCGGTCCCCGCAGGTCGGCGACGTGCGCGTCGTCGCGGATCCGCAACCGCACCGTGCCGGTGACCGGCACGTCCCCGTCACCGTGGTCGTGGGGCACGACCGAGAACGACCCGATGAGCCCGAGGTGAACGTGGACGATGCGGTCGCCCTCGTGGTGGAGGAACAGGTGTTTGCCCGCCGCCTCGGCCGCCTCGAACACGCCGCCGTCGAGGAGCGCCGCGGAATCGGCGAACCGCCCCTGCGGGCTGCTCACCCGCACGGGCCGGCCCCGGAACGCCCGGTCGAGCCGCCGCGCCTGCGCGTGGATCGTGTGACCCTCGGGCACCTCAACCGGCCTTGCGGTCGCCGCCGGAGCCCTCACCCTCCGACGCGGTGTCCTTCTCGGTGGACTTCGTCGCGGCCTTCTTCTTCGCCGGAGCCTTCCTCGCCGCCGTCTTCTTCGCGGCCGACTTCGTGGGCGCGGCCTTCTTCTCGGCCTTCCCCTCGGACGACGAATCCTCGTCCGACTCCTCGTCCTTCGAGGACGTCGTCGAGGAGCCCTTCGAGGTGTCCTTCTCGTCGGCGTCCTTCGCGCCACGTCCGGCCTTGGCCCGTTCGACGGACTTCTGCAGGGCGGCGAGGAGGTCGACGACCTGACCGGCATCCTCCTCGGGCTCGGGAGCGGCGACGACCTTCGCGCCGTCGATCTTGCGGGCGACGAGTTTCTCGACGGCTTTCGCGTAGTCGTCCTCGTACGCGTTCGGTTCGAAGTCGTCGGCGAGGGACTCCACGAGGAGGTTCGCCATCGCGACCTCCTTGTCGGTGGGGTCGGGCACGTCGTCGAGGACGCCGAAGTCGGCGGCGCGGATCTCGTCGGGCCACAGCATCGTCTGGCACACGATGACGTCGTCCCGCACCCGCAGGACCGCCATCGTGAGGCGCGTGCGGATCGAGACGGTGACGACGGCGACCCGGTCGGTGTCGCGCAGCGCCTCCCGGAGCAGCGCGTACGGCTTGGCCGCGGCACCCTCCGGCTCGAGGTAGTAGCTCTTGTCGAGGAGCATCGGGTCGATCTGCTCGGCGGGGACGAATTTCTCGACGCTGATCTCCTTGCTGCTGCGGCTCGGCAGCGAGGCGAGGTCGTCGTCGGAGAGGACGACCATGCGACCGTCGGCCGTCTCGTACCCCTTGGTGATCTCGTCGTAGGGCACCTCTTCGCCGTCGGCCTCGGCCACGCGCTTGTACCGGATGCGGGAGCCGTCGCTCGCGCGCACCTGCCGGAACTGGATGTCGTGGTTCTCCGTGGCCGAGTAGAGCCGCACCGGCACGGTGACGAGGCCGAAGGACACGGCCCCCTTCCAGATCGCCCGCATGGGACCTCCCTGATCGAGATGCGATCTCCAGCATGCGGCACCGTGCCCCGGCGTGCGAACGGAGCCCGCCCCGCTGCTCCCAGGGCGGACGCGCCGCGGAGGAGGTGAACGCCCCGACGGGGTGGCGGTCTGCGACGTCGTCGGTCGCCCCCTCACCGGCACGCTCGCCCGATCCCGGCGGTGAACTCGGCGGCGTCGACGCCGATGTCCCGGGCCGGAGGGGGTCCGACGGGGATCATGGAGGCATGCGCCCGATGCTCGCGACGTTCACCGACTCCGTGCCGGAAGGGTCGGCGTGGGTCCACGAGGTGAAGTGGGACGGATGGCGGGTCGTCACCGAGATCCGCGGCGGCGCTCTGCATCTCACGAGCAGGTCGGGACGCGACATCACGGCGAGCTTCCCCGAGCTGGGCGGCCTCGTCCTGCCCGACCTCGTCCTCGACGGCGAGATCGTCGCCCTCGACGAGAGTGGCGTCCCCTCCCTCCACGCCCTCGCCGACCGCATCTCCGGGCCCGTTCGCGCGGGGCGGGCTCGGCCGCGGCCGGTCACCGTCATGCTCTTCGACGTCATGGCCCTGGGGGGTCGCGACCTCACCGGCGAGCCGTGGGCGCAGCGCCGTGCCCTCCTCGAGGCGCTCGCCCCGAGCCTCGAGCACGACCGGTGGGCCGTCCCGGAGGTCTACGACGACGGCGCACTCCTCCTCGACGTCACCGCGCAGAACGGACTCGAGGGGGTCGTGAGCAAGCGTCGCGACTCCCGGTACCTCCCCGGCGAGCGGAGCCCCTACTGGCTCAAGCGTCCCCACCGCACGACACGCAGCGTCGTCGTCGGAGGGTGGCGGGAGGAGACCGGCGCCCACCGACGCCTCGGGGCCGTCCTCGTCGGCGTGCCCCGCGACGACGGCCGTCTCGACCTCCTCGGGCGGGTCGGCAGCGGCCTCGCCGGGGAGGCAGGCCGCGACCTCCTCGCGCACCTCGCCCCCCTCGCGGCGGAGGAGTGCCCCTTCGCCGACGTCCCCCGCGAGGACGCGGCCGGGGCCCGCTGGCTCCGCCCGGAGACCGTCGTCGACGTCGAGAGCCTCGGCCTCGCCGCACAGGGGCGGCTCCGTCAACCGACCTACCGGGGCCTGCGCCCCGATCTCACCTCGGCCGACGTCACCGCGGACGTCGCGGATGCCGCCGCCGAGCCCGCCACGAGCGAGGAGCCCACCGATGGCCGATGACCGTTCCCGCGTCCGCGTCGAGGTCGACGGCCGGGTGCTCGTCCTCACGAGCCTCGAGAAGGTGATGTTCCCCGGCACGGGCATGACGAAGGCGGAGGTCATCGCCTATTACCGCGAGGTCGCGCCCGCGATCCTCGCCCAGCTCCACGACCGCCCGGCCACCCGCCTGCGGTTCCCCCACGGCGTCTCCGGCGAGTCGTTCTTCGAGAAGAACCTCCCCTCCGGGGCGCCGTCGTGGATGCGGCGGGTCACGCTCGTCTCCCCGCACTCCCGCCGCGCGGACGAGCTCGTCACCTATCCCCTCGTCGACGACGTCCCCGGACTCGTGTGGCTCGGGCAGGTCGGCGCCCTCGAACTCCACGTCCCCCAGTGGCGCGTCGCGCAGGACGGCACGACGGAGGAGGCGGAGACCGCCGAACGACGTCGCCTCGACGCCGACCGCCTCGTCGTCGACCTCGACCCCGGCGCCCCCGCGGGCCTCCACGAGTGCGCGAAGGTCGCCCTCCTCGTCCGCGACGTGCTCGTCGACGCCGGACTCGACGACGTCGTCCCGGTCACGTCCGGCAGCAAGGGGCTGCAGCTCTACGCGTTCCTGCCGGCACTCACCCCGTCGGAGCAGACCCGCGAGATGGCGAAGACGATCGCAGACCACCTCCAGTCGGAGCACCCCGACCTCGTGCTCTCGTCGATGGCGCGTCAGGCGCGTGGCGGAAAGATCTTCCTCGACTGGAGCCAGAACGTCGCCGCGAAGACGACGATCTGCCCCTATTCGTTGCGGGGAAAGCGTGATTCGCCGTTCGCGGCCGCGCCACGCACGTGGGAGGAGATCGAGAAGGGCGCGGAGGATCCCATTGCGCTCGAGCAACTCACTCCGCGTGAGGTGATCTCGCGTCTCGATTCCCTCGGTGACCTTCTCGGGGGGCGATGACGCCGCGCGTCACCGAAGCCGTTGCCGGGGGCACCGCGAACATGTGATCGCCCCGGGCAGGGCGAAGAGGAAGCAGCACGATTCCCGCAGACCCAACCTGCTCGGTTCTCCGAGAACGGACGTCCGCGCGGTGTCGAGACTCGCCGCCCACGTGTCACGCACGAGGCCGTAACGCTGCCGACTTCCCATCTTCACGCCGGGGGAGTAGGAGTCGGCGAAGCGCATCGCATGGGATTCGTACGCCTTGCGGGCCTCGACGAGACGCATCTGGGGATGCGGCACCCGATGGATCCCGGAGCCACCGAGGGATTCGGCGACGGGATACCTCTCGACGTCGTCGAGATCGAAACGCAATGCCTCGGGCGAGACGTCGGGAACCCAGTCGCGCAGCACGGCCGCGAATGCCGCCGGGACGGCGACCACCTGCAAGTACCACTGCATGACGAATGCGGCACCCACGGTCGGGGGTGCCGCACTCCGATAACGCCGTTCCTGCGCGCGTCCGACGTCCTCGCGCCAGGAGGCCGTGGGGTCCTCCCCCGCCTCCTGGGCGGTGAGGATCTGTGCGCACGAATGGGGCAGCGCCGTGCCCAGCCCTTCGGCGAGGACGTCGACGTACCCGATGTGGGTGGTGATGTCTGCGGCGAGATCATCGAGGTCGGGGTGTGCACCCATCAGCTGCCCCCTTACGTCGTCGCCCGCACGCGGGCATCACCGCCCGCGCCGTCTCACGCCTTGCCGTGCGCCTTGTCGTAGGCGGCCTGGAGCTCACCGGAGACGCGGCCCCGATCGCTCACCTTGAAGCCGTTCTCGCGGCCCCATTCACGGACGTCGTTGAGGTCGGTGCGACGACCGCCACCGGCGGCCGCACGGCGACCGGCGGTCTTGCGCCCACCGGCACGGCGGGCATTCCCGACCCACTCGCTGAACGAATCGCGCAGGCGCGCGGCATTCGCCTCGGAGAGGTCGATCTCGTAGCTCACGCCGTCGAGGGCGAACGTGACGGTTTCCGTGGCCTGTCCGCCGTCGATGTCGTCGACGAGGATGACCTGCACGCGCTGGGCCATGTGAATACTCCCGGATGCTGGGTTTCGCTGAACCTGAACGAGGCTTCTTCCCGCTCGGGCGAGCCAACCCTACGATATCGACGGACCCCGTGAACACTCGGCCGGGACATTTCCTTCATTTCCGTCCGCGGCCCATTCGGATGTCCGACGCCCACATACCCCGACGCGCATCGACGGCGGTCCCGCCGCGCATCTCCTCAAAGACCCCGATCAGTCGCGGGGGATGGCCCCGCCGTTGTCGACGCCCGACTGCGGGGCGCGCGTGGAAATGCCGGCCGTGGGCGCGGAATCCGCGCCGGACCGGATATGCGTCCCGGTCGTCGTGGCCGCCCGACCCGCACGCTCCGCGTCGTGCTCGGCCTGCCACTGCGCATAGGCGGCGCGTTCCTGGCGGTCGCCCTCGAGGAGCAGACGCATGATCTTGTAGAAGAGGTATCCGATCCCGATGGAGGGGAGCAGGCCGGCGAGAATCTCACCCATCACGTTCATGTTGGAATCCTCCTTCTGGGGCGGAACGGCACCACGGTACCCCGACCGCCGGAACGCCGTTCCACGCGCTCCGCGGACGGGCGGCCGCGATCACCGGGAGAGGGGCGGGACGGCCTCGCGGGCAGCCCGCACGTCACCACTCGGGGTGCCACGCCTCCGCGACGCGGACTCCCGCGGGCTGTCCCTCGGCGTCGAGACGAGCCACGAGATCGACGACGGGAACGACCTCGTCCCCCCTTCGCAGACCGGCCTGCGGGTCGACCTGGGCCCAGGGCACGAGGACGAATCCCCGCTCGTGAGCGCGGGGGTGGGGGAGGACGAGGGTCTCGGTGTCGACGACGACGTCGTCGTCGCGGCGCGGGTCGCCATGCTGGACGAGGTCGAGATCGAGGGTGCGCGGCCCCCACCGCACCTGTCGGACACGGCCGTGGTCGGCCTCGATGCGATGGAGTCGCCGGAGCAGGGTCGCCGGCGCGAGCCGGGTGTGCCCGACGAGGACGGCGTTGAGGTAGGCGGGCTGCTCGGGCCCGCCGACGGGGTCGGTCTCGAAGAGGTCGGAGACGCCGTCGACGCGGACGCCGTCGAGACCGGCGACGGCGCGGACGGCAGAGGCGAGCGTCCGCCGGGGGTCGCCCTCGTTGGCACCGAGGGCGACGACGAAGCGGTGCGCATGCTCCCGGCGGATGCGGACGGCGACGTCGGCGAACGGGTGCGGGATCGGCGCGTCCGGCTTGTGGACGGTGACCTCGACGGCCTCGACGCCGGGGTGGGCGAGGGCGGCGGCGGCCATGCGGTCGGCGAGGGTCTCGACGAGGTCGACGTGCGGGCCCTCGACGATCGCCACGACGTCGTCGGCGACGTCGGCGTAGCTCACGGTGTCGGCGAGGTCGTCGCTACCGCCTGCGGGTTGCAGGTCGACCTCGAGGACGACGTCCACGACGAATCGTTGCGGCTTCTCGTGCTCCTCGGGGAGCACGCCGTGGGTGCCGTCGGTCTGGACGCCGGTGAGGACGATGCGGTCGCTCACGCGGACGCCCCGGCCCCGCGGGCCGTATCGGGGGCCGCTCCGTCGGCGGAGGTGGCCGCGGCGGCGACCTCCTCGTACACCTGGAGCGCGGCGAGCGTCGAGGGCACGTCGTGGACGCGCACGGCCCAGGCGCCGGCCTGGGCGGAGAGGAGGCTCGTCGCGGCAGTCGCGGCGTCCCGACGTGCCGGGGGCACCGGCTCCTCGACGCCGCCGAGGCGGCCGAGGAAGGTCTTGCGGGAGGCGCCGACGAGCACCCGATAGGGCAGGTCGGTGATCTCACGGAGGTGGGCCATGAGCTGCCAGTTGTGCGCGGGCGTCTTGGCAAACCCGAGTCCGGGGTCGAGGACGAGACGCTCGGGCGCGACCCCGGCGGCGAGGATCGCGTCCACCCGCTCGAGGAGCTCACGGCGGACGTCGGCGACGACGTCGTCGTAGACCGCGTGCTGCTGCATCACCTCGCCGTGACCGCGCCAGTGCATGGCGACGTAGGTGGCGCCGGTGCGGGCGACGAGGGGGATCATCTCGGGGTCGGCGAGACCGCCGCTCACGTCGTTGACGATCTCGGCGCCGGCGTCGAGCGTCGCGGCGGCGACACCGGCGCGCATGGTGTCGACGGAGATCCGCAGCCCGGCGCGGGCGAGGGCGGAGACGACGGGCAGGACGCGGTCGAGTTCCTCCCGCTCGCTCGGTCGCCGGGAGCCGGGGCGGGTGGACTCGCCACCGACGTCGAGGATCTCGGCACCCTGCCGGGCGAGGTCGAGTCCGTGCGCGACGGCCGTCTCGGTGTCGGCCCAGTGGCCACCGTCGCTGAAGGAGTCGGGCGTGACGTTGACGATGCCCATGACGAGGGGCCGCTCCGCCGGGGTCGCGCCGGTGGCGACGCCCGCACCGTCGGGGGCGGTCATCGTCCGCCGCCGAGGATGAGGCTCATCGCCTCGGCGCGGGTGGCCGGGGCGCGGAGCTGACCGCGCACGGCCGACGTCGTCGTGCGGGCGCCGGGCTTGCGGACGCCGCGCATCGACATGCAGAGGTGCTCGCAGTCGAGGACGACGATGACGCCCCGCGGTTCGAGGTGTTCGACGAGGGCGTCGGCGATCTGGGTGGTGAGCCGCTCCTGCACCTGGGGGCGTCGGGCGTAGACGTCGACGAGACGCGCGATCTTCGACAGACCGGTGACCTGCCCGTTGCGGCCCGGGATGTAGCCGACGTGGGCGACGCCGTGGAACGGCACGAGGTGGTGCTCGCACGTGCTGTAGAGCTCGATGTCTCGCACGAGGACCATCTCCTCGTGCTCGATGTCGAACGTCGTGCCGAGGATGTCGGCGGGGTCCGCCCGGAGACCGGCGAACAGTTCGACGTAGGAGCGCGCGACGCGGGCGGGCGTCTCTCGCAGCCCCTCACGGTCGGGGTCCTCCCCGACGGCGAGGAGGATTTCGCGAACGGCGCGCTCGACGCGTTCGAGGTCGACGGGGGGCTGGACGGGCATGACGGTTCTCTGTCGCTGAGGAGTGGGGGTCAGGAGTAGACGTGCGGGGCGAGGGTGCCGATGCAGCGCAGGTTGCGGTATTTCTCGTCGTAGTCGAGGCCGTAGCCGACGACGAACGCGTCGGGGATGTCGAACCCGACGTACCTGACGCCGACGTCGACCTTGACCGCGTCGGGCTTGCGCAGCAGCGTGCAGATCTCCACGGAGGCGGCGTGCCGGGAGGCGAGGTTGGCCTTGATCCAGCTCAGGGTGAGGCCGGAGTCGATGATGTCCTCGATGATGAGGACGTGTTTGCCGGTGATGTCGGTGTCGAGGTCCTTGAGGATCCGCACGACGCCGGAGCTTTTCGTGCCGGAGCCGTAGGAGGAGATCGCCATCCAATCCATCGGCGCCGTGCCGGGCAGGGCGCGCATGAGGTCGGAGACGACGACGACCGCGCCCTTGAGCACGCCGACGAGGAGGAGGTCCTTGCCCTCGTAGTCGCGCCAGATCTCCGCGGCGAGCTCGTCGAGCCGGGCGTGGATCTGCTCCTCGGTGAAGAGCACCTTCTCGAGGTCACCCGACATGTGCTCGGCGTCCACGGTTCCTCCTGCTGGGCTGGTGGGTCTGGGCTGGACCGGATGTCGCGAGGCTATCGGACGCGCGGCGGCGGCGAGTAGCCGATCCGGATGCGGGGTGGTGAGGCGAGCCGAACGGCTCGGGTCCCGCCGGGCAGGTCGACCGGCCCCTGGCCGTGCCAGTCGACGGCGAGGGCGTCGATGGCGGCGAGGTGCCCGGCGCGGAGGTCGCCCGCGGGAACCCCGGCGGCGACGGCGAGTCCGCGCCACACCCGACGGCGCAGGGCGGCGGGTCGGTCGGCGACGAGGCCCACGGGGCAGGAGGTTCCGCCGACGTGGGCGAGGAGGTCGTCGGCGAGGGCGTCGAGGGCGTCGGCGTCGTCGCGGAGGAGGTCGGCGCTCCGGGCGAGGGCGGCGGACGTGCCGGGGAGGTCGTCCTCGACGCGGGCGAGGAGGGCGCGGGCGCGGACGCGGAGGTACCGGGGGTCGTCGTTGTGGGGGTCGTCCCAGGGGAGGAGCCCGGCGGCCTCGCAGGCGGCACGGGTGGTCGCGCGGTCGAGGTCGAGGAAGGGGCGGCGGAGGTGTCCGCGGCGGGGCGGCATGCCCGCGAGGGAGCGCGTCCCCGATCCGCGGACGAGGCCGAGGAGGACCTGTTCGGCCTGGTCGTCACGGGTGTGGCCGAGGAGGATCACGTCGGCCCCCACCCGCAGCCGGGCGTCCTCGAGCGCGGCGTGGCGGGCCTCGCGGGCGCGGGCCTCGGGGCCGCCCTCCCCCGCCGGGGCGACCTCGACGCGGACGACTTCGGCGTCGAGCCCGAGGTCGCGACACGTCGCGGCGGCGCTGGCGGCCACGGCGGCCGAGTCCTCCTGGAGGCCGTGGTCGACGACGACGGCCCCGGCGCGGACGTCCCCCGCCCGCACGACGGCGGGCCGCCGCGGATCGCACTCGAACGCGAGCGCGGCGGCGAGTGCGAGCGAGTCGGCACCGCCGCTCACGGCGGCGAGGACGTGCCGCGGCGAGGGGATCTCCTCCAGCACGCGACGGACGGCGCGCCGGGTGGCGGCGACGGCGGGGTGGGGGCCGGGCACGGCGGTCGGCCCCCGTCAGCCGTGGACGCGGGCGATCCAGCGCTGCGGGTCGGCGATCTCCGCGGCCGTCGGGAGGGTCTCTGGTGAGGTCCACACGGCGTTGAAGTCGTCGACGCCGACGCGGTCGACGACGCCCCGCACGAAGGCGGCGCCCTCGCGGTACTGCCGCATCTTCGCCTCGAGGCCGAGGAGGCGCCGCAGGAGCACGTCGACGGGGCCGAGTCCGTCGCGGCGCTGCTCGAAGAGGCTGCGGATCTCGGTGACGGTGGGGACGATCCGGGGGCCCACGTCGTCCATGACGACGTCGGCATGCCCCTCGAGGAGCGACATGAGCGCGGTGACCTCGTCGATGTGCTGCCGCTGCTCCGGGGTGGTGACGAGGCCGACGAGCCCCGGCCCGCCCTCCTTGAACGCGTCGGAGGCGCCGCGGACGAGCGTGCCCAGGCGGTCGCGGAGGGTGTCGAGGTCGGGGGCGAGCTCGTCGAGGAGGTGTCGGGAGCGGCCGATCATGTACTCACGCAGCCACGGGTTGGCGGTGAACTGCACGCGGTGGGTCTCCTCGTGGAGACACACCCAGAGGCGGAAGTCGGTGGGGTCGACACCCATCGTCCGTTCCGCGTCGACGACGTTGGGGGCGACGAGGAGGAGTCGGGCGTCCTCGAGGCCGACCGCGGGGGCGATGTCGTACTGGCCGAGGACCTTCGTCGCCATGAAGGAGAGCAGGGTGCCCACCTCGACGCCCGAGATCGTGCCGCCGGCCTTGCGCATCGGGCGCGGCATCGCATGCCCGGGCCGGTCGACGAGGCGGGCGACGACCGGGTCCATGAGCCCGGAGAACGACGTGATGTTGACGTCGGCCCACGTGCCGCGGTCGACGATCATCGCGGGCGGCAGGTCGGCGGGCGTGTGGAGCCGGGCGGTCTCGGCGACGGGGCCGTGGGCACGGGCCGCGGCCTCGCGCAGCTCGGCGACGGCACGGGCCGCGTCGTCGCGGCTCACGGCGGGGCCGGACGGGGTGAGACGACGGGCGGTGGACCGCGCGAGCCCCCAGTCGACGAACGCCCGTGGGGCGTCGGCGCCCCCGGCGCCCGGGCTCGACGCAGGCACGCTCGGCGAGGGGGTGGGCGAAGGGGGCGTCACGGTGATCTCTCCTCGGCTCTCCCACCGCCCCGGGTGGGCGGTGGGCACGTCGTCATCGGCACCCGCAGGACGCGAGGGTGGCGACCATGGAATCCAACGCCGCGCGCGCTTCGGGCGTTCCCCCGGCGCGATCGGCGAGGACTCCGTACACGAGCAGTCTGCCGTCGGCGTCGACGACGGTGCCGGCGAGGGCGTGGACTCCGGTGAGGGTGCCGGTCTTCGCGCGGGCGAGCCCGGCGGCGGGTCGGGCGACGGGGTCGTGGAACCGTTCGCCGAGGGTGCCGGTGAGACCGGCCACGGGGAGGCGGGCGACGACGTCGGCGAACCGGGGGTCCTTGCCGGTGGTGGCACCGGCGAGGAGGTCGCCGAGGGCCGAGGCGGGCGCGCGGGTGTCGCGGGAGAGGCCGCTCGTGTCGACGAGGGCGATGCGACGGATGTCGAGGCCCGACTCACCGAGGCGGCCGCGCACCCAGTCTGCGACGGTGGGGAACTCGGGGGCGACGCCCTGGCCGGCGGCGGTGCTGCGGGCGAGGGATTCGGTGAGGGTGTTGTCGGACTCGTCGAGGGCGAGCGCGAGGACGTCGACGAGGGGCGCGGAGTGCACGGCGCCGAGCTCGGTCGCGTCCTCGGGCGCGCGGGTGCGGTCGGGGCGGCCGGTGACCGTGACGCCTGCGCGGGCGAGTTCCGTCGCGAAGACGCTCGTCGCGTGGAGGGCCGGATCGGCGGGGGCGGGGTGGCCGGGGAGGGCGCGGGCGTCGGTCGTGCCGAGCATCGTCACCGGGCCGACGAGGCCGAGGCTCACGTCGCCGGGTTCCCACGTGGGGGCGAGCGCCGGGCCGGCGGCGAAGGTGTCGTCGAGGTGGACGCGCACGCTGCTGCGTCCCTGCTTCTGCAGGGAGCGTGCGACCTGCCGGGCGAGGTCCGCGAGCCCCGCCCGCCCGGCGACGGCGGCGGGGTCGCCCTTGCCGGGGGCGAGGAGGGTGTCGCCGCCGGCGACGAGGACGACGTCGCCGTCGCCCGCGCCGGTGACGGCCCGCGTCGTGAACGTCGCGGCCGGGTCGGCGGTGTGGGCGATCGCCGCGGCGGAGAGGAGCTTCGTCGTCGAGGCGGGCGTGCGTGGCGTGTCGGGGTCGGCGGCCACGAGGCGTTTCCCGGTGAGGCCGTCGCGGACGTCGAGGCCGACGGAGGGGCCGAGCGCGGGATTCGCGAGGACCGGCGCGAGGCGCGCCCGGAGGGTCTCGCCTTGTGGGAGGGGCGCGTCTGTCGCGAGCGCGGCGAGTGGCGGCGCGGGCGGGGCCTGCGCCGGGTCGGTGTCGGGCTGCGCGTCGCCCGCGGGTGTCGGTGCGCCGGGGGCCGGGGCGCCGGCGCGGGTGTCGGTCGTGAGGACGCCGGGGACGATGTCGGCGACGTCGAGCGCGACGTACCCGCCGAGAGCGGTGACCGCAGCGAGCGCCCCCGCGAGGGCGCGACGACGCCCGCCGACGACACCCACCGTCGGCGCGTCATCGCTGCCCTGACCGGTGCGGCGTCCGACGCGCGCACGACGATTCGACCCCATGGCCACTCCCCTTCGGACTCCCCCTGCATGTCGGCACCTCGCCCTCGACGTCGAGGGGATTCCCGCCGGTTGGTCCTCAACCGGCGCGCCGGGGGAGGACGCATGACATGCTGTGCTGCGAGAATACGTCGCCACCTCAGAAGGAGTCCGAGCATGACCGGCAACGAGGCCTCAGCGCCGAAGATCTTCGACGTCACCGTCGAGATCCCCAAGGGTCAGCGGAACAAGTACGAGGTCGACCACGAGACCGGTCGTATCCGTCTCGACCGCATGCTGTTCACGTCGACGCAGTACCCGAGCGACTACGGCTACATCGAGGACACGCTCGGTGAGGACGGGGACCCGCTCGACGCGCTCGTGCTCCTCGACTCCCCCACGTTCCCCGGCGTGCTCATCGAGTGCCGCGCCATCGGCATGTTCCACATGCGTGACGAGGCCGGCGGTGACGACAAGATCCTCTGCGTCCCCGCCAAGGACCCGCGCGTCTCGCACGTGCAGGCCCTCGAGGACGTGAGCGAGTTCGACCGTCTGGAGATCCAGCACTTCTTCGAGACGTACAAGGACCTCGAGCCCGGCAAGTCCGTCGTCGGTGCCCACTGGGCCGGCAAGGAGGAGGCCGAGCGGATCATCGACGAGGCCGTCGCCCGCGCCGAGGAGAACGGTGTGACGACGAGCCGCTGGCCTGCGCCGCACGCCCACTGATCGTCCCGCCCCGCGGCTCCGCGCCGCGCACGGCCCCGACGGCCCCGGCTCCTGCCGGGGCCGTCGGCGTGTCCGGGGCGTTGTCGACGTCTGCGTCCGTGGCCACGACTGTGCGGCGGCGGCGCGACGGGGACGGCGTCCCGGCCGTAGGGCGAGGAGGGTGTCCGTCGACGTCGCCGAGCAGCCGAGGAAGCGTCGGGTCGGGAGGGGTCAGGCGGTGGGCGCGGGTTCGCGGGTCGTCGCGACGATCCAGTCGAGGTAGGCGGGGAGGCCGCCGACGATGGGCAGGGCGAGGACGCAGGGCACGTCGTAGGAGTGCAGTTCGCACACGCGACGGGAGAGTTCGGGCACGAGGTCGGCGCGGGTGTGCACCTGGAGTCGACTCTCGGGGTCGTCGTTGATCTCGTCCTCCCACCGGTACACCGCACGCGTCTCGGGGACGATGTGCACGCAGGCGGCGAGGCGTTCCTCGACGAGCAATTGGGCGAGGTCCTCGGCCCACTCCGGGGTGGGGCCGGTGATGACGACCTCGACGCATTCGGTCACGCTGCCTCCTCGGCGAGTTCGTGGGCGCAGCGGGTGCGGGCGCCCGTGGGGGAGGCGGGCTCCCCCACGGGTTCAGCCTGACAGACGAGCGGGTGTCACGGCGGAGGCACGGACGTCCTGATCGGGGGCGTCACTGGAACGCTGAGGTGAGCCTGCAGGCGTTGTCGACGTACCGGAGGAAGGCGGAGGGGTCGTCCCACTCGTCGAGGGTGAGCACGCGGCAGCGGCTCCGGTAGACGTCGGCGAGGTCGTCGATGGGCCGGACGAATCCGTCGCCGTGGCCGAAGGGGCTGATCCCGTAGTCGAGGCCGAAGGACCGCATGTCCATGTCGCTGCTGCCGAGCACGCCGGTGACGCCGTCGACGACGGGGAACTGGTCGGCCTTGTTCGCTGACGAAGAGTTCGACCTCGACGCCGCGGTAGGCGGCGGCGGCGACGGCGGCGGTGACGGCGGCCAGGAGGGACTCGTCGGGGGCGAAGGAGGGGCTGCACATCGTCACGCGGCGTTCGGCGAGGTGGACGAGGCTCGTGAAGAGGCGGAGGTTGGGTCCGGTGGTGAACCCCCGGCCCGAGGGGACGATCTGGAGGGCGCTCACGGGCGGTTGGCCCTCCATGTCCACCGGTGCGGGGGCGGCGAGGGCACGGTCGGTGTGCGGGACGTCGAAGTCGAGGACGACATACGTCGTGCTCAGGATCGTGGACCAGCCCACCCCCCCTTGTTCTACCGCGTCGGCGCGGGGGGCTCACCGGCGGAGCGCGGCGAGGGACTCCGTCATGCGCTCCGCGTCGAGCGCGCCGACCTGGATCGAGTCGATCCTGCCGTCGGGGGCGACGAAATAGTGGGCGGGGATCCCCATGACGCGGTAACGGGAGGACAGCGAGGTCTCGGGGTCGGGGACGTGGGTGTACGTGAGGCCGGTGTCGCTCACGTAGTCACGGACGGCCATCGCGTCCTCCCCGAGGTAGACGGCGAGGACCTCCACACCGGCGGCGCGGGCCTTCTCGTGGACGGCTTGCACGTCGGGGGCCTCGGCGCGACAGGACGCGCACCACGATGCGCCGAACAGAAGCCACACGGGTCGGCCCCGGTAGTCGCTGAGACGCACCGTGCGGCCGTCGATCGTCCGAGCGGTGAAGTCCTGCGCGGGGGCGCCGACCGCGGGCGCGGGGCCGGTCGCCTCGGCCGTGGTCGCGACGTCGGAGACGCCGGACCCGCCCTTGGCGTCCTGGACGAACCAGGCGCCGACGAGGACGAGGAGAGTCGTCACGACGAGGACCGCGAGGGTGCCGAACCTGCTGCCCCGCAGCCGTGCCCGCCAGTCGCGCGGTGCCGGGTCGGCGCCCCCGCCCGTCGCGGGAGCGCCGGGGCCGGTCGCGTCGGTCGTCCCCGTCGCCCCGGTACCGGCCGTGGCCTGGTCCGTCATGTCGTCTCTCCTCGTCCTCGTCCTCGTCCTCGCCCGCCGGGCCGGCCCGGCGGTGTTCCGTCGTGGCGCAGGATCACCCGTAGGCGTGCATGCCGCCGAAGAAGTGGTTGCCGAAGAACGTGAAGAGCACGGCACCGAACCCGATCACGAGCAGCCAGGCGGCCTTGTCGCCGCGCCAGTCGCGGACGACGCGGGCGTGGAGGTAGGCGCTGTAGATGAGCCAGGTGACGAGCGAGGCCGTCTCCTTGGGGTCCCAGCTCCAGTACGAACCCCACGCGACGTCGGCCCAGATGGCGCCGAGGACGATCATCGCGGTGAGCATCGGATAGGCGAAGATCGCGCCGCGGTAGCCGATCTCGTCGAGGAGTTCACGTCCCGGCAGGCCCCGCCAACGCACGTGCGGCCGGACGAGGTAGAGGACGGCGGCCGCGGAGGAGACGGCGGCGCCGCCGTAGGCGAGGACGGCCGTCGCGATGTGGACGGTGAGGAGGAGGTTGTTCTGCAGCGCCGGGATGAGCGGCTTGACCTCGGTGGGCTGCGCGAGGGCGTAGAGGAGGATCCCGGCGGCAACGGGCAGGACGGCGAGGGAGAGCGTGCGCACGCGGTAGCGCCACTCGAACCACACGTAGGCGACGAGGATGCCCCAGGCGAAGGACGTCGCGAACTCGTGCTGGTTGGTGAAGGGTCCGTGACCGGTGACGATCATCCGGGCGAGGAGCGAACCGGTGAGCAGCGCGAGCGCGATCCACACGAGACGGCTGCTGTACCAGACGAGCCCGGGGGGTGCCACGGCCCCGGCGCCGAGGTCGATGTCGGGCTGCGGGCGTTCGTCGAGGAGGACGCCGCCGTGGCCCGCCGGGGAGGCACCCGCGTAGGCGTGCTCGCGGGCATGTTCGTGGCTGCGGGAGAAGCCGACGATGTTGGCGAGGAGGGCCACGATCACGAGGAGGGTGGCCGCGACGAGCAGATACTGACCGAGTTCGAACATGACTCTCACACCCTGGTCTCGTGGTCGTGGCGTGCGGTGGGGGTCGGGGTGGTCCCGAGGCGGGCGACGTCGTCGGCGAAGCCTCGGAACCAGTTGCGGAAGGTGACGTCGGACTTGTCGGAGGTGGCCGCCCGCACCCGGGTGCCACCCTCGACGGGGTCGACCCGCACCCAGACGCGGCGGTGTGTGAAGCCCATCGTCGTGATGAGGCCGATCATCATGAGGGCGCTGCCGATCCACACCCAGATCGCGCCCGGGTCCTTCTTGATCATGAGGCCGGTGAACTTGGCCTCGCGGTCGAGGGTGACGGTGTAGCCCTCGGCGGTGACGGGGTCGCCCGGCACGAGCCGCTCGCTCGCGAGGGGCCGGTCGACACCGGGCTTCTGGAGCTCCATCTGCGCCTGGCCCGCGGGGATGTCGCTCTGGACCTGGCCGGAGGCGGGGGTGACGATGTACAGCTCGAGGTCGGTGCCGGGAACGGTGACCCGGCCGATGGAGTGTTGCTCGTCGTCGGAGGTGTACTGCAACGGGATGCCGTCGGAGAACACGCGCCGCCCGTTCGCGTCGGTGACGGTGACGACGGCGGAGGTGCCGAACCAGGACTGGTGGATCGCGACGCCCTCGTGGCGCAGCGGCGTGTTGACGCGGACGTCCTGTCGCGCCACCTGGGCCCCGTCGTCGTAGAGGACGACGTCGCTCACGTAGTCGAGGGGGCGCCCGTCGGGGTGATACGTGTCGGAGAAGCCCTTGACCTCCACGGTGAGTCCGGTGTCGTGTCCGACGTCGACCTTGCCGCCGACGGTGACGGGGACGTTCTCGGAGAAGCCCGTGTTGGCGCTCACGAGCATCCCGACGAGGAGGACGACGAACGAGGCGTGCGCGATGACGGTGCCGAACGGCATCCACCGGTAGCGGTCGGCGTAGAGGCCGTACCCGGCACCCTTGGGATCGTCGAGGACGCGGTAGCGGCGACGGCCGAGGAGGTCGCGGAGGTGGGCGACGGTCTCCTGCGGGGAGGTGGGCACGACGACGGTCTCGCGGATCTTCGCGTGGTCAAAGAACGGCTCGGTGACGTGGAGGTGCGGGCGGGTGGCCTTCTGCCACATACCGGGCAGGCGGTGCAGCGTGCACGCGACGATCGAGAGGCCGAGCAGGACGCTCGTGAGTTTGAACCACCACGAGGAGAACGTCGAGAACGCGCCGACGGCGTCGAGGATCGGCACCCAGCCGCCGTACTTGGGTCGTTGGGCACCGAGCCAGTCGGCGTACGACTCCGGGTCGGCGCGGATGTCGGCGGGCACCTGCGCGATGAGCGCGCCGACGAGCGTGAACACGGCCATCGCGAGGATGAGGAGCAGGCCGACCTTCTTGTTGTGGAAGAAGGCGAAGACGCGGTGGAAGAACGCCTCGACGGGCGTGTCCTGCCGGCGGGACCGGCGAGGCGCGGGCTCGGCGGGCAGGGGCTCGAGGTCGTCGTCGAGGATCTCGGGTCGCGTGTGCGTGTCGGTCATGGCGTCTCGTTCACAGGAGGGTGGGGGTGAGGGCGGCGACCCGGTCGAGGAGGCCGGTGATCATGAGGAATCCGGTGAGGACGAGCAGTCCGCCGGTGAGCAGGGCGACGGCCGTCTCGTGACGGCGGAGACGACGAAGGTGCGTCGTCACCTGGCCGGCGCCGGCGGCGACGAGGACGAACGGGATGCCGAGCCCGAGGGAGAACGTGAGGAGGAGCCCCGCGCCCTGGAACACGGTGCCGCTCACGGAGGCGAGGCCGATGACGCCGCCGAGGATCGGGCCGATGCAGGGGGTCCATCCGGCGCCGAACGCGAGGCCGAGGAGCGCGGACCGTCGGTAGCTCGGGGTGAGGGCGGCGACGTCGATGCCTCCCGGCCCGGCGCCGAGGAGGCGACCGGTGGAGACACCCACCTGTCGACCGAGGAGGGGGATCTCGACGAGGCCCGCGACGTGGAGGCCCATGAGGACGAGGACGGCGCCACCGACGACGCGCAGGGGGCCGCGGAGATCGCCGACGGCGTAGCCGACGAGTCCGATCGAGGCCCACAGCGTGACGAACACGGCGGTGAACCCGGCGACGAACGCGAGGGACTGGGTGACCGCGGCGCGGCGGGCGGCGCGGGTGCGGGCGAACTCGTCGGGCATCGAGCCGACGAGGTATCCGAGGTAGACGGGGACGATCGGCAGGAAGCACGGCGAGGCGAAGGCGACGATTCCGGCGGCCAGCGCGAGGAGGAACGTGACCTCCACGGGGTCAGCCCTTCGTGGCCGAGGGCGTCGGCACGTGCGTGGGCGAGGTGCCGCCCCCGCCCGCGGCGGCGCCGCTCTTGAACCGGTCGAGGTGGCTCTCGACGCTCTTGGCGAGGTCGGAGTCGGGATCGATCTCGACGAGCTTCTTCCACGCCGCCTCGGCCTTGTCGAGCTTGGGCGGGTTCGTGGCGAAGTAGAGGAATCCGAGGTCGTAATAGGCGTTCGCGTTGTCGGGGTCGCGGCGGAGGACCTCGTTCCAGTGCTTCTCTGCGGCGGGCAGGTCGTCCATGTTGAAGTGGGCGACGCCGAGGGCGAGGCGTGCGTCGACGTCGTCGGGGTTGAGCTCGACGATCCGGGTCTGCGTCTCGGCGGCCTTGCGGTAGTGCCCGGCTCGGGAGTACTCGTTCGCGAGTTCCTTCATGGCGGCGGTGTTCTTCGGCTCGGCGGCGATCTTCTTCGTGAGCCGGTCGACCTTGGCCTGGTCGAGGGAGGGCTGGGTGGGCATCTCGGTGGGCATCCCGTTCGCGTGCGGGTCGGCCGGGGCGGAGGAGGCGGCCTGTCCGGCGGTGCCGGCGGTGGCGGGGTCGGTGGTGTCGCCCATGTTGTAGACGCCGACGACGACGAGGGCAAGGGCCGCGGCGATGCCGAGGGGGACGAGGGGTGAGCGCCGACGGCGCGGGTTCGTGCCCGACGGGACGGGGGCGCTCCTCGCCCCGCTGGCCGGTGCGGTGGCGGGGGCGGCCGTGTGGGTGAACGCGGCGGTCCGCTGGCCCCGGGCCCATCCGTCGAGATCCGGTGGGGCGTCGGCGAGGAAGGCGTCGAGGGCCTCACGCGTACGCGCGACGTCGGTCTCGTCGGCGTCGGCGTCGAGTCCGAGCCAGGCTCGGGTGGCGGAGGGGTCGCGGGTCATCGGGGTCCTCGGCGGGTGGCAGGGTCGGGCGTCTCCCCCACCTTTCCGGTTGGGGCCGGTCTCTTCCATCCGTCGGCCGTCACGTTTCGGATAGGGGCCCCGGGACGTTCGATACATCCCCCGGCCTACCCGGGGTACATCCGTGGTGGCGATCGCCGACGCCCGACGGGCCGTCCGAGGAGCGGCCGCGAACGCGCCGGGAGGGGAGGAGACGCCTCCTCCCCTCCCGGGGTGTCCTGCGGTGTCGTCCGCGAGGGGTGGCGGGTTACTTCTTCGCCGCGGCGGGCGTGCCGGTGCCGGCCGTCGGGGCCTTGGCCGGGGAGCCGTCCGGCAGGTCCTCGGTGTGGACACCACGGAGGGCGAGCTGACCCTTGCGTGCGGCCTCGTTGGCGTCGTTGAGGACGCGGAGCGCCTCACCGGGGGCGTGGAACCCGTTGGAGTTCTCCGAGACGATCCAGTCGATGTAGAAGCTCGCCTTGCGCTGGTAGGCGCGGGCGGCCTCGAGGTCGGCCTTGTTCGTCTTCGGATCCTTCGCGGCCTTCTCGAGGTCGGTGATGAGCTCGGAGAGGGCCTGGCTCGCCTGGTTGCGGGTGTGGATGTGGCGTTCCTGGATCTGCGCGACCCGGTCCTTGATCTCCGCCTCGTCCTGTTTGTGGCACGTCTGGCAGGAGGCGTTGACGTTGAGCATCGGGCTGCGCACCTGGTGGTTGCTGATCTTCTTCGCGCCCTCACGCTCGTAGGGCATGTGGCAGTCGGCGCAGCTCACACCGGAGCGGGCGTGGATGCCCTGGCTCCACAGCTCGAACTCGGGGTGCTGGGCCTTGAGCATCTTCGCGCCGGTGAGTTCGTGGGTCCAGTCGTTCCAGCCGGTCTCGTTCCAGTACCGCTCCTCGTCACGCACGGTGTTGCCGTACTTCCAGGGGAACGTGACGGTCTTGCCGTCGCCGGGGAACGCGTACTCGACGTGACACTGGGCGCAGACGAAGCTGCGCATCTCCTGGGCGGTGGCGTCGCGGTTCACGTCGAAGTCCTTGACGCCCTGGGAGGCCTTGAGCTGCTTGATGCCCTCCTGGAACGCCGGCCGGGTGATGCGCAGCTTCATCGTCTTGGGGTCGTGGCAGTCGATGCAGCTGATGGGGTGCTCGGCGAGCTTGGTGGCCTCGGCGTAGGTCATCTTGTTGAGCTTGTCGAAGCCCTTCTTCGCGTCACCCTGGCCGAGGTCGTCGTAGATCTTCGGCATCGAGGCGTGGCAGTTGAGGCAGGCGCCGGGCTGCTTGAACTCGGTGACGCGGCGGGTGCTGCGCTGGTCGACGAGCATGTAGGCGTGGCCGCGCTTCTCGCGGTAGTCGACGGAGAACGCGTAGCCCTTCCACATCTGGACGAGGCGGGGGTCGACCTCGATCTTCTGCTCGGTGACGACCGTGCGGGGGTCCTGCGCGGTGGGGTCGTGAGGCATCGCCTCGGAGCCGCCGTGCTGCGTCTTCGCCTGGTCGGCGGTCCGCTTGTACGAGTCGTACTGGAGCGGCCAGTTACGGCCCCACACGGCCGGGTCGACGGTGTTCTCGTCGATCTCGGCGACGCGGACGAACTGGTCCTCTGCCTCGTGCCGGCGGTCCATGATGCTCACGAGGAGCGCCGCCACACCCACCGTCACCGCGGCGACGACGAGGATCGTCAGCCCGATGAGGGTCTTCGTCCGCTTCGAGGGGTCTCCCGGTCGCGGCGCGTCGGCCTTCGTCTTCCCGGCCTTGGAACTGCTCATCTCATCACCTCTTGTGCCCGACGTCGGTGTGACACCTGATGCAGGAAATCTGTTCGCCCGGAGTCCGCGTGACGTGGATCGTCTCGGTGAGCTCCTTGTGGCAGTACACGCAGGCGTGCTCGGTGATCTGCTTGTTGTGCGGGCGGATCTGGATCTTCATCGGGTAGTCACGCGTCGTGAACTTGAGCGAGTGCCAGAACCCGTTGTCGGCCTTGTTGATGTACTTGGCGACGTAGTTCCCGTGGGGGGCGTGGCAGTCGTTGCAGGAGGCGACGTTCTTGTGGCTCCCCTTGAGCCAACCTGAGTACTGGTCGTTCATCGCGTGGCATTGGACGCACGTCTGCGGGTTGTTGCCGAAGTAGGCCCACCCGCCGGCGTATCCGAACGTGAAGACGCCGAGACCGAGGACCGTGCCGAGGACGAGCGCGAGGGTGGAGTAGACGAGTCCACGCATCCCGACGGCGCGGGCGAGTGTCGTCCACCACCGCGGTCTGCTCATGTCGTCCACCTCCGGTCTCGCACCTGCGGGGCGCGACGTGCCGGCCCGGGGTGGGCGCGCACGTCGTCCCTGGCCCGATTCTCGCGGTGGGGACGTGTCCTCCCCCACCCCTCCACGGATAGAAATCCGGTACAGCGGGGCAGGTGAGGGGTCTATCTCGCGGGGCTATCCGCCCGGGGGTCGGGGTGTGCCCAGGCCCTGCCGCACGATGTAGGCGGCCGCCTGGATGCGGTTCTCCATGCCGAGCTTCTGCAGGGCGTTGTGGACGTGGTTCTTGACGGTCCCCTCGGTGATGCAGAGGCGGGACCCGATCTCCTTGTTCGACAACCCGTGGGCGACGAGTCGGAGGATCTCGAGCTCACGGGCGCTGAGGAGGTCCTCGGGCCGGGTGGGTGCCGAGGTGCGGGGCGTGGGCGTGGTACCGCGGAGTTCGGCGAGGAGACGGCCGACGAGGGCGGGCGCGACGGGGGTCTCGCCGCGGACGACCGCGCGGATCATGTCGAACAGCTCTGCGGGGCGGAGGTTCTTGAGGAGGTAGCCGTGCACGCCGAGCCGCACGGCCCGCATGAGGTTCTCGTCGTCGTCGTCGACGGTGAGCATGACGACCTTGACGTGGGGTAGTCGTTCCCGGACGAGGCCGGCCGCCTCGATGCCGTCGAGGACGGGCATCTCGACGTCCATGACGACGACGTCGGGGCGGAGTGTGTCGGCCTGTTCGACGGCCATGAGGCCGTTGGCGGCCTCCCCGACGACGGTGAGGTCGGGTTGGGTGTCGATGACGGCGGCGAGGGAACCGCGGAAGAGTTCCTGATCGTCGACGACGAGGACGCGGACGGGGTCGGTGGGTGGCGTCGTCATACGTGGATCGGGGTATGGGGTCGGGCCGGGGCGGGATGCCGGTCGGCGGAGGCGCGCACGGGGCGGGCGTGGACTGCGGGGCCGTGCTCGCGGAGGGCGCCGGGCACACGCGCGGCGGGGACGTCGAGGGTGACACGTGTGCCGTGGCCCGGCGCGGAGTCGACCGTGAGGTGCCCGTCGAGGAGGTCGGCCCGCTCCCCCATGGTCGCCAACCCGAAGCGCCCCTCGGCGACCCGGGCCGGGTCGAAACCGGCGCCGTCGTCGGTGACGGTGACCCGGACGAGGCCGGGCGGGGTGGTGATGCGGACGTCGACACGGTCGGCGTGGGCGTGCTTGCGCACGTTCGTGAGGGCCTCCTGCACGACGCGGACGACGTGGTTCTGGTGGTGGGGTGGGAGGGCGTCGGCCGCGTCGGTGTCGGCGTGGAGTGTGGCGACGATCCCGGTGCGTCGGGTGTAGGCGCGCAGGTAGCCGTCGAGGGCCTGGGTGAGGGTCCGGTTCCGGCCGTCGGAGGTGGTGCGGAGTCCGAGGATGGCCTCGCGCACGTCGGCGTAGGCCTCCTCGCAGAGGGCGGCGACGTCCTCGATCTCGTGGGCGGCGGCGGGCGAGGCGGTGACGTCGGGGCGGGCGGCGATCGCGTGGAGGCGCAGGTGGGCGGCGCCGAGGGCCTGCGCGAGGCTGTCGTGCATCTCGCGGGCGATGCGGTCGCGTTCGGCGAGGGCGGCGTCGTGGCACTCGTGGTGGAGGCGGGCGAGGTGTCGTGCACGGTGGAGGGCGAGGGCGAGGGTGGAGGCGATGCTGGCGTGGGCGTCGTCGGTGAGGGGCCGTTCGGCGTCCTCGGCGGTCACCGTGAGGGTGCCGACGGGGGCGCCGTCGACGGTCAGGGGGAGGACGCGGACGACGGTGTCGGGCGCGTCCGGCTCGTCGCCGAGGCGCCAGGTGGTCCGCACCCCGCCGGGTTCGAGCGGGGCCGTCGTGTCGAGCCGAGCGTGCGCCGCGCCGGTGACGTCGAGCACCACCCGCAGGCACTGCACGACGACGTCGTCGGGAGTGCCGGGGGCACGGGCCGCGGTCGTGACGGCGTCGATCGCGGCGAGGTCGCGGGCGCGGCGGCTGCTGTCTCCGTGGCGGCGTTCGATCCCGGCGACCATGGCGAGCGCGAACACGACGGTCGCGAGCACGAGCACCGTGTCGACGACGAGGTGCCCGTGAACGGGCCACCGGTCGACGACGAGGGTGTGACGGAGCGCGGTGAGGACGAGCAGCGCGAGGCACGGGAGGACGACGGCGAGGATGCGCAGGCGCGGGAGCGTGTCCACCGCGCCCCGGCGCGGGGCGGCCGTGTGCGTCGTTCGGGCGCCGCTCATGACCACCTGCCTCCTTCGCATCCGCCGTGGATGGGCCGACGCGGAGGAATTTACCGGTTTCAGTCGTCGAAATACGTTGTTCCGGGTCGGGGCCTGTCGACGTCAGCTCATGAGCACCTGTGCGACGAGGAGGATCCCGCCGAATCCGAGGACGAAGAGGACCATCGGCCACACGAACCGGAGCCAGTGGGAGTACTTCATGTCGAGCATCTGGAGGGTCGCCATGACGAGGCCGGTGGGGGCGAGGTAGAGCATCGCGTACTGGCCCCACTGGTAGGCGCAGACGACGATGTACCGCTCGATGCCGACGGTGTCGGCGAGGGGCGCGAGGATCGGCATGGAGAGCACGGCGAGGCCCGAGGAGGACGGGACGACGAAGCCGAGGACGAAGAACACGAGCAGCATCGCGAGGACGAACACCGGTCCGCTCATACCGCTCACGAGGCGGGAGGCCGAGTCGAGGAGGGTGTCGCTGATGAGGCCCTGGTTCATGACGAGGTTGATGCCGCGGGCGAGACCGATGATGAGGGAGACGCCGACGAGGCTCGAGGCGCCCTCGGTGAACGCGGTGGTGAGCTGGGATTCGCTGAGGCGTTCGGGGCCGGTGGCGGAGAGCAGCATGACGATGATCGCGATGGCGAGGAACGACGATGCCATCGTCGGGAACCACCAGCCCTGGCTCATGACGCCCCACACCATGATCGGGAACGCGGCGACGAACAGGACGAGGACGACCTTGCGGCGCCAGTCGAAGCGGATGTTCTCGGCCCCCTCGGTGCCCATGCGCCACTGCTTCTCGAACTTCCCGCGATCCTCGTAGGAGTAGGAGAACGTGGGGTCGGCCTGGACCTTGCGGGCGTACCACCACAGGTAGACGCACACGACGACCGCGCCGACGGCGCACCCGAACACGCGCCACCACAGGCCCTCGGTGAACTGGATGCCGGCGGCGTTGGAGGCGATGACGACGGAGAACGGGTTGATCGTGGAGAACGTCGTGCCCATCGACCCGGCGAGGAAGATCGCGCCGACGCACACGATGGCGTCGTACCCCATGGCGAGGAAGATCGGCACGAGGATCGGGTAGAACGCGACGGCCTCCTCCTCGAGGCCGCAGGAGGTGCCGCCGAGGACCATGAGGAGCGCGACGGCGAGGACGAGGAGGAACTCGTGCCCCTTCGTCTTCTTCGTCAGGGCGACGAGGCCGGCGTCGAACGCGCCGGTGGCCTTGACGACGCCGATGAGTCCGCCGAGGACGAGGATGAAGACGATGATGTCGGCGGCCTCGATGGTGCCCTCGACCATGGACTTCGTGAGATCGGCGGCACCGGCCGGGTTCTGTTCGAGCCGCTGGTACGTGCCGGGGATGGACACCGGCTTGGTGAGCGACCCCGACGTGAACTTCTCGACGTCGATCTTGACGCCGAGGCCGTCGAGGGTCTTCTGCGTCGCCGGGAGCGTCTTCTCCTCGCCCTGCGGGGAGGTCATCGTGAGCGAGCTCGACGCGGGCGTGTACTCGAGCTTCGCGTACGACCCTGCCGGCACGAGCCACGTCGCCCCGATCGCGAGGATCGTGAGGAGGAACAGGATCGTGAACGCCGACGGCACGGTCAGCCGGAACCGGCGACGCGGCCTGGACGTGGACTCGGTCAGCGTGGCCTCGGTCGACATCGTCGACCTCCCTTCGGACGAACGATCCTCTGACGCACCTCACCCCCGGTCGGGGTGATCCGACGCTACTCCCGAGAACCTCGGTTCGTCGGTCACTCCGCGAAGCACGCGGTCGGGTGTCTCACCTCAGCGAGCCACGCGTGACCCTCGGTGCTGCGCACGTGTCGGAACCGGGGACCGCTGCGGTGCGCGCTCGGGTCCCGCCCTCAGGCCCGCGATTCCTGACGGAACTCGTCGTAGGTGTCGGCGAGGTAGGCGATGAGTTGCTGCTTGAAGCCGGGCTTCTCGAAGAACATGTCGACCAGGGCGGTGTTGGCGTCCTGCCGGTCGAGGATGAGGTCGGCGAGACGTTCGGCGAGGACGAGTTCGTAGGCGGAGCGGTCGTTGTTCTCCGCGACGACGCGCAGGTCGGCGCTGTTCTTCACGACGGTGCGCTGTTGGTCGACCCACACCTTGTCGGTGTCGCCGAGGTCGGCGCCGAACTTCTCGTTCATCGCGGCGATGAGCGCGGACAGCTTGTCGAGCACCGGCTCGGCCTGCGTGCCCTTGCCCTCTCCGGGCAGCGCGACGCCGGGCTCGTCGCTGCCCTCCAGGGCGATCGAGCCCTCGTGCGTCGTCGCCAGGCGCAGGTGGGTGAGCTGCACCGACTTGCCGAGCTGCGGCATCGGGTCGTGATCGCGGGCGGGCAGATCCGACAGGAGCATCCGGCCGTAGAGGTAGAGCCGTTCGAGCTCCGCGTCGGTCCACGGCATCACCTGGGCGAGGAACGCGTACGTCCGCACGAAGTGCTCGAGCGTCGCCCGGAACGCCTCGGCGGCGTCGGGGTCGGTCTCCTCGATGGTGATGTAGCGGCCCACGGCAGGCGCGATGTTGGCGTACATCTCGCCCTGCCGGGACTCGTCCCCCTCGAGCAGGGTCGTCACGGCCGCCTCCATCTCGGGCGCCGACAGCACGCCGGCGTTCATGAGGTCGTGGAGCTGCGTGTAGAGGATGTTCGGTTCGGTGGGGGTGGCAATGCTCTGCTCGTAGAACGGCTCGAACGCCTCGCGAATCTCGTCGGCGGTGTTGGCGAAGTCGAGGACGAACGTGTCCTCCTTGCCGGGGGTGGTGCGGTTGAGGCGCGAGAGGGTCTGGACGGCCTTGACCCCGGCGAGTTTCTTGTCGACGTACATCGTGTGGAGCAGGGGCTCGTCGAACCCGGTCTGGTACTTCTCGGCGACGACGAGGAGCTTGTTCTCGTCGTCCTTGAACTTCGTGGGGAGCTGCGATTCGGGGAAGCCGTTGATGCTCGCCTCGGTGAGCACGACCTCGGGCGCGTCCTCCTCGGTGACGGTGCCGGAGAACGCGATGAGGGTGCGCATGGGGCGGGCGCCGGTGTCGTAGCCCTTGAGCTTGATGTACCGGTCGATGGCCTCGTGGGTGCGCACGGCGTGGAGGCGGGAGCGGGTGACGACCATCGCCTTGGCGCGGCCGTCGATCTTGCTCATCGTCTTCTGCCGGAAGTGTTCGACGATGACCTCGGCCTTGGTGTCGAGCTCGTAGGGGTGCAGCGAGGCGAACCGAGCGAGGGCGGCGCGCCCCTTGCCCTTGTCGATCTCGACGTCGACGCGCGGGTCGGCGTTGGCGAGGCGGTAGTAGACGCCGTACGTCGTGTAGTTGGCGAGGACGTCGTGGATGAACCCTTCGTCGATGGCCTGCCGCATCGAGTACGTGTGGAACGGGTGGAGCCGCCCGTCCGCCCCGCGCTGTCCGAAGAGTTCGAGGGTCTTAGGTTTGGGCGTCGCGGTGAATGCGAAGAACGACAGGTTGCCGGACTTGCCGCGCAGCCGGGCGGATTCGAGGAGCAGGTCGTTCGCCTCCTCCGCCTCCTCGGCTTCGGCCTGGGCGGCCTCGGCGGCGGCGAGGGCGTCGTCGTCGCTGGTGAGAACGGTCTTGAGCTGCTTCATCGCGTCGCCGCCGGTGGAGGAGTGCGCCTCGTCGACGACGACGGCGAAGCGCTTGCCGGCGATCTCGCGGGCGGCGCCCTCGGCTGCGGCCTTCTTGGCGAGTTCGACGACGACGGGGAACTTCTGCAGCGTCGTGATGATGACGCGGGCCGCGTTGCCCTCGAGGGCCTCCTTGAGCTGGGAGGAGTGCTTGTCGACGCGGACGATCGTGCCGGGGGTGTGTTCGAGCCCGGCGACGGTCTCCTGCAGCTGGCGGTCGAGGACCTTGCGGTCGGTGATGACGACGACCTTGTCGAAGATCGGCCGCTCGTCGGTCCCGTGGAGCCGGGAGAGGCTGTGCGCGGTCCACGCGATGGTGTTCGACTTGCCCGACCCCGCGGAGTGCTGGACGAGCCGGTCGACGCCCGCGCCGTCGCGGTGCGTCGCGGCAAGCAGCGAGCGGACGGCGTGCCACTGGTGGAACCGCGGGAACAGCACCCGCCGCTCGCCCGTGTCGCGGTCGGTGGAGACGTGGATGAATGAACCGAGCAGGTCGAGCCACGCGTCGCGCTCCCACACCTGCTCCCACAGGTAGGCGGTCTGGTAGCCCGAGCTGTCCGTCACGGCCGGGTTGCCTGCGGCGCCGGGGTTGCCGGGTCCGGCGCTGCCCTGGTTGAACGGGAGGAACCGGGTCTTCTCGCGAGCGAGGCGGGTGGTCATGGCGACCCGGTGGGGGTCGACGGCGAAGTGGACGAGGGTGCGCCCGGCGAAGAGGAGGTCGGCGGGATTGCGCTGCTCGCGGTACTGAGCCATCGCGTGGTCGATGCCCTGCCCGGTGAGGGGGTTCTTCAGTTCGGCGGTGGCGACGGGGATGCCGTTGACGGCGAGGACGAGGTCGAGCGAGTCGAGCGGGTTGGACTCGGAGTGGTGCACCTGCCGGGCGACGCCGAGCCGGTTGGCCTCGTACCGGGCGACCTGTTCGTCGTTGAGGCCGGACGCGGGCTTGAAGTAGGCGAGGCGCACGGGGACGCCAGAGTCCTTGACGGGGTTGCGGAGCACGTCGAGCGTGCCGCGATGCTTGATCGCCTTGACGACGACGGCGAGCAACTTGTCGACCGCGATCGCCTCCCCGCCGTGGCGGGTGACGAGCTGCTGCCACGCCTTCGGCTGCGAGGCCTTGACGAACTCGATGACCTCGTCGGGGAACAACCCGAGCTTGCGGTCGTACCCGGACGGAGCGAGCCGCCCCCACCCGTGCCCGAGCAGATGGGCCTCGATGTTCGCCTCGAACGCCGACTCACGCGTGATCGTCATATCTCTACCCCGGAATCCTCGTCGATGCCGTCGTCACGTCGAACTCCCCCGTCGCCGCTGCCGTGATGAGGGACTGCTTGTACTCCTGAAGGTGCTCTACTATTGCCTTAATGGAAGCACGCATGGCGGCATGATTCTCGCTTGCGCGGTGAAGCTGTCGAATCCTCCGAGCTTGCTCTTCCCGGGACGGGAGTGGAACCATGAAGGATGCCACCTCGGAAAGGTTGATGACACCCTGTGCAGCGCCATATTGGACCCTTTCAACATTCCACTTGCCCAAGGGGGAGTTGAAGAAGGAAGCCAGCCAATGTGGGTCAAGACTGGG
>NZ_BAFE01000052.1 GCF_000247995.1 Mobilicoccus pelagius NBRC 104925
AAGCCGCTCGAGGAGGGCGCGGCGGGCCCCGGCGACATCATCGCGATCGCGGGCATCCCCGAGATCATGATCGGCGACACGATCGCCGACGCCGAGAAGCCCGTCCCGCTGCCCGTCATCAAGGTCGACCAACCGGCGATCTCCATGACGATCGGTACGAACACGTCCCCGATGGCCGGCAAGGTCCGCGGCTCCAAGGTGACGGCGCGTCTCGTCAAGGACCGCCTCGAGCGTGAGCTCGTCGGCAACGTCTCGCTCAAGGTGCTCCCCACCGAGCGTCCCGACGCCTGGGAGGTCCAGGGCCGTGGCGAACTCGCGCTCGCGATCCTCGTCGAGCAGATGCGTCGGGAGGGCTTCGAGCTCACCGTCGGCAAGCCGCAGGTCGTCACCCGTGAGGTCGACGGCAAGATCCACGAGCCGGTCGAGCGCCTCACGATCGACACGCCGGAGGAGCACCTCGGCGCGGTCACGCAGATCATGGCCGCCCGCAAGGGCCGCATGGAGCAGATGACGAACCACGGCACCGGCTGGGTCCGCATGGAGTTCAAGGTGCCGAGCCGCGGCCTCATCGGGTTCCGCACCGAGTTCCTCACCGAGACCCGCGGCGCGGGCATCGCCCACCACGTGTTCGACGGGTACGAGCCGTGGTTCGGCCCGATCTCGACCCGTCAGTCGGGCTCGCTCGTCGCCGACCGTCAGGGCCCGGTCACCGCGTACGCGATGGTCAACCTCCAGGAGCGCGGCGTCCTCTTCGTCGACCCGGGCACCGAGGTGTACGAGGGCATGATCGTCGGCGAGAACTCCCGCGCCGACGACATGGACGTCAACATCACCAAGGAGAAGAAGCTCACCAACGTGCGCGCCTCCTCCGCGGACAACTTCGAGAAGGTCATCCCGCCGAAGAAGCTCTCCCTCGAGCAGAGCCTCGAGTTCTGCCGCGAGGACGAGTGCGTCGAGGTGACGCCGGAGGCCGTGCGCATCCGCAAGGTCGACCTCGACCAGACCACCCGCGCCCGCACCGCGGCCCGCGCCCGCAGCGACGCGAAGAAGGGCTGACGCCCTCCTCACCCACGACGTCGAGACCGTGCCCTCCCGGGGTGCGGTCTCGATGCGTCTTCGGCCCCGGGGGGCGTCGTTCGTCTCGGCGGTTTTGAACTCCGCATACCGATGCGACCATGGCGAGTGCCCGGGTCGGGGGCCTATGGTCTTCGTCAAGCCGCAACTGGTGTCGGTGGATGGTAGAGGGTGCCGTCGCGGAGCATGGCGTAGAGGACGTCGCAGCGGCGGCGGGCCAGGCAGATGAGGGCGGAGTCGTGTTTCTTGCCTCAGGATCCGATGATGAACCTCCGATACGGAGTCAGCAGCCGGCTGCCACGCCTTCGAAGAGACCTCACAGATGCGGGCCCCGTCCCCATCAGCGGTCACGCCGACGCCACCAGGCCCGGTGACAACACCCCCCGGATCATCCATGCGACAGGGCGATCAGTCATGCCGGGCCTGGTGACCAGCACCCCTCGTCATCGGGGCGCGAAGAAGGTGACGGGGGCAGGGGGGATCCGCAGCTCACGGCGTCGGGGTGGCCGATCGGTGCTTGGCGCAGGTCATCGCCGTGCGGAGCTCGGAACGGCAGATCACCCCGACGGGGTCAGACGGGGTCAGAGGGACGTGCCGCGGGTCGTGTCCCCGCCGCTCTCGTGGTCCTCGCCGCCGAATGTCGCGGTGTCGTCGGTGAGGTCGACGGGGCGGTGGTACATGGGGGCGACGTCGGGGATCTCCACGGCAGGGGCGGGTTCACCGTCGCCGTAGAGGTCGGCGAGGACGGCGGCGATGCCCTCGTCGTCGTTGCTCGCGGTGACGCGGTCGGCGACGCGCATGACCGCTTCGATCGCGTTGCCCATCGCGACGCCGACGCCCGCCGCGCGGATCATCGGGACGTCGTTGCCGTTGTCGCCGAACGCCACCGAGTCGCCGACGTCCACCCCACGCGCGGCCGCGACGTCGCGCAGGGCAGAGCCCTTGTCGACGCCACGCGCGGTGGCCTCGAAGTAGAACGGGGCCGAGAAGGCGTGCTCGACGCGGTCGCCGAAGCGGGCGACGAACACCTCGGAGAACGGCCGCAGCTGCGCGGGCGGGCCGTACATGAGGATCTTGTCGACGTGGACCTCCCCCGGCGCGAGCGCGGTGAGATCGGCGACGGGCCGCACCGTGAGGTCGTTGCCGCGGGCCTCGATCGCCACCTGCGGGTCGTCGGGCACGTCGGTGACGAGATCGTCGGCGTCGCACAGGAGCGTGAGCACGCCGTGCTCGCCGGTGAGGGAGACGATCTCGCGGACGAGGTCCTCCTCGACGCTGTGCCGGGCGAGGGTCTCGCCCGTGTCGGCGTCGACGACGACCGACCCGTTCGATCCGGCGTAGACGAGCCCGCTCGGGTCGAGCTGCACCCGCCGCACGAGGCGACGCAGCCCCGCGACAGGGCGCCCCGAGGCGAGGACGACGCTCGCCCCGGCGGCGCGGGCCCGCGCGAACTCGGCACGCGTGCCGGGGAGCACCTCGCCGCTGCGGGAGAGGAGGGTGCCGTCGATGTCGACGGCGACGATCGCGGGAGGGGTGGTCATGGGCGCGCAGCTCCTTCGGAACGGGTCGTGGCAGGCGCGACGCCGTCCCGGCGGCGCAGGAGGACGTGGATCGCGATGCCGACGATGAGACCGACGAGGGCGGGCAGTACCCAGCCGAACCCGATCGCGTATCCCGGCAGCAGGCGCTCGGCGAACCCGGTGAGCGCCTGCACCGTCGGGTGGGCGGCGGCGCCCTCGGGCAGCGCGGCGAGAAGGTCGAAGAACGCCGCGGCGGCGGTGAACGCGACGACGGCTCGGGGGACCGCGAGCCGGTGCGCGACGTGCTCCCAGGCGAGCCCCGTGAGGACGACGACGATCGCGAGCGGGTAGAGGAACATGAGCACCGGCAGCGAGATCCCGATGATCGTCTCCAGGCCCAGGGTGGCGATCGCGAACGACACGACGACGAACAGGAGCAGCCACCAGCGGTAACGGCCGCCCCCGTGCGCCTGGGTCGCATCCCCGGCGCCGACCTCGCCGACCTCGGCCACCGTGGCGGTGCGGGCCCCGAAGAGACCGTCGAACATCTCCGCGCACGCGGCGGTGAGTCCGATCGCCGTCTTGAGGCAGGCGACGAGGACGATCGCGGCGATGAGGTACTGCCCGGCCGCACCGAAGTAGTGGTGTGCCGCGCCGGCGAGTACGACGCCGCCGTTGTCGGCGTCGGCCACCGCGCCGGCGCTCGTCGCGCCGAGGTAGGCGAGCGAGCTGTAGACGATCGCCATCGCGGCACCGCCGACGAGACCGGCCTTGCCGAGCTCGG
Organism: Mobilicoccus pelagius NBRC 104925; assembly: GCF_000247995.1. GTDB lineage: Bacteria > Actinomycetota > Actinomycetes > Actinomycetales > Dermatophilaceae > Mobilicoccus > Mobilicoccus pelagius. Next base: position 3,379 of record NZ_BAFE01000052.1, read on the forward strand.
CCGCCGTCCGTCGCGGCGAGGTGACGCCGAGGCGCCGGGTCGCGTCCACGAGGACGATCGCGAACGCGAGGGCCGCGAGGGCGTCCATCGTGTTGTACCCGTCGAGGAGACCTGCCGTGAGGGCGTGGCCGTCGTACGGCGCGACGGGAGGCGCCGTCGTCGCACTCATCGGCACGAGGAACGCGGCCCCGACGAGGAGGGAGAGCAGGAGGAGGAACACCGGCGTGAGGTACCGGCCGATCATGTCCATGAGCCGGCCCGGGCGCAGCGCGACGAGCGCCGTGACGACGAAGAACACGGCCGCGAACGCGACGAGCCATGCCGGGCGGTCGCCGACGAGCGGGCGGACGCCGATCTCGAACGACACCGTCGCCGTCCGCGGGATCGCGAAGAGCGGGCCGATCGTGAGATAGAGGGCGCACGTGAACACCAGGGCGAACCGCCGCGACAGCGGCCGCGTCATCGTGAACAGGCTGCTCGCACCCGCGCGGGCCGAGGCCATGACGCCGAGGACGGGGAGACCCACCGCGGTGAGGAGAAACCCGAGCGTCGCGGGCAGCACCGCCTGACCGGCCTCCCGGCCGAGCTGCACCGGGAAGATGAGGTTCCCCGCCCCGAAGAACAACCCGAACACGAGCGAGCCGAGCAGAAGGGTGCGGGAGGGGTGCAGGCGCTGCTTCACCGAAGATCCTTTTGTGAGGTGAGGGAAAAGGGGCAGGAACGACGGTTCGGTCGCCGCATCGTCGAGAGATCATAGAACTTTCGGTCGGATGGCACGGTGGGGGATCCGGCAATGTCGACCGATCCATAACGCCGACTTTTACGTCGGCGCTCATTTTGTGATAGTAATCCGGGGTGCGCGTGACCTCCCGCGCCCCACGTCACCGACATCGACGACGGTGCCCCCATCCCACCATGAAGGAATTCGCCATGCCCCGCCCTGCCCTTTCCGTGCTCGCGCTCGCGTCGATCCTGCCCCTGACGCTTTCTGCGTGCGGCCTCGCGAACGGCGGGGGAGGTGCCGACGCCGACCCCAAGGCGCCGCTCACGATCATGGCGGATTCCGAACCTCATTCGACTCTGCTCAAGCAGGCCGAGAAGCTCGGCCTGCTCGGCGACGTCACCATCGAGGTCAAGGAGATCGCGGGTGACGTCGACGCCAACCAGCTCGTGGCCTCCGGCGACGTCGACGCGAACTACTTCCAGCACGCGCCGTACCTCAAGAACTGGAATGCAGAGCACTCGGGAAACCTGCAGCTCGTCGGACTCGTCCACGTCGAACCCCTGGGGCTCTACAGCCGCAAGGTCCACAGCGTCGCCGCCACCCCGAACGGCGCGAACATCGCCATTCCCGCCGATGCGGTGAATCAGGCGCGAGCCCTGTTCCTGCTTCAGCAGGCCGGCCTGCTCACCTTGAACGTCAAGGCCGACGACCCCGCACTCGACTACGCCCAGGTGACGCAGAAGAACATCGTCGAGAATCCCAAGAAGCTCATCTTCACCACCGTCGACCGGCCCCAGCTCGCCGCCACTCTCGACGACCCGAAGGTCACCCTCTCGATCGTCAACGGCAACTACGCGCTCGAAGGCGGACTCGTGCCCTCCGAGGACGCCCTCGTCCTCGACGAGGTGGAGAACAACCCCTACGCCAACGGCCTCGTCACCCGCCCCGAACTCGTGAACGACCCCCGCGTCCGCAAGGTCGCGCAGGCGCTCGCAGACCCCCAGATCGCCCGATTCATCACCACCACCTTCAAGGGCTCGGTGCTGCCGGCGACGCAGCCCGGCACCGCCGCGACCCCGGCATCCCCCACGAGCGCCACGGATTCCGCCGCGGGTTCGGCGACGCCCACCCCCGCCACGGGGACGGCGCGGTCGTGATCGCCGTCGACTCGCTACGCAAGGTGTATCGCACGCCGCGTGAGATCGTCGCCGTGGACGACGTGTCGTTCGCGTTGGAGGACGGCGAGATCTTCGGCATCCTCGGTCGGAGCGGAGCCGGGAAATCGACCCTGTTGCGCTGCCTCAACCTCCTCGAACGCCCCACGTCGGGCACGATCACCGTGGACGGTGTCGACCTGCTCTCCCTCGGCGAGGCCGACCTGCGGGCGGCCCGGCGCCGCATCGGCACGGTCTTCCAGCACGGAAACCTCCTGTCGAGCCGCACCGCGGCCGAGAACATCGCGTTCGGTCTGGAGATCGCCGGCATCCCCGCGCGTCGCCGTGCCGAACGCGTCGCCGAGCTGCTCGACCTCGTCGGGCTCGGGGACCGCGGGGACAGCCACCCCTCCCAGCTTTCCGGTGGCCAGCAGCAACGCGTCGGCATCGCCAGGGCCCTCGCCACCGACCCCGCAGTGCTCCTCTGCGACGAGGCGACCAGCGCCCTCGACCCCGCCACCACCGAGCAGATCCTCGACCTCGTCGCCGACATCAATGCCCGCACCGGCGTCACGGTCGTCCTCATCACTCACGAGGCCGAGGTCGTGCGGCGCATCTGTCACTCCGCGGCGCTCATGGAGGCGGGCAGGTTCGTGGAGTCCGGCACGATGCTGCGTCTCGTCGGCGACCCCGAGTCGCGCCTGGCCGAGATCCTCCTACCCACGGGTAACCCCGACCGGACGATTCCCGGGCGGCATCTCACCCTCGCGTTCGCCGACGAAAGGGCCGTCGACCCAATCCTGTCGCGCCTGACCCGCGACCTCGGCGTCGAGATCTCCATCCTCGGGGGGACCCTCGAACGGGTCGCCGGACATCAGGTCGGCCGCCTCCGGGTCGCCCACGACTCACGCGACGGAGTCACCGACGACGATGTCGTCGACTACCTCCGCGCGGCGGGAGTGACGGTGACGGCGGCATGACCAGGACCACGTGGATCGAGGCCCTGCCCGAGCTGCTCACCGCCCTCGGTGAGACCGCCTGGATGACCCTCGGCGCCTTTCTCGTCACGCTCGTGTTCGGCCTTCTGCTCGGTGTGTGGCTGCGGCTCTCCGCGCCCGACGGCCTCCGCCCTCACACCCTGACCCACCAGGTTCTCGGGGGCCTCGTCAACCTCACCCGATCGTTGCCGTTCCTCATCCTCATGATCGTCCTCATCCCCGCCACGCGCCTCATCGCCGGCACTGCCTACGGCCCGACCGCGGCGATCGTGCCCCTCGCCGTCGGTGCCATCCCGTTCTATGCGCGAGTCGTCGAATCCGCACTTCGGGAGGTGGCCACGGGCAAGATCGAGGCCGCGTCGTCCATGGGGTCGACGACCGCTCAGATCGTCCGCAAGGTCCTGCTGCCCGAGGCACTCCCGGGGCTCATCGCGGGCGCGACCCTCACCCTCGTGACGCTCATCGGCTACTCCACGATGGCCGGGGCGATCGGCGGTGGCGGCGTCGGCGATTTCGCCATCCGCTACGGCTACCAGCGCTTCAACACCCCCGTGCTCCTCTGCGCCGTGCTCGTCCTCGTGGTCGTCGTCCAGGTCGTCCAGACGCTCGGCGACGCGCTCGTCCGTTCGATGAACCACCGACGCTGACGCGCTCTGAGCACCGGCGTCCGCCGTGGAGTGGGGGAATCACGCCCCCTGCGGGCGCCGGGTCGTGGCGCCGCCGCGGTGTGCTGGAGGCGACACGCGCCCGGCGTACGCGGGGTCGGCGCGCTCAGAGTCCGGCGGGGGAGCACGCGCCGCGGACGGCGACCTTGACGAGGTTGCGCAGACGCGCCCGCGCGGACGCCGGATCGGCGCGGCCCGTGCGGGTGCGGTTGATCTCGAGGAGCGCCCCCGAGACGACGAGCCGCGCTGCGGACGGTGCGAGGTCGCCCGCCCCGGCGCGACGGAGGAGGTCGGCGACGGCCGACTCGACCTCACCGACGATGTGCGCGACCTCGTCGCGGTGGGGGCCCGCAGCCCCGAAGAGGAGTTCCCGCGCCGTCGCCATGGAGAGCTCCGGCTCGGCGTGCGCGGTGTCGATGACCGGGTCGACGAGCGTGACGATCGCCTCGACCGGGTCGTCGCACCCCGCGAGGCGGGTGCGGACCTCGTCGAGCACCTGACCCCACCGGTCGGCGGCGACCATCATGAGCAGTTCGGGCTTCGTCGCGGCGTACTGGAAGACGGTGCCGATCGCGACGTCGGCGTCGCGTGCGACCTGGGCCATCGTCGTCTTCTCGTAGCCGTGCTCCGCGAAGAGCGTGGAGGCGGCCTCCCGGATGCGGGCGCGCTTCTCGGCCTTGTTCCTCTCCCGCCTGCTCACGGGTCTCTCCAGCTGTGTCATAGGCGACATCCTAACGATATTGACTCGACTTTAAAAGTGAGTACGCTCAATCACAGGTCCGGACGATACGTCCGGCATCCTGGAAAGGGAGAGTCATGTTCCACAGCAGCGGAAACTACGAGGCCTTCGCCCGACCCCGCCCCGTCAAGGATGCGAAAGACGTCCACGCCTGGTACGTGGGTGGCGGACTCGCGTCCCTGTCGAGCGCCGTGTTCCTCATCCGCGACGCGGGGGTGCCCGGCCGCAACATCACGATCCTCGAGAAGAGCGAGCTCGCCGGCGGTGCCCTCGACGGCATCGAGGAGCCCGAGCGCGGGTTCGTCATTCGCGGCGGCCGCGAGATGGAGGACCACTTCGAGTGCCTGTGGGACTGCTTCCGCAGCATCCCCTCCCTCGAGGTCGAGGGCGCCTCGGTGCTCGACGAGTTCTACTGGCTCAACAAGGACGACCCGAACTACAGCCTCTGCCGCGCCACGGTCAACCGCGGTCAGGACGCCCAGACGCGGAACATGTTCACCCTGACCGACAAGGCGCAGAAGGAACTCGTCAAGGTCTTCATGGCGACCCGCGAGCAGATGGAGGGCAAGCGGATCGACGAGGTCTTCGGCCGCGAGTTCCTCGACTCCAACTTCTGGATGTACTGGCGCACGATGTTCGCGTTCGAGGAGTGGCACTCGGCGCTCGAGATGAAGCTCTACCTCCACCGCTTCGTCCACCACATCGGCGGCCTGCCCGACTTCTCCGCGCTCAAGTTCACGAAGTACAACCAGTACGAGTCACTCGTGCTCCCCATGACGAGCTGGCTCATCGACCAAGGCGTCAACTTCACCTACGGCGCCGACGTCACCGACGTCGACTTCGCCTTCGCCGGGTCGCGCAAGACCGCGACCCGCATCCACTTCACCCAGGAGGGAGAGAAGCGCACCGTCGACCTCGGCGAGCACGACTACGTCTTCATGACGATCGGCTCCCTCGTCGACAACTCCGACCTGGGCGACCAGCACACGCCGGCCGAACTCGACCGCGGCCCCGCCTCCGCCTGGGATCTGTGGAAGCGCATCGCCCGCAAGGACCCGAGCTTCGGCCGCCCCGAGGTGTTCTGCAGCAACATCGACGAGACCAAGTGGGAGTCCGCCACCGTCACCACCCTCGACGCGCGCATCCCCGAATACATCCGCAAGATCGCCAAGCGCGACCCGTTCAGCGGCCGCGTCGTCACCGGCGGCATCGTCACCGCCAAGGACTCCTCCTGGCTCATGTCGTGGACGGTCAACCGTCAGCCGCACTTCAAGGCGCAGAAGCCCGACCAGATCGTCGTGTGGGTCTACGGCCTCTTCGCCGACCGGCCCGGCGACTACGTCAAGAAGACGATGCAGGAGTGCACCGGCGAGGAGATCACCGCGGAGTGGCTGTACCACATGGGTGTTCCCGTCGAGGACATCCCGGAGCTCGCCGCGAACGGCGCCAAGTGCGTGCCGGTGATGATGCCGTACGTCACGTCGTTCTTCATGCCGCGTCACGCCGGCGACCGTCCCGAGGTCGTGCCCGCGGGTGCGACGAACTTCGCCTTCCTCGGCCAGTTCGCCGAGACGGGGCGCGACTGCATCTTCACCACGGAGTATTCGGTGCGCACCGGCATGGAGGCGGTCTACACCCTCCTCGGCGTCGAACGCGGCGTGCCCGAGACGTTCAACTCCACGTACGACGTGCGCACCCTCCTCGCCGCCACCTCCCGGCTGCGTGACGGGGACAAGCTCCACCTGCCGCTCACCCGGTTCGTGCCCACGCGTGTCGTCGACAAGCTCGCCCACACCCAGGTGGGCCGCCTCGTCACGGAGTCCGGTCTGCTCTGAGGCGCCCCGCCCACGACACCGGGCCCCGAGGTCTCCCGCCCACACCGCGGGAAGCCTCGGGGCCCGCGTGCATCGGCGGGATAATCTCGCACTGCCGCAGACCCGAGCCGAGGAGTGCAGATGACCGACAGCATCGACCGCGAGGCCCTCGCCGCCGCACGCGAGTCCGCCCGTCCGCGTTACGAGGAGTTCAGCTCCTCCGGGCTCAAGCTCGACATCACGCGCGGCAAGCCGTGCACGGCGCAGCTCGACCTCGCCGAGGACCTGCTCGTCGCGTTGAAGCCGGGTGACCACAGCACCGAGGCCGAGGGGGACCTCCGCAATTACGGCGGCGCCGCCAAGGGCGTCCTCGCGCTCCGCGAGATGTTCTCGCCGCTCGTCGATGTGCCCGCCGACCAGCTCGTCGCCCGCGACAACTCCTCGCTGTCGCTCATGCACTTCTGCGTCGCGAGCAGCTTCTTCCGCGCCCTCCCCGGTGGCGAAAAGCCCTGGGCCGGTGAGGAGGTCGTCTTCCTCGCCCCCGCCCCCGGGTATGACCGTCACTTCTCCGTGTGCGAGGAACTCGGCGTGCAGCTCCGCACCGTCGCGATGACACCGGAGGGTCCCGACATGGACGAGGTCGAGCGCCTCGTCGCCGAGGACGCCCGCATCAAGGGCATCTGGTGCGTTCCCAAGTACAGCAACCCCACCGGCATCACGTTCTCCGACGAGGTCGTCCGCCGCCTCGCAGAGATGCCCACCGCCGCACCGGACTTCCGCATCTACTGGGACAACGCCTACGCGATCCACCACGTCCGCGCCCAGCACGACCGCCTCGCCTCGATCCTCGACGCGTGCGCGAAGGCCGGCAACGAGGACCGTGCGTTCGTCTTCGCCTCGACCTCCAAGGTCACCTTCGCCGGCGGCGGCGTCTCGTTCTTCGGCTCCTCCCAGGCGAACGTCGCGTGGTTCCTCGCCCGCGACTCGATGCGCTCGATCGGCCCCGACAAGGTCAACCAGCTCCGCCACGTCCGGTTCTTCGGCGACACCGCCGGGGTCGAGGCGCACATGGAGAAGCACCGCGAGATCCTCGAGCCCAAGTTCGACGCCGTGGCCACGGCCCTCGACGCCGACCTCACCCCACTCGGCATCGCCTCGTGGAGCGACCCCAACGGCGGGTACTTCGTGAGCCTCGACGTCGTGCCCGGCACGGCCAGGCGCATCGTCCAGCTCGCCAAGGATGCGGGCGTCGCCCTCACCCCCGCAGGGGCGACGTTCCCCGGTGGCGACGACCCGGAGGACCGCAACATCCGCATCGCGCCGAGCTACCCCACCACCGAGGAGCTCGACACGGCCCTCCAGGTGCTCACGACCTGCGTGATCCTCGCCGCGGGCGAGGCGCTCCTCGACGCCTGACGCACCGGCGCCCCGAACGGCGCACCCCCCCGGATCACCCGGGGCGGTGCGCCGTTCGTCGTCCGGCCCCGACACCGGTGGGCGGGCGTAGAGTGCGCCGCATGTCAACGCGGATCGCTCTCATCACGGGCGCCTACAAGGGAATCGGTCTCGAGACGGCCCGACAGCTCGGAGCGCGGGGGATGACGGTGCTGCTCGGCTCGCGGAACGTCGGCCGGGACACCGAGGCGGAACGCACCCTGCGCGAGCAGGGGATCGACGCCCATACCGTGCCGCTCGAGGTCGGCATCCGGGCCGTCCATGCCGGCGCCGAGCCGAGCGCCCACCTCGCGACCCTCCCCGACGGCGGTCCCGCCGGCACCCTCTACCGCTGCCGGTCGACCCGCGAGGGTGACGGCGGCTACGAGGAACTCCCGTGGTGACCTGCGTCGACGCCACCCACGCGGCCTGCGCCGCCTGCGCCTGGGCGGCCCGACGGTGACCCTCGTCGTCGGAGTCGACTCCTCCACCCAGTCGTGCAAGGTCCTCGTCCGCGACGCCGACACCGGTGCCCTCGTGCGACAGGCCACCGCACCGCACCCGGACGGGACGGAGGTCGACCCGCAGGCGTGGTGGGACGCGCTCCATGCCGCGCTCACCGACGCCGACGTCGCGTGGGACTCCGCGGGGGACGTCGCCGCCCTGTCCGTCGGCGGGCAGCAGCACGGGATGGTCGCCCTCGACGCCGAGGGCGAGGTCGTGCGCCCGGCCCTCCTGTGGAACGACACCCGCTCCGCCGAGGCCGCCCGTGCGCTCACCCGCGAACTCGGCGACTCCGAGGACGCCGGGCGACGCGCGTGGGTCGACGCCTGCGGCAGCGCGCTCGTCGCCGCGTTCACCGTCGCCAAGCTCCGGTGGCTCGCCGATCACGAGCCGGAGGCCGCCGCCCGCGTCGCCGCGGTCGTCCTCCCGCACGACTGGCTCACGTGGAAGCTCTCGGGCTCGACCGACCTGCATGACCTCACGACCGACCGCAGCGAGGCCTCCGGCACCGGCTACTGGGATCCGGTCGGCGGGGACTACCGGTACGACCTCCTCTCCCTCGCGCTGCGCCGGGACGTCACGGCGGACGACGTCGCGCTTCCTCGGGTGGCCGCACCGTTCGAGGTCGTCGGACGCACGCCCGGCGGCATCGCGCTCGGCCCCGGTTGCGGCGACAACGCCGGCGCCGCGCTCGGGCTCCACCTCGGGGTGGGTGACGCGATGGTCTCCCTCGGCACCTCCGGGGTCGTCGCCGCCGTCACCTGCGCCCCGGCCGGCGACGTCACCGGCACCGTCACGGGATTCGCCGACGGATCAGGCCGGTACCTCCCGCTCGCCTGCACGCTCAACGCGAGCCGGGTCCTCGACGCCGCCCGTCGCCTCCTCGGCGTCGACCACGCCGAGTTCGACCGCCTTGCCCTCGCCGCCGAACCCGGCGCCGGCGGCCTCGTCCACGTCCCCTACCTCGAGGGCGAACGCACCCCCGACCTCCCCGACGCGACCGGATCGCTGTTCGGGATGACCCTCGCCTCGACGACCAGGGAGAACCTCGCCCGCGCCGCCGTCGAGGGGCTCCTCTACCACCTCGGGGAATGCGTCGACGCGGTCCGCGGTCTCGGCCTCCCCGTCGAACGGGCGACGCTCGTCGGGGGTGCGGTGCGGTCTCGTGCCGTCGTCGATCTCGCCTCGGGGTGCCTCGGTGTGCCCGTCGCCGTGCCGACGCCGGGGGAGTACGTCGCCGACGGCGCCGCCCTCCAGGCCGCGACGGCACTCGCCGGTGCCGACCGGCCGCTCGACTGGCCTCTCGACGCGCCCGAGCCTCACGACGACCCTCCGCAGGACGCCGTCCGCGAGCGGTACCGGACCCACGCCGCCCGCGTCGCCCGCGACCCCTCCTGACCCGCACGGGCAGGACCCGTCCGTCCCATCTCATGCGGACGGGGCGCGACTCCCGCGGAGGCGAACGACCGGAACGACGGACCCGTTTCGAGGTGCCTCTCGCGGCAGCCTCCTCACCTGCGACGACGCATGGACATCAGTCGAGGTGGGGACGCAACGACTCGGGGAGGGTGATCGCCCGCTTGAGGATCTTGTTCGTGCCGCCCTTGGGGAGGCCCTCGACGAACCACACGTGACGGGGAACCTTCGCGCCGCTGAGGTGGGCGCGGACGTGGGCCCGCAGCTCCGCCTCGTCTGCGTCCGCACCCTCCGCGAGGACGACGGCGGCTCCGACGACCTCACCGCGCACCGGGTCCGGCACGCCGAGCACGGCACACTCGGCGACGGCCGGGTGGGCGTAGAAGACCTCCTCGACCTCACGGGGGTAGACGTTCTCGCCGCCGACGATGACGAGGTCCTTCTTGCGGTCGACGATCGTGAGGAACCCGTCGTCGTCGAGGGTTCCGAGGTCACCGGTGCGGAGCCACCCGTCGGGGGAGAGGACGGCCGCGGTCGCCTCGGGCGCGTTCCAGTAGCCGCGCATGACGTTGTGCCCGCGGATCGCGACCTCGCCCACGGCGCCGATCTCGACGGGTTCGCCCGTCTCCTGGTCGACGACGCGGACCTCGACACCGGGCAGAGGAGTCCCGACCGTGCCGGGGCGGCAGCGCCCCTCGACGTTGAGGGTCGCCGTCGGCGAGGTCTCCGACAGCCCGTACCCCTCGAGGACGAGGACGCCGAAGCGTTCCTCGACCCGGTGGAGCAGCTCCACGGCGAGGGGCGCACCGCTGCTGATCGTCATGCGCAGCGTCGAGAGGTCGTAGTCCTCGGGGGAGCGGGCGAGGAAGTGGAGGAGGGCCGTGTACATCGCGGGCACGGCGAGGAACACCGTGATGCCCTTCTCGCCGACGGACGCGAGGGTGTGGCGCGGATTGAAGACGGGGTGGAGGACGACGTGGCTGCCCGCGAGGAGGGGCAGATTGAGGCAGCACGTCTGCCCGAAGGCGTGGAAGAGCGGAAGTGCACCGAGGACGACGTCGTCCGGGCCCATGTCGACGAGGTCACGGTCGACCTCCGCGTTGACCACAAGGTTGTCGTGCGTCAGCATCGCGCCCTTGGGCTCGCCCGTCGTCCCGGAGGTGTAGAGGAGGACCGCAAGGTCGTCTCCGCGGCGTGGGACGAGCGGTGCATCCGGGTGGGAGGGGGCGAACTCGGGGAACGTCGCCGCGTCGAGCACCACGACCTCGACCCCGAGGGCCTCGCCGGCCGCCGCCGCGTCGCCCGCCTCGGTGAGGGCCGGGACCCCCGCCCAGGCGACGAGGAGTACCGGGTCGCAGTCGTCGAGGAGCCGACGGAGCTCGGCGACGCGCAGCACCGGGTTGAGGGGGACGACGACGCCGCCCGCCCACGCGATCCCGTGGTAGAGGTACGCGAACTCGACGACGTTGGGGACCGCGAGGGCGACCCGGTCGCCGGGACGGACGCGGCGCGCCACGAGGGCCGCGGCGACGTCACCGACGCGTTCGCCGAGCTCGGCGTAGGTGACGGTGCGGGTGTCGTCGCTGAGCGCGATCGACGTGGCGGACGACTCGACGCTGCGGGTGAGCATCTCGGTGAGGGTCATGCCTCATTGTGGGCGGGGGAGGGCGCCCTACGGTCGCGAGCGGCGCAGACGGTCCGAGCCGTGACGCCGTACCTACGACGCGTCCGGCGGACGCACGGCCGGCATGGGGCCGGTGGCGGGGGCGCCGGAGTCGAGGCGGGCGACCTGGTCGGCGAGCTCGAGGCCCGCACCCGAGGCGGCGTTGAACGCGGCGTCGGCACCGGCGGAGAGCGATCGTGCGACGCCCTCCTCGTAACGGACGGCGGTGGCGATGACGCCGCCGAACCCGGACGCGCGGAGGATCGCGACGGCCTCGGCGTTGTGGGCGGGCAGCGCGAGGACGACCATCCGGACCCTCTCCCGCCCGGTGAGGCGGGAGAAGAACTCCTCGTCGCTCGCGTCGGTCTCGACGACCTGGAGACCCGCGGCGGTGAGCTTGCGGACGCGGCCGTGGTCGCTGTCGATGCCGACGACGTGGAGGCCGTACGTGTCGGTGAGCTGGGTGAATGCGCTGCGGCCGACCCGGCCCAGGCCGACGACGAGCGCCTCGGCGCCGCTGACGTCGGCGGGCCGGTCCTCCGGGTGGAGCCTCGAGGGGTCCTGCGCCGGCATGCGACCCGCGAGGCGTTCGACGAGGGGCTGTCCGATGCCGTTGACGAAGGAGGACAGGACGAAGGCGAAGGACACGGCGAGGGAGAGGACGACGACCCACCGCTGGTCGAGGATCCCGGAGTCGGCCCCGATGGCCGCGACGATGAGCCCGAACTCGGAGAACTGCATGAGGGCGAACGCGACGAGCCAGCCGGTGCGGTGCCGCACCCGCATGGCCCGCAGGACGAGGACGTAGCCGAGGGCGTGGACCGGGAGGATGAGGAGGAGGAGCGCGGCGAGGCCGATCTCCCCGGCGGTCGGCAACCCGCCGAACATCCCGATGGAGAGGAAGAACCCGACGAGGAGCAGCTCCTTGACGTGGAACAGCGACCGCGAGAGCTCGGAGGCCGACGGGTGGGAGGCGAGCATCGCGCCGACGACGAGCGCCCCGAGGTCGCCCTTGAGCCCGACGGACTCGAAGAGGAGGTAGCCCGGAACGAGGGCCATGAGGATGCCGAAGAGGGACTGCATCTCGCCGTGGCCGAGCCGCCCCCACACCGAGCGGAAGAGGCGGACCGCGGGCCAGAGGAGGACGAGCGCGAACGCCCACGGGCTCGGCAGGTGGCCGGTCGTCGCGGTGAGGAACACGACGGCGATGACGTCCTGGACGACGAGCACGCCGATGGCGATGCGCGCGTAGAAGGCGTGCTCGTCACCGCGTTCCTCGATGAGCTTCATGACGAAGACGGTGCTCGAGAACACGAGTCCGAGGGCGACGGTGGTGAGTGCGCCGACGCCGGCCCCCTGGAGCAGCGTGAACCCCATGACGCCGAGGCACCAGAGCCAGGCCATGCCCGTGAGGGTGCCGGCGACGCACGTGACGACGGTCGTCACCCAGACCTCCTTGGCGAGGAGGGTGCGCACGTCGAGCTTGAGACCGATCGCGAAGAGGAGAAGCGTCACGCCGAGGTCGGCGAGGGTGTGGATCTCCTCGGCCTGCACACCGAGCCCGCCGAGGGCGAACCCGGCGGCGAGGAACCCGACGAGCGGGGGGAGGCGGAGCAGCAGCGCGAGGTATCCCAGGGCGAACGTGACCGCGAGGATCGTCGCAGCGGTCTCCATCGGCGTCTCCCTCTCGTCGACGGCCCGGGACGCCGGACAGCGGTCGGGGTCGAGCCTCAGGGTACCGACGCGGGAGGGGGGAGCCGCGCCACCCCCACGTCCCGTCATCGTCTCGTCCCGGGGCTGCCGGGGCCGAGGGTGACCGCGTCAGTCGTCGACGGCGTCGCGGCCCCGACGGACGATCTTGGGATCGGCCGGGTAGACGATCGAGGTGTCCTTGTCCTCGTAGTCGAACTGGTCCAGGAAGTACCGCATCGCGTTGATGCGGGCGCGCTTCTTGTCGTTGCTCTTGATCGTCATCCACGGCGCCCAGTCGGTGTCGGTGCGGAGGAACATCTCCTCCTTGGCCTCGGTGTACTTGTCCCACTTGTCGAGGGACTCGATGTCCATGGGCGAGAGCTTCCACCGGCGCACGGGGTCGATCTGGCGGATCGCGAAGCGGGTGCGCTGCTCGTGCGGGGTGACGGAGAACCAGAACTTCGTGAGGGTGACGCCCGCGTCGACGAGCATCTTCTCGAACACCGGGGCCTGGTCCATGAAGAGTTCGTACTCGTCGTCGGTGCAGAACCCCATGACGCGTTCGACGCCGGCGCGGTTGTACCAGGACCGGTCGAACAGGGTCATGTCACCGGCCGTCGGCAGGTGCTCGACGTACCGCTGGAAGTACCACTCCCCGCGTTCCTTCTCGGTGGGTTTGGTGAGGGCGACGACGTGGGCCGAGCGCGGGTTGAGGTGCTCGGTGAACCGCTTGATCGTGCCGCCCTTCCCGGCGGCGTCGCGGCCCTCGAAGAGGATGACGTGCCGCCCGCCGACGTCCTGCGTCCAGTACTGGAACTTGAGGAGTTCCACCTGGAGCCGGTACTTCTCGTCGTCGTAGCGATCGCGCGGCAGACGCTCGTCGTAGGGGTAGGACTCCCGCCACGTGTCGACGGCGCGGCCACCCGGGTCGATGAGGTCGGGGTCGGAGCCGTGCTCGTCGCCGCGGACCGTGTACCCCTCGGCACGCATCTTGTCGATGTGTTCGCGCAGACCCATCTGCATGTCGGTTCCTCCTCCGCCGGGGATCCGGCGACGCGCGCGGCGGCGACGCCGGCTCCCGGCGCCTTCGGCGAGCCGGTGACCCGGCGGCGCGGTCATCCTGCGGGCGGCCGGTGAACTCCCATCGTCGCAAAGATGAACCCCCGATGGACGGTTCCTCGGGCAGCACGCCCAGGAAACCTCCGACGACCGGCGTCCTGCACGCCGTCGCGTTCTGCACGTGGACGTCTGCACGTGGACGGCGGGCGACCCGGGACGGCGGGGAACGGGAACCGTGAGGACCGGCCGGGGCAGGCGGCGGCGACGAGGTGGCGGCGACGACGCGACGGCGTGGCGCGGGCGGGGAGGTCGGCAGGGTCCCCCGGCGGCGGTTCGACGGCGCGACGGATACGGTGAGGCGGTCATGACCGAGCACCCCGAGAAAACGTCGCACCCCGTGAACCCCGTCCCCGCCACCGCCCCGTCCGACGGCGGCGGCCTCGGCCGGGCCCGTCGCCTCGTCTTCGTCCATGCCCACCCCGACGACGAGACCCTCGCCACCGGCGTGAGCATCGCGCACCACGTGCGTGCCGGTGACGTCGTCACCGTCCTCACGTGCACGCTCGGCGACGAGGGCGAGGTCATCCCCGCCGAACTCGCGCGCCTCGCCGCGGACGCGGAGGACCGTCTCGGGGCGTACCGCCGCGGTGAGCTGTGGGCGGCGACGTTCCGTCTCGGTGCCCGCAGCGTCCTCCTCGCCGACGAGGAGACGCCGACGCCGGGGGAGGGACCGGGGTTCTTCCGCGACTCCGGCATGGCGGGCACGCCCGCGAACGAGCGTCCCGGCGCCCTCGCCTACGTCGAGATCGAGGAGGTCGTGGGGCGCCTCGCCGCTGCGCTCGAGGCGCTCGACCCCGACGTCGTCGTCACGTACGACCCGGCGGGCGGCTACGGCCACCCCGACCACGTCCGCGTCCACGACGCGACGGTCGCCGCCGCCGCGCGCCTTCCCCGCACACCCGCGCTCTACACGCGGGTCACGCCCCGCTCGTGGATCGAGCGTGACCGACGCTGGGTCCTCGCCAACGTCGGTCATCGGGCGGGCGAGGCCCGGTTCCACGTCCCGGCCCTCGACGACGAGCTCATTCCCTCGGTCGTCGACGACGAGGCCGTCACCCACGTCGTCCGCCCCGCGCCGGGCGACCTCGACGTCCGCGATGCCGCGCTCGCCGAGCACCGCACGCAGGTCGTCGTCCGCGACGGCTGGTACGCGCTGAGCAACGACGTCGCGACACGGCTGCCGCAGGCCGAGGCGTTCGTCCGCGTCGAGCCCGGCACGGGCACCCCCTACCCGGGGAAAGCGGAACCCGGCCCGTTCGAGGATCCCCGATGACCGCCGGGACGACGCCCGAGGGCGTCCCCGCCGCGACGGCGACCGGTGACGATCTCCGCGCGGTGATGCGCAACTGGGCCGCGGGCGTCGCGATCGCGACGACGTTCCACGACGGCCGAGACCACGCCGTCACCGTCAACTCCTTCACGTCCGTCTCCCTCGACCCCCCACTCGTCCTCGTGTGCATCGGACGCGTCTCCCGCTTCGGTGCGCCGGTACGGGGGAGCGGCACGTGGGCCGTGAGCCTCCTGCCCGCCGATGCCGCGGACCTCGCGCTCCGCCTCGCGAAGCCGGGCGGGCCGGAGGGGCCGGTCCTCGCCGGCATCCCGCACCGCGCGGGAGTCACGGGTGCGGCGCTCCTCGACGACGCGCTCGCGACGCTCGAGTGTCGCACCGTCGCGATCCATCCCGGCGGCGACCACGACATCGTCGTGGGAGAGGTCCTCTCCACCTCGGTGGGGCCCGTGGAAGATCGGGACGTCCCCGCCGCCGCGGGCCCCGCGGGCGACGACGACCCGCGCGGACCCCTCGTGAGCTTCCGCGGCGGGTTCCGTACCTGCAGCGACTGACCTCGCCTCCCGACCCGCGCCGCCGACGCCCCGGGACGCGGTGGACCGCGTGGGCGCCCGGTCGGGCCGAGGGGCATACTGGGGGCCCCAGCCACGGCTCGCAGAGAAGGAACTCTCCATGACGTACGTGATCGCCCAGCCTTGCGTCGACCTCAAGGACAAGGCCTGTGTCGAGGAGTGCCCCGTCGACTGCATCTACGAGGGTGAGCGTTCGCTCTACATCCACCCCGACGAGTGCGTCGACTGTGGTGCCTGCGAACCGGTCTGCCCGGTCGAGGCCATCTACTACGAGGACGACGTGCCGGGCGAGTGGGCCGACTACTACAAGGCCAACGTCGAGTTCTTCGACGACCTCGGCAGCCCCGGCGGCGCCGCCAAGATGGGCCTCATCAACAAGGACCACCCGATCGTCGCCGCTCTGCCCCCGCAGAGCCACGACGAGTGAGCCCGGTGGGTCTCTCTCTTCCCGACTTCCCCTGGGACGGCCTCGCCCCCGCCAAGGCGCGGGCGGCGGCGCACGTCGACGGGCTCGTCGACCTGTCGGTCGGCACCCCTGTCGATCCCACGCCGCCCCTCGTCCGTGAGGCCCTCGCCGACGCCTCCGAGGCACACGGCTACCCGCAGACATGGGGCGCTCCCGATCTGCGCGAGGCCGTCGCGGCATGGTTCGCCCGTCGCCGTGGCGTGCCCGACGTCGACCCGGACTCGGTGTTGCCGACGATCGGCAGCAAGGAGTTCGTCGCCTGGTTGCCGACCCTCCTCGGCCTCCGCGGCCGTGGTGTCGCGCACCCGGCCGTCGCCTACCCGACGTACGACGTGGGCGCCCGCATCGCGGGGGCGACGCCCGTCCCGTTCGAGGGACTCACCGAGCTCGGCCCCGTCCGCGGCGACGCCGCACCGGCGCTGATCTGGGTCAACACCCCGAGCAACCCGACGGGCAAGGTCCTCGGCGTCGCGCACCTGCGCAAGATCGTCGAATGGGCGCGTGAGCGTGGCGTCGTCGTCGCGAGCGACGAGTGCTACGCCGAGATCGACTGGCGCGACGACGCGACGCGTACCGAGCAGGCTGGCGGTTCCGGGTTCGCAGGCGTGCCGAGTCTTCTCGACCCCCGTGTCTGCGAAGGCGACCACACCGGCCTGCTCGTCTGCTACTCGCTGTCGAAGCAGAGCAACCTCGCCGGGTACCGCGCCGCGTTCGCCGCGGGTGACACCGCGCTCGTCGGGCGGCTCCTCGAGGTGCGCAAGCACGCCGGGATGATGATGCCGTGGCCGGTGCAGCGGGCGATGCTCGCGGCCCTCGGCGACGATGCCCACGTCGAGGCGCAGGTCGAGGTGTACCGCCGTCGCCGCGCGGTGCTGTCGGCGGCGGTCGAGTCCGCGGGCGGACGCATCGACGACTCCGACGCCGGTCTGTACCTCTGGACGATGTTCGGTCGTGGCGCGTTCGACACCGTCGACGCCCTCGCCGAGCGTGGCATCCTCGTCGCGCCCGGTACCTTCTACGGCAGCCGCAGCGGCGACCACGTCCGCATCGCCCTCACGGCGACCGACGAGCGCATCGATGCCGCCTCCGCGCGGCTCGCCGACGCGCGACTCTGACGCGCCTGGCCTGCTCCTGTTCGCGCCGCCGGAGGTCCTCAGCGGGCGTCGGTCGAGATGCGCAGGGCGGTGGCGCCGGTCTCGTCGCCGTCCACCCACTTCGTCGCGCGTGCCGTGCGGCCGCGCGTCCACGTCCGATCGGCGACGACGACCTCGGTGACGCCCGTGCGGCCCGCGTGGGCGACGGCCCAACTGCCTGCGGCCCAGGCGAGCTCGCGGGAGCTGAGGACGCCGGTGAGGCGGTCGCCCTCGACGGCGGGGGAGATGCCGAGCTCCCGCTTCAGGCTCGCGGCGAGGTCGTCGGCGGGAACTCGGGAGGTGGGCTCGGGGAGCGTGCACGTCACCGCGGTCGGCTCGGCGCCGGTGAAGGCGGCGGCGAGGAGTGCGGCGCGGTCCTCGTGGCGGGCGTACGCGTCGGGGTATCCGCTGCGCTGAACCTTCTGCGCGACCTCCGTGAGGGGTCGGTCGAGGTAGCCGCGCACGCGGACGAGGTGGTCGTAGAACGCCTCCGTCGCGTACACGGGGTCCTGCAACTGGGCGGGGGTGCCCCATCCCTGACTCGGACGTTGCTGGAACAGCCCGAGCGAGTCTCGGTCGCCGTGGTCGAGGTTGCGGAGCTTGGACTCCTGCAACGCCGTGGCGAGGGCGATCGTCACGGCCCGGCGGGGGAGGCCCCGGCGTATGCCGACGGCGGCGATCGTCGCGGCGTGCTGCGCCTGGTCGGGGGCGAGCGACGTCGAGTCGCCGCCGACCTCGACGGTGCAGACGGGCGGGGTGAGGCTCGGCACGACGTACCGGCCCACGCCGTAGACGCCGAGTACGAGGCCGACGACGAGCAGGGCCGCCGTGACGAGGCAGCCCTGCGACCGGCCTCCGCGCCCCCGCCGTCGCCGCCCACCGTGCCCCCGCCGTCGCGTGCGGCGTCGTGCGTCAGTTGGCATGCAGTTCGGAGTTGAGGGTGATGCCGTGCCCGTCTCGGGTGCGCGCCTCGACGGCACCGGTGACGGAGTTGCGGATGAAGAGGAGGCCGTCCTGGCCCGAGAGCTCCGCGGCCTTGACGGCGCGGCCGTCACCGAGGGTCACCTTGGTGCCGGCGGTGACGTAGAGACCGGCCTCGACGACGCAGTCGTCACCGAGGGCGATGCCGATACCGGCCTCGGCGCCGAGGAGGCAGCGCTTGCCGATGCGGACGCGCTCGGTGCCGCCGCCCGACAGGGTGCCCATCGTCGAGGCGCCGCCGCCGACGTCGGAGCCGTCGTCGACGACGACGCCCTGGCTGATGCGGCCCTCGACCATCGAGTGGCCGAGCGTGCCCGCGTTGAAGTTGACGAAGCCCTCGTGCATGACGGTCGTGCCCTCGGCGAGGTGGGCGCCGAGGCGGATGCGGTCGGCGTCGCCGATGCGGACGCCGGAGGGCACGACGTAGTCCGTCATGCGGGGAAACTTGTCGACGCCGAACACCTGGACGGGGCCTGCGGCGCGCAGCCGCAGGCGCGTGCGCTCGAAGCCGCCGACGGCGCACGGGCCGTGGTTCGTCCAGACGACGTTGGTGAGCGCACCGAACAATCCGTCGAGGTTGATCGTGTTGGGCTGCACGAGGCGGTGGGAGAGCAGATGAAGACGCAGGTAGGCGTCCTGCGCGGAGGTGGGCGCCGCGTCGAGGTCGATCTCGACGCACTCGACGGTGAGGCGAACGCCGCGGCGCTCGTCCTCGCCTGTCAGCGCCGAGAGCTCGGCGGGCTCCTGCCGGTCGGCGGGCGCCTCCCCGAGCCTCGGCTCCGGGTACCACGTGTCGAGGACGACGTCCTCGCCGTCGCCGACGGTCGTCGTCACCAGTCCGAATCCCCAAGCCGCACGCGAAGTCATACCGACGAGGGTAACGGGGGAGCGCACCACGCACCGTGCCGCCCACGCGCGGGTCGGCGCATGGGCGGCACGTGGTGATCGGGCGGGCGGGGCGCACGGATGGGGCGTACGGGGGCGCCCGCCGGTGGGTCAGTAGCTGAAGCGGCCGACAAGGGTCTGGAGCTCGTGGGCGCGGCCGGCGAGCTCCTGGGCGGCGTGGGAGGTGTCGGTCGCGGCCTGCGTCGTCTCGGCGGAGGCCTGGGAGACCTCGCCGACATATGCGGCGATCTGCGTGGCGCCGGTCGAGGCGTCGGAGACGTTGCGGCCCATCTCGTTCGTCGTCGCGGTCTGCTCCTCGACCGCGCTGGCGATGGTGGCCTGGGTGTCGTTGATCTGCGCGATGATCGAGCCGATCTCGCTGATCGCGGCGACCGCGGCCTCGGTGTCGACCTGGATCGCCTCGACCCGGCGACCGATGTCCTCGGTCGCCTTGGACGTCTCCTGCGCGAGGTCCTTGACCTCGTTGGCGACGACCGCGAAGCCCTTGCCCGCCTCCCCGGCACGCGCCGCCTCGATCGTCGCGTTGAGGGCGAGGAGATTCGTCTGCTCGGCGATCGACGTGATCGCCTTGACGACCTGGCCGATCTCGGCCGAACTCGTGCCGAGCTGGGCGACGGTCGTGTTCGTGCGGTCGGCCACCTGCACCGCGGAGGCGGCGACGCCTGCGGCGTCGTTGGCGTTCTTGCTGATCTCGCGGATCGAGGCCGTCATCTCCTCGGTGCCGGCCGCGACGGTGTGGACGTTCGAGGACACGTCGCCCGCGGCCGAGGCGGCCGAACCGGCGCGCTCGGCGCTCAGGGAGGCCGTCGAACGCATCTGCGTCGCCGTCGCCGTGAGCTGCTCGGAGGCGGCGGCGACCGTGGCCGAGGCGTTGCCGACCTCCTGGAGTACCGCCCGCATCGACTCCCGACTCGTGTCGAGGGCCCGCGCCATGTCACCGATCTCGTCGTTCGCCTCGACGTGGGCGGGGACACGCATGTCGCCCTTGCCCATCGCCGTGACGCTGTCGAGCACCGTGCGGACGGTACGCAGGACCGCCGAGCTCACGCGCTGGGAGAGGAGGAGCAGACCGAGCGCGCCGAGACCGAGGGTGACGAGCGCGGCGACGATCGCCGATTTTCGCGTCTTCTCGACGTTGGCGAGCGCGGCGGCGACACGGCCCTCGGCCGTCTCGGCGACGGCGTCCGCGTCGTCGTCGATCTTCGCCATGAGCGGCACGGCCCTCTCGAGCGCCGCGTCGTTGGCCTTCGCCCGCTGGTTCGCCGTGACGTACCCGACGATCTCGGCGTCGACCGCCTCCCACTCCTCGACGCTCTTCGTGAGGTCGGCCATCGCGGCCTTGCCCTTGTCGGTCCGGAGCATCGGCGTCGTCTCGGCGATGTCCTTCTTCAGCCCGTCGAGGGCCTCGAGGTAGGCCTTGCGGCTGGGGGAGGAGGGCTCGACGGCGGCGGCGCCCGTCGACGTCGCCTCGACGAGGTAGCCGTTCCGCTGGCCGTTGACCTCGGCGACCTGCGTGTGGATCCCGTTCGTGAGCACGAGGACCCGGTAGGCCGCGCCCTGCTCCGCGGTCGCGGCGGTGAGTCGACCGAGCGACCAGAGGTTCATCCCGGTGGTGAGGGTCGCGACGACGAGGCCGAGGAGGCCGATCGCGAGCATCTTGCCCCGGATGCCGAGTCGTCGGCCCCGCGGTGTGTCGGCTCGGTCGACGGGGTCGGCAGGGACCGTGTGGGCTGAGCTGCTCATGGGATCACCGTTCTCGGGGCGTGGGCGGAGTCGTACGCGCCGCGCGCAGCCCCAGGGGGACGGGACGGCGCCTGCATCGGCCCAGTCGTCCCGCTTCCGGCGAAACTGAGTCGACGGCGGGCAACTCGCGTCCCGAAGACCGTTCGTCGTGTCGACGGGCGGCGGCGACGGCCTACGGTGGGGGCATGGCCCTCGATCTCCACGCCGATGTCGTCTCCCTCACCGCCGCGCTCTGCGACATCGAGTCGGTGAGCGGGGACGAGGCCCGCCTCGCGGACGCCGTCGAGGAGGCGCTGCGGGGTTGTGCCCACCTCGAGGTGATCCGCGACGGCAACACGGTGATCGCCCGTACCCACCTAGGACGGGCTGAGCGGATCGTCCTCGCCGGCCACCTCGACACGGTGCCGCTCACCGACCCGCCGAACCTACCCACCCGCCGTGAGGGTGGCCCGGACGGCGAGGAGCTGTGGGGGCGGGGCACCGTCGACATGAAGGGTGGCGTCGCCGTCAAGCTCCGCCTCGCCCACCTCCTCCCCGAGCCGAACCGCGACGTGACGTTCGTGTTCTACGACTGCGAGGAGATCGAGGCCGAACGCAACAGCCTCACCCGCATCGCCGCCACCCGCCCCGAGCTCCTCGAGGGAGACTTCGCCGTCCTCCTCGAACCCACGCGGGCACTCGTCGAGGGCGGCTGCAAGGGCACTCTGCGTGTCGAGGTGAGCACGACCGGCGTCGCCGCCCACTCCGGCCGACCGTGGATGGGGGAGAACGCGATCCACGCCGCCGCGCCGATCCTCGATCGGCTCGCCGCGTACGATCCGCGCGAGGTCGACGTCGACGGGCTCCTCTTCCGCGAGGGGATGTCAGCGGTCGGGATCCGTGGCGGCGCCGCGAAGAACGTCATTCCCGACAGCTGCGTCGTCACCGTCAACTACCGGTTTGCACCCGACGTCGACGAGGCCGCTGCCGAGGCGCACGTCCGCGAACTCTTCGACGGCTTCGACGTCGTCGTCACCGACCTCGCGGGCGGTGCACGACCGGGCCTCGACATGCCCGCGGCGAAGGCGTTCGTCGACGCGATCGGGGGAGAGGTCTCGGCCAAGCAGGGATGGACCGACGTCGCGCGCTTCTCCGCGCTCGGTATGCCCGCGGTGAACTTCGGCCCCGGCGACCCGCTCCTCGCCCACAAGGACGACGAGCGCTGTCCCACCGCCCAGCTCCGCGCCGCCGAGGACGCTCTCCTGCGCTGGCTCTCGCACGAGGCCTGAGCGCGAGCACGCGCCCTCCCATGCCGCCGTCGCGTCGCGATGCGGATAGGCCGCAGCTATCGCGAGGATACCGAGGATTCATCGACGAAGGCTTTGAAAAACCGCGCATCCCATATAGAGTGCTTATGTGTTCGGGGGTTCCCCCGGTCACGCAGCTCAACCACACGAGGAGCGCAACGCATGTCCCTGATGAACACCGAGATCCTCCCCTTCGAGACCACCGCGTTCAAGAGCGGCGAGTTCGTCGAGGTCTCCGACGCCGACGTCCGCGGCAAGTGGGCGATCTTCTTCTTCTACCCGGCGGACTTCACCTTCGTCTGCCCCACCGAGCTCGGTGACCTCGCCGACCACTACGAGGAGCTCAAGAAGCTCGACGTCGAGGTCTTCTCCGTCTCCACCGACACGCACTTCGTGCACAAGGCCTGGCACGACGCCTCCGACACGATCGGCAAGATCGACTACTACATGCTCGGCGACGCGAACGGCGTCATCACGAACAACTTCCAGAACATGCGCCCGGGTGCCGGCCTCGCCGACCGTGCGACGTTCCTCGTCGACCCCGACGGTGTCATCCAGTACATCGAGACCACCGCCGAGGGCATCGGTCGCTCCGCCTCCGAGCTCATGCGCAAGGTCAAGGCCGCCCAGTACGTCCGCAACCACCCGGGTGAGGTCTGCCCCGCGAAGTGGGAAGAGGGCGAAGGCACGCTCAAGCCGGGTCTGGACCTCGTCGGCAAGATCTGATCGATCCCGACACCTGGATCGGTTCCGACCGATTCCATGACTCCTCGTCCCCGTCCCGGTGCGTCGTACCTCCCCTGAGACGCACCGGGCCGAGGGCGAGGTCCCGCCCCGGATGGGGCGTCGCGAACGTCGAGGAGAGCGCCGGCCCCCTCGACGTCCACGAGGACTCATCCGCCACCCCCGGGCCCGCGCCTGCCTTCGCTCGCGCAGACGGCCCCTCGTCCATGAGGAAAGGACGGCCCATGCTCGACGCCGACCTCAAGACCCAGTTGAAGACCTACCTCGAGATGGTGCGCGAGCCCATCGAACTCGTCGCCACCGTCGACGACGGCCCCAAGAGCCGCGAGATGACGGAGATGCTCGAGGACATCGCCGCGCAGTCCGACAAGGTGAGCGTGCGCACAGACGGCACCGCCGACCGCACCCCGTCGTTCGGCATCGCCCGCGTCGGCGACACCGCCCGCGTCGAGTTCGCCGGGCTGCCGCTCGGCCACGAGTTCACCTCGCTCGTCCTCGCGCTCCTCCACGTCGGTGGGCACGCGCCCAAGGATGACATCGAGGTGCTCGAGGCGATCCGCGGCATCGACGAACCCCACCACTTCGTCACGTACATGTCGCTGAGCTGCCAGAATTGCCCGACCGTGGTGCAGGCGCTCAACACGATGGCCGCGCTCAACCCGAACATCACGCACACCGCGGTCGAGGGCTCGCTCTTCCAGGACGAGGTCACCGAGAAGAACGTCCTCGCCGTCCCCACGATCTACCTCGACGGCGAGCTGTTCGGCCAGGGCCGTATGGACGCCCGGGAGATCGTCGGCAGGATCGACACCGGCGCCTCCTCCCGCGACGCCGAGCGCATGAGCGGCATGGAGCCCTTCGACGTCCTCGTCGTCGGCGGCGGCCCCGCCGGCGCCTCGGCCGCGATCTACGCGGCCCGCAAGGGCATCCGCACCGGCCTCGTCGCCGAGCGCTTCGGCGGGCAGGTGCTCGACACGATGGCGATCGAGAACCTCATCTCCGTCCCCTACACCGAGGGCCCCAAGCTCGCGGCCGCCCTCGAGGAACACCTCGGCGGTTACGAGGCCGACGTCCTCAAGGGGCAGCACGCCACCGCGCTCCACCCGGCGGGCGACGACGGCCTGCACCGTGTCGAGTTCGAGAACGGCGGTGAGCTCTCCGCCCGCAACGTCGTCCTCGCCACCGGCGCACGCTGGCGCACGATGGGCGTCCCCGGCGAGGACGAGTACCGCAACAAGGGCGTCACGTTCTGCCCCCACTGCGACGGTCCCCTCTTCAAGGGCAAGCGCGTCGCCGTCATCGGCGGCGGCAACTCCGGCGTCGAGGCCGCGATCGACCTCGCCGGTCTCGTCGGCCACGTCACCCTCGTCGAGTTCCTCGACGAGATGCGCGCCGACGCCGTCCTCCAGCGCAAGCTCCGCAGCCTCGACAACGTCGACGTGATCCTCGGTGCGCGCACGACGGAGGTCCTCGGCGACGGCTCGCAGGTCACGGGCCTCACCTACGAGGACCGGGCCTCCGGCGAGAGCCACACCCTCGAGCTCCAGGGCGTCTTCGTCCAGATCGGTCTGCTGCCCAACACCGAGTGGTTGAAGGACACCGTGGAGCTGTCCGAGCGTGGCGAGATCGTCGTCGACGACAAGGGCCGCACGAACGTCCCCGGCGTCTTCGGTGCCGGCGACGCGACGACCGTCCCCTTCAAGCAGATCGTCGTCGCGATGGGTGCCGGCTCCACCGCCGCCCTCTCGGCGTTCGACCACCTCATCCGCACGAGCGCCCCTGCGTGAGGCGTTCCGTGACGACGACCACCCCGCGGCCTCGGCCGGGGACCGGCGGAGAGGAGAGGGCGCGATGAACCTCCGTGACCTCGAGTACCTCGTCGCGCTCTCCGAACACCGCCACTTCGGCCGGGCCGCCGCGGCCTGCTACGTGAGCCAGCCGACGCTCTCGACGCAGATCAAGAAGCTCGAGTCCGAGCTCGGGGCCCCGCTCATCGAGCGGGGCTCCCGGGGGGTCATCTTCACCCTCGCAGGGGAGTCCGTCCTGGCCAGGGCCCGCTCCGTCCTCGCCGGGGCCGACGAGATCCGGACGATCGCCCGCTACGCCGCCGACCCTCGGTCGGGCACGTTGCGGCTCGGGGTGTTCCCGACGCTCGGCCCGTATCTCCTGCCGCACGCGTTGCCGCTCGTCAAGGCGCAACTGCCCGACCTGCGGCTCCTCCTCGTCGAGGAGAAGAGCCCCGACCTCGTCGGGATGCTCCAGGCCGGGACGCTCGACGCCGCCGTCCTCGCGATGCCCGTCGACGAGACGTTCGACCACGCGCCCCTCTTCCGGGAGGAGTTCGTCCTCGCCGTCCCCGCAGGCCACGACCTCGCGGGCGGGACGGGCGCGGACGAGGAGTCCGCCCCACCCGTGACGACGGATGCCCTCCAAGGCCAGGACGTCCTCCTCCTCGCCGACGGGCACTGCATGCGCGACCAGGCGCTCGAGGTGTGCTCCCTCGCCGGGGCCGCAGAGCGCGACGGGTTCCGGGCGACGAGCCTCGAGACCCTGCGCCACATGGTCGCGGGCGGCGTCGGCATCACGCTCCTGCCGCACCTGTCGGTCTCCCCACCGGTGCCCGCCTCCGACGGCCTCGTCCTGCGCCGGTTCGCCGATCCCGCCCCGTACCGCGACATCGCCCTCGTGTGGCGTCGCGGCGGCGTCCACGCCGGACTCATGACCGAACTCGCCGCGATCCTCCGCGGCCTCGTCGGCACCGCCGCCGGTGACGGGCTCCGGGCCCTGTCGCCCGTCGACCCCGCCGTCGCCACACCCGTCGAGGGCTGACCACCCGCGCGACCCGCGCACCCCGAGGGGCCCACGTGTCTCGACGGGCCGGACGCGGCTGCGCGCGGCCCGTGATCCCGCAGCCCGCAGTCCCGCATCCTCGCGTCGGCGTCGCGGCGTCGTGGCGTCGTGGCGTCGACGAATGACCGGCGTCCCGGGAGGGAGCCGACGATGAACGATCGACGACGGCTGATCCCCCGCATTCCAGGACGTTGTCGGGGCGGGCCGCTCCTCCTCTACGCTCGAACGATGAACGCTTACCACCGCGGCCCGGTCACCCTGCGGGGTGCGCATGTCCCCTCGACGACCACCGACCAGCGACTCCTCGACAACACGGGCCCCAACGACTGGCTGCACACCGACCCCTGGCGGGTCCTCCGCATCCAGGCCGAGTTCGTCGAGGGATTCGGAGCGCTCGCGGAGCTCGGTCCTGCCGTGAGCGTCTTCGGCTCGGCACGACTCGCTCCCCGCCATCCGATGTACGCCCTCGGCGAGGAGGTCGGCGAGCGTCTCGTCGAGGCGGGGTACGCCGTCATCACCGGCGGCGGGCCGGGCACGATGGAGGCCGTCAACAAGGGGGCCGACCGAAAGGGTGGCACCTCCATCGGCCTCGGCATCGAGCTGCCCTTCGAGCAGGGCCTCAACCCCTACGTCCACATCGGCGTCAACTTCCGGTACTTCTTCATCCGCAAGACGATGTTCGTCAAGCACGCCGAGGGGTTCATCGTCCTCCCCGGCGGATTCGGCACGTTCGACGAGCTCTTCGAGGCGCTCACGCTCGTCCAGACGAAGAAGGTGACCTCCTTCCCCGTCGTCCTCATCGGCACGGAGTACTGGCAGGGCCTGCTCGACTGGCTCCGTGACGTCGCCGTCCCCGCGGGCACCATCGGCGCCGCGGACGTCGACCTCATCCACGTCACCGACGACCCGGCCGAGGCCGTCCGCATCATCCGTACCGCCGACGACGAGCGGCACGCCCGCCGACCGGAGTGATGCCGGACGCCGGTGGGAGAGTGCCCTTCCCGCGGCGCATCCACCTGCGATGCGCCACCGCGCGCAGCGCCGCTCCCCGGAGCGCGGCCGACATGTCACCATCGACGGGTGATCGTCCTCATCGCCTCCGCCGCGCTCCTCGTCGTCGGACTCGCGGCCGCGCTTGCGTTCGGCGCGGCCGGCCGCGTGTCGGTCTTCGCCTCCGAACCCGTCGCCACCGCCGGTGGGGTCCCGCTGCCGCCGGGGGAGGTGCGGTCCGACGACCTGTCCCTCGTGCGGTTCGACACGGCATTCCGTGGCTACCGCATGGATCAGGTCGACGCCGTGATCGACCGGCTCCAGGCCCGCCTCGCCGAACTCGAGGACGACCTGGCGGCCCCCGTCCCGGTCGGGGGGTACGCCGGGCCCTTCGTGGGCACGACCGACCACCGGGAGGACTCCGTGGAGGAGGGGGCTGGCGCGACGGTCGCCTTGTTCCCGGTCGTGCGCCGACATGCGCATGAGGACCACGGCGACCTCGGTCGTGCGCCCGGCACCGGCGAGGGGGACGCCCCGAGGCCCCGCGAGGTCTGACCGCCGTCGGCGAGCCCGCGGTCGTCCTCGCCGTGTGGCCCCCGGGACGGGCGCTCCTCGTGCTGCGGTTCGGCCTGACGGGTGGTCGACGCGGCCGGGGTACAGTGGGCGCGATTCGTCGGAACGTGGCGCGTGTCGCCCCGGTCCGGCGCCCTCGGGGAGCAGGGGGCCCACACCGGCCGACGCTGCGACCCCGTGCGCGCCGTGGCCACCGAGAAGCCTCCGGATGGAAGGAATCCCGCGCTGATGGCGGATGTCGTCGCTCGCCCTGCCGCTCACGAGCCCGACGGGGTGAGCGAGGGACGGCGCCCGGGGACGGGGGACGACGCACGACCCGTCGGCAGACTCCGCGGGGCGCTCCACCACTGGTACGCGCGGCCCAAGGCGTTCGTCGTCGGCGTCCTCGCCATCTACTTCCTCGCCCGGCTCTTCTCGGCGATCGTCCTCACGATCGTCGGCACGTGGCAGCAGGACGTCACGTGGATCACGTCGGAGGAGCACGGCTACTTCCGCATGACGGTGCTGTGGGACGCGTTCTGGTACCGCCAGATCGTCGAGGACGGCTATCCCGCCGTCATGCCGCAGGACCCCGACAGCGGTCGACTCTGGCAGAACCCGTGGGCGTTCTACCCGCTCTTCCCCTATCTCACGAAGTTCCTCATGCAGCTCACCGGCGGCGGGTTCGCCGTCGTCGGGTCGACGCTGTCCCTCCTCGTCGGTGCCGCGGCCGCGGTGCTCATCGCGATCCTTCTGCGTGACCGGGTGGGGCCCCGCATCGCCGTCGCGGGCGTCACCCTGTGGGCGACGTTCATGGCGACCCCCGTCCTCCAGGTCGCTTACACCGAGTCGATCGCGACGTTTCTCCTCTGCGGCGTCCTCTACTTCCTCGCGCGGCAACGCTGGCTCGCGGCCGGTGCGGTCGCGCTCCTCACGGGGATCGCTCGACCCATCGCCCTGCCCCTCGGGTTCGTCGGCGTGGTGTGCGTGTTCTTCCGATGGCGCAACCGTGCGAAGTGCCCCGTCTCGGTCGGGGAGTGGGTGCGGATGTTCACCGCCCTCGTGTGCTGCGGCCTGTCCGGTCTCATGTGGCCGGCGCTCGCGTGGCTCGGCACCGGGGTCCCCACGGCCTACACCGACACGATGGCCGCGTGGCGTGCCGTCCCCGAGATCCAGCCCTTCCAGCCGTGGTGGAACCTCTTCCGCTGGATGATCGGCGCCACGGTCGGCGGTGGCCCCGTCGTCGCCGCGCTCGCCCTCGCGCTGCTCGTCGTCGTGACGTTCGGTCTCGTCCTCGGCCCGTGGGCCCGCGCGCTCGGCCCCGAGCTGCGGGCATGGAGCTTCGGCTACTCGCTCTACCTGTTCGCCTCGCTCGATCCGTCGACGAGCATCTTCCGGTACATGATCATGCAGTTCCCCCTCGCCGTCGTCCTCCTCGGCGCCGGGTGGAGGCCGCCGCGCCCCATCCCCGGCGTCGACGCGCCGGAGGGCCCGGGCGGCAGCACCGTCGCCGACGTCCACGACCGTCGACTGTGGTGGGTCCTCGCGGCCGGGGTCGTCCTCAACCTCGTCCTCCAGTACTGGTGGGTCGACGTCATCTGGCACTTCACCCCACCCGCCGACACCCCGCCGTGACGGGTCGCGGCCACCGCTGCGGCCCGGCCACACGCCCGTCGTGGGCCGAGGCCGGCGGGGCGCACGGGCGCATCGGGCGCCGATTCCGTGCCGTCGTCTCGGCCAGGTGATTTCGCGCTGACCGCCCCGCTGAGAGATACTGGGGGGAGTGGGGCCCGAGGTCGTGTGCGATCTCCCTCACATCCGCGCTCCGGTTCAGAAGGAAGAGGGTTACCCATGGCCGCGATGAAGCCGCGTACTGGTGACGGTCCGCTCGAGGTGACGAAGGAAGGCCGTGGCATCGTGCTGCGCATGCCCATCGAGGGCGGTGGCCGCCTCGTCGTCGAGATGACCCCCCGACGAGGCCGCCGACCTCGGTGCCGCGATCGACGGGTGCGAGGCCGTCCCCTCCCGCTGATCACCCGCGTGCCTCGACGCATACACGAAGGAGCCCCCGACGACATCCGTCACCGGGGGCTCCTTCGTGTATGCGGGGTCGTCGCGCAGGAGCGTCAGGACTTGCGGACGGCGACGAGGAGGCCGTCACCGACGGGGAGCAGGGACGTCTGGAGACGTTCGTCGTCACGAAGCTGCTTGCCGAGCGTGCGGAGCATCGTCGTCGTCTCGTCCCGCGCGGCCGGGTCGGCGACGCGGTCGTGCCACAGCATGTCGTCGAGGGCGACGACACCGCCGACGCGGACGACGCGGAGCGCCTGTTCGACGTAGGCCGGGTATTCGCGGGCATCGCCGTCGACCACGACCATGTCGTACGCGCCGTCGGCGAGGCGGGGGAGCACATCGAGCGCCTGCCCGGTGATGATGCGGGTGCGTTGGGGTGCGATCCCCGCGGTGGAGAAGGACTGCCGGGCCGCGCGGTGGTGCTGCGCCTCGATGTCGATCGTCGTGAGCACGCCGTCCTCGGGCATGCCGTCGAGGAGCCACAGCGCCGACACCCCGGCGCCCGTGCCGATCTCGACGACGGTGTGCGCCTGGACCGACGCCGCGAGGAGGCGCAGCGCCGCGCCGGTACCGGGGAGGACGGGGGTGGCGCCCAACTCCTCGCCGCGGCGGCGGGCCGCCTCGAGGGCGGGGGGTTCGGCCAGGAACTCCTCGGTGTAGATCCAGCTCGCCGGCTTCTGCACGCTCATGGGGGCAGCCTAGTCGGCGGGGCGCGGCGTCACCGGTCGGGGAGGAACGCCCCGATCCCGGCACTCTCGTATGCGATGTCCAGCGATTCCCCAGGTTGACTCGGGACGATGGGGAGGTCAGGATGCCCCTGCCGGGGCCGATGCCCAGCCGAAGGACCGACGTGGTCGCCTCATCGCGTGTCGCCCGACCCACCGACCCCATCGCGGGGGGTGGGCGCGAGGTCACGGCCGCGCCCGGCGCGGCGAGCGTCGACGGGGACGTCGCGGGGGCCGAGTGGACGCCGCCGTCGTGGGACGAGGTGGTGCGGGAGCACTCCGCCCGCGTGTACCGGCTCGCGTACCGCCTCACGGGCAACCAGCACGACGCCGAGGACCTCACCCACGACGTGTTCATCCGGGTGTTTCGCTCCCTCGGCACCTACCGCCCGGGCACGTTCGAGGGCTGGCTGCACCGCATCACGACCAATCTCTTCCTCGACCGGATGCGGCGCAAGCAGCGCATCCGCTTCGACGCGCTCGCCGACGACGCCGCCGGTCGCCTGCCGAGCCCGGCCCGCGGGCCGGAGCAGCGGTACGACGACAGCCACTTCGACGACGACGTGCAGCGCGCCCTCGACTCCCTCTCACCGGAGTTCCGGGCGGCGGTCGTGCTGTGCGACATCGAGGGGCTCACGTACGAGGAGACCGCGGAGGCGCTCGGCGTCAAGCTCGGCACCGTGCGGTCCCGCATCCACCGTGGTCGCGCGATCCTGCGTCGCGAGCTCGCCCATCGGGCGCCCACGTCGGCACGGTCGCGGGCGACGCGTCTGCCCGAGTCGGCGGCGGCCGGCCACGGCGGCTGAATCCCGATCGGCCCGTCCGTCGGGCGATGCGATGCGGCCATGGCCGCGGCGTCGATGTTTAATGGCTGTGCCCTCGTTCCGGAGGGCGTCGGCACAGACGAGGGGTGACGTACGTGGGTGGACCGGAGGCCGTGGTCATCCTCGTGCTGGCGTTCCTCCTCATCGGCCCCGAGCGGCTGCCGGAGGTGCTCGCCAAGGCGAGGCACTGGATCCGAGAGGCGCGGCGCATGGCCGACGGCGCCCGGGGCCAGCTGCGCGAACAGATGGGCCCGGAGTTCGACGACATCGACTGGAAGGCCTACGACCCGCGCCAGTACGACCCTCGCCGCATCGTCCGTGAGGCGCTCACCGAGCCGTTCGACGATCCGGCGGGTCCGTCCTCTCCGGGCGACGACCCCGGTGTCGAGGAGGAACCGCGCTACCGCCCGCCGGCCGTTTTCGACCCGGCCAAACCCGTCCCGTTCGACACCGACGCGACCTGACGTGTTCCTGGCCCGTCGGTCACGCGCGGCACGCCCACGAGGTGCAGGCGCCGCCGACGGGAGACGGGACGGGCCCGCCGACGCCGCCTGCGGTGGCCCGATCCGTACGGACCCCCACGACGCAGAGCACCCCCGACACGGAGATCCGTGTCGGGGGTGTCGTGTCGTCGGGAGCGTACCGTCGCGGTCTCAGCGGTTCTGCGGTGTGAGTCCGAGCTTGCGGCCGGCGAGACCGCGGGAGCGGGTCGCGAGGCCCTTGGCGATGCCGCGGAGAGCGACGCCCGCCGGGCCGTCCGGGTTGGAGAGGACGACGGGGTCACCGTTGTCCGAGCCCTCGCGCATGGTGACGTCGAGCGGGATCTGGCCGAGGAGCGGGATGTCGGTGCCGACGATGCGCGACAGCGAATCCGCCACGGCCTGACCACCGCCGGAGCCGAAGATCTCCTGACGCGTGCCGCCGGGGAGCTCGAGCCA
This sequence comes from Mobilicoccus pelagius NBRC 104925, assembly GCF_000247995.1. Classification (GTDB taxonomy): domain Bacteria; phylum Actinomycetota; class Actinomycetes; order Actinomycetales; family Dermatophilaceae; genus Mobilicoccus; species Mobilicoccus pelagius. The sequence goes on from NZ_BAFE01000052.1 coordinate 35,372, forward strand.
CGACATGTTCTCGATGACACCGACGATGCGCTGATGCGTCTGCGTCGAGATGGACCCGGCGCGCTCGGCAACCTCGGCGGCGGCCTGCTGAGGCGTCGTGACGACGAGGATCTCCGCGCCGGGCAGGAGCTGCGCGACGGAGATCGCGACGTCACCCGTGCCGGGCGGGAGGTCGAGCAGGAGGACGTCGAGGTCACCCCAGAAGACGTCGGCGAGGAACTGGTTGAGCGCGCGGTGCAGCATCGGGCCGCGCCACACGACCGGGGAGTTGCCGGGCACGAACATGCCGACGGAGATGACCTTCACGCCCTTGGCCTCGGGCGGCATGATCATGTCGTCGACCTGCGTCGGCGGGTACTCGACCCCGATCATGCGGGGGATCGAGAAGCCGTAGATGTCGGCGTCGACGACCCCGACGCGCAGCCCCTGGTCGGCGAGCGCGACGGCGAGGTTCGTCGTCACCGACGACTTGCCGACGCCGCCCTTGCCGGAGGCGACGGCGTACACGCGGGTGAGGGAGTTCGGCTTGGCGAACGGGATCTCCCGCTCGGCCTGGCCGCCGCGCAGGTGTTCCTTGAGCGCGGCGCGCTGCTCGTCGTTCATCACGCCGAGCGTGACCTCGACGTCGGTGACGCCGTCGACGGCCCGCAGCGCCTTCTCGGTGTCGCGGGAGAGGGTGTCCTTGAGCGGGCAGGCGGCGACCGTGAGGAGGATCGTCACGGCGACGCGACCGGCGTCGTCGACGGCGACCTTCTCCACCATGCCGAGCTCGGTGATGGGACGGTGGATCTCGGGGTCCTCGACCCCGGCGAGAGCCTGGAGGAGGACCTCCTGGGTGGGTGCAGACATGGGGCCCACTCTATGGGCGAGCGGGTGTGCTCCTCACACCGGCCGCCCCGGGCGGCCTAGCCCCGGTTCTTCTTCTTGCGGGGGCGTTTCTCGGGGTCGTCCGCCTCGTCGGCCTCCTCGGCGCGGCGTTCCTCCATCTCGTCCAGCAGTTCGCGCAGCTCGGAGCGGACGAAGTCGCGGGTCGCGACGTCGCGGAGGGCGATGCGGAGGGCCGCGACCTCGCGTGTGAGGTACTCGGTGTCGGCGAGGTTGCGTTCGTCGCGGGTGCGGTCCTGTTCGAGGCCGACGCGGTCGCGGTCGTCCTGGCGGTTCTGCGCGAGGAGGATGAGCGGCGCGGCGTAGCTCGCCTGGAGCGACAGGATGAGCGTGAGCAGCGTGTAGTTGAGCTCGCGGGGGTCGAACTGCCGATCGATGGGCATGTAGGTGTTCCACAGGAGCCACACGGCGACGAAGATCGTCATGTAGATGAGGAACTGCGGCGTGCCCATGAACCGGGCGAAGGCCTCGCTGCCCCGCCCGAACGCCTCGGGGTCCATGCGGGGGATGCGGATGCGTCGACGCCTGCCCTCGAACGGCTGGTCGAGCCGGGTGCGGGGGTCAGCCATGGGTCACCTCGTGTCGGTCTTCGCGCCAGTCCTGCGGCAGCAGGTGGTCGAGGACGTCGTCGACGGTGACGGCACCGAGGAGGTGCCCGTCTTCGTCGGCGACGGGGAGGCTCACGAGGTTGTACGTCGCGAGCTCGCGGGTGATCTCGCCGACGGTCGCGTCGGGGGCGAGGGGCTCGACGTCCTTGTCGAGGATGGTGCCGACGGCGAGATGCGGGGGCTCGCGCAGGAGCCGTTGGATGTGGACGGCGCCGAGGAAGCGTCCCGTCGGGGTCTCCATGGGGGACCGGCACACGTAGACCATCGCCGCGAGCGCGGGGGAGAGCTCGGTGCGGCGGACCGAGGCGAGGGCCTCGGCGATCGTCGCCTCCGGGGGGAGGATGACCGGCTCGGTCGTCATGAGACCACCTGCGGTGTCCTCGTCGTAGGTGAGGAGGCGGCGGATGTCCTCGGCCTCGTCGGGCTCCATGAGCTCGAGGTACCGCTCCTGCGCCTCGGGGCTGAGCTCGGAGAGGAGGTCGGCGGCGTCGTCCGGCTGCATCTCCTCGAGGACGTCGGCGGCGCGGTTCGACTCGAGGGCGGCGAGGATCTCGACCTGGTCGTCTTCGGGCAGCTCTTCGAGGACGTCGGCGAGCTTCTCGTCGTGGAGGCCACCGGCGACCTGGATGCGGCGCTGCCGCGGGAGGTCGCGGATCATCTCGGCGAGGTCGGCCGCCTTGAGATCGTCGAAGCTGTCGAGCCACAGGTCGGCCCGCTGGTCGGGCTCCTGCTCGCGGAGGCCGATGACGTTCTCGACGTCGACGAGGGCGGTCTCGCCGCGGCGCCGCGTGATGCGGAACCGGGACGTCTTCTCCCGGGGGTCGGACTTGCGGACGAAGACCTTCTCCACCGACCATTCGCGGGCGCGGACGCGTTCGATGGCGACGTCTTCGACGGTGGCCGCGTACGGCTCCTCGTCGTGCTCGTGGACGGTGACGGTGCGGTCGAGGAGTTCGGCGACGACGCGGACCTCGGTGGGTCGCTGCTCGAACCGGCGCATGTTGACGAGGCCGGTCGTGATGACCTGGCCCGCCTCCATGCTCGTGACCCGGGTGAGGGGGACGAACACGCGGCGGCGCCCGGCGACCTCGACGACGAGACCCACGGCGAGGGGTTTGCGGCGGGTGGCGGAGAAGGTGACGACGACGTCGCGGACGACGCCGACCTGATCGCCGAGGGGGTCGAACACGGCAAGGCCGGCGAGGCGCGCGAGGAAGACCCGGGTGTTCTGACTCACGTCCGCAGCGTACAACCCGGCACGTCAGGGGCCGTTCCGGCGATCGGCCTGCGGGATCGCGTCAGCGTCGGGCGGTCTCGCGGGTCGTGTCGTCCCGCCCGTGCGACTCGCCCTCGTCCCGCGACGCCTCCCTCTCCCCGGCGCGGCGCCGGCGGAGGCGTGTGCGGACGTAGAAGGCGAGGCCGACGGCGACGGCCGCGAGGACGACGTACTGGACGTACTCGAGGTAGTGCGCGACGAGCCCGTACTGCTCTCCGAGGGCGTACCCGGCGAGGACCAGCGCGGCGTTCCACACGAGACTCCCGAGGCCGGTGAGCACGGTGAACCGCAACAGCGGCATGCGTTCGAGCCCGGCGGGGATCGAGACGAGGCTACGGACGACGGGGACGACCCGGCCGACGAGGACCGCGGTCGAGCCGTGCCGGACGAAGAACTCCTCCGCTCGGAGCATGTCGTCGACGTCGACGAGCGGCATCTTCTCGAGGAGGCGCACGATGCGTTCGCGGCCGAGGACGTGTCCGAGGCCGTAGAGGGCCCAGGCGCCCACGACGGAGCCGAGGGTGGCCCACACGATCGCGCCGACGAGCGAGAGCGTGCCGAGGCTCGCGGAGAACCCGGCGAGGGGGAGGATCACCTCGCTCGGCAGCGGCGGGAAGAGGTTCTCGACGCCGACGAGGAGACCGACCCCGGGGGCGCCGACCGCGTCCATGACCTGCACGACCCATCCGGCGACGCCGTCCGTGGGTGGGGCCGCGGCGGGGGTGGGCACGAGCATGGGCGGTCCTCTCGACGGGTGGGGGGCGATGCCGGTGAGCGGTCGGGTCGGGGACCCGGGGGCAAGCGTGGAGACGACGTCGTATGTCCTCCGTGCGGACGAACGGGCCGGGGGTGGAGTTCCCGGCCCCGGCGCACGACGGTGGGCCGTGGCCGCGTGATGAGCGTCTCAGCTCGCTCGGGAGCCGTGCGCGGACCCGCTGTTAGGCTCGAAAACAGGTCGAGCACCCACCCCGCGGGCCTCGCCCGGCGTCGGCACCGCCGACACCGCGGCCCCCGTCCCGGGTGCGTCGGCGAAGGGCACCCCAACACGACGACGTGGGAGGACATACGCACATGCGCAGCGCCAAGGACTTCTTCACCCCGCTCGCGGTGGGGGCCCCGGCCCCCCTGCGGGAGATCCCCGCTCGGCCCTCCCGGGCCATCCACTTCTTCGACCCGAGCAACGCCAAGATGGCGGCGAAGATCCCCGGCATGGTCGGCACTGTCGACGTCCTCCTCGGCAACCTCGAAGACGCCGTCAAGGCCGAGAACAAGGAGAAGGCGCGTCTCGGTCTCGTCGAGATCGCCAAGAACACCGACTTCGGGCCCACACAGCTGTGGAGCCGCCTCAACGCCCTCGACAGCCCGTGGTTCCTCGACGACATCACGACACTCGTCACCGAGATCGGCGACAAGCTCGACGTCGTCATGATCCCCAAGGTGCAGGGCGCCGAGGACATTCACTACGTCGACCGTCTCCTCGCGCAGCTCGAGGCCAAGGTGGGCCTACAGCGGCCAGTCCTCGTCCACGCGATCCTCGAGACGGCCCGCGGCATGGCCAACGTCGAGAAGATCGCCGGCGCGTCGCCGCGTATGCAGGGCATCTCGCTCGGTCCGGCCGACCTCGCCGCCGACCGTCGGATGAAGACGACGCGCGTCGGTGGCGGCCACCCCGGTTACCTCGTCCGCGCCGACGCCACGAAGAACGACGCGGGCGAGTACGACATCCACGGCGACCGCGCCGTCTTCCAGCAGGACCTGTGGCACTACACGATCGCCCGCCAGGTCGACGCCTGCGCGATGCACGGCATCTACGCCTACTACGGCCCGTACGGCGACATCACCGACGTCGTCGGCTGCGAGGACCAGTTCCGCAACGCGTTCCTCCTCGGCTGCGTCGGCACGTGGACCCTCCACCCCAAGCAGATCGACATCGCCCGCCGCGTCTTCAGCCCCGACCCGGCCGAGGTCGAGCACGCCTGGCACGTCGTCACCGCCATGGGCGACGGCACCGGTGCCGTCATGGTCGACGGCAAGATGGAGGACGACGCCTCCTGCAAGCAGTGCCAGGTCGTCGTCGACCTCGCCGAGGCGCTCTCCGAGACCGACCCCGAGCTCGGTGAGCAGTACGCGGAGGCCAAGAAGGCCGGCATCGCGAAGGCGGAGGGCAAGTGATGACCGACTCCCGGACGACGTTCCGGCCGCGCCGGTCCGTGCTCTACATGCCGTCCTCGAACGCGCGGGCGCTCGAGAAGGCCAAGTCCATCGCGTGCGACGGCATCATTTTCGACCTCGAGGACGCCGTCGCGCCCGACGCCAAGCCCGAGGCCCGCGAGTCCGCGTGCGCCGCGGTGAGCAGCGGGGAATACGGCCGTCGTGAGCTCGTCATCCGCATCAACGGCATCGGCACGCCCTGGCACGACGACGACATGGCCGGGGCCTGCGCCGCCGGTCCCGACGCCATCGCCGTACCCAAGGTGAACTCCGCCGAGGAGGTGCGTCAGCTCGTCGCCGCGATGGAGAAGGCCGGTGCGCCCGAGCGCACGACGCTGTGGGCCATGGTCGAGACGCCCGTCGCGATGCTCCACTGCGAGGAGATCGCCGAGGCGAGCCCGCGCCTGTCGGTGCTCGTCATGGGCACGAACGACCTCGTCAAGGAGCTCTACGCCGAGCACGTGCCCGGCCGTCAGCCGCTTCTCGCCGGGCTCGGTCTCGCGCTCCTCGGTGCTCGTGCCGCGGGCAAGGCGATCCTCGACGGCGTCTACAACGACGTGAAGAACGTCGAGGGCTTCCTCGCCGAGTGCGAGCAGGGCCGCCAGATGGGCTTCGACGGCAAGACCCTCATCCACCCCGGCCAGGTCGAGGGCGCGAACATCGCGTTCCGCCCGTCCGACGCGGCCGTCGAGGACGCCCGCGGCATCCTCGACGCGTGGGAGCAGGGCAAGGGCACCGGTGTCGTCACCTACAACCGCAAGATGATCGAGAATCTCCACGTCGAGTCCGCGCAGCGCACCCTCACGATGCACGACGCGATCGAGGCGCTCGGGCAGGACTGATCTCGACCAGGGGTGAGCCCCCACCGCGGCTTCAGGCAGCGGAACGTACAGGACCCCCGGACGCCTCTCGCGTCCGGGGGTCCTGTACGTCGGGGCGGGGCCCGATGTCGTGCGTGATCAGTCGGCCGTGGGGATGGCGCCCCGGCCCACGTCGGACATGCGGGCCTGCGTCCACGGCGCGAGCAGGGCGAGCACGACGGCGACGCCGATCGTGACGAACCCGAGTCCGTAGTAGAACGCCACGTCACCGAGGTCCTTCGTCCGGTCGATGACGACGGCGGCGCAGCCCTGGCCGGTGGCGGCGGCGAGGAGCCACAGCGTCATCGTCTGCGAGGCGTACTGCTTGGGCGCGAGCGACGTCGTGGCGGCGAGACCCACCGGGTTCATGAACAGTTCGGCCACCGTCTGGACGATGAACACGACGCCGAGGAACCACCACGGGGCGAGGTTGCCGGACCCGGCCGGGTACTGCGCGTAGCCCCAGCCCATCATGAGGGCGGTGAAGCCGATGATCGCGACGGCGATGGCGAACTTCATCGCCGTGCTCGGGAACTTGCCGGCACGACGCGTGAAGATCCAGCCGAGGATCGGGGCGAGGATGAGCACGGCCGCCGGGTTGATCGACTGGTAGGCGCCCGCCGACAGGCCGAAGCCGCCGCTGATGAGGCCGTCGGTGTTGTCCTTGGCGAAGGACGCCATCTTGCCCGACGCCTGCTCGAAGATGATCGTGAAGAGCATGTTGCCGACCCACAGCGGCAGGAACGCCCACAGGTGGCGGCGCTCGTGCGGGGTCACCTTGGGACTGCGGAACATGGTGATGAAGTAGAACGCCGACGCGAGCGTCGCGATCGTGAACACGACGTAGGCGATGCCCTGGGCGAGACCACCGAAGATCGGCGTGTAGAGAGCGGTGAGGACGACGACGGCGACGACGAAGCCGAACGCGAGCAGGGCCAGGCGTTTGCCCTCACCGGGGCGCAGCGGGTTCGGCACGTCGAACGCGAACTGCGAGAGCCGGCCGCGGCCGTAGACGAACGCGGCGAGACCGAACGCCATGCCGATGGCGGCGGCGATGAAGCCGACGTGGTAACCGAACCGCTGCTGGAGGCCGTACGTGATGAGCGGCGAGATGAGCGACCCGACGTTGATCGACATGTAGAAAAGCTGGAACCCGGCCTCACGGCGGGGGTCCTTCTCGTCGTACAGACCGCCGACGATGGTCGAAAGGTTCGGCTTGATGAAGCCCGTGCCGAACGCGATGAGGAACAGGCCGATCCACGACGTCGTCGGCGTGGGCACCGCGAGGAGGACGTGGCCGAAGAGGATGACCATGCCGCCGTACAGGGTGGAACGCCAGGGACCCACGACGCGGTCGGCGAAGATGCCGCCGGGGATCGTGAGGAAGAGCACGGAGGCCTGGTAGGTCGCCATGATGACCTGGCCCGTGTTCTTGTCGAGGCCCAGACCGCCGTTGGCGAACGTGTCGGTGATGAAGTACAGCAGGATGGCGCGCATCCCGAACCAGCTGAACCGCTCCCACATCTCGACCTGGAGCATCCAGGGGAGTCCGCGTGGCTGACCGAAGAGGCCGACGTCCTCGCTCGACGGGCCGGTGCGGACGGTGGCGGGGCGCCAGCGGTCGTGATACCTCGGCCCGTGGGCCGGTGGCTGGTCGGTGGTGGTCACGTCGTTGTGTCCTCTCGTGCGACGTCGGCGGGCCGCGGGGGTGGTGCGGCCGTGCCGGGGGCCTCGTGGGCCTCGGCGCAACAGTAGGCGCCTCGGGGGCACGTTCGTGTCCGGAATCGCGGGATTCGCGCGACGAGCGGGTCGCGCGCGGGGCGGGACGTGGGTCGTGCGCCGCGCGCACGCAGGAGGCGGGGCGTCGTGGCGGTCGAGGGGCACCCGGTCCGCGCCGTGCGACCGCGGGCCGGCCGTCGGGCGGCCTCCCCTCGTCGGCTCCCGGGCCGCGGGCCGCGCGTGAGCCGGGTGTACTAGGTTGGACGATAGACCTGATCGGACGCGGAGGCATCCGCGTGGCAGGTCGCGGCCGGCCCGAGGGGGGCCCGTCCGCTCGTCATCGTTCCAGAGGGGGAACCGTGTCCCGTCGTCTCATCGGCGTAGTCCTCGCCGTCGGCGCGCTCGCCGCGCCTGCGGCACCCGCCGTCGCCGCCCCGGCCGCCGCACCCGCATCGGTCCGGGCCGCCACCACGCCCACGCCGACCCGCGCCACGGCCAAGAAACCGGTCGCGAAGAAGACCGTCGCCAAGAAGCCGGCCGTGAGGACGGCGTCGGTGACCCGAAAGGCCGCCACGACGAGGACCGTCACGAAGAAGACGTCGTCGACGACGTCGACGACGGCGGTCGCCCGGCGGAGCACGTCGCGCACCACCCTCGCCCCGGGGTCGAAGGGTCCGCAGGTCCTCGCGCTGCAGAAGCGGCTGTCCTCGCTCGGCTACTGGGTGGGGACTCCCAACGGCCACTACGGCCACGGCACGACCCAGGCCGTCATGGCGGTGCAGAAGGTCGCCGGTCTCGACCGTGACGGGGTCGCCGGTCCCGCGACGCGGGCGGCCGTCGAGCGCGGGGTGCGGCCCGCGGCCCGCACGAAGTCCGGTCGCGCCGTCGAGATCGACCTGCGTCGTCAGGTCGTCGTCATCGTCGACGGCGGCCGGGTGCGGACGGTCCTCAACACGAGCACCGGTACCGCCAAGACGCCCACGCCGAAGGGCACCTACCGCATCCACCGCGGGTACGGCGCGGGCTGGCGTACCGCGCCCCTCGGAAAGCTCTACCGCCCCAAGTACTTCCACCGGGGCTACGCGATCCACGGAGTCAACGACGGCGGGATCCCCGGCGTCCCGGCCTCCCACGGGTGCGCCCGGGTGAGCACGGCCGCGATGGACATGCTGTGGGGCCGCGGCGGTCTGCGCAACGGCGACAAGGTGCTCGTCTACTGACGGCGCGCTCGTCGACGGCGAGTGTTCCGCACGAGGCGGCCACCCCCCTGGGGGAGTGGCCGCCTCGTGTCCCACCGGAGCGCATCCTCGGGCGCGGCGCGCATCGGTCGGGTGCCGCAGGGTGAGGTGCGGCAGTCGCCGGTGCGGTGGGGCGGAGTCGCCGGCGGGTGGGCGGGCGTGGGCGGGCTCACAGCGATGTCCGGGGCAGGAGGGGACGCGGAACGGCATAGTGGACCGCAGTATCCGGCCGACGACGACCGAAAGGCAGCCATGTCACGCCTGCAGAAGACCGAGGGGCTCACCGAGGAACAGGCCGAGTTGATCTCACTCGTGCGGCAGTTCGTCGAGGAGCAGATCATCCCGGTGGCCACCGAACTCGAGCACGACGACGAGTACCCCACCCAGATCGTCGAGGCGATGAAGGAGATGGGGATCTTCGGCCTGATGATCCCCGAGGAGTACGGCGGCCTCGGCGAGTCGCTCCTCACCTACGCCCTGTGCGTCGAGGAGATCGCTCGCGGCTGGATGAGCGTCTCCGGCATCATCAACACCCACTTCATCGTGGCGTACATGCTGCTCCAGCACGGCACCGAGGAGCAGAAGCAGAAGTACCTGCCCCGCATGGCCACCGGCGAGGTGCGCGGTGCGTTCTCGATGTCCGAGCCCGGCTGCGGCTCCGACGTCTCCGGCATCAAGTCCCGCGCCGTCAAGAACGGTGACGAGTGGACGATCAACGCGCAGAAGATGTGGCTGACCAACGGTGGCAGTTCCACCCTCGTCGCCGTCCTCGTCAAGACCGACACGGGCGCCGAGTCGGTCTACAAGAACATGTCGACGTTCCTCGTCGAGAAGGAGCCCGGTTTCGGCAAGGTCGGCGACGGCGTCACCGTCCCCGGCAAGATCGAGAAGATGGGCTACAAGGGCGTCGACACCACCGAGCTCGTCCTCGAGGACTACACGACCACCGACGCCGAACTCCTCGGTGGTGAGCCCGGCAAGGGCTTCTACCAGATGATGGACGGCGTCGAGGTCGGCCGCGTCAACGTCGCCGCCCGCGCCTGCGGCGTCTCCCGCCGCGCGTTCGAGCTCGGCATCGACTACGCCCAGCAGCGTGAGACATTCGGCAAGAAGATCGCCGACCACCAGGCGATCATGTTCCGCCTCGCCGACATGGCCACCAAGGTCGAGGCCTGCCACCAGATGATGGTCAAGGCCGCCCGCCTCAAGGACTCCGGCAAGCGCAACGACGTCGAGGCCGGCATGGCGAAGTACCTCGCCGCCGAGTACTGCGCCGACGTCGTCGAGCAGTCCTTCCGTATCCACGGCGGCTACGGCTACTCCAAGGAGTACGAGATCGAGCGGCTCTACCGCGAGGCCCCGATGCTCCTCATCGGTGAGGGCACCGCCGAGATCCAGAAGATGATCATCGGCCGCGCGCTGCTCAAGGATTACAAGATCCGCAGCTGACGCCGCGCCGCCGACACGGCGGCCGAGCACGGGACGACGGGGGCGGTGACGACACCGCCCCCGTCGTCCGTATCCGGGCGCCCGACGACGTACGTGCCGACGAAGACGGGCCGCCGGGGGTGCGGCGGGTATCAGCGGCCGTGGATCCGGGCACCGCACGAGGGATCTCGTGTGATGGGATGGGGGCATGGGGACGCAACCTGGAATGCCCGGCCACCTGCCGATGGCCAAGCTGCAGCTGACGAATCCGCGCAGCCTCGCCGTCTACGACTCCTACGAGGACGCCCAGCGCGCGGTCGACTACCTCTCGGATCACGGCTTCGCGGTGCAGAACGTCATGATCGTCGGCACCGACCTCAAGCAGGTCGAGCGGGTCACGGGGCGGATGTCGTGGGGCAAGGCCGTCGGGAGCGGCGCCCTCAGCGGCATGTGGGTCGGCCTCATGGTGGGTCTGCTCATGTCGATGTTCGGCGGCGGCGCCGACACGATGGCCCGTGTGACGTCGTCGGTCGTCGCCGGTGCGTTCTTCCTCGCAGTGTGGGCGGGCATCGGCTACGCCGTCACGCAGGGCAAGCGTGACTTCACCTCCGTGAGCCAGGTCGTCGCCACCCGCTACGAGATCCTCGTCGAGCAGGCCACGTTTGCCGACGCCGACCGCATCCTCCGCGGCCCGACGGGTGGCGCCGGTGCCGCCGGTACACACGAACAGCCGACCGGTCCGCGCCGTGACGACGAGCTCGGCCGCAGCGGGGGACCGGAACGGACCCCCACGACCGACGAGACCGGCCGCCTCTGAGCCGTCTCCTCCGACGAACGACGAAGGACGGGCTCCGCAGCGTGCGGGGCCCGTCCGTCGTTCGTGCGCAGGCCGTGACGTCGTCGAGGGCGTCAGCGGCCCGGGCGGTCAGTCCGAGATGCCGAGGATCCTCGCCATCCAGGCCTCGACCTCGTCGGAGCGGCTCGGGATCATCGCGGAGAGGTTCTCGCAGCCGTCCTCGGTGATGAGGATGTCGTCCTCGATGCGGACGCCGATGCCGCGGAACTCCTCGGGGGCGATCACGTCGTCGGCCTTGAAGTACAGGCCGGGCTCGACGGTGAGGACCATGCCGGGGCGGAGCTCGGCGTCCATGTAGTCCTCGCGCAGCGCCTGGGCGCAGTCGTGGACGTCCATGCCGAGGTGGTGGCTCGTGCCGTGCACCATCCACCGGCGGTGGTACTGGCCCTTCTCCGGGTCGAGGGTCGTCTCGACGTCGACGCCGTCGGGGAGCAGACCCCAGGAGTGGAGGTGCTCGGCGATGACGCGGATCGCGGCCGCGTGGACGTCCCTGAAGTGGTTGCCGGGGCGGCACGCCGCGATGCCCGCCTGCTGCGCCTCGTACACGACGTCGTAGATGCGGCGCTGGACGTCGGTGAACGTGCCGGAGATCGGCAGGGTACGGGTGACGTCGGCGGTGAAGAGGGAGTCGACTTCGATGCCGGCGTCGAGGAGGAGGAGGTCGCCGTCGCGCAGGTCGCCCGTGTTGCGGATCCAGTGGAGGGTGTTCGCGTGGTCGCCGGCGGCACAGATGGAGTCGTAGCCGACGCCGTTGCCGTGGTGGCGCGCGTGGAGGCCGAAGACGCCCTCGACCCAGCGCTCGCCGCGGCCGCGCTTCTTCGCCTCGGGGAGGTCGGCGACGACGGCGTCGAACGCGCGGGCGGTGCCCTCGCACGCGAGACGCATCTGGTCCTTCTCCCAGTCGTCCTTGATGAGGCGCATCGTCGAACACGTGCGGGCGAGTTCGGCGTCCGCCTCTGCGGCGGCGACCTGCTGCTCCTCCGTCGTCGTGAGGCCCGCCTCGGATCGGACCCTCTCGACGAGGGCGGCCACGTCGGCGTCGGCGTCGGCGATGACGCGCAGGCCGATCTGCCCGGCGTCCTTCGCGAGCGCGTCACCGAGCTGGTCGATGTGACGGGTCTCGATGCCGAGCTCGGCGGACATCGACTCGAGGGTGGGGCGGGACCCGACCCAGAACTCCCCGTAGCGGGAGTCGGCGAAGAACTCGTCGGAGTCGCGGGACGCGAGCGGACGGAAGTAGAGCACGGGGTCGTGGCCGCCGTCCTCGCGGGGGTCGAGGACGAGCACGGCGTCCGGCTCACGGTCTGCGCCGAGGCCGGTGAGGTGCGCGAACGCGGTGTGGGGGCGGAACACGTAGTCGCAGTCGTTGCTGCGGACCTTGAGTCCACCCGCCGGGACGACGAGGCGCTCGCCGGGGAACGCCTGGGAGACGACGTCGCGACGTGCCGGGGTCCACCGGGCGACCTCGGCCTCCTGCGGCAGGTCGTCCCCGCGGGGCGCCCACCCGGAGGCGATGAACGCGCGGAACTCCTCGTTCGTCGGACGGCTGCGGTGGTCGGGCTTGGTCGGCTGCTTCTCACTCACCCCGTCATCGTGTCACGTGGGATGACCGCGGCGCCGGTGGGGCGAGGTGCGACTTGGCCCCACCGGAGAGGGGACGACCCGGAGGGTGGACCCCCGATCGGGTGACACGGCGGGTGATCTGGGACGGACCGGGCTGTGGTCGAGCGTGTTTGCCCGCCCCCGGCCGATGGCCCACAGTGGGTGGGGTGACCGAGGAGTTCCCCGCCGCCCCGCCCACGTCGAAACCGCACGTCAACCCCGAACTCGTCGGTGTCACCGACGACCCGCCGTCCCAGGTCTTCGCCGTCGTCGACGAGGCACTGCTCGACTCGGCGGTCAAGGACACCGCGACGAGCAAACCGTTCCAGCGCGTGCCGCAGGCGTCCTCCATCCTCCGGATCGCGAAGAACGCCGTCCGGGCCGCGGACGCTCCCACGTGGGGCCTCGACCTCAGCGAGATCGAAGGCGGCATCGAGAAGGCACGCTCCCGCACTGTGATCGACCTCGCGATGCGGATCGCCGAGTCGACGCTCTCGACGGGCGCCTCGGCGGCGGACGTCACGTCCTACGTCCTCGCCGTCACCGCCGCGTACGGCCTCCGCTCGGTCCACGTCGACGTGACGTTCACGTCCATCGCCGTCACCCACCACCGGGGTGCGTTCGAGGATCCCGTGACGATGATCCGCATCGTGCGGACACGCGTGCCCGACTACGAACGCCTCGCCGCCACCCACGAACTCATCAGCGAGATCACCGACGACGCGTTGCCGCTCGAGGAGGCACAGGAGCGGTTCGTGCAGATCATGAAGCGCCCCCATATGTACCGGCGGGGCGTCATCACGTTCTCCTTCCTCCTCCTCGGTGGTGGCGTCGCCGCACTCATGGGCGGACACCTCTACGAGATCCTCTTCGCGACGGTGATCTCCGGTGTCGTCGACAGGGCCATGTTGTGGGCGGGGCGCCGCCGACTCGCGACGTTCTTCGGGCAGATGCTCGGCGGGGCGATCCCCACCGCGGTCGCGATGGCGATCGTCGCGGCCCAGGGGCACGGAATGCCGTTCGCGCTCGCGATGAGACCGTCGGTCCTCGTCGCGACGGGGATCGTCGTCCTCCTCGCCGGGCTGTCCGTCGTCGGCGCCGCGCAGGACGCGATCGACGGGTACTACGTGACGGCGGGCGCCCGCGCGTTCGAGGTGTTCACCCTCACCCTCGGGATCCTCGTCGGTGTCCTCTCGGCCATCACCGTCGCCTCCTGGCTCGGCGTCCCCGCCTACCTCATCCCCAAGTCGGCCCTCGCGACCTCCTTCGCCGTCCAGCTCGTCGCAGTCGGGATCATCGCGTTGTCGTTCGGCATCGGCTGCTACGCAGGCTCCCGCACGATCATCGTGTCGGTCCTCATGGCGGTGCTCGGGTGGGTCGTCTACGTCGCGCTGCTCCGATCCGGCCTCGGCCCGATCCCGTCGACGGCCTTCGCCTGTCTCGCCGTGGGCCTCTTCTCCCAGCCGGCCGCGTGGATCGCGAAGGTCCCCTCCCTCGCGATCAGCACCTCCGGGATCGTCGCGTTCCTCCCCGGCGGCATGGTCTATCGCGGGCTCTACTACATCGTCGAACCGGCCCCGGTGACGACGCCGGAGACCGACGGGGGGTTCCTGCTCTTCTCCGCGGGTGCCACGGGTCTCGCCATCGCGGGCGGTGTGAGCCTCGGTTCCTACTTCGGCCGCCAGCTCGCCCGGTCGGGCCGTGGCGGTCAAGGCCGCGCGAAGGAGTATGCGCTGCGCCGCAGCACCGCCGCTGCCGAGTGAGGACCGGGAAGGGGACACCGAGGTCCTCCGTGTCCGGGTGGGACGTCGACGGCCCCCGGGCGGCCTGAAGAGGTCGCCCGGGTGGGCCGTCGACGGAGGTGCGAACGTCAGAAGTTGATCATGTGACCCGCGATGCCGTGCATGGCCTCCTTGACCGCCTCGCCCAGCGTCGGGTGGGCGAACACGGTCCGGGAGACCTCGTCGGCCGTGAGGTCCCACTGCTTCGCGACGTTGACCGCCGGGAGCAGCTCGGTGACGTCGGGGCCAATCATCGAGACGCCGAGGATCTCGTTGTACTGCGAGTCGGCGATGACCTTGACGAATCCGACGCCCTCGCCGAGACCCTGGGCCTTGCCGTTCGCGGTGAACGGGAACGAGGCGACCTTGACGTCGTGACCGGCGTCCTTGGCCTGCTGCTCGCTCATGCCCATCGACGCGATCTGAGGGTGGCAGTACGTCGCGCGCGGGATGTTCGCGTAGTCGACCGGCATCGTCTCGGCGCCGGCGATCGTCTCGGCCGCGACGATGCCCATCGCCTCGGCGACGTGCGCGAGCATGAGCTTGGCGGTGACGTCACCGATCGCGTAGACGTGCTCGACGTTCGTGCGCATGTAGTCGTCGACCTCGATCGCGCCACGCTCGGTGAGTTCGACGCCGAGGTTCTCCAGGCCGTAGCCCTCGGTGCGGGGCTGGAAGCCGAACGCGCACAGCATGCGGTCGGCCTCGAGCACCTGGCTGTCGCCGCCCGCAGCGGGGGAGACGGTGACCTTGACGCCCGAGCCGGTGTCCTCGACGGACTCGACCTTCGTGCCGGTCATGACCTTGACGCCGAGACGCTTGTAGTGCTTGGCGAGCTCCTTGGACACGTCGGCATCCTCGGTGGGCACCATGCGGTCGACGAACTCGACGATCGTCACGTCGACGCCGAAGTTCGCCATGACGTAGGCGAACTCGACACCGATGGCGCCCGAGCCGCCGATGATGATGCTCTTGGGGAGGTTCTCGTCGAGGATCTGCTCCTCGTAGCTCACGACGTTCTCGCTGAGCTCGATGCCCATCGTGCGCACCGTGGCGCCGGTGGCGATGATGAGGTCGTCGTACGTGACCTCGGTCGTGCCCTTGTCACCCTCGACGGCGATCTTGTTGCCCCCCTGCAGGGTGCCCCACCCGTCGATCTCGGTGATCTTGTTCTTCTTCATGAGGAAGTGGACGCCCTTGACGATGCCCGCGCTCACCTGGCGGCTGCGCTTGTGCGTCGGGCCGTAGGACATCGTGGCGTCGCCCTCGATGCCGTACTTCTTCTTCTCGTGCGTGAGGGTGTGCGCCAGTTCGGCGTTCTTGAGCAGCGCCTTGCTCGGGATGCACCCGACGTTGAGGCAGACCCCGCCCCAGTACTGCTTCTCGATGACGGCAACGGACTTGCCGAGTTGCGCGGCGCGGATGGCGGCGACATACCCACCGGGACCAGCACCGAGGACGACGACGTCGTAGTGATCAGCCATGGGGGTCAGCGTACCGGCACCGCCCTGGCGCGGCTTCGGGTATGCGGCGCCTTGACCGGCCTTCGCCGCTGCGGTGCCGTCGCGTGCCGTGTCCCACCCCCCCCCACGGGTGCCCTGCGGGCCGCCGCGACAGCTCCGAGCGTGAGCCTCCCCGTGTCCGCCGCCGGCCGCCGGTGAGGCGCGCGACACAGCCGCGGAGCCCCCGGCGTGCGACGCCGGATGCGACGATGCCGAGGAGACGAGCCCACGCGGGCCCCGAACAGGACGGAGAGGCGACGTGGCCGACACGGCATCGAAGAACGCGACCGGAAACTTCTACGAGGACTTCGAGATCGGGCAACGCATCGTCCACGCGACGCCGCGGACCGTCACCGAGGGCGACATCGCGCTGTACACCGGCCTCTACGGGTCGCGGTTCGCCGCGACGAGCGCGGAGACCTACGCCCGTGACCTCGGCTACCCGCGGATGCCGGTCGACGCGCTCCTCGCGTTCCACCTCGTGTTCGGCAAGTCCGTCCCCGACATCTCGCTCAACGCCGTCGCCAACCTCGGCTACGCGGGCGGGCGCTTCGGGGTGCCCCTCTACCCGGGCGACACCGTGAGCACCACCTCGGAGGTCATCGGGCTCAAGCCGAACTCCTCTGGCAAGAACGGCAACGTGTACGTCCGCTCCATCGGCGTCAACCAGGACGGCGAGACCGTCGTCGAGTACGTCCGATGGGTCATGGTGAACCGCCGCGCAGCCACCGACGAGATCGGCGAGGCGCAGATCCCCGACCTGCCGGGCGCCGTCGCCGCCGAGCACCTCGTCGTCCCCGTCGACCGCCTCAGCTACGACGACCGCATGGTGGAGCTCTCCGGCAGCCCCTACCTCTGGGGCGACTACGAGGTCGGCGAGAAGATCGACCACGTCGACGGCATGACGATCGAGGAGTCCGATCACATGCTCGCCACGCGCCTCTACCAGAACACCGCCAAGGTGCACTTCAACCAGTTCGCCCAGAAGGACAGCAGGATCGGGCGTCGCCTCGTCTACGGCGGCCACATCATCAGCCTCGCCCGCGCGCTCTCGTTCAACGGCCTCGCCAACGCGTTCACGATCGCCGCGATCAACGCCGGATCCCACTGCAACCCGACGTTCGCGGGCGACACGATCCACGCCTGGTCGGAGGTTCTCGAGCGGATACAGATGCCCGGCCGCGACGACGTCGGCGCGCTGCGTCTGCGTACGGTCGCGACCAAGGACCTGCCCTGCGGCGAGTTCCCCTACACGGCGACCGAGGGGGAGAAGGCTGGCAAGTACCTCCCGAACGTCGTCCTCGACCTCGACTACACGGTGCTCATGCCGCGCTGACCGGGCGAGAGGGACGGGGCCCTCTGGAGTCGTCCCCGGCGGGGCCGAGGCGGGTCCCGCACGCCCCACGCGACGAACGACGACGGAACGGCCGGACGTCCCGAACGCGACCGTCCGGCCGCTCCGTAGGCTGGGTGGATGATCATCGACCTTCACGCCCACACCCTCGTCTCCGACGGCACGGACACCCCCGCGCAACTCGTCGAGCAGGCCGAGGCGGCAGGGCTGGACGTCGTCGCCCTCACCGACCACGACACCGCCGCCGGGTGGCGTGAGGCCATCGACGCCGCCGAGCGACTCCGCGTCGGGTTGCTGCCGGGCATCGAGATCTCGTGCTCCTGGGACGGGATCAGCGTGCACCTCCTCGCCTATCTGCTCGACCCGGCGGACCCCGACCTCGCGGCCGAGCTCGACGCCGCCCGTGAGAGCCGCGACGTGCGTGCACGACGCATCGTCGACCTCCTCTCCCGCGACGTCCCGGTCACGTGGGACGACGTCGTCGCGCAGGTCGGGGAGGGGGCGACCATGGGTCGCCCGCACATCGCCGACGCCCTCGTCGCCCGGGGGGTCGTCCCCGACAGGTCGGCTGCGTTCGAGACCTACCTCCACACCGGATCGCCCTACTACGTCACGCACTACGCGCCCGACCCCGTCGACGCCGTGCGGCTGGTGCGGGCGGCCGGGGGGGTGCCCGTCATGGCGCACCCGTTCGCGGCGAAGCGGGGGCGCCTCGTGCCCGACACCGTCATCGAGGAGATGACCCGCGCGGGACTGTTCGCGCTCGAGGCCGATCACCCCGATCACGACGAGGCCCAGCGGGCGAAGGCCCATGCCGTCGCCGCCGATCTCGGGCTCCACGTCACGGGTTCCAGCGACTACCACGGCACCGGCAAACCCCAGGGCCTCGCCGCTTGCACGACCCACCCCGACGTGCTCGACGCCCTCCTCGCCGAGCCGACGAGCCGCGGCATCGTGCGCCCCTGAGCGACGGCCCCTTCCGCCGTCGAGGAAGGAGTGATGAGGGGGGAGCTCCCGGGGAACGAGCACGCCCCGCACCACGAGACGCGGTGCGGGGCGTGGGCGCGCGGGGACGCGCCGAGGCGAACTGCCACCCGAAGGGGTGGGCGGCAGGTCGTCGGTCCTCGGGAGGGGGACGTGCGTCGTGGGCGCCGCAGACGTCGACGGATCACGCCGGCGTCGAGGCCGGTCGTCGGTCGTCGGTCGTCGGTGCAGAACCCCCGATGCTCCACGGATCCCGGGACGTCGCAGCCCCGGACGTCGTGACCCCCGACGTCGCAGGTCCCCGGAACCCTGCGACCACGTCACAGTAGGACCCGACCGGACGAGCGTCCAACTGGCGTGACGAGCCATCCACGATACGGACGCGGCTCCACACCCGGGCTGGCACGAGGTCCCGCCCGCGGGACGGCGGGTCGACGGCGCCAGGGGTCTGCGGCACGAGAGGGCGCGGCGGCGTCACGGACGACGGCCCGCAGCCGGGACGGCGACGGGGGCCGGTCCACGGTGTGGAGGGCCCCCGAGGCCGGACGAAGACGAACGGTCAGTCGGCCGAGGCGCCGCTGGATCCGCCGTGGGTGCGGCGACGACGGCGGCTCCGCGCCGGGCGGTCGCCGGCCTCCTCGGTGCGCGCCTCGCGCCCGCGGTCGGAGCGCTCGCCGCGGCCACCGCGGCCGTCACGATCGCCACCTCGGCCACCACGGCCACCACGGCCGTCGGGACCGGAGTCGGAACGGCCACGACCACCGCGACCACGACCCTTGCCGGCCGAGGCGCCGGTCTCACCGAGGTCCTCGAGCTTCTCGGCCTCGAGCCCGGCCCGCGTCCGCGCCGACTTGGGCAGGCGGCCGGTGACCTCGGGATCGATGCCGAGGTCCTCGTAGAGGTGCGGCGAGGACGAGTACGTCTCGACGGGCTGCGGGATGCCGAGGCCGAGGGCCTTGTCGATGAGGCCCCAGCGCGGCATGTCGTCCCAGTCGACGAGCGTGATCGCGACGCCCTTGTGACCCGCGCGGCCGGTGCGGCCGGTGCGGTGCAGGTACGTCTTCTCGTCCTCCGGGCACTGGTAGTTGATGACGTGCGTGACGTTCTCGACGTCGATACCGCGGGCCGCGACGTCGGTGGCCACGAGGATGTCGACCTTGCCGTTGCGGAACGCCCGCAGCGCCTGCTCACGGGCGCCCTGGCCGAGGTCGCCGTGGATGCTCGCAGCGGCGAAGCCACGGTCGGCGAGCTCGTCGGCGACCTTCGCGGCCGTGCGCTTCGTGCGGCTGAAGATGATCGTGAGGCCGCGGCCCTCCGCCTGGAGGATGCGGGCGACCATCTCGACCTTGTCCATCGCGTGCGCGCGGTAGACGTACTGGTCGATCGCGGCGACCGTCTGACCCTCGTCGTCGTCGCTGATGGCTCGGATGTGCGTCGGGCGCGTCATGTAGCGGCGGGCGAGGGTGACGACGGCGCCCGGCATCGTCGCGGAGAAGAGCATCGTCTGACGCGACGCCGGCGTCTGCGCGAGGAGCTTCTCGACGTCGGGGAGGAATCCCAGGTCGAGCATCTCGTCGGCCTCGTCGAGAACGAGCGTGCGGATGGCGTGCAGATTGAGGTGACCCTGCTGCATGAGGTCGATGAGGCGACCGGGGGTGCCGACGACGACCTCGACGCCCTTCTGGAGGGCCTCGATCTGCGGCTCGAACGCGCGGCCGCCGTAGATCGTCGTCACGCGGATGCCGCGACGCGAGGCGGCACGGGTGAGGTCACCGGCGACCTGGTTCGCGAGCTCACGCGTCGGAGCGACGACGAGGCCCTGCGGGCGACCCGGGTGCGGCAGGTCCTCGAACCCCTCGTCACCGGGGGCGACGACGCGGTCCAGGAGAGGCACGCCGAAGCCGAGCGTCTTGCCCGTACCCGTCTTGGCCTGCCCGATGATGTCGTACCCGCCGAGCGCGACCGGCAGGGTCATCGCCTGGATCGGGAACGGCGTGACGATGCCGGCGTCCGCGAGGGCCGCGACGATGTCGGGGTGGACGTCGAAGTCGGCGAACGTCTTCTCGACGACGGCCTCGGGGTGGGCCTCGATCGTGGTGTCGGCGCCCGCGGCCTGGGCCGACGCGTCGATCGTCGGTTCGACGACGGCGTCCGAGACGGGCGGGGCGGTGAGAGCGGGGTCGTTCCTGGTCATGGAGATCCTTCGATCGGCCTGCGGCGCAGGGCGCACACGGGTGGGTGTCGGGCCGATCGGAGGTCATTCATGGCGCCGCGAGGGGGCGCAGGAGGCGGAGTCGAACCGCCGTCGTGGTCACGTTCGTGCCGACCGGGCACCGGGATGGTCACCCGCAGTCTACCTCCGGGGCACATCCGCCCCAGACGCGCCACGGCCCGGCTGCGCGGAGGCGACCGGGCCGTGGGCGGCACCGGGTGGATCAGAGCATCCCGAAACCGACACCGCCGCGACGGGGAGCGCCGATCTCGACGTAGGCGAGGGCGGCACTCGGGACGAGCACCACACTGCCCTTGGAATCGACGAGGCGGAGCGGGGTGGAGTTCGTGAAGGCGGCGGTCACCGTGCTCTCGATCTCCTCCGGCGACTCGTCGGACTCGATGGTGATCTCGCGGCTCGTGTTCTGCACACCGATCTTGACCTCCACGAGGTCTCCTTTCGGGAGGCGCCGCGGTGAGGCGACGCGAGCGGGACGACCGCGCCCGGCGGGCACGATCGGGTTCTCGTCCAGGTTAACCACGGGGGACGGGCCGTTCTTCCCGCCTCGCACGCGTGGGGGCCGTGGCGCCGCCCCCGACGGGTCAGCGGGTCTGGGCGACGCCGTCGACGACGGGGAAGCTGCGGATGCCGCGCCACACGACCTCGGCGAGGAGCCGCGCGGCCTGCTCGAGGGGGATCTGGGAGCCCTGTCGGACCCAGCGCCGGGCCGCGGTCTGCGCCATGCCGACGACGCCCGTGGCGACGAGGCCCGCCTCGGACTCCGAGAGACCCGTCTGGTCGACGACGAGGTCACCGACCGCCTTGGCCGACACCCGCTCGACGGTGCGGACGCGATCGGCGACCTGCGCCTCCTGCCGGAGGTCCGACTCGAAGACGAGCCGGTAGGTGCCGCCGTTGCGGGCGACGAACCCGAGGTAGGCCTCCATCGTCGCGACGACCCGCTGCTCGTTGTCGCTCGTCGACCTCAACGCCGCCTGCACCGAGTCCAGGAGCTGCTCGCAGGCCGCGTCGAGCAGCGCGAGGTACAGCTCGAGCTTGCCCGGGAAGTGCTGGTAGAGGACCGGCTTGGACACCCCGGCCCGGTCGGCGATCTCGTCCATGCCGGCGGCGTGGTACCCGGACTCGACGAAGACCGCCTGCGCGGCCGCGAGGAGCTGCGTCCGACGCTCCTCGCGGGGCAGACGGGTGCCGCGCGGCACGCTGGGGGTTCCACCGGGGGTCGTGACCACGATCGATCCGGCTCCTTCCGGGGTAGAGGTGCTCGCGCGATCGGTCGACGCCGAGAACAGGCATCCTAGTCGCGCCTCCGCGCTCCCCACGGCACACCGGGCAGGACGGCTCCGGCGGGCTCCGGCGGGCTCCGCGTCGACGCACCGTCGACCCGCAGGACGTTTCCCTCCTCGCGTGCGGAGAGGCGCGACTCGGGGCCCGGCGGCGGCGTGGCTCGATCGGGATCCGCTGCGTCCGTGGGAGTCCCGCATCCTCGGCTCGTCGGGGTGCCGTGCTTCCCTCCCGGCCGTCCACGGGTCCCGGGTGACGGGGCGCGGTCGTCGGTTCCCGTCCCCTCGGGGGTGTCGTCGGCGCCGTCCCGGGTGCGTCGTGACGGGCGCAGGGTCCACCGTCGACGACCGTCGGTGGCGGAGGCGAACGGTTGTCGGTGGCCTCTGGTCCAATGGCGTCATGAGCGCGACACCCCGCCCAGAGGACGCCCGAGACGTGCTCGCCGCCGGTGCCGCCCCGACCCGGGGGGAGTCCCAGGGTGCCCGCGTCGACGGCGGGGTGCGGGCGGCGCGGGGCGGACGACCACGGTTCCTCCGCGACCGGTCGACACGGGTGGTCCCGGTCGAACGTCTCGACGCCTCCCAGCGTCGGGCCGTGCGGGCGCGCGGGTCGCTCGTGCGGGCGTTCGGCGCCCCCGGCACGGGCAAGACGACGGTGGCGGTCCACGCCGTGCTCGACCGAGTGCGATCGGGGGAGGTTCGGCCCCACGAGACGCTCGTCCTCGCGCCCACGCGCGTCGCCGCGGCGCGCCTCCGGCACGGCCTCACCGCCGAGCTCGCCGCGACCACCGCCTCCCCGCTCGTGTGCAGCGTGCAGGCCTTCGCCTTCGGGCTCCTCCGCCGTGACGCGGCCGAGCGGGGTGAGCCCACGCCGCGCCTCCTCAGCGGCCCCGAGCAGGACGTCGTCCTGCGGGAGCTCCTCGCCGGTCACGAGAGTGGGTTCGGGCGTCGACCCGACTGGCCGGCGGCGCTTGCCGAGGCCACCCGCACCCGCGGCTTCCGGGCCGAACTGCGCGACCTCCTCATGCGGGCCGTCGAGTACGGGCTCGACGCCGAGGGGTTCGCCGCGCTCGCCGCTCGGGAGGGCAACGACGTGTGGGGCGCGGCGGCGCAGGTGCTCGCCGAGTACGACGAGGTCACCGCCCTCTCCTCCCCGGGCGGTTACGACCCGGCGTGGATCCTCACGGCCGCCGCCGACCTCCTCGAGGACGACCCGGCCGTGCGGGCCCGGGTCCACGACGAGGTGCGTGTCGTCGTCGTCGACGACGCGCAGGAGCTCACCGCGCCCGCCGCGCGTCTGCTCGCGCTCCTCCGCAGCCCCGTCGGCGAGGTCGTCCTCGTCGGCGACCCCGATGTGGCCACCCAGACCTTCCGTGGTGCCGACCCGCGCCTCATGATGTCCGAGCCCGCGACCGTCACCTGCGTGCTCGAGCGCTCCTGGCGTCTGCCCGCGCGGGTCGGTGAAGTCGTGTCACGCGTCGCCGAACGTGTCGGCTCCGTCGGCTCGGTGGCCCATCGTCTGGGGCGGCCCCTGGGGGACGGTGGCGTCGTCGGCCTCGTCTCCCCGCCGTCCTCGCCGGGGTCCGCACCGCTTCCGGCCGACGCGGGTGGAAGCGACGCGGCCACGGGAGTCGCCGCGGGCACCGAGGCGCCGGGACACGACGGGGGTGTCGCCGCACGACGATCCGTCACGAGTCTCGCCGCAGCACGGGGTCGAGCCAATGCGGCGCGCACGTCCGTCCCGGAGCAGGCGACCCTCTTCGACTGGTCTGACGACGCCGACGCCGACGCCGACGCCGTGACGGGCCCCGCCGGTCCGGCCGACGGTGCCCCCGTCACCCCGCCGACGGATCGGGCGGGCGAGGGCGGCGCGCCCGTCGGCCCCGGCGGTTCCGTCGGTTCCGTCGGCTCGGGGGTCCCGTCCGCCGACATCTCCGCCACGTCCGCGGGACCGCCGGGGGACTCTGCACACGCCTCACCGGACCCGGCCACCGCGACCGACGTGGGTCCCTCGCCGAACGCCACCGCCGAGGGGGAGACCCCGACGGAGGGCGACGTCGAGGTCGCCGTCCTCGCGACCGCGGTGGCCGAGGCCCGCTACGTCGCCGCACGACTGCGCCAGGCGCACCTCGTCGACGGGATGCCGTACTCGCGAATGGCGGTCGTCGTCCGCGGCGCCGGGCGCAGCGCGACGATGCGGCGCGTCCTCGCCGGTGACGGCATCCCCGTCGACGTCCCCGGCGCCCGGGTGCCGCTGCGCGAGGAGCCCGCCGTCCGTCCGCTCCTCACCAGCTTCGCTATCGCGCTCGCACGGGCGACGGCGGGCGCCACGGACGACGGGGCGAGGCCCCCGGCCGTGGCGGGAGCAGGAGAGACCGGACTCGACGCCGAGACCGTCCTCGACCTGCTCGCCTCGCCCCTCGGCGGCAGCGACTCCCTCGCCGTCCGACGCCTGCTCCGCGCATTGCGCCAGGCCGAGGTGCGCCGCCTCGAGTCCGAGTCCGTCCTTCCGGAGGGATCCGACCCGGCGTCCTCGGCGCCCGCGCCCCAGTCCGTCACGACGTCGGCGTCCGACCTCGGTGGCCCCGCGGCGACCTCGTCCGACACGTCCTCCGGCACGACCTCCACCGTGTGCTCCCCACTCGAGGGGGGCGCCGTCCCCCACGCGGGGGCGGACGAGCCTGCGGGCCCGGGGGCCTCCGCGACCGGCGACGCGGAGTTCCGCGCGCCCCGCTCCGCCACGCCTCACGCCGACGCGCGCACGTCCGCCGCGGACCCGTCGGCGTCGGCGGCACCGTTCCCCTTCGTCGTGCCCCCGAGGATACGCAGCACCGACGAACTCCTCGTCGCCGCGGTGACCGGGGACCCCGTCATCGACCACGTCGACGCCCAGGCCCCGGCCGCCGGGCTCCGGCGGATCCGACGCGTCCTCGCCGCAGGTGTCGCCGCGGCCTCCCGTCACCACGACGGGTGGGCTCCGGGCGTCACCGCGGAGACCGTGCTGTGGGCGATGTGGGAGGCCGGCGGCCTCGCCGAGCCGTGGCGTCGCGCCGCGCTCGCGGGCAGCCAACGTGCCGACCGCGACCTCGACGCCGTCGTCGCCCTCATGGACGCCGCCGCCCGCTACGTCGACCGGCTGCCCCTCCGGGGACCCGACGGGTTCCTCGAACACGTCCGCGGCCAGGACGTCGCAGGTGACACCCTCGTCGCGCGTGCCCCCGCCGACGAGTGCGTCACGCTCACGACCCCCGCGGGCGCGGCAGGTTCCGAGTGGGACCTCGTCGTCGTCGCCGGCCTCCAGGAGGGTGTGTGGCCCGACCTCCGCCTGCGGGGATCGGTCCTCGGCTCCGCCGCCCTCGTCGACACCCTCACCGGCCGCGGTCTCACGCCGCAGGGCGCGCGCAGCGCCATCCGTTCCGACGAGACGCGTCTCCTCCTCGTCGCCGTGAGCCGCACCCGCGACCGCCTCCTGTGCACGGCGGTCCGCAACGACGAGGAGACGCCCTCGCCGTTCCTCGACCTCGTCGACCCCCTCGAGGAGGCGCGCCCGTTCGCGACGCCGCCGCCCCCGATGACGGCGTCGGATCTCGTCGCGACGCTGCGCCGCCGTGTCACCGGCGGTGCCCTCGCCACGCTCCCCACCCCGGCGTCGGCAGGGGAACGCCCCGACGCCGCGGACGCGCACGAACCTCCCCGGGAGGTTGCGCGACCGGCCGACCGGGTGGCCGCCCGACTCCTCGCCCGCCTCGCGGACTCCGGCGTCGCTGGCGCCGACCCCGACGACTGGTGGGGGCTGCGCGACGTGAGCGACGACCGCCCCCGACGCGCCGACGACGACCGCGTCGCCGTGTCCCCCTCCAAGGTCGAGGCGTTCGCCCGGTGCGAGCTCCGGTGGCTCCTCGCCGGTTCCGGCGGCCAGGCGGGGGAGGGCACGGTCGCCTCCACCATCGGCACGCTCGTGCACGACATCGCCGCCACCACCGACAACGGCGACCACGCAGCACTCCTCGCCGAACTCGAGCGTCGATGGCCCGAACTCGACCTCCCGCCGGGGTGGCTCTCCCGCCGCCGCCACGAGGAGGCCGTCGCGATGATCGACCGTCTCCACCGCCAGCACCGCGCCGCCCTCGCCGCCGGGTGGGAGGTCGTCGGCACCGAGATCGACGTCGAGGTCCCCCTCGGCCGCGCCGTCGTCCGGGGTCGGGTCGACCGCCTCGAACGCGACGCGGAGGGGCGGCTCCGGGTCGTCGACCTCAAGACGGGATCGAGCAAGCCGCCGGCCGCCGATCTGCCGACCCATCCCCAGCTCGGCGCCTACCAGGTCGCCGTCGAGGAGGGCGCGTTCGCCGAACACGGCACCGACTCCGCCGGAGCCGCCCTCATGCAGATCGGTCGCGGTGGCGGGGTGCGGGGCGCGCTCCAGGAACAGCAGCCCCTCGCCGCCCAGGAGGACCCCGGTTGGGCCCGCGAGCTCCTCGACTCGACGGCCGAGGGCATGGCCGGCGCGACGTTCCGCGCCAACGCCGGCGCGTGGTGTCGCGTGTGCGAATCGCGGTTCAGCTGCCCGATCCAACCCGAGGGAGAGATGCTCCGATGACCCGGCCCACCTCCGAGGGGTCCTCCCCGGCCCGACCCCGTGCCGCCGCGGGAACCGCCACCGCAGACGCACACGACTCGACGACCCCGGCCCCCGCGCGGGAGGCCGCCCCCACGGCGCGGTACTCCGCGGTCGCCATCGCGCACGCTCTTTCGCTACCGACCCCCACGCCCGAGCAACGCGCCGTCATCGAGGCGCCGCCGACGTCGATGCTCGTCGTCGCGGGTGCCGGCTCGGGCAAGACCGAGACGATGTCCGGGCGCGTCGTCTGGCTCGTCGCCAATGGACTCGTCGCCCCCGAACGCATCCTCGGACTCACGTTCACCCGCAAGGCCGCCGGCGAACTCGCCGACCGCATCGGCGGACGTCTGCGCCGGCTCGCCGCGACCGGTCTCTGGACGCAACCGTCCTCGCCGGAGGCTCCCCCGGCCGCCGACGTCACCTCCGCGGCCGTCCTCGAGGCCGACGCCCTCCCCACCGTCGCCACCTATCACTCCTACGCGGGCACGATCGTCCGCGAGCACGGACTCCGCCTCGGCATCGAACCCGACGCGCGGCTCCTCACGGAGGCGGCCGCCTGGCAGTACGCCCACGAGATCGTCGTCCGCTACGACGGGCCGATGACGGAGGTCGACAAGGCCGAATCCACCGTCACCGCGGCCGTGCGCGACCTCGCCGGGCAGCTCGCCGAACACCTCTGCACCGTCGAGGATCTCGCGGCCCACCTCGAACGGCTCGACACGCACGTCGCCGGTCTGCCCCAGGGGTCGGGCCGGTTCAAGGGCATGCCCGCCCCGGTCAAGGAGCTCCTCGCCCACGTCCACGCACAGCGCCGGGTGCTGCCCCTCCTCGAGGCGTACGCCCGCACGAAGAGCCGCGCTGAGGCCCTCGACTTCGCCGACCAGATGGCGCTCGCCGCGACCCTCGCCGAGCTCGACCCCGGTGTCGCCCGCGCCGAACGGGACCGGTACTCCGTCGTCCTCCTCGACGAGTTCCAGGACACGAGCGAGGCCCAGATGCGCCTCCTCCACGCCCTGTTCGCCGATCCGCGCGCCGGGGCGACCCGCTCGGTCACCGCCGTCGGGGACCCGCACCAGTCGATCTACGGCTGGCGGGGCGCGAGCTCGACGACGCTCGCCGCCTTCCCCCAGCGGTTCACCGTCCCCGCCGGCTCCCTCGCCGTCGACGCCCCCCTCGACGTCTCCGCTCCGGGAGCCGCGCCCGAGGGAGCGGACGGTGGGCGGACGCCGTCCGAACCGACCGCGGTCGGGAGGGCCGCGGCAACTCCCTCGGCCACCGGGTCCACGACCGACGCGGCAGCCGCCGCCGACGCGGCATCCACTGCAGCCGTTCCCGACCGGCATGGGACGGGGGAGGGGCACGAGACGTCGTCGGAGCAGGACCCCCTCGGGCGGGACGCCGTGACCGCGGCGGGCCTTCCTCTGCCGGACGGGCCCGACGTCGACGGCGCGTGCGTTTCCGCCACCGTCGGCGTCGGCGCCGTCGACGGGCGTCGAACCGCCGCGCCGCTCGTCCCGCCGGTGCTGCCCCTGTCGACGAGCTGGCGCAACGACGTCGCCGTCCTCGCCGTCGCGAACGCCACGGCCGCGCCGCTCTCGGCGGCGAGCCCGGTGCCCGTCCGGGAGTTGCGGCCGTCCCCGGTCGCGGGGACGGGCCTCGTCGAGGCGGCGCGCCTCGCGACGGCCACGGACGAGGCGGACTACGTCGCCGACTGGATCGCGTCGCAGTGGTGGACGCCCGGCGGGGGACGACGACACAGCGGTGTCTCGGCCGCCGTGCTGTGCCGTCGCCGGGCCCAGTTCGCCGCCGTCGCCGACGCGCTCGGGGCGAGGGGGATCCCCGTCGAGGTCGTCGGCCTCGGGGGCCTGCTCACCCGCCCGGAGGTGAGTGACGTCGTCTCGCTCCTGCGGGTCGTTCACGACCCGACGCGCGGCGACGCCCTCATGCGGCTCCTCGTCGGTCCCTCCGTGCGTCTCGGAGCCGCAGACCTCGACGCCCTCGGCGCGTGGTCGAGATACCTCCACCGGCATCGGGACGACGGGCCGGGTGCTGTGTCCGTCTCCGCGTCGGGCGCCCCCGGCGCGGACCGCTCCGCGCAGGCCACGGCCGTGGACGACGACACGGACCGGCCGAGTCTCGCCGAGGCCGTCGACGCCCTTCCCCCGCCGGGGTGGCAGGGGGGTCAGGGCGAGCGGCTCTCCGCAGTCGCCGTGGAACGTCTGCAGCGGTTGTCGGCGGCCCTCGCGACGGTCCGAGCCGCAGTCGGGCACCCTCTGCCCGAGCTCGTCGTCCTCGCCGAACGTACCCTCGGCGTCGACGTCGAGGTGAGCGCCTCCCTCGACACCCTTCCCGAGACGGCCCGGCGCCACCTCGACGCCTTCGTGGACGCCGCCGCCGGGTTCGCCCTCGGCGCGGACCGCCCCACCCTCGGCGGGTTCCTCGACTGGCTCGACGCGGCCCGCGAGGAGGAACGCGGTCTCGACTCCCCGGCGTCGCACGTCACCGAGGGTGCCGTGCAGATCCTCACCGTCCATGCCGCCAAGGGCCTCGAGTGGGACGTCGTCGCCGTGCCCGGCCTCGTCGAGGCGGCGTTCCCCTCCCACCGCACCTACGGTGCGCCGCCGGACGGCGGGCTGCCCGCGCCGACGTCGAAGGGGTGGATCACCGGCCTCGGGTCGATCCCGTACGACCTGCGGGGCGACCGCGAAGGGCTCCCGCGCCTGCCCTGGGACGAGGTCGAGGACCTCACCGAGCTCGCCGCCGCCGTCAAGACGTTCGCCGCGGAGGGCGGGAGCCACGCCCTCGACGAGGAACGCCGGCTCGCCTACGTGGCGTTCACCCGCGCCCGCCACCGTCTCCTCCTCTCGGCGAGCGTCTGGCTCGACGGGGAGAAGCCGCGTGTCACCTCGCGGTTCGTCACCGAGCTCCGCGACCTCCCCGGCGTCGTCACGACGCTCACGTGGGAGCCCGACCCCGAGCCGGACGCGACGAATCCGGCGCTCGCCGACACCCCCGCCGGGCGTTGGCCACTCGTCCGCGACGACCCTCGGGACCGGGCCGAGCGGGTCGCGGCGACCTGGGTCGACCTCGCCGGTGAGGAGGCCACGGCCGGCGCCGACCACGCCCGCGTGGCGTCGGAGGAGCGCGAAGAACTCGAACGGCTCCTCGCACTCGTCGACGACGCCGAACGCGACGAGCTCCGCCGGCTCGTCGAACTCACAGACCTCCTCCTCGCCGAGCGTGCCGCCACCGTCGAGCGCGCCCGAGCCGTCCGTCTCCCCGGGCACCTGTCGACCTCCGCGCTCGTCGAACTACGTTCCGACGCACAAGGTTTCGCCGACAGGCTGCGTCGACCGATGCCAAGTCCACCCGCCACGGCGGCGCGACTCGGCACGGCGTTCCACTCGTGGATCGAACAGCACTACCGGCGGGCGAGTCTCGTCGACGACCTCGACCTCGAGGGGTACGCCGACGACGTCGGCGAGATCCCCGACCTGGACCGGGCGCGGCAGCTCTTCCTCGAGAGCCCGTGGGCCGAGGCGACGCCGATCGAGGTCGAGGTCGCGCTCGAGACCGTCATCGACGGCGTCCCGGTGCGTGGCCGCATCGACGCCGTGTTCCCCCGCCGCGACGGCGGGGTGACGATCGTCGACTGGAAGACGGGCTCGCCGCCCTCCCCGTCGCGCCTCGCAGAGCGCAGCGTCCAGCTCGCCGTCTACCGGCTCGCCTACGCGCGGTGGAAGGGGCTGTCGCCCGACGACGTCGACGCCGCGTTCTACTACGCGTCCACGGGCACGACCGTCTACCCGACCCTGCCCGAGGAGTCCGCGCTCGCCGCGTTCGTCGCGAGCCTCACCGACTCCCCGCAGGGCGAGGACGGTGCGAGCGGAGACGACGACCGGAGACCGTGAGACGCGGATCGGCCGGCGTCGTCCGGATCGGTCACGCGCGACGCGCGGCGGCTCGGCCGCCGCACGGGTCGGGCCTGCGTCAGTCGCTCGGGGTCGACACACGCCGGTTCGGCGGCGGCGCGTGTCGGGGTGGCGCCGGTCGTCCCCGTCGGACGCGGGTCGACTCAGCCGCGGTACGTGTCGGGGCCGCGCAGGTCGCCGTCGCCGCCGGAGCCGTGCGGAGTCTCCTCGGGCACGGCCCCGGCGTACGTCGTCTCCCCGGTCGAGGAACGGCCGCCGTCCTCGGCGTCCGAGCCGGCGCCGGTGACGTCGATGCGGGGGTTCCCGCCCGGCAGGGTGGCGCCGGAGGAATACCAGTCCTCGTCCACCGGCTCATCCTCGAACGTCACCGGCACCGCGGTGCGGACCGTCGACGTCGAGGGGGCGAGGGTGTCGTCGGCGAGGAGGTCGACGAGGCGCCGCATCGTGCGGACGACGTGGGCCACCGCCGGTTCGTCGCCGCTGCTGTGCGCGGCGAGGAGACGGCTGAGGAGGCGGAGTTCGCCGAGGAGCCGCGCCCGTTCCCGCAGGTGGGGGTCGACGGTGCCACGACGGTGCTGCGCGTAGGCGCCGAACACGGTGTCGACGGCCTCCGGCGGTGCCGAGCGGGCGATGGCGGCGAGGTCCTCGGCGGGGTCGCCGATCTTCGCGCCCTCCCAGCTCACGATCGCCGACACCCGTCCGGAGCTCGTGTCCTCGGTGGGGAAGTCGGTGAGCAGGTGCGCGTTGGAGAGGTACCCGTGCACGGGGACGGTCGTGAAGTCCCACCACGACGCGTCGTCGAGGGTGCGCTCCCATCGGGTGAGAAGCTGGGTGGGGACGAGGCCGGTGCGGGCGCCGCGGTCGACGTCGCTCACGAGTCGGTGGCGGCACTCCTGCGCGTCGTAAACCGGCACGCCCGTGTCGTCGAGCGCGCCGACGGGGACGTCGTGGAGCGCCGCGAGGGCGGCCCCGATGCCCGTGGCGATGCCGGGGCCGGGCGGCAGGAGCGCGAAGTCGACGATCCGGCCGTAGAGGTAGGGGTACACCATCGCGGGGCGGCCGTCCCCGAGCGCCGCGGTCCCCGCGGGCTGCGGCACGTCGAAGGGGAGGTGCCGTCCGACCTCGAGGAGGAACGGGATCGACGCCTCCTGGAGGGCGGCGGACACGCGGTCGGCGGGGAGACGGACCACCCAGGCGCGTTCCTCGTCGTCGACGACGAACCCGACGTGGAACCGTTCGCCGATGTTCTCCGCCACCATGTGCAGATCCACGGGCCTGAGGCCGGGCACGGCGGCGTCGGCGAGGGCGGCGAGGTGGTGGGGGGTGTTGTTCACCCGCACACGGTAGCCCGCGCCGGCCGCGGGGAGAGGCCCCCTCCTCGTGGGCGCGTCACGGGTGCGCCCCTACGGTGGGTCCATGAGCATCGAACCGACCGGCGGTCAGGGCAGTACGGGCACGATCCAGGAGCGGGTGGGGCTGGAGCGTGCCGCATGGGACGCGTCGGCCGCGCTCGCGGATCCCGGCACCCGGGTGCTCGAGATTATCGGCGACAAGGGCCCCGTCGAGGTCGCCCGGGACGGATCCGGTCCGGTGCTGCGGTGGCGTGCGCCTCGGCCGGAGGACGCCGGGGCAGAGCTCGTCGTCCTCCTCGGTCGGGCGCCGGGGCAGGACCCGTCGGGCGGCACCCCAGGGGTGCATGCAGGGCGCGGCGCCGATCTCGTCGCCGTCGTGCGGCCCGCGCCTCCGACCGGTGACGACGCCCCCGGCGGGCGAGTCGCCACGGACGACACCACGGACGACATCACGGACGACATCACGGACGAGGACGGCGCGACGGTCGCGTGGCGGGCGCTGCGCGAGGTCGGGCCGTGGATGGACGCCACCGACGTCGCCTGGTGGATGACGGCGCAGGGGCTCGTCCTGTGGCACCGCACGCACCGGTTCTGCTCGCGCTGCGGATCACCGACGCGCGTCGCGTCGGCGGGCTGGATGCGCGTCTGTGAGAAGGAGGAGCGGGAGAGCTACCCCCGCACCGATCCCGCCGTCATCATGGGCATCCGCGACGCCGAGGACCGTCTCCTCCTCGCCCGGTCGCCGATGTGGCCGGAGGGCCGTCGCTCCGTGCTCGCGGGGTTCGTCGAGCCGGGGGAGTCCCTCGAGGACGCGGTGCGGCGCGAGGTCGCCGAGGAGGTCGGCCTGCGGGTCGTGCGCACGGAGTACGTCGCGAGCCAGCCGTGGCCGTTCCCGGCGTCCCTCATGCTCGGGTTCGCCGGCTGGGCCGACGGCACGGCGCTGGAACGCGACCCGGGGGAGATCGCCGAGGCCGAGTGGTACACCCGTGAGGAGGTGCGGGCCGGGGTCGAGGCGGGCACCCTGCTTCTACCGGGACGGATGTCGATCGCCCGACGACTCGTCGAGGACTGGTACGGCGAGCGCCTCTTCGTGCCCGGGGTCGACGAACTCGGCGGCGAGGCCTGGGCCCGCCCCTCGTGAGTGAGCCGTGCGGCTCACGAGGGTCGGGGCCGCGCGGGACGCGACCCCGGCCGGGCGGACGACGGCCGCCCGGCCTCAGCGCGCGAGGCGGAGGAGGACGTCGTCGAGGGAGGGGTTCGTCGCGGTCGTGCCGTCGGGGAACACGACCGTCGGCACGACGCGGTTGCCGCCGTTGATGCGCTCGACGGCGGCGGAGGCCTCGTCCGCGTCGGGGGCGGTGTCGACGTCGACGACGGTGTGCGGCACCGGCTCTGCCTCGAGGTCGGCGAGGAGCCGGGAGCAGTACGGGCACCACGACGTGGCGTAGACGGTGACCGAACCGGGCTCGGGGGCGACCGGGTGCGTCGACATGACTTCTCCTCGGGAGGTGACGGACGCCCGGGACCGGGCGAAACGCCGTCACTGTAGTGGGCGCGACCGACACCGGCACGCGGCCTCGTCCCTCGGTGGCGGGGGGCGGCGGACGGGCGCGGGCGGGTGCGGACGGGCGCGAACTGATCCGGACGGGAGCGGGTGTGGGGACGGTGGGGAAGGGCTGTCGGGGGCGTCTGTCAAGATCGCTGATGATGAACGACGTACCGCCTCCGCACCCCGCCGGGCCCGCCTCGCCGGACGAGGTCCTCGCGGCCCTCGACCCCGATCAGCGGGAGGTCGCGAGCTCCCCGCTCGGTGCGATGTGCGTGCTCGCGGGTGCCGGATCGGGCAAGACCCGGGCGATCACGCACCGCATCGCCTACGGGGTCGCCTCGGGGGCGTATCGACCCACGCAAGTGCTCGCCGTGACGTTCACGGCGCGGGCCGCGGGCGAGATGCGCACGCGTCTGCGGGGGCTCGGCGTCGAGGGGGTGCAGGCCCGCACGTTCCACTCGGCCGCGCTGCGGCAGCTCCACTACTTCTGGCCGCGGGCCGTCGGGGGTGCCGCGCCCGAGATCATGTCGCACAAGGCCGGGATCGTGGCCGAGGCGGCGAGCCGGCTGCGCATCGCCACCGATCGGGCCGTCGTCCGCGACCTCGCCGCCGAGATCGAGTGGGCCAAGGTGAGCATGCTCACCGAGGAGACGTACGCGCAGGTCGCCGCCCGGGAGGGGCGGGAGACCGCCGGGGTCGACCCGCAGACGATGGCACGTCTGCTCACCCGGTACGAGGACGCGAAGACGGCGCGCGGCGTCATCGACTTCGAGGACGTCCTCCTCCTCATGGTCGGGATCCTCTCGGAGTCGGAGGAGATCGCCCGCGAGGTGCGCGGCCAGTACCGCCACTTCGTCGTGGACGAGTACCAGGACGTCAACGCCGTGCAGCAGCGGCTCCTCGACCTGTGGGTGGGGCAGCGGCACGACGTGTGCGTCGTCGGCGACCCCGCGCAGACGATCTACAGCTTCACCGGCGCCTCGCCGACGCACCTCACGGACTTCACCCGCCGGCACCCGACGGCCCGGGTCGTCCAGCTCACGCGCAACTACCGCAGCTCGCCGCAGGTCGTCGACCTCGCCAACCGGGTGCTCGCCGGGGCGGGAGGCCCGCCACGGCGGCTCGTCGCGCAGGGCGAGGCGGGGCCGGTGCCCACCCTGAGTACGTACTCCGACGACGCGGCAGAGGCGGTCGCGGTCGCCGCCACCGCGAAGCGTCGCATCGACGCGGGCACCCCCGCCGCCGAGATCGCCGTGCTCTACCGCACGAACGCGCAGTCCGAGGCGCTCGAGGACGCGTTCTCCGACGCGGGTATCCCCTACCTCGTCCGGGGTGGCGAACGGTTCTTCTCCCGGCCCGAGGTCAAGCGGGGGATCCTCCTCCTCCGCGGCGCCGTGCGCGCCGACGACCCCGCCGTCTCCCTGCCCAACGCCGTCGGCGACGTGCTGTCGGCGGTGGGGTGGTCGCCGGAGCCGCCGGTGGGGCGTGGCGCCGTCCGCGAGCAGTGGGAGTCCCTCGATGCGCTCGTCCAGCTCGCCGTCGACCTCGTCGGCACCGATCCGGACGCCCGGATGCGCGATCTCGTCGCCGACCTCGACGAGCGCGCCGCCGCCCAGCACGCCCCCACCGTCCAGGGGGTCACGCTCGCCTCGCTCCACGCGGCCAAGGGCCTCGAGTGGGACGTCGTGTTCGTCGTCGGCGTGAGCGAGGGGCTCGTCCCCATCTCGATGGCCGAGGGCGCCGAAGCGGTCGAGGAGGAGCGACGGCTCCTCTACGTCGGACTCACCCGTGCCCGGCGCGAGCTGCACCTCTCGTGGGCCCAGTCCCGCACGGCCGGCGGGTCCGGCAACCGGCGCCCCTCACGCTTCCTCGCGCCCGCTGCCGGGGTGCTCGGCGACGGCGCGCGGGCGTCCCGCGGGGGAGGGACGCGCGCCGCCCCGACGACCGCGGAACGACGCCGGACGCCCCGCACCGGTGCCCGCCGCATCGTGTGCCGAGGCTGCGGCACGGTGCTGCACGACGCGACCTCCCGTACCCGGGGACGCTGCGAGGACTGCCCGCCGGTGTACGACGAGGCCCTCTTCGAACGGCTCCGTGAGTGGCGGCTCGCCGTCGCCTCGGCGGTGAAGATCCCCCCGTACGCCGTGTTCACCGACGCGACCCTGGAGGCCGTCGCCCAGTACGGCCCCACCGACCGTGCGATGCTCTCGAAGATCCGCGGCGTCGGGGCGCGCAAGCTCGCGTTGTACGGCGACGACGTCCTCGCCGTCGTCGCGGGCGAGGACCCGGCCGGCGACTGACCCGATTCCGATTCGGGAAGGGGCCGACGCGTCCGCGTCCGGCCGGCGGTCGGAGGAGCGGAACGCCGCTCGCAGGTGGCGCGTGTCGCCGTCCGATGTCCTCCTCCGGCGCGGCCACCGGGGCGCCGTGCCCGCGATCAGGGGGATCGTGCGGCGTACGCGGAGGGCGGCGGGAACGACGCGGGGGCGCCCGCGCGTGAGGCCGAACGAGGCTACGCGCGAGCCCGGCGCGAGTCCTTGCGAGGGCTGCGAAGGCCTCGGACGGAGGTTGCGCGTTAATTCCGTTGCACGGGTCGAACGGGGCCCCCTACGCTGGTCATGTCGCCACGGAGCGACACGCCTCGATCCGGGGCGGATGTGTAGACCTCGAGAGCAGAAGGGAGGGGTTGACGATGTTCCTCGCCACCATCAGGACGACCTGGATCCTCAGCAGCACCGAGTATGCCGCGGTCGAGTTCACCGGCGGTGCCGTCGCCACGGCGTCCGGCGATACCGGCGCGCATCCGCGTCTCGTCGACCCCCGCGGCCTCGCCGTGCGTCCGCGTCTGTTCCTCGGCGCCCGCCACTGAGCGCGCTCTTCCTTCTGCACCCGTTCTTCCGGAGTTCCCCGGCCGTGCTCGGCCGCGGAGGCTCTGCCGGGACCTCACGTCCCGACGACCCATCGAGGTTTCTTCCGATGCATCAGTACAACGGCCCTCGCCGTTCCTCCTCGCTGCCGTGCCGTGTCCACGACGCGGAGCTCTGGTTCGCCGACGCCCCGAACGACGTCGAACGTGCCAAGGCCCTCTGCCTCGAGTGCCCGCTCGCGCAGCGGTGTCTCGCCGAGGCCCTCGACCGGGCCGAGCCCTGCGGGGTGTGGGGTGGGCAGCTCCTCGTCGCCGGGCGGATCGTCGCCCGCAAACGCCCGCGCGGTCGACCCCGCAAGGCCGAGGTCGCGGCGTGACCTGCGTCGAGACCGTGGCCGCGGCCTGAACCCGTGACTCCGGCCCCGGTCGTCGGGCCTTCGTCCCCGCCCCGGGGCGTCCGACCACCCGTCCCCGATGACCGGCCGGGTGCAGGGACGGTCGTCACCGGGCCTCGACGCGCGTGGTCGTGGCCGTCCTTCGGCCCGGGGCGTCCGTGCCCGCCGGTCCGTCCACGCCCGTTCACCCGTACCCGTCCCGCACCACCCGTCCGACACCTGTCCGACACACCCGAGGAGGTGACGTCATGCAGTCGTGGTTGAAGTCCGCCGCCCGTCCGAGGCCCCCCGCCGTCCGTTCCGAGGAGGTGCGGGAGCAGCGGGCGATGCTCGCCCTGTGGGCCCCCGGCCCGCACGGGGTGGGCCCGTCCTGCCAGGTCCTCCGATGACGCCCGCGTGTCCGGCCGTCGGTCGGCGCGACGCCCGTTGGGGGGAGGTGCTGCGCCGGCTCGGCCCGCACGTGGCCGATCCGCCGTGCGCCCGAGCGACCCGAGGCGGATCGTGGGAGAAGAAGGCGTCACCGTCCGTCGTGGACGGTGACGCCTTCTCGTGCGTGGGGGAATCGCCGGCGGGATCGGCGACTCAGGGCATCGGGCCGAACTCCGCGCCGGGGAGGCCGTTCGCGAGGACGGCGCGGGCGGGGACGACCCCGTCGATCTGGCAGAGGACGCCGATGCCGCCCGCCCAGACGCGCTCGATCATCATGTAGTCCGGCGGCAGGTTGAGCCGCAGGCTCGTGCGGAAGTCGACGGATCGCGGGTCGCGGTACCGCTCGGCGTGGGTGCGCAGCCAGTCCCGCGTGAAGCAGAACTCGGGGACGCGCAGCGGGTCGATGAACGGGTCGATGACGTCGAGGAGTTCGTCGGCGTCGACGTCGATGTGCGGACGCACGAAGCCCTCCTCGCGGAGCCCGGCGAGCACGCTCTCGGCATCGTCCTCGAGCGCGCGGGAGAGGAGTCGACCGATGACGGGCGGCAACCCGCCCGGGAGGCGGTCGACGGCGCCGAAGTCCATGACCCCGAGCCGGCCGTCGTCGAGGAGACGGAAGTTGCCGGGGTGCGGGTCGGCGTGGAGGAGCCGCGCGCGGGCCGGGGCGGCGACGTGGAACTCGAGGTAGCGGGTGGCGGCGAGGTCGCGTTGCTCGTCGGTGCCCTCGGCGATGATCCGGGACAGCGGGGTGCCGTCGAGCCACTCGGTGACGAGGAGGGTGGGGCCGTGGTGGACGACGGCGGGGACGGCGACGTCGGGGTCCCCGTCGAACACCTCGGCGAAGACCTTCTGGTTCGCGGCCTCGCGTCCGTAGTCGAGTTCCTCCTCGACGCGGCCGACGAACTCGTCCAGCAGCGGTCCGAGGTCGAGGCCGGGCAACCACGAGGCCGACATGCGGGTGACGCGTGCGAGGCGGCGGAAATCGCCGACGAGGGCGGGGCCGGCACCGGGGTACTGGGCCTTGACGGCGACGACGCGGCCGTCCTTCCACACGGCGCGGTGCACCTGGCCGATGGAGGCCGAGGCAACGGGGGTGTCGTCGAACTCGCGGAACTTCGTGCGCCAGCGCGGGCCGAGGTTCTCGCCGAGGACGCGGTGGACGGTCTCGGTGGGCATCGGCGGTGCCGCGTCCTGCAGCCTCGTGAGGGCGGCGCGGTACGGCGCGGCGAGGTCCTCGGGCATCGCGGCCTCGAAGATCGACATCGCCTGCCCGACCTTCATCGCCCCACCCTTGAGCTCGCCGAGGACGCTGAAGAGCTGCTCGGCGGCCTGGGTCTGGAGACGGAGGGCGACCTCTTCGGCGGGGGTGCCGGAGAGGCGGCGGCCGGCGCCCACGGCGGCCCGCCCGGCCATGCCGAGGGGCAGAGAGGCCAGTCGTGCGGTGCGGGTGAATCCCCGCCGGGGTGGTTCGCTCACGGTGTCATTGTGGGGCCCGCGGCTGGATTCGTCCTGACCGGTGGCGCGCATGGGGTGCCCGCCGCGTGTCGCGGGCGGTGGAGCCCGCCACACCCGTGCTGCCGCTCGTCGCGCAGCCCGGCGTGCCAGGCGTGCCACCGTCGGCGCCGCCTCTCCCACACCTGCCGGGGTCGGCCCCTGCGACGGGCGGGGGCGACGAGCCGCCGACGTCGTGTGCGTCGTCGTGTCGGGGGCAACGGGGATGGCGACGCCACTCCCGGTGACGGGAGCGTCCGCCGGGAAGGAGGACGGTCGTCGACTCCGCGACCGAGGTGCGACCGGGCGGGGAGGTGAAGCGGTCGAGGAGACGCGCACACGCGAGGGAGGCGGCGAGGACCGTCGCCGGTGACGGATCGGCGGGTTCGCGCAGGTGCTCGACCTGGGCGAGGACGTGCCCCCACCAGGGATCGTCGTCCGCACGGGTGAGGTCGAGGCAGAACAGACACGGGCCGTCGTGCGTGACGAGCGGACCGACCGTGACGGAACGGTGCCGGACGAGGACGGGCAGACATTCGACACCGTCGTGCCGGGCGGCGACGGGGGAGAGCGCGCCTGCGGCGACCCGGACGAGGACGTCGACGTGGTCCCCGACGAGCGTCGGCCGCCTGCCGCGGAGGGCGAGGTCGAGGTCGTCGAGCACCGCGCGGCCGTGGACGACGTGGACGCCCTCGGCGCGGAGCAGGTCGGCGAGGAGCGTCGTCGTCGCGCCCTCCCCGTCGATGGCGACCGTGCGTCCGACGGCGGGTGTGGCGTGGGCGTCGTCGACGAGCCCACGGGCGGCGAGGTCTTCGACGAGGGCGGAGAACCGTGCGGCCGACCGCCCGGTGCGGGCAGCGGCGACCTTGAGCGGTGACGATCCGTCGAGGCCGGTGAGGACGGAGATCTCGGTCGTGGTGAGC
The DNA here is from genome assembly GCF_000247995.1 of Mobilicoccus pelagius NBRC 104925. GTDB lineage: Bacteria > Actinomycetota > Actinomycetes > Actinomycetales > Dermatophilaceae > Mobilicoccus > Mobilicoccus pelagius. The sequence continues at coordinate 74,744 of NZ_BAFE01000052.1, forward strand.
CCGTCGAGGACGACGCCGTCGGGTTCGAGGCCGAGCTGGAGCTCGGCGGGGCCGCGCCGGAGGAGGGGGACGTGGGGTGGCAGTGACGGGAACACCGGTCTCCTTCGCGGACGGCGGCAGATGGCCCGCCTGCGGAGCGCGGATCCTCCGTCGGCGGGAGGACCCAGTGTCGGCCGCGGGCAGGCCGCCGTGGTGTCCGTCGTCCACAGCCACGCCGGCGGCGACCCGTCTGGATCGCACCGTGACAACCCGTCTGGATCGCGCCGTCAGGACCCGGTGCGGGCCTGGTGCGGACATGACGACGGGGTGGTCGCGCCCCCCGCGCGTGCCACCCCGTTCGTCACCGGTGTCGGGTCGCCCCGCACCGGTGGTCCTGCCGTGCGTGCCTCAGGCCTTGCCGAGGATCCGGTTGAGCTTGGTGCTGCACACCGGGCAGGTGCCCTTGGCCATGCGGCGACCGTTGGACTCGACGACGTTGCCCTCCGTCTCGCGCTTCTCCTTGCACTTGACGCAGTAGAACTCGCCCTTGTAGGTCTCGCCGGTGTCGGTCATGTGGGGTCTCCTTGTCGTGCGGGGCCGCGGGTGCGGCCCGGACCAGGTGCCTACCCTAGAGCAGCGGTGGACCAGCACGCGTATCGGCAAAGTTCGGCGTGGCGTCCGTGCAGGTGAGCGCGTTGCGCAGGAGTGATCGAGGGGTGCCTGCGCGGGGTCGTCGGGTCGTGCTCGCGGGACGCGGGCGTTACCGTTCGCCCATGCCCACCGGTTCCGCCCCGTCCCGTCCCGCGGCCCTCCGACCCACGCGTGGGGTGCGGACCGACACGCAGGTCGTCGACGGCGAGACCGTGACGATCCGCCGGAGCACCCGTCGCCGCCGCACGGTGAGCGGCCGCCTCGAGGAGGGACGGGTCGTCGTCATGGTTCCCGACGCGCTCAGCGGGGCGGACGAACGCCGACTCGTCGAGCAGCTCGCGCGCCGCATCCGCAGCCGGGACCGACGGGGGCCCGCGGGGGACGCCGAACTCGAGGCCAGGGCGACCGCGCTCGCCGACCGGTATCTCGGTGGTCGTGCCAGGCCGACGGCGGTGCGGTGGAGCAGCCGCCAGCAGCGCCGGTGGGGGTCGTGCACCCCGGCGACGGGGGAGATCCGCATCTCCGAGGCGGCGCGGAACCTGCCCGAGGACGTGCTCGACTACGTCCTCCTCCACGAGCTCGTGCACCTGCTCGTGCCCGACCACGGGCCGGAGTTCTGGGCCGAGCTCGAGGTCTACCCGGCGCTCGAGCGGGCGCGGGGGTTCCTCGACGGCGTCGCTCACGCGCAGGAGCGTGCCCTCACCCCCTGAGGCTCACCAGAGGAGCAGGAGCGTGGCGAGCGCGGCCGAGAGGGCGAGTTCGCCGAGGCCGACCTTCATCGGGCGGATGCGTCGCCCGGCGAGGACCGCCGCGCGCACCGTCGTCACCGCGAAGAACACGACGAGGCCGACATGCACGCCCGCCGGCGGCCGGTGGGAGACGGGGACGAGGAACGGGAGCGACGCCGCGAGGGCCGTCGACGTCGCGTGGTAGGCGATCGAGGCGACCTTGTACCCGTGGGAGGCGCGCTCCCGAATCAGTGTCTTGACGTAGAGGCTCGTGCCGACGAAGTAGACGGCGAGCGCGAGCGTGGCGCCGAGCAACGGGCCGTCGCGGAGAGCCGCGGCGACGGAGCCGAGACGTCCGGCGCTCGCGGCGACGAGCGTCATGAGGCTCGCGGCGACGATCGTCACGATGTCGTTCGTGAGAGCGCGGTCGGCCCGGCGTGCGGAGAACCAGAGGCTCACCGCGGCGAACGGTGCGTAGATCGGCGCCCAGAGGAGGAGTCCGGGGCGCAGCGCCAGGGCGGCGAGGCCCCCGAGGAGGCTCACGCCGCCGTAGACAAGGACCGGCGTGAGGTACGCGCGGCGGCGCCGGGAGCGGAGCCACAGTCCGGCGGCGGCGAACCCGAGATAGCCGACGAGCCAGGCGATGCCGAGGGGGATCTGCGGCCACGCGAGCCCGCTACGCACGACGCCGACGAGGAACGGCACGGCGAGCATCGCCCAGGCGCCGTGCTGCTTGGGGATCCACGCGGCCCGGGACGAGGCGCGGGGTCCACCACGGGGCGTGGGGCGCGACCCGGCTCGGCAGGCGGGGGCGTCGACGCGCGCCGGACGTGACGCCGCCTCCCGGCCCGCCTCACCCCGCGGGGTGCGTGCGGGGGAGCGGGTGGGCCGGGAGGCGGGGGCGTCGCGCTCGGTCACGGTGATCCTCGTCAGGCGCGGGAGCCCGGGGCGCCCTGTCCGGCGTCGCCGGAATCATCGGGCCCGTCGGAGTCCGTGTCTGCATCGTGGGCGTCGGCGGGACGGGTGCCGGGCCCGTCGGAGCCCGCGTTCGTCGGCCACGGGCCGGCGTCGACGGGGCCCTCGGCGTCGGCGCTCTCGGCCTGACGACGGGAGTCCTCGCCGGAGAGGATCGCCTCGAGGGCGGCGTCGAGGTCGTCGGAGAGTTCGGTGCGCTCCGGCCCGAGGGTGCGCTGGACGAACCCGATCGGGTCGTCGAGGTCCTCGGCGCCGGGGGCGACGTCGGGGTGTGCCCAGGCGGCGTCGCGTCCGGCCGCGTCGGAGGCGCCCTCGAGCGCCGACCAGAGGTTGGCGGCGTCGCGGAGGCGACGGGGACGCATCTCGAGGCCGACGAGCTGGCCGAAGATCTGCTCGGAGACGCCACCGGTCGCGCGTCGACGCCGCACGGCCTCGCCGAGGGCCGCCGCCTGGGGCAGGTGCCCGGAGGTCGCGCGTTCGGTGACGACGTCGACCCATCCCTCGACGAGCGCGAGGAGGGTCTCGAGGCGGGTGAGCGCCGCCTTCTGGGCGTCGCTCTTCTCGGTCGAGAAGAGCGAGTTGCCGAGCGCTTCCTGCATCGCCGCGGGATCGGTCGGGTCGATCGAGGAGATCTTCGCCTCGATGCCCTCGGTGTCGATGCGGATGTCGCGGGCGTACTGCTGCACGGCCGTGACGAGCTGCGGGCCGAGCCACGGCGCGCCGCTGAAGAGACGCACGCGCGCGGCCTCGCGGACGGCCATGTAGAGCTGCACCTGCGGCTCGTCGACCTCGAGGCCCTCAGCGAACGCCACGATGTTGACGGGGAGGACGACGACGCCTCCCTCGACGAGGGGGAGCCCGACCTCGGTGCCGGTGAGGACCTCCCCGGCGAGGAGGCCGACGGCGCGGCCGATCTGGGCGCCGAACATCGAACTGCTCATGCGGGCGAGCATCGGCTCCATCTGGCCGAGCATCGACGAGAGGTCCATGCCCGGCGGGAGCCCCATGCCGGGCGGCATCCCCGGCAGCGACATCCCTTCGGGCAGACCGCCGTCGCCGAGCTGGTCGAGCTGGCTCTTGAGGGCCGACGTCGTCGCCGAGGTGACGCCCTCGGCGACGGGGGAGACGAGACGGCCCCACATCGGCATCGTCTCGGCGACCCACTCGGCGCGGCTCCACGCCTTGACGGGGCCGGACGGGGCGGCGAACGACGTGACCTCGTCGAGCCACAGCTGCGCGACGTGACCGGCCTCCTGGGCTGCGCGACGCTGCGCCTCGGAGACGACCGCGTCACCTCCCTCCGCCGCGACCGTCTTGCGGGCGACGTCGGCACACATGTCGAGATCGACGCCACCGTCGGCGGGAGCGGCGAACATCGCCTGGAGCTGACCGGCGAGCATCGCCATCATCGACGGGTCGACCCGGTCGAGGCCCATCGACTTGAGCGCGTCGGCCATCGCCGGATCCCCGCCGCCGAGCAGCTGTTCGAACAGCTTGCCGAGGTCGGGCTGTTCCGGCTCGTTCGGGTGGGACGGGTTGGACATCAGGACTCCTTGTCGCCTGAGACACTGTTCTCCTCCACTCAACCACGCACGGGGCCGTGAGGTTCCCGCGGATCGGATGCGACGACGACACCGATGTCCCGCATGGCGATTCCCACGGGGCCGAGTCCCGCCCCGCTGCGTGCACGCCGACCACGCGACGACGGGAGCCATCATGGGCGAGCCGATCTCCGGCGGGATGCCCGCCACCACCGACGCCACCGAGGGCCACGACGCCGCCGCGGCGGCCGACGGGGCGGCGCGCCCGCTCGTCGGGGTGCGCGAGGAGCCGCTCTCCGTCGACGAGGTGCTCGCCGCCGTCACCCACCCGCGGGTCGGTGGTGTCGTCACGTTCCTCGGCGTCGTCCGCAACCACGACGACGGCAAGGGCGTCGACGGCCTCGACTACTCCGCACACCCCACCGCGACCGACGCCCTCACCCGCCTCGTCCAGGCGACGCTGCGGCGCGACGGGGTCGTCACGGTGGCAGCGGTCCACCGCACCGGTCACCTCGACGTCGGCGACCTCGCGGTCGTCCTCGCCGTCGGGGCCGAACACCGCGGCGAGGCGTTCGAGGCGTGCCGCGCCCTCATCGACGACCTCAAGGCCGAGGTCCCCATCTGGAAGCACCAGCTCTTCGACGACGGCAGCGACGAGTGGGTGGGCACCCCGTGAGGCGCCGCCCCCGCGCGACCTCGGCCGAGGACGCCGGTGCCGCGCATCCCGACGGACGTTCCGACGGGCCTCCCGACGACTCCGCTGCCCACGTGGGCCGCGACGCCCACGACCACGACCACGACCACGACGCGGACGAGCACGACCACGTCCGCGAGGGCACGCACGGCGAGACCATCGGTGCCGGCTCGACGCGTGCGCCCCGGCGGCGCCGGCCCCTCGTGGGGCGGTCGCTGTCGGGTTTCCTGTTCCTCCTCGTGCTCCTGGGCCTCGTCGCCCAGTTCGTCACGTTGCCCTTCGTCATCCTCCGGCCGGGACCGGCGGTCGACGTCCTCGGTACCCCCGAGGACGGGGCGCCCGTCGTCACCGTCGCGGGCGCGAAGACGTACCCGACCAGCGGATCGTTGTTCTTCACGACCGTCGCCCAGTACGGCGGGCCGGGGCGCCGACCGAACGCGTGGGACGTCGGCGTCGCGTTCGTCGACCCACGGGCCGAGCTCATGCGCGAGTCCGTCGTCTACCCGCCGCAGGTCTCCGAGAAACAGGTGCGCGACGAGAACACCGCCGCGATGACCGACTCGCAGCAGGAGGCCGTCGCCGTCGCGCTGCGTCGCGTCGGGCGGCCCGTCACCGAGAGGGCCGTCGTCGCGCGGGTGCTCCCCGACGGTCCGGCCGAGGGCGTCGTCGAGAAGGGCGACGTCGTCACGGCCGTCGACGGGCGGCCGGTGGCGCACGCCGCCGACATCACCGCGCACATCCAGAAGACGACCGGACCGGTGCGGCTCACCGTCCTGCGCGGAGGGAAGGAGCGCACACTCACGCTCACGCCCGTCGTACGCGAGAAGCGTCGGCTCGTCGGCATCCTCGTGCAGCCGACATTCTCGTTCGGCGTCGACGTCGCCATCCACGCCGGTGACGTCGGCGGCCCGTCGGCGGGGATGATGTTCGGCCTCGGCATCTACGACACCCTCACGCCCGGCGCGCTCACGGGCGGGCGGCGCATCGCCGGTACCGGAACGCTCGACTCGACGGGGAGGGTCGGACCGATCGGCGGCATCGAGCAAAAGCTCCAGGGCGCGAAGGATGCGGGTGCCGGCTGGTTCCTCGCGCCGCGGACCAACTGCGGCGAGGTCGTCGGCCACGTCCCCGCCGGACTCGTCGTCACCCCGGTGACAACCTTCGACGAGGCGCTCGACGCCGTCGAATCGATCGCAGCGGGCAAGGGGAACACCCTTCCCGCGTGCCCGGCCGGCTGACGGGTGCGCGGGAGCGGGTCAGTCCTCGAGCGTCGCGGCGAGCGCGTCGAGCAGGCCCGGAGCGATCTCCGAGCCCACCGCGACCTTGTCGTCGGAGTCGTGGGCACGCTGACGCACGAGGCACACCCGCTCGCCGTCGCGGGTCACCGCGGCGAGGAGACGGATGTCGGCCCTGTCGGGGTGCTCGAGGGAGGCGCGGGCGGCGGCCGCCGGGTCCTCGGGGAGGCCGGCCTCGGCCTCCGGGGGGAGGACGACGCGCTCGACTGCGACGGCGACCCCGTCGACCTCGGCCGGCCACGCGAGCTGCGCGAGGAGTTCCTCGACGTCCTCGTGCGGAGGGAGGTCCTCCTGCTCGACGGTGACGAACGCCGTTCCGGGCTCCACCTCCTCGCCGCGGGCCTCCTCGAGGCGGCCGGCGAGGCCCGGTTCGGCCTCGGCGAACCGGGCGGCGTCGACGAGGGCGAAGAGGCGCAGGGGCTGGTCCCAGCCCCCGGCCGCGACGTACTTCTCGGCCTCGAGGGCGCACTCGTAGAGGGGCGGGAGGACGTTGACGATCTCGCTCACTCGGCCAGCATGCCAAACGTCGGGAACCCGGCCGCAACCGGCGCGCGTTGGGTGACAGGGTTGTCGGATCCCCTCGGTACCGTGGGGGCCACATCGAGGACAGCCCGCACGGGCGAACAGGACAGGTGGAGACGGCGTGAGTGAGCAGACCCCCGGCGGACCGCAGGGCGGCGGCGCAGGACGCGACGACGCCGGTGGCGGGTTCGGAGGATTCGGCCCCTTCGGGGGCGGTGGTTCCCCCGGCGGCCCGGGAGGCCCCGGCGGCCCGGGAGGCCCCGGCGGCCCGGGAGGGCCGGGTGGTCCCGGCGGGGCGGACGGCCCCGGAGGCCCCGGTGACGACGACGGCGCACGTCGGTTCGGTGCCGGCGGATTCGGTAACCGTCGCTTCGGCGGCGCCACCGCGACGATGCCCCGACGCCCCAGCCGTGCCGGACTCACCGCGGCGATCGTCCTCGTCGTCCTCGCGGCGTTCGCGGCGCTCACCCATTTCTGGACGGACATCCTCTGGTACGCCTCGACGGGCTACTCGGGGGTCTTCTGGACCAAGCTCGGTGCGCAGCTCGGCACGTTCCTCGTCGGGGCGCTCCTCGTCGGTGGGCTCGTCGCCGCGTCGCTCGTCGTCGCCTACCGCACCCGCCCCGTGTACGCGCCGTCCACACCCCAGCAGGAGGCTATGGACCGGTACCGCGAGGTCCTCGACCCGCTGCGCCGCGGCGGACTCGTCGTCGCCCCGCTGATCTTCGGGTCGTTCGCCGGCCTCGCCGCCGCCGCGCAGTGGCAGAAGATCCTCCTCTGGCTCAACGCTCAGCCGTTCGGCCGGCAGGACCCGACGTTCGGGATGGACATCGGGTTCTTCGTCTTCACGCTGCCGCTGCTGCAGTTCCTCGTGTCCTTCGGCACGATGGCGCTCGTCCTCGCGCTCGTCACGGCGACGGTCACCCACTACATCTACGGCGGTCTCCAGCTCGGCGCGGCGGGCCCGCACACGACGCGGGCGGCCCGCATCCACCTCTCGGTGCTCGCCGCGGTGCTCGTCCTCCTGCGTGCCGTGTCGTACTGGGTCGAGCGGTACGCCCTCACGACCAAGCGCGGCAAGTGGATCACCGGTCTGCAGTACACCGACCAGTACGCGGTGCTGCCCACGAAGGCCGTCCTCGCGATCGCCGCGCTCATCTGCGCCGGCCTCTTCGTCGCGACGATCTGGAGCCACTCCTGGCGGCTCCCCATGATCGCGCTCGCGATGCTCGTCGTCACCTCCGTCGTCGTCGGGAGTCTCTACCCGGCGGCGGTGCAGAGCCTCAAGGTCGTCCCCTCCGAGCAGGGGCTCGAGGCCGACTTCATCCGCAAGAACATCGAGGCCACCCGGCACGCCTACGGCATCGACGGCATCGCCAAGCAGGAGTACAACGCCCAGACCCAGGCCTCCCCGGGCCAGCTGCGGCAGGACGCTGCGACGGTGCCGGGCATCCGCCTCCTCGACCCGACGATCGTCTCCCGCACGTTCACACAGACGCAGGGTCTGCGCCGCTACTACGGCTTCCCCGACGTCCTCGACGTCGACCGGTACGACGTCGAGAATCAGACGCGCGACACCGTCATCGCCGCGCGCGAGCTCGACCTCAACGGCGTCCCCCAGCGCAACTGGGTCAACGACCACACCGTCTACACCCACGGGTACGGCGTCGTCGCCGCCTACGGCAACAAGCAGACGAGCGACGGCGAACCCAACTACTACGTCCGCGACATCCCGCCGCGCGGCGAGCTCGGCGACTTCGAGCCGCGCATCTACTTCGGCGAGCGGTCCCAGGAGTACTCGATCGTCGGGCGCGGCGAGGGGGAGTCCGACCGCGAGCTCGACTACCAGTCGGCCAAGGGCGAGCAGAAGAACACCTACGCCGGGGGCGGCGGTGTGCGCATGAACAACGTCTTCAAGCGCATCGCCTACGCGATCAAGTACCGCGAGTACCGCATCATCCTGTCCGACCAGGTCGGCGACTACTCGACGATGCTCGACCACCGCACCCCCCGGGAGCGCGTCGAGCGGGTCGCGCCGTGGCTCACCCTCGACGGCAACGCCTACCCGGCGGTCGTCGACGGTCGCGTCCAGTGGATCCTCGACGGATACACGACGTCGGCGAACTACCCGTACAGCCAGCTCATCCCGCTGGAGAACGCGACGACCGACGCCGTGACGACGCGGGCGCAGAGCGTCTCGGCCGTCCGCTCCGGCGAGGTCAACTACATCCGCAACTCCGTCAAGGCCACCGTCGACGCCTACACCGGCGAGATCCGCCTCTACGCGTGGGACGACGAGGACCCGATGCTCAAGGCGTGGAGCGGGGCGTTCTCCGAGACGGTGCGACCGATGTCGGAGATCAGCGGCCAGCTCATGTCGCACATGCGCTACCCGGAGGACCTCTTCAAGGTGCAGCGCGACATCATCACGAAGTACCACATCACCGACCCCAACGGCTTCTACACCGGTGGTGAGTACTGGAAGGTGCCGGAGGACCCGACGGCGGGCGACCCACGCCAGGCCGGTCTGCCCGACCAGCCGCCGTACTACCTCTCGATCGCGATGCCGGGGGAGAAGAAGCCCTCGTTCAGCCTCACGACGTCGTTCTCGCCCGTCGGGACCGACCGGCCGTACCTCACCGGGTTCCTCGCCGTCGACTCCGATGCCGGCTCCCAGGCCGGCACCCGGCGTGAGGGGTATGGCAGGATGCGGCTCCTCGACCTGCCGAGCTCGACGAACGTGCCCGGCCCGACGCAGGTGCAGAACCGCATCGACTCCGCGAACGCGAACTCCGACGACTTCGGCCTCACCCTGAGCCAGTTCCTCAACATCAACGGCCAGGGCGGCTCCCGCGTCCACAAGGGCAACCTCCTCACGTTGCCCGTCGGCGGCGGTCTGCTCTACGTCCAGCCCGAGTACGTGAGTGGTGTCGCCGGGTCGACGTACCCGCGGCTCCAGGCCGTCGTCGTCTCCTTCGGCAACGACATCGCCTGGGCGTCCACGCTCGACAAGGCGCTCGACCAGCTCTTCAAGGGCGACTCGGGTGCCAAGGCCGGTGACACGGGCGTCGCGGCGGCACCCAAGCCGGGTGCGTCGCCCTCGCCGTCGGGCGGGGCGACCAAGCCGCAGGAGCTCAAGACGGCGCTCGACCAGGCGCGGGCCCAGTACGAGGCCGGCAAGGCCGCGATGAAGAAGGGCGACTGGGCGGCCTACGGCGAGGCGCAGAAGAAGCTCGACGAGGCGATTCAGCGGGCCGTCGCGCTCCAGCCCGAGGGCGGATCGGTGCACGTCGAGGGCGACCCGTCGGCCTCGCCGTCGGCCCCGGCCTCCTCGCCGAGCTCGACGCCCGCACGCTGACCCGATACCGCGGATCCGATACCGCGGGAGCGACCGCCGTGACGGGGCCTGACGGGGCCCGTCACGGCGGTCGTGTCACGTCGGGGGCGACACGAGGAACGACCGCCGCAAGCGGGCGCTCGGGCGGCCCTGCGGGAGGTGTGGATCGCTCGATTTGGACTGATGAGCATCAGGGGGTAGAGTGGTGTTCACCGACGCGGGGTGGAGCAGTTCGGTAGCTCGCCGGGCTCATAACCCGGAGGTCGCAGGTTCAAATCCTGCCCCCGCTACCACGATCGAAAGCCGCGGTCCTCACGGGCCGCGGCTTTCGCACTGTCCGGGGCTTTCCGTCCGTCCGGTGCTCGATGCCATGGACCTCCGTTGGTGTCGCGGCATCGATCCGGCTGGTTGAATGAGCCCGCAACCCATCATCGACCCGAGAGAGGGCGACAATGCCGAGCACAGTCAAGGGAGTCATCGCGCGTTCGAAGGGGGCACGCGTCGAGCTCGTCGACGTCGTCGTCCCCGACCCGGGCCCTGGCGAGGCCGTCGTCGCGATCCAGGCGTGCGGCGTGTGCCACACCGACCTCCACTACCGGGAGGGTGGCATCGACGACTCCTACCCGTTCCTCCTCGGACACGAGGCCGCGGGCGTCGTCGAGGCCGTGGGCGAGGGTGTCACCGAGGTCGAGCCCGGCGACTTCGTCGTCCTCAACTGGCGCGCCGTGTGCGGCGAGTGCCGTGCCTGTCTCAAGGGGCAGCCGTGGTACTGCTTCGACACCGCCAACGCGACGCAGAAGATGACCCTCACCGACGGCACCGAGCTCACGCCCGCCCTCGGCATCGGCGCGTTCGTCGAGAAGACCCTCGTCGCCGCCGGCCAGTGCACGAAGGTCGACGAGGCCGACCCGGCCGCCGTCGGGCTCCTCGGGTGTGGGGTCATGGCGGGCTTCGGTGCCGCCGTCAACACCGGCGCCGTGCAGCGCGGCGAGTCCGTCGCCGTCTTCGGGTGCGGTGGCGTGGGCGACGCGGCCATCGCGGGCGCGGTCGTCGCGGGCGCGACGACGATCATCGCGGTCGACGTCGACCCCAAGAAGCTCGAGTGGGCCCGCGAGTTCGGCGCGACGCACACGATCGACTCCTCGGCCGAGGACGCCGTCGAACGCATCCGGGAGATCACCGGCGGGTTCGGGGCCGACGTCGTCGTCGAGGCCATCGGTCGCCCCGAGACGTACGAGCAGGCGTTCTACGCCCGTGACCTCGCCGGGCGGGTGGTCCTCGTCGGCGTGCCCACGCCCGACACAGAGGTCACCCTGCCGCTTGCCGAGATCTTCGGCCGCGGCGGCGCCCTCAAGAGCAGCTGGTACGGCGACTGCCTGCCGAGCCGCGACTTCCCCATGCTCGTCTCGCTCTACAAGCAGGGCCGGCTCGATCTCGACCGTTTCGTCAGCGAGCGCATCGGCCTCGGTGACGTCGAGAGCGCGTTCGACAAGATGCGCGAGGGCACCGTGCTGCGATCGGTGGTGGAGCTGTGAGCGCCTCCGAGATCGTCACCACCCCCGGTAGCCGCGAGGGCATCCGCGTCGAGCGCGTCATCACCCGCGGCGTGTTCACCCTCGACGGCGGCGAGTGGGAGGTCGACAACAACATCTGGATCGTCGGTGACGATTCCGAGGTGATCGTCGTCGACGCCGCCCACGAGGCGGGGCCCATCGTCGAGGCCCTCGACGGCCGCACCGTCAAGGCGATCGTCCTCACCCACGGGCACAACGACCACATCAACGCGAGCGACGAGCTCGCGGCGGCGACGGGCGCGCCGCGCCTGCTCCACCCGGCCGACCGCATGCTGTGGGACGCCGAGTTCCCCGACGCCGCGCCCGACGGCGAGCTCGCCGACGGTCAGGTCGTCGAGGTCGCGGGCCTGCCGCTCACCGTGTTCCACACGCCCGGGCACTCTCCGGGTGCGGTATGCCTCCACAGCCCGGACCTCGCCGTCCTCTTCAGCGGCGACACGCTCTTCAATGGCGGGCCGGGCGCGACGGGCCGGTCGTTCAGCGACTTCGACACGATCATCGCCTCGATCACCGATCGCCTGCTCACGCTGCCGGGGGAGACGCTCGTCCTCACCGGCCACGGTGACTCCACGACGATCGGCGACGAGGCGCCGGATCGTCAGAAGTGGATCGACGAGCACGAGGACTGAGCACCCGCGCTCCGGGAGGGTCGGTGCCGCACACGACGTGCGGGGCCGGCCCTCATGTACGTCCGGCCCCGATGCGTCGACGGCTGCATTCCGGGAGCCGTGACCGGGGGTAGCAGCGATCGCCGGGAATCTCGCGCCGAGACGTCGGAGGGGGCGAGCCACTCCTCCGACCACGAACGACCGGAAGGACGGGTTCGTTCGGCCCGAGCGTCCGGCGCGGTCCTCCGACCTGCGCGGACGTCGGTCTTCCCGCCGCGGATACGAGACGGACCCGTCGTTCCTGCTGTTTCCTCACGGTGCGAGAGCACCGAACGCGGGTGTGCCTCGGGTGGTGACGGGTCGTGCCTCGTGGGTCGTAGGCTGGAGCGATGCCGCTGGATTACCCCGTCGAGACCACCACGCTGCCCAACGGTCTGCGTGTCGTCGTCAGTGAGGACCACGCCTCGCCTGTCGTCGCCGTCAACCTGTGGGTGGGCGTCGGGTCGCGCCACGAACAGGAGGGGCGCACGGGGTTCGCGCACCTCTTCGAACACCTCATGTTCCAGGGCTCGCGACACGTCGCGAGCGGGGAGCACTTCTCCGCCCTCATGGGGGTGGGGGCGCGCCTCAACGCGACGACGTGGTTCGACCGCACGAACTACTTCGAGACCCTCCCCTCGGGGGCCCTCGACCTCGCGCTCTGGATGGAGGCCGACCGCCACGGGTACCTCCTCGACGCGGTGACGCAGGAGAACCTCGACAACCAGCGCGACGTCGTCAAGGAGGAGAAGCGGCAGCGGTACGACAACCAGCCGTACGGGGAGGCGCTCCACCACCTGTACGCGAACGTCTTCCCCGAGGGGCACCCATACCACCACTCGACGATCGGCTCGATGGCCGACCTCGACGCGGCGACGCTCGAGGACGTGCACGCGTTCTTCCGCCGCTGGTACCACCCGGGGAACACGGTTCTCACCCTGTGCGGCGACGTCACCCCGGAGGCCGGGTTCGCCGGGGCCGAGCGGTACTTCGGCGACCTCGCTCGGGGCGAGGACGTCCCACCCGCGAGTACCCCGCCGTTGCCGCCGCTGCCGGATCCCGTGCACGTCGACGTCGACCAGGACGTTCCCGCCCCGCGCCTCTACCTCGGGTTCCGGCTGCCGGCCGATCATGCCCCGGAGTTCGACGCCGCGGGCCTCGCCCTCGAGATCCTCGGGGGCACGGCGATCTCGCGGCTCGAGAAGAACCTCGTCCGAGGTGCGGAGATCGCGACGTTCGCCTCGAGCGCCCCGCTCGGCCTCGCCGACGGAACGTCGCTCGGGTTCCTCGCCGCCCAGCCCGCCGAGGGCATCACGCTCACCGAACTCGAGGAGGCGATCGTCGTCGAGCTGACAAGGCTCGCCGAGGAGGGGCCGTCGCCGGTGGAGATGGAGGCCGCGTCCGCGCAGAACGAGCGGGAGTGGCTCTCGACGCTCGCCTCGGTGGAGGAGCGTGCCGACCAGCTCGGGCGCCTCACCACCCTCTACGACGACCCCGAGGGGATCAACACCTACCTCGACCGCCTCGACGCCGTCACGGCCGAAGACGTCCGCCGCGCCGTGGCGACATGGCTGGCGCCGAAGCATCGGGTCGTCGTCGCCTACGCGGGAGGGGCGACGGACGAACCGGTCGCGGACGCCCCGGCAGGGACGGACGCGTCCGGCGCCGCCGACGACCACCCCACGACCGACAGCACTGACACCGCCGCCGACTCCCTGACGAGGGACGGGTCGACGACGGACGAAGGAGAGCAGGCATGAGCACCCGCCCGAGCGTCACCCGGCCCGGCCCGTGGGCGTTCCCGCAGCCGGAGCGCCACGAGACGAGTTGCGGGGCCACGCTGCTCACGTTCGATCTGCCGGGACAGCACGTCGTCTCGGTGCAGGTGACGTGCCCGACACCGCTCGACACCGAGCCCGAGGCGTACGAGGGTGTCGGGTCGATCATGGCCCGCACGCTCGACGAGGGCGCCGGGGGCCGGGACGCCGAGGAGATGGTCGAACTCCTCGAGCGGACGGGAATGTCGATGCACGCCGGGGTGGGGGAGCGGGGTCTTGCCGTGGACCTCGACGTGCCCGGGCGGCGTCTGCCGGAGGCGTTGTCGTTGCTCGTCGACGTCCTCACCAGGCCGACGCTCGGCAAGGACGAGGTCGCCCGGCAGGTGCGGGCGCGTCTCGCCGAGATCGATCAGGAGGACGCGAATCCCGGGATGCGGGCGGCGCGCGAGTTCGCGCGTACGTACTACGCGCCCGGCACGCGGGCGTCCCGCCCGACGGCGGGGGCGCGTGAGACCGTCTCGGCGATCACGCCCGACGTCGTCCGGGCCCGCCACGCGCAGCTCGGGCCGGTGGGGTCGACGATCGTCGTCGCGGGCGACCTGCGCGGACTCGACGTGCGGGCCCTCGTCGAGGAGGCGTTCGCGGGATGGTCGGGACCGGCCGCGGCCGCATCGTCCGGCCCGCACGTGCGGGCGGACGACGCGCACCGTCTCGTCGTCGTCGACCGCCCTGGCAGCGTGCAGAGCGAGTTCCACCTCGGGTGCGCCGGACCGGACCGGCGAGTCGAGGGCGGCTGGGCGCCGTTCCCGGTCGTCGCGTACCTGCTCGGCGGGTCCCCGCACGCCCGGCTCGACGCGGTGCTGCGGGAGGACAAGGGCTTCACGTACGGGATGCGGTCGATGGCCCGGCCTCGGAGCGGCAGCGGGTTGTTCATGACGACGGGGTCGGTGCGCACGGAGGTCACCGCGGAAGCGCTCGACCTCACCCTGTCGATCCTCGACGCCCCCGCGGCGGAGGGCTTCACGGCGACGGAGACGACCGCCGGTGTCGACTACCTCTCGCTCACCGCGCCGGGCCGGTTCGCGACGGCGGACGTCGTCGCCTCCGAGGCCGCCGCGCGGGCGCTGGACGGGCTCGGCACCGAGCACACCTCGGAGGTCCTCGCCGACACCCTCACGCTCACGCCGGAACGTCTCACCGAGGCCTACCGCACCCACGTCGACCGCCGGTGGACGGTGGTGATCGTCGGTGACGCCTCGGTCGTCGTCCCCACCCTCACGACCGATCTGCCCGTGCAGGTCGTGAGCTGAGGTCACGCCGCGGTCGGGCCGGGACGTCGTCGACCCGCGGAGGGCGGGCGGTACGACGACGGCGCCCCTCACGTCGGACGTGAGGGGCGCCGCGGTGTCGTCGGTGGACCACCGTGCGCGGCAAGGCGGTTCGGACTCAGGCGGTGCGAGGACACAGACGCTCGAGGACCTCGTCGTGGAGGAGACCGTTGGTGGCGACGGCGCCCGCACCCCAGGGGCCGTCCTCGCCCTCCAACGAGGTGAACCGGCCGCCGGCCTCGGTGACGATCGGCACGAGCGCGGCCATGTCGTACACCTCGAGCTGCGGTTCGGCGGCGATGTCGACGGCACCCTCGGCGACGAGCATGTACGACCAGAAGTCGCCGTACGCGCGGGTGCGCCACACCTCCTCGCCGAGGTCGAGGAACTGGTCACGCAACCCGGCCTCGGTCCACTCCGATATCTCCGAGTGGGAGAGCGACGCGTCGGCCACCGACGAGACCGAGGAGACGCGCATCCGCTTCGCTCCCGCGAGGGAACGGCCCGTCCAGGCGCCGGTGCCCTTCGCCGCCCACCATCGCCGGTTGAGCGCCGGGGCGCTCACGAGACCGATGACGACCTCGTCGTCCTCGACGAGCGCCATGAGCGTCGCCCACACGGGGACGCCACGGACGTAGTTCTTCGTGCCGTCGATCGGGTCGATGATCCACTTGCGGTTGCCGTGGCCGGTGGTGCCGCCCTCCTCGCCCTGCACCGCGTCGCGAGAACGGGCGCGCTTGAGGTAGGACCGGATGAGGTCCTCGGCGTCCTTGTCGGCGTCGCTCACCGGGGTGAGGTCGGGCTTGGTCTCGACGACGAGGTCCTCGGCCTGATAGCGCGCCATCGTGATGCGTTCGACGGAATCGGCGAGGACGTGGGCGAGACGGAGATCGTCGGTGTAATCGGGCACGACGACACGCTATCGCCCGAACCGCGGGTACGGGGCGCAGGCCTCACTCGGCGGTGTCCGTGTTGCCGTGGGGCGAGGCGTTCCTCGGGGTCCGAGACGCCGTGCCGACACCCGCCCCGTCTCCTCGCGCAGAGGGTGGGGCGGGGGGCGGGGGGCGGTCCTTCGGGGGCCCTGGTCAGTCCTCGGGGTCCCGGTCAGTCCTCGGGGTCCTCGTAGGGGCTGTGGGCCTCCTCGCCGACGGTGGAGGCGTGGTCGGGGACCTCGAGCTGCAGCGACCGGTCGGTACGCTGGTATCCCGTCGACGGTGGACGCTTGGGCAGCTTGAGCTTGGGCTGCTCGATGTGCTCGTAGGGCACCGAGTGGAGGAGGTGGGCGATCATGTTGATCCGTGCCGCCCGCTTGTCGTCGCTCTCGACGACGTTCCACCGCGCCTCGGGGATGTCGGTGTGGACGAACATGTCGTCCTTCGCGCGGCTGTACTCCTCCCAGCGCGTGAGGGATTCGAGGTCGGTGGGCGAAAGCTTCCAGCGGCGCATCGGGTCGGTGAGGCGCGACTCGAACCGCTTGAGCTGCTCGTGGTCGCTCACCGAGAACCAGTACTTTCGCAGCATGATTCCGTCCTCGATGAGCATCCGCTCGAAGATGGGGGTCTGGCGGAGGAACCGGCGGTACTCCTCCGCGGAGCAGTAGCCCATGACCCGCTCGACGCCGGCGCGGTTGTACCAGGAACGATCGAACAGGCGGATCTCACCGGCGGCGGGAAGGTGCTCGACGTACCGCTGGAAGTACCACTGCGTCTTCTGTCGCTCCGTCGGTGCCGGCAGCGCGACGATCTGGGCGGCGCGGGGGTTGAGGTACTCACTCACCCGCTTGATCGCGCCGCCCTTGCCGGCCGCGTCACGACCTTCGAATATGACGACGAGCCGCTGCCCGGTCTCCTTGATCCACTGCTGCATGTCGACGAGTTCCTGCTGCAGCCGGAGCAGTTCGGCCTCGTAGACGCCCTTCTTCATCTTCTTTTGTGAACCCATCCTCCGATGATGTCACTCCCGCTTCCGGGTGCCCCTCGGCCGGACGACGGATCCTGGGCCGGTCCGCGGCACCGCACCTCGCGGTCGCCCCGCGGGGAGGCGGACCGGCCCCGGGCAGGGGACGCCCGGGGTCAGGCGTCGGGGCGGTCGTGCTCGCGGGGTTCGGTGCGGGCACGGAGGAGGCGCCGCAACGAGTCGAGTCGTGCCGGCCCCGCGGGCCCGGCCTGCCCGGAGGCCACCCAGGCATCGAGCCCGCACTCCTCCTCGTCGTGGCTGCAGCCGCGGGGGCAACCGTCGAGTCCACCGGCGAGCTCGGAGAAGTGGGTGACGATGCGGTCGGGGTCGATGTGCGCGAGCCCGAACGAGCGGACTCCGGGGGTGTCGACGATCCAGCCGCGTCGGCCCTCGTCGTCCACCGGCAGCTCGAGCGCGATCGCCGAGGTCGACGTGTGGCGTCCGCGACCCGTGACGTCGTTGACGTGGCCGGTCGCGCGGTCCGCGTCGGGGACGAGGGCATTGACGAGGGTGGACTTGCCGACCCCGGAGTGGCCGACGAGCACGCTCACCCGCCCGGTGAGCAGCTCGCGCACCTCCTCGACACCGACGATGCGGTGGCGCCCGAGGTGGGTGGTGTCCGAGGCGTCGTCGGGAACGACGTCGTCGTCGGCGAAGGACGTGACGACGACGGGGACATCGAGCGGCCGGTACATGTCGAGCACGTCCGGCGGGTTCTCCGGGTCGATGCGGTCGGCCTTCGTGAGGACGAGGAGCGGGGTGAGGCCCGCGTCATAGGCCGCGACGAGGCAGCGGTCGATCATGCGCGGTCGTGGCTCGGGGTCGGCGAGGGCGGTGACGACGACGAGCTGGTCGGCGTTGGCGACGATGACCCGCTCGACGGGGTCGGTGTCGTCGGCCGTGCGTCGCAGGACGGAGCGTCGGGGCTCGATGCGGACGATGCGGGCGAGCCGGTCGGGGCCGCCGCGGATGTCGCCGACGAGCGCGACGTCGTCGCCGACGACGGCGGCCTTGCGGCCGAGTTCGCGTGCGCGCATCGCGATGACGAGGTGGCCCTCGACACGGACGGTGTAGCGCCCGCGGTCGACGGTGATGACGGTGCCGATCACCGCGTCCTCGTGGCGGGGCCGTTCCTTGGTGCGGGGGCGGGAGCCGCGGCGTCCGGGGCGGACGCGGACGTCGCTCTCGTCGTAGCGGTCGGCGAGACGGCTCACGCGGGGGCCGTCCCGGCGACCATGGCCTCCCACATGCCGGGGAAGTCGGGGAGGGTCTTGCCCGTCGTCGCGACGTCCTCGACGAGGACGCCGGGGATGGCGAGCCCGAGGACGGCGGCGGCCATCGCCATGCGGTGGTCGGCGTACGTGTGGATCGTCGCGGGGCGCGGCGGGCCGGGAACGACGTGCAGGGCGTCCTCGGTGACCTCGACGCGGCCGCCGACCTTCTCGATCTCGCGGGCGAGGGCGGCGAGCCGATCGGTCTCGTGTCCGCGGAGGTGGGAGATGCCCCGCAGCCAGCTGGGGGAGTCCGCGACGGCGGCGACCGCGGCGACGACCGGGGTGAGCTCGCCCGCGTCGTGAAGGTCGACGTCGAGACCGCTCGGGCGGTCGGGGCCGGTGACGGTGAGCCCGTCGCGGTCGAGGGCGACGTCGCCGCCCATCGCGTCGAAGACGTCGCGGATGTGATCGCCCGCCTGAGTCGTGTGGTGCGGCCAGTCGGGGACGTGGATGCGCCCGCCGGTGACCATCGCGCCGGCGAGGAACGCGGCGGCGTTGGAGAGGTCGGGTTCGACGACGACGTCGAGGGGGAGGATCGGGCCGGGGTCGACGGTCCACCGGTCGGGTTCGCAGTCGTCGACGGTGACGCCGGCGTCGCGGAGCGCCTCGACCGTCATGACGACGTGGGGCGCGCTGGGCAGGGGGTCGCCGCGGTGGACGACGGTGACGCCGCGGTCGAAGCGGGGGGCCGCGAGCAGCAGACCGGAGACGAACTGGGAGCTCGCCGAGGCGTCCATCTCGACGCGGCCGCCGGGGATCTCACCCCGGCCGTGGACGGTGAACGGCATGCGGCCGTCGCCGTCGTCGCTGATCTCGACGCCGAGGTCGCGCAGGGCGCGCAGGCCGGTCGCGACGGGGCGGGTGCGCGCTCCGGGGTCGCCGTCGAAGCGCACGGGGCCGTCGGCGAGGGCGGCGACCGGGGGGACGAACCGCATCACGGTGCCGGCGAGGCCGCAGTCGACGTCGACGCCACCGCGGATCGGGCCCGGCTCGACGATCCAGTCGCCGTCGGGGGCGTCGATCACCCGGGTGCCGAGAGCCCGCAGCGCGGCGGCCATGAGTTCGGTGTCACGGCTGCGGAGCGGCAGCCGCAGGCGCGAAGGGCCGTCGGCGAGCGCCGCGAGGACGAGGTAGCGGTTCGTGAGGGACTTGCTGCCCGGCAACCGCACCGTCGCGTCGACCGGGGTCGGACGCGACGGCGCGGGCCAGGGATCGGGATGGGGAGCCACCGGTCGGGAGACCTCGTCGATCAGGAGACGGCGAGCTTGGCCTGCGCCTTGGCGAGGCGGGCCTCGCGGCGGGCGCTCTTGGCGACGTTCTGTGCGCGCCAGGCGAGACCCGGCTTGCCCTCGGTGTCGACCGCGGCGAGCATGACGCCGCCGAGGAGGCCGAGGTTCTTCATGAACTGGATCTCCTGCATCTTGCGGGCGCCGGGCTCGCGCTCGGTCCAGAACGTGTGGCCGACGAGCGTCGTCGGAACGAGGGACGCGGCGAGCATCGTGCTCGCGACGCGCGGCATGCGGCCGGTGGCGAGCATCGCGCCGGAGAGCGCCATGAGGGCACCGTTCGCGCGGACCATCATCTCGGGGTCGTTCGGGGTGCCCGCGAGCTCGGAGGCCTTCTCGGTGAGCGGAGCGGCGAGCTCGACGCGGCCGCCCGGGTGACGCAGCGCGTCGATCCCTCCGGTGACGAACACGGCAGCGAGCATGGGGCGGGCGAGTCGGCGGATCATCGTGTCTCCTTCGAAGGATCGAGTCGTGGGCGTGTCTCCGCGAGGGGAGGGCGCCCGCTCCTACCGTAATGGCCGCCGCCGACACCCGCGCGTCGCGGTGGCGGTGCGTCTCGCGCCCGGGGGTGGGCGGGCGGCGAGCGGTGTCGGAGGCCCCGGCGCCGGCGGGCAGTGGGACACGTCCGTCCGGGGTGGCGATCGCACCCGCAGGGGTGACGGGCCTCACGGTCTTCGTGCGCGACCTCCGTGCGCGCCCCGCGGACCCGCATCCGCACGGGGAGGGTCGGTGTCCTGGTCGCTGCACGAGGCGCGACGAATCGTGCTCGAGCCCGCGCACCGAGTGGCGCCCGCGCCCGTGCAGGGGCGACGATCGGGCGACCAGGGCGTCGACGGGAGTCGGCGCGGAGTGCTCGTGAGACGCGACGGCGTGGGCCGTGCGGGACGGAGGAGCGATGTGCGGCAGATACGCCTCGTCGGCGAGCAACGCCGATCTGCTCGAGGAGTTCGACGTCGCACTCGACCGGACCGACGCGCCCGTCCGGTCGATCCTCGCGGCACCGCAGGACCCGCCCGCGGGCACGGCCGACCACAACATCGCCCCGAGCAAGAACGTCCGGGTCGTCCTCGAGCGTCCGCCGCGTCCTGAGGAGGGCGTCGACGGCGACGACGAGGCGTCGGAGGAGCCCGTACGTCAGTTGCGGCTGCTCACGTGGGGTCTCGTCCCCTCGTGGTCGAAGGATCCCTCCGTCGGCTCCCGGATGTTCAACGCCCGCGCCGAAACCGTGCTCGAGAAGCCCGCGTTCCGCGCCGCCGGGCTCCGTCGGCGTGCGCTCGTCCCCGCTGACGGCTGGTACGAGTGGCAGCGGAGTCCCACGGTGACGGTGCGGGGAAAGCCGCGTCGGCAGCCGTTCTTCATCCACCGGGGCGACGACGTGCCGCTCGCCTTCGCCGGGCTCTACGAGTTCTGGAAGGACCCGGCGGGCGATCCCGCCGACCCGAGGACGTGGCTCGCGAGCGTCTCCATCGTCACGACGGCCGCCGAACCGGGGCTCGACCGCGTCCACGACCGGCAACCGCTCGTCCTCGAACCGGAGGACTGGGGGCGTTGGCTCGACCCACGCGTCGACGACCGCGACGAGATCGCCGCGATGCTCGCGTTCGCCCGGCCCGGCCGCTTCGAGGCCCGCCCCGTGGGTCGGGCCGTCGGCTCCTCCCGCGTCAACGGTCCCGATCTGCGCATCCCGGCGCCCGTCGAGGAGCTCGAGGGTGTCGTCGACCCGACGACCGGCGAGATCATCGGCTGACCCCCGCGGTCGGGCCGCCCCTTCCGTGCAGCTCCGGTGGCGACACACCACCGCGGGGCGAGGGGTGTGGTCGTGCAGCCGCGGGTCCGGCGCCGCCGGCCGGGATCCGTGCGGCGGCGGGAATGGACGGCGGCCCCGATGTCGTTGACCCCGGAGTCCGCACGCCAGGCCCAAGGAGGACAACGTGCTCGTCCAGACCCATCCCGCGCCACCGGAGACCGGCTTCCTCGGTCTCACCGACGCGGTGGGGACGCGCGGTTTCGACGTCGGGGCTCTATCCTGGAGCGTGATGAACGAGTCGTCCGCCCCACCGGCCCCTCGGCCCACACCCGATCCCCTAGACACCGCCCCGACACGCCCCGAGCAGGGTGCCGCCACGACCGCCTCCGGGCGGGACGGCGCCGCGGCCCGCCCCGGCGCCGACGAGCCCGGCATCGACGTCGCCGCGGAGACCCCGGCGGAACGCGCCGCCCGCTTCGAGCGCGACGCGATGCCCTACCTCGACCAGCTCTACAGTGCGGCGCTGCGCACGACGCGCAACCCCTCCGACGCCGAGGACCTCGTCCAGGAGACATACGCCAAGGCGTTCGCCGCGTTCCACCAGTACAAGCCGGGCACGAACCTCAAGGCGTGGCTGTACCGGATCCTCACGAACACGTACATCAATTCCTACCGCAAGAAGCAGCGGCAGCCGTTGCAGTCCGACGCGGCGGAGGTCGAGGACTACCAACTCGCCCGGGCCGAGTCGCACAGCTCGACCGGTCTGCGCTCGGCGGAGGTCGAGGCGCTCGACCACCTGCCCGACAGCGACGTGACCCGCGCGCTGGCGCAGCTCGGGGAGGACTTCCGCCTCGCCGTGTACCTCGCCGACGTCGAGGGCTTCGCCTACAAGGAGATCGCCGAGATCATGGACACGCCGATCGGCACCGTGATGTCGCGTCTCCACCGCGGGCGCCGTCAGCTCCGTGAGCTCCTCAACGACTACGCCGCCGAGCGCGGCTACTCGGGGGTGAAGTGATGGCCGACGCGGACACCCACCCCACCGACTGTTCCGAGGTCCGGCTGCGGGTCTTCGAGTACATCGACGCCGAGATGGACGCGGGGGACTGCGAACGTCTCAAGACGCACCTGGACGAGTGCGGGGCCTGCATGAGCGAGTACGAGCGTGATCTCGTGCTCAAGGCGCTCGTGCGGCGGTCCTGCGCGTGCCAGCCGGCGCCGCGCACCCTACGCATGCAGATCATGGCCCGCATCACGACGTTCGGGCTCACCCGCGAGGATGCGCCCCGGGCCGACTGAGGTCTCAAGGCTCCACGACGAACGAAGGCCCCGACCACCACAGGGTGGTCGGGGCCTTCGTTCGTGCCGACGCTCAGGCGTTGGGCTTGCGGCCGTGGTTGGCCTTGTTGCCCTTGCGGGCGCGGCGCTTGCGTGCTCGCTTGCTCATGGTGTGCTCCTTCGAGGCAGTGTCGTGCCGTCGGAGCATCTTCCCACATGCGTCCGGAGGCGCCCAAGCGGCGCGGCGCGAGGGGTGCGTGGCGGTGCGCCGGGGATGGGGGAGCCCCGTCGCCTCGCGCCGCGGGTCGACGACTCCGAGGGGGAGTGTCCAACATCGTCGAAATGGGTGGAACGGAATGGGTGGAACGGGCGCGCGTCCAGGTCACGGAATGGACGTCCGACCTATTCATTGGACTCGGTAAAAGTGGCAAAGAGTGGGCAAATAAAGGCCTGGATGCGTGCTCCGGACCTTGCTGGGTGGCTATGTTCAGAGCACTTCGAAGAACCGATGGGGGTCGGTTCTAAGAAGTAAATCTCGATTAGTCATCACCGTCGGCCGCTCCGACGCTCAGCACGAGAGTCCCTGGGGGAGAGGTGCGGCGGCGAACCACACGGATGGAGTTGATTGCGATGCGTGCCTCCCGTTGCTGGTGGTGGACCCCGTCCTTCTGAGGGCGGCCCTCCTCTGAATATCGGTATTCCTCGATTACGATCGGGGAATGAACAGCCTCACGTCGCCGCCTCCGGCCGATCAGCCGTTCCCCACGGGTGATCCGGCCGGAACGGCCGCAGGCGCACAGGACGCCCGTTCCGGCCCTCGCCGGAGCGGGCGTCCTGGCATGCTCGTCCCGCTCCTCCTCGCCGGGGCGCTCACCGCGGTCATCACGTCGTGGGCCACGGACATGCGCCCCATGGGGCTCTCCGACGCCTTCACGTTCACCCTCCTGCTCGTCGCCGCCGCGGCGAGCGCGGGTCTGCGGTTCGACCGGTCGGAGGAGCGCGTGTCGTTCTCGTTCACGGCCGTCGTGCTCCTCGCCGCGATCCCTCTCGTCGGTCCCCTCGGGGCGGTGCTCCTCGGCATCGGCGCCGCGGTGCTCGACGCCCGCCAGGGGTGGTGGCAGGCATGGGTCTTCAACGGCCTCATGTTCGGGCTGTCGGCGGCCGTCGCGTCGTCGGTCTACAAGCTCGCCCACGGTGCCGTGATGATCGAGGGGGTGCTCACCGTGGACGGGCGCCCCCTCCTCCTCGGCGAAGAACCCGCCGGGGTGCTCACCGCCTCCGTCGGCGTGCCGCTCCTCCTCGCCGACGCGGCCTTCCTCGCGACGAACCTCGTCGTCCTCCTCACCGTCACCCCACGGGACCCGACGACGCCGAGCCGTCTCGCCCTCGTCGGAGGGATGCTCCGCACCGTCCCCACCTTCCTCGCCTGGGCGCTCGTCGCGTTCGTCGTCGTCGTCCTGTGGGGGCCCGGGGGACTCGACGCCATCGCGTTGCTCCTCGTCACCGCGCCTCTCGTCCTCACGCGACACATGCACGGCCTGTTCTCCGCGGAGCGGCGAACCCGGACGGGTCTCATCCGGGCGATCGCGGGTGCGGGGCGCGACGACGGCGTCCGCGCCCACGACGAGCGGGTCGTCCGGTACGCCGACGCCCTCGCCCTCGAGATGGGGCTGCGGCCCGCGGACCGTGCGGCGGTGCACGACGCGGCGCGCCTCCACACCGTCGGCATGTCGGGCCCGTGCACGGCGGCACACCGCGTCGGTGAGCGGCGCGATCTCGCGGTCGCCTCGGCGGTGGCGGCCGACCAGGTGCTCGGCCGCATCGACTTCCTCGCCGACGCCGCCCGGGCCGTCCGGCTCGAGGGAGAGTGGTTCGACGGTACGGGGGGTCCGGATGGGTTGCGGGCCGACGCGATCCCCGTCCATGCACGGATCCTCGCGGTGGCCGATGCGGCGGACGTCCTCGTCACGACGTCGGACGCGTCCCGCGCCGACGCCGAGCTCGTGCGGCGCCTACGGTCGATGGCGGGTCGTCGCTTCGATCCGGCGGGCGTCGCCGCGCTCGCGGCCGTCCTCGACGTGGCGGAGGACGTCGACGAGTTCGACGGACCCCCCGAGCCCGGCGCGGGCGCGTCCGCCGGGGCCGGCGACGCCGGTGTCCCGCAACACCACGGCGGAGACGATTCCGCGGCGGCCGGGGCGGGAGCGCCGGTGGCGCGCACGCTTCCCGCGGGGCGTACGACGCGGCCGATCCGCGGGGCCCGCGCCTCGCGCGGGTCGGGTCTGCGTGAGGGGACGGTCGGGGGGAGGCGGCGATGACCTCCGCGACCACACCGCCTCCGGCCGTCGACATCACCGCGGAGGCGTCCCACGGCATCGAGGCGCACCCGTCCGTCTTCGCGCACGAACGCCGCGAGCGTGGGTTCCGCATCGCCACCGGCGGGATCTGGCTCCTACTCGTGGCCGTCGTCGGCGCTGCAGTGGTCGGCGTGGCGCGACCGGACACGTTCGACGTCGCCCAGGAGTGGCTCATGCTCGCGCTCTTCCTCGCGACGATCACGGCCGGGGCATCGATGCAGACGCCGGTCCTACCGGGGCGCGGCCCCGGACCCGCCGAGCCCTCCCGCACGATCGACGTCGGGGCCACGGCGGCGCTCGCGCTCACCGTCGACCACGGACTCACCGACCACCACGCCGCGCCGTCGACCGTCCTCGTCGTCGCGGTGGCGGCGGTCGGTCTCGTCGTCGGGGGCCTCCTCGCCGCACGGTCCTTCTCCGGACGCGCGCTCGCGGCGGTCCTCCGGCGGTATCTGCCGCGCATCGTCACGGTGGCGGGCCTCGTGGTCCTGCTCCGTGACCTCGGCGCCGCCCGCCCCCTGCGCGCCGCGCTCCTCGAGGCGCCGCCGCAGGCGGGGGCCGTCGTACTCCTCGCGATGATCTACGGGGCGCTCATCCTCGAAGTGCCGCTGCGGATGGAGTTCTCCACGCCCCGCGTGGGAAGCCGTCGGGACGCCTATGCCGACGCGTTGGAGGAGAGCCTCACGCTCGGTGTCGTGCCGGCGGCGACGGCCGTGCTCGTCGCGGTGGCGCAGCCGCTGCTCGGCCCGCCGGCGCTTCCACTCATCCTCCTGCCCCTCGTCTTCAATCAGATCGCCGTGCGCCGCCACGACGAGATGCGCGAACACGCCCGCCAGAGCGTCGTCGCCCTCTCGCACCTCCCGGAGGCGATGGGGGTCGTCCGCCCCGGTCACGCCGCGCGCGTCGCGCACCTCTCGACGGAGATCGGCCGGGAGCTCGGCATGGGGCGTCGCGACCTCGCCGAGACCGAGCGTGCCGCGCTGCTCCACGACCTCGGACAGGTGCGTCTCGTGCGCCCCGTCCCGTCGGGCGCCACCGTGCTCGCGGCGCCCGCCGACCAGGAGGAGATCGCCCTCGACGGTGCGGAGATCGCCCGGGCCTCGGGGGTGCTCGACGAGGAGGCGGCGATCATCGAGGCGCAGGCCGTGCCCTACCGGCACCACGTCTCCCACCGCCGGGCGCAGCCTCTCGCGAGCCGCGTCATCAAGGTCGCGAACGCCTACGACGACCTCCTCACCGGGGCCTCCGCCGGGTTGCCCCTGCCGGGGCCGGACGCGGCGCTCGAACGCCTCTACCTCGGCCTCGGCCACGAGTACGACCCGCGCGTCGTCGACGTGCTCGACGCGCTCGTCCACGGGGTGTCGGGCCAGGGAGGCAGCTCGGTCGAGCAGGTGAGGACTTAAGATCAGGGAGGACTCGACCATCGAACATCTCGGCGGCGACGCCGAAGTGAGGAATTCTCGCGTGAACATCACCGTCGTGGGCCTCGGCAAGATCGGCCTCCCCCTCGCCGTGCAGTTCGCCTCGAAGGGCCATCGTGTCCTCGGGGCGGACGTCAACCCGGCCGTCGTCGAGTCGGTCAACGCCGGCACCGAGCCGTTCCCGGGCGAGGCGCACCTCCAGGAGAAGCTCGTCGAGGCCGTCGACGCCGGGCTCATCGAGGCGACGACGGACACCGCCTCGGCCGTCTCCCAGTCCGACGCCGTCGTCATCGTCGTCCCCCTGTTCGTCGACGCGGACGGCAAGCCCGACTTCGGCTGGATGGAGTCGGCGACGAAGGACATCGCCCGCGGCCTCAAGCCCGACACCCTCGTCTCCTACGAGACCACCCTGCCGGTCGGCACGACCCGCGGTCGCTGGAAGCCGATGCTCGAGGAGGGCTCGGGACTGGTGGAGGGCAAGGATTTCCACCTCGTGTTCTCCCCGGAGCGCGTCCTCACCGGTCGTGTGTTCGCCGACCTCCGCAAATACCCCAAGCTCATCGGTGGACTCGACGGCCTCCGCGGGGCGGGCGTGCAGCGCGGCATCGAGTTCTACGAGTCGGTCCTCGACTTCGACGAGCGCCCCGACCTCGAGCGCGGCAACGGCGTGTGGGACCTCGGCTCCGCCGAGGCCGCCGAGATGGCCAAGCTCGCCGAGACGACGTACCGCGACGTCAACATCGGCCTCGCCAATCAGTTCGGCCGGTTCGCCGCCGACAACGGCATCGACGTCTACCAGGTCATCGAGGCGAGCAACTCCCAGCCGTACAGCCACATCCACCGCCCCGGCATCGCCGTCGGCGGCCACTGCATCCCCGTCTACCCGCGCCTGTACCTGTGGAACGACCCGGAGGCCACCGTCGTCCGCGCCGCCCGCGAAGCGAACGCCGACATGCCCGCCTACACCGTGGGCCTGGCCAAGGGGGCCGCCGGTGACCTCTCGGGAAAGAAGGTCGTCGTGCTCGGCGCCTCCTACCGCGGCGGCGTCAAGGAGACGGCGTTCTCCGGCGTCTTCCCGACGGTCGACGCGCTGAAGGCCGAGGGTGCGCAGGTGCTCGTCCACGACCCGATGTACTCCGACGAGGAGCTCGCGAAGTTCGGCTGGGACGCCTACCACGCGGGCGAGGACGTCGACGTCGCCATCGTCCAGGCCGACCACGCCGAGTACGCACAGCTCACGAAGGCCGACCTGCCCGGCGTCTCCGTCGTCGTCGACGGCCGCAACTTCCTCGACGCCGACGAGTTCGAGGGCGTGACGTTCCGCACCGTGGGCCGCGCCTGACGGCTCCACCCGGGAACCCCGGTTCCCCACGACGACGCCCGCCCCTCACCTCGAGGGGCAGGCGTCGTCGCGTGTGGCGGGGTGGGGGGACTCGGGCGCGCAGGTCGGCCAGGGCCTCGGGCGATTCCGGCAGGAGCTGGTCGCCGTCCACGACGAGCACCTGACCGGTGACGTACCGCGCCCCGTCGGAGGCGAAGAACGCCGCTGCGTGGCCGATGTCCTTCGGGGCGCCGAGGGTGCCCCTGGGGGCGGCCACCGCCATGCGGTCGAGGTACTCCTCGCCGAGGGCGCGCAGGCCCTCGCAGACGACGTCGCCCGGCAGGACGGCGTCGACCGCGACGCCGTGCGGGGCGAGCTCCATCGCCGTCGTCCGCATGTGCCCGAGCTGCACGGCGTCCGGCGCGCCGTGGTGCGACCACCCGGGACAGCCGGTGAACGGCCCCGTGATCGACGACGTGAGGACGACCCGTCGCCGCCCGTGCCTCCTCGCACGCCTGCTCGGTGAGCCCCGTGTCGAGGACCCGGGGCCCCTCCTGCAGGAGCACGGTGGCGATGCCGAGCCCGATGCATCTCGTGCCCCCGGTGACGAGAGCCGTTCTGCCGTCGAGCGTCCCAGCCATGACGCCCACGTCCCGGTCGCGACCGGGCCCCTCCCTGCCGCCGTCTCCGACGCTGTCGCGGGGGCCACTGCGGGGAAGGAAACCGGGCGGGTGACGGAGGTGATCGGTCGCCTCGTGCAGACGGCGGGACGGGGCCGGGTGTCCCGGACACCGCACCGGCGCGGACGATGCACCGGCGCAGGCCGGTTCGCCCGTAACCTGGGAGGTGTGCGCTATCTCTCCACCCGTGACCCCCAGGGCGAGGCCACCCTCTCGTTCTGCGACATCCTCATCGGCGGCCTCGCGCCCGACGGCGGGCTCTACCTGCCCGAGTCCTACCCGCAGGTGGACGCCGACACCCTCGCCCGCTGGCGACGGCTGCTCGAGGAGGAGGGATACGCCGCCCTCGCCCACGCGATCCTCTCGCTGTACGTCGACGACATCCCGGATGCAGACCTGAGGGGCATCTGCGAGCGCGCGTACACCGCGGAGAAGTTCGGCACGAAGGAGATCGTCCCGGTCGCCCGGCTCGACGGGAGTCTCTTCCTCGGGCACCTCTCCAACGGGCCCACCGCCGCGTTCAAGGACATGGCGATGCAGCTCCTCGGGGAGCTCTTCGAGTACGAACTGCGGCGCCGCGACTCCTCCCTCGCGATCCTCGGCGCGACGAGCGGCGACACGGGGAGCGCCGCGATCTTCGCGATGAAGGGCCGGCCGAACATCCACGTCTTCATGCTCAGCCCCGCCGGACGTATGACCCCGTTCCAGCAGGCGCAGATGTTCAGTGTCGACGACCCCCACGTCGTCAACATGGCCGTCGACGGCGTCTTCGACGACTGCCAGGACATCGTCAAGAAGGTGTCCTCGGACCTCGACTTCAAGGAGCTCCACCGCCTCGGCGCGGTCAACTCGATCAACTGGGCACGGCTCCTCGC
This sequence comes from Mobilicoccus pelagius NBRC 104925, assembly GCF_000247995.1. Lineage (GTDB taxonomy): Bacteria > Actinomycetota > Actinomycetes > Actinomycetales > Dermatophilaceae > Mobilicoccus > Mobilicoccus pelagius. The sequence goes on from NZ_BAFE01000052.1 coordinate 103,988, forward strand.
CCAGGTCGTCTACTACGTCGCCTGCTGGCTGCGCGCGACCGACGGGCTCGAGGACGCCGACGCGCGTGAGGTCTCGTTCGTCGTCCCCACCGGCAACTTCGGCAACGTCTGCGCCGGGCACGTCGCCCGTCAGATGGGGGTGCCGATCGACACCCTCGTCGTCGCGACGAACGAGAACGACGTCCTCGACGAGTTCTTCCGCACCGGCGTCTACCGCGTGCGCACGAGCACCGAGACGCACGAGACGAGTTCGCCGTCCATGGACATCTCCAAGGCGAGCAACCTCGAGCGGTTCGTCTTCGACCTCCTGCACCGCGACGGCGCCCGCACGGCCGAGCTCTTCGCCGGCCTCTCCACCGGCGAGGGCTTCGACCTCTCCGGCGACCCCGTCTTCGGAGACGTCCGGGACCGCTTCGGATTCGCCTCCGGCACGTCCACGCACGCCGACCGTGTCTCGACGATCGCCGCCGTCGAGAAGAAGTACGGCGTCCTCGTCGACCCCCACACCGCCGACGCCCTCAAGGTCGCCTTCGACGTCCTCGACGGCGGCGACGTCGACACCCCCCTCGTCGTCCTCGAGACCGCCCTCCCCGTCAAGTTCGCCTCGACCATCGTCGAGGCCGTCGGCCGCGAACCCGAGATCCCCGACGCCTACGCCTACCTCCGCGACGCCGACCGCCACGTCATGGACATCGGCAACGACGCCGACCTCGTCAAGAAGGTCATCGTCGACACGCTCACGCAGTGACCCCGCTCCTCGACTCCGACGGGCGCCGCCTCGGCCGGGGTCGTACCGTGAGCCCGAGACCTGCCGTCACCGAGGAGCATTCATGAACACCCCCGACGTCGTCCGCAACGCGCAGAAGCTCGTCAGCGACCAGGAAGGCAAGAGCTTCCCTCCGCAGGAGCAGACCCCGCCCGGCCTCACCGGCGAGATGACCCCCGTGCCCGACCACGGCGAGACCACCTGGACCGGCCGTGACCGCCTCACCGGGCTCAAGGCGTTCATCACCGGCGGCGACTCCGGCATCGGTCGGGCCGTCGCCATCGCGTTCGCCCGTGAGGGCGCGGACGTCGCCCTCGGGTACATGCCGGAGGAACAGGTCGACGCCGAGGAGACCGCGCGCCTCGTCCGCGAGGCCGGACGTACCGCCGTGCTCGTCCCCGCCGACCTGCGCACGCACGCCGAGTGCGAGCGGTCGATCACCGAGGCCGTCGAGGGCCTTGGCAGACTCGACGTCCTCGTCAACAACGCCGGGTTCCACTGGTCCCGTGGTGAGGAGGGTCTCGCGGGGCTCGACCTCGACGACGTCGAGCGCACGCTGAGGACGAACCTCCACGCCGTCATCTGGCTGTGCAAGGCCGCCCTGCCGCACCTGGGGGAGGGGTCCTGCATCATCAACACGAGTTCGGTGCAGGCCTACGACCCCTCCACGGCCCTCATCGACTACGCCGCCACGAAGGCCGCGATCAACAACCTCACGGTCAACCTCGCCGCCGACCTCGGGCCGAAGGGCATCCGCGTCAACGCCGTGGCCCCCGGCCCGATCTGGACCCCGCTGCAGCCCGCGACGCGCAAGGCGTCCGACGTCGAGACCTTCGGTGCCGACACCCCGCTCGGCCGCCCCGGTCAGCCCGCCGAGATGGCCGGCGCCTACGTGTTCCTCGCCTCGCCCGAGGAGGCGAGCTACGTCTCCGGCACGGTCGTCGGCGTCACCGGCGGCAAGCCCGTCTTCTGAGCCGCCGCCCACCCCGGGACGCACTGCCCCGACGCCCCGCCCGCACCCGGTGCCGGTGGGGCGTCGGCGTGTCGGGGCCGGGTCGGGCGGGCAGGAACGAGACGCGTCAGGCCCAGTCGAGGAACTCGTGGACCTGCGCGACGAACGTGTCGACGCGGGCCGGGTCGTACTCGGGCAGGTGAGGCTCGGTGAAGAGGTGCCCGTGGCCGGGTAGGACGTGGTCCTCGAACATCCCACCGGAGACCTCGACGGCCTCACGGAGGTCGGCGACGTCGGAGGGGCGCACCCAGTGGTCCTCCTCGAAGCGGTGCACCTGCACGGGGATCCCCGGCCATGACCCGGAGACGGGGTTCGTGTTGCCGACGAGGACGAGATGCCCCATCGCAGGGCGTTCCGCGGCGAGGCGGTGGGCGAACGAGGCGCCGAGAGAGAACCCGAGGAACGACGTCGTCGGGTCGAGACCGGCGATGTCGCCCCGGACCCGGTCGAGGAGGGCCTGATAGCCGATGGCGTCGCGGTGGGCGATGCCCTGCGCCTCCGTCGTGAACACCCGCCCCCGGTAGAAGTCGGGGACGTGGACGCGCCGTCCCGTGGCGGCGAGGGCCTCGGCGACGGCGCGGACGCCTCGCGTCTGCCCGTACGCGGAGTGGAGGATGACGAGGTCGGCGCTCATGCTCTCGACCGTAGCGACGCGGCCGTGGTGCCGTCACCGTCGGGGCCCGGCCCCGAACGGGATCCGGAGACGACACCGACCGCCCGTTGACGCGCGCCGGAGCCTCGGGGCTGCGACACGCCGTCGACGGACGGCCGGTGTGACTCCGCGCCGGTGCGGTCGTGGTGCGCGGCCGGGGAACTCAGCGGGCGCGGTCGACGAGGACCTTCGCGACGCGGTCGGCGGTGTGGCCGTCGCCGTAGGGCGTGCCGCGGTCGGCCTCGGGGGCGGGGCGCAGGGCGACGTCGGCGACCTGGGAGAGGTCGTCGTCCAGGATGTTCCATCCCCCCTGGAGGGTCTCCACCCATTCGGTCTCGGGCCGGATCGTCGTGCAGGGCGCGCCGAGGAGGTACGCCTCCTTCTGCAGGCCACCCGAGTCGGTGACGACGCCCGCGGAGCCCATGACGGCGCGGACCATCTGGGGATAGGCGAGGGGAGAGGTGCCGAAGAGCGACCCGCCCTCGAGGGCCAGCCCGTGTTCCTTCGCCTTGGCGACGAGTCGCGGGTGGGCGAGGAGGACCACCGGCGCGGGTGCGGCGCGCAGGGCGTCGAGGATCGCGCCGAGCCGTTCCTTGGTGTCGGTGTTGTCGGGGCGGTGGATCGTCGCGAGGAGGAATGGTGCCTCGAGGTCGATGTCGCCGACGCCGGAGACGTCGAGCGCATCGGTGAGCGGGGTGTCGGCGACCTGGTCACGCACCATGTGGCACACGTCCGTCATGACGTCGCCGACCATGACGCTGCGCTCGGCGAGACCCTCGTGGGAGAGGTGACGCATCGCCTCGTCGGTGGGCGCGAGGAGGAGATCGGCCGCGTGGTCGGTGAGGACACGGTTGTGCTCCTCCGGCATCCGACGGTTGAAGCTGCGCAGCCCGGCCTCGAGGTGCGCGACGGGCAGGTGCATCTTCACCGCCGACACGGCCGCGGCGAGGGTGGAGTTCGTGTCGCCGTAGACGAGGACCCAGTCGGGGCGGTGCTCCTCGAGCACCGGGTCGAGGCCCGCGAGCATCGCGCCCGTCTGCACCCCGTGGCTGCCGGAGCCCACGCCGAGGTGGACGTCGGGGGCGGGGATGCGCAGGTCCTCGAAGAACACGTCCGACATCACCGCGTCGTAGTGCTGCCCCGTGTGGACGATGACGTGCTCGACGTCGGCGTCGGTGAGCGCGTGGGCCACGGGCCCGAGCTTGACGAACTGCGGGCGTGCGCCCACGACACTCAGGACCTTCATAGGGGTGACCTTTCACGAGTGGAGTTGCGGCGACGGTAGGCTGACCGAGGTGACGGTCGTGCCTGACGCCGCCCATTCTGCCCCGAGCGCCCTCACGGGCGTCGAGCGGTCGGTTCGTGTCGGAGTCCCCGACGCCTCCGACGATCGGGGTGTCGGGCCGGTCGCCCGCATGACGGAAGGTCGCGCGGAGCGTGGCCGTCGACGAACTGCAGGACGCCTGGAAGGGGCTTGCTCGACATGACCGACTTCATCCCACCCGCCAAACCGCTCATCGGTGACGAGGAGCGCGCCGCCGTCGACCGGGTGCTGCGCAGCGGGATGCTCGCACAGGGTCCTGAGGTCAAGGCGTTCGAGGAGGAGTTCTCGGCGCACTTCGGCCTCGGCCGCGAGTGCGTGGCCGTCAACTCCGGCACCTCCGGCCAGCACCTCGGCCTCCTGTCCTCCGGAGTCAAGGCGGGCGACGAGGTCATCGTCCCCTCCTTCACGTTCGCCGCGACGGCCAACTCGGTCGCGCTCACGGGTGCGACGCCGGTGTTCGCCGACATCGAGCCCGACAGCTTCTGCCTCGACCCGAAGAGCGTCGAGGCCGCGATCACCGAGCGCACCGTCGGCATCATGCCGGTGCACCTCTACGGCCACCCGGCGAACATGCCCGGCCTCTTCGAGGTCGCGACGAAGCACGGGCTCATGGTCTTCGAGGACGCCGCCCAGGCCCACGGCGCGTCGCTGAACGGCACGCCCGTCGGCGCGTTCGGCACGTTCGCGATGTTCAGCCTCTACCCGACGAAGAACATGACCTCGGGCGAGGGCGGCATGGTCTCCTGCGAGGACGCCGAGGTGGCGCGCAAGGTGCGGCTCTACCGCAACCAGGGCATGGAGAAGCAGTACCACAACGAGGTCGTCGGCCTGAACAACCGCATGACCGACATCCACGCCGCCATCGGCCGCGTGCAGCTCACGAAGGTCGACGCCTGGACGCGCACGCGTCAGGAGAACGCCGCGTTCCTCTCGGCCAACATCGCCGGCGTCACCACGCCGCCGGTCGCCGAGGGTGCCGTGCACGTCTACCACCAGTACACGGTCCGCGTTCCCGAGGGGCGGGACGAGTTCGCCCGCGCGCTCAAGGACGAGTACAACATCGGCTCCGGCATGTTCTACCCCGTGCCCAACCACGAGCTCGCGCCGTTCGCGAACAACGCGCACGCCGACCTCCCCGAGACGCAGCGGGCGGCGAAGGAGTGCCTGTCGCTCCCCGTCCACCCGAGCGTCGACCAGGCCGGCCTCGAGCGCATCGTCGAGGCCGTCAACGCGCTCGCGAAGGCGGGTGCGTGATGGCGAACCTCCGCGCAGGCCTCATCGGCCTCGGCATGATGGGCCGCCACCACGGCCGCGTCCTCGCCGGGCTCGAGGGCGTCGACCTCGTCGCCGTCGCCGACGTGAGCGGGCAGGACCCCCACGGCGTCGCCAAGGGTCGTCCGCTCCTCTCCAGCGTCGACGAACTCATCGAGCAGAACCTCGACTACTGCATGGTCGCCGTGCCCACGGCGTTCCACGTCGACGTCGCCCTCGCACTCGCGGAGGCCGGCGTCCACGCGATGATCGAGAAGCCGCTCGCCACCGACACGCCCGGCGCGCAGAAGATCGCCGACGCGTTCGCCGAGAAGGGTCTCGTCGGCGCGGTCGGCCACATCGAGCGGTACAACCCGGCGTTGCAGCAGGCGCGGGCCCGCATCGAGAACGGCGACCTCGGCGACGTGTACCAGATCGTCACGCGGCGCCAGGGCCCGTTCCCGGCGCGCATCGCCGACGTCGGCGTCGTCAAGGACCTCGCCACCCACGACATCGACCTCACGAGCTGGGTGCGGCAGCAGCCGTTCTCCTCCGTCGCGGCCCGCACGGCGTTCCGCAGCGGTCGTGAGTTCGAGGACATGGTCTCCGTCACCGGACAACTCGCCGACGGCACGATCACGAGCCACCTCGTCAACTGGCTGTCGCCGTTCAAGGAGCGCGTCACGGTCATCACCGGTGAGAAGGGCGCGTTCATCGCCGACACCCTCACCGCCGACCTCACGTTCCACGCCAACGGCAACATCCGCACCGAGTGGGACGACGTCGCGAACTTCCGCGGGGTGTCCGAGGGCGACGTCGTGCGTTACGCGATCAGCAAGCGCGAACCGCTCCTCGTCGAGCACGAGAACTTCCGCGACGCGGTGCTCGGCAAGGAATCCGACATCGTCACCCTCGAGCAGGGTCTCCAGGTCGTCCGGGTCGCCGAGGCCGTCCTCGAGTCCGCGAGCACGGGACGCACGATCGAACTCTGACGCACCTCGCCTCCGAGGAGGCCCCCGTCCGCGCCGTCACCGGCTGCGGGCGGGGGCCTCGTCGTGTGCGGGCGGCGTGGCCGTCGGGTGTCGCCGGCGGGTGTCGCCGTCGGGCGTGGATCGGTCGTGGTGAGCGGGCCGGGCCCGGACGCGTCGACGGCAGCGGGGAGGCGGAGGGTATCGTCACCCGCGCCGAGGACGCGGAGGTGGACGACGCCCGCGGGGCGAGGTTGCCCTCCGCGGAGGCGAGCCGGGTCGCGCCCCGTCCTCGTCGCCGCCGCGCAAGGGCGGACGGGACACGGGAGAGGAACGACATGACGACGAACGACTCGACGACGAGCACGGGCGGGGCGGGCCGACCAGCGAGGGTGCTCGAGGAAGCCTCGCGCCGGCGGACGTTCGCGATCATCTCCCACCCGGACGCCGGTAAGTCGACGACGACCGAGGCCCTCGCCCTCCATGCCGCGGCCATCGGGCGCGCCGGCGCGGTGCACGGCAAGGGCGACCGCAAGGGCGTGACGTCCGACTGGCTCGACATGGAGAAGGAGCGCGGCATCTCGATCACATCGTCGGCGCTGCAGTTCCGGGTCGGGGACGTGCGGATCAACATGCTCGACACGCCGGGCCACGCCGACTTCTCCGAGGACACCTACCGCGTGCTCTCCGCGGTCGACTGCGCAGTCATGCTCATCGACGCCGCCAAGGGGCTCGAACCGCAGACGCTCAAGCTGTTCGAGGTGTGCCGCGCCCGGCGCATCCCGATCATCACGTTCGTCAACAAGTGGGATCGGCCTGCGCTCGAGCCGCTCGCGATCCTCGACGAGATCGACACGCGCCTCGGCCTCGCCACCGTGCCCGTGACGTGGCCCGTCGGCCCGGGCGGGGAGTTCCACGGCGTCGTCGACCGCCGGACCGGTCGCATGATCGAGTACGCGCGCGCCGCGGGCGGGGCGACCCTCGCGCAGGAGCACGACCTCTCGCCCGAGGGGGCCCTGGACCGGTTCGGCGAGGACTGGGTGCGGGCGGAGGAGGAGCACGAGCTCGTCGAGCCGTGGGACGAGGACGCCCACGAGGCGTTCCTCCGCGGTGAGACCTCCCCGGTGCTCTTCGGCGCCGCCGTCGCGAACATGGGCGTCGGCGCGCTGCTCGACCTCCTCGTCGAGGCCGCCCCGTCCCCGGCCCCGTGGCCGCTCGCGGACGGTGGCGAGCGCCCGCTCGACGCGCCGTTCTCGGGCTTCGTCTTCAAGGTGCAGGCCGGCATGGACGCCGCCCACCGCGACCGGCTCGCGTTCGTCCGCGTGTGCTCGGGACGGTTCGAGCGCGGCATGCCCCTCGTCCACGCGGCGAGCGGCCGCTCGTTCGTCTCCAAGTACGCCCAGAGCGTGTTCGGTCGCGACCGGCGCACCGTCGACGAGGCGTTCCCCGGCGACATCGTCGGCCTCGTCAACGCGGCGGCGCTGCGCGTCGGCGACACCCTCTACGACGGCCCGCCCGCGCTCTTCCCCCCGGTGCCGCGGTTCTCCCCGGAGCACTTCAGCATCGCCCGCGTCGCCGACGCCGGCCGCTCCAAGCAGTTCCGCAAGGGCATCGCCCAGCTCGACGAGGAGGGCGTCGTCCAGGTCTGCGTCTCCGACCGGCGGGGCACCGCCTCCCCGGTGCTCGCCGCCGTGGGGCCGATGCAGTTCGAGGTCGTGAGTGACCGCATGGCGCACGAGTTCAACGCGCCCATCCGCCTCGAGCCGCTGCCCTACTCGATCGCCCGGCGTCCCGAACCCGAGATCGTCGACACGATCAACCGCACGATGGGCGCCGAGGTCCTCCACCGCACCGACGGCACCCCGGTGGCCGTGTTCCGCGACCAGTGGCGCCTCAGCACGGTGCAGGGCGACCTGCCCGCCGGATCGCTCAAGCCCCTCTTCGGCGAGGAGTCGCTCGCAGGCTGAGACACGGGCGCCCGTGTTCCGGGCGCCGTGTCGTCTGGGCGAACTCCCGTGGGACCGCGGGGATCCCGCGTTTTGCGCGGGCCGCGCCACCCCCGGGTGTCGGTCGCGGCGCGCCCGCCGCCGGTCAGGAGCTGCCGGACCGCGCCGATGGGAACGGCGTGATGTCCACTCCTGCCGCCCGTCTCGCCAGACGCTCCAGCGCCCCTGCCCTTGCCCTCGCGCTCCTCGCCACGGGGGCTCCCGCCGCCTCCGCCGACCCGGTCGTGACGCCGGGAAACGGGGATCTCGTCGTCGACGGCCGTGGGTTCGGACACGGCCGCGGCATGAGCCAGTGGGGTGCCTACGGCGCCGCCGACGCCGGCCTCGCCTGGCCCGGGATCCTCGACTTCTACTACCCGGGGGCGCGCCGAGCGTCGCAGCCGGACTCCGAGATGCGCGTGTGGATCTCCCGCGACGGTGACGGCGTCACCGAGCTGCCCGCCCGCCCCGGTCTGCGCGCGACCGTCGGCCGGCGCACCATCGGCCTGCCCGCCGACGCGGGGCACACGGCCTGGCGCGCGTTCCGCTCCGGCGACACGGTCGTCCTCCAGTACCGCGACGCTCACGGCACGTGGCGCGCCCAGCCGATCGCCCGCACCGCGTCCGTCGTCTTCAGCTCGCCCACCGACACGATCGGCGTGACGATGCCCGGCGGCCGCGTCGAGGAGTTCCCCGGCCGGGTCATGGCCCTCACCGAGGGTGGGCGCACCGTCACCGTCGTCGCGACGAGCACCGAGCGGTACCTGCGCGGCGTCGTCCCCAACGAGATGCCCGCCTCCTGGCACCCGCAGGCCGTCGCCGCCCAGTCCGTCGCCGCACGCACCTACGCGTCCTCCTACCGTGCCCAGCGGCGCCGCGCCGGGTCGGTGTGGGACATCTGCGACACCGTGCGCTGCCAGGTCTACCGCGGCACCGCGACCGCCACGACGTCCGGTGCAGGTCGGGTCGTCCTCGACGACGCCCGCGCGACGGCGGCGATCGCCCTCACCTCCGGCACCGTCCTCGAGACGCCCGGGGGCAACTTCCTCCACGCCGAGTTCTCCGCCTCCAACGGCGGGCACACCGTCGACGGCGGTGCGTTCGCCCAGGTCGCCAAGCCCGACCCCTACGACGCGCGGATGAAGAACCCCTCGTGGGCATGGAACCGGAGCATCCCCGCCGCGACCTTCGCGAAGGCGTTCGGTCTCGGTCGCCTCACCTCCGCCCAGGTCGTCGCCCGTGACGGCCGGGGACCGTGGGGTGGCCGGGTGACCTCGCTTCGCCTCACCGGCACGACCCGCACTGTCGACGTGAGCGGCGACCGGATGCGCCAGGTCCTCGGTCTGCGCTCCTCGCTGTTCACCGTCACCGCCGCCGGTGGCGGCACCGCCCCGTCGGGTTCGGTCGTCGCCGGGCCGCGCCCGTCCGGGGGATCCGTGGCCGTCGTCGCGGAGTGGACCGGGGACCGCACGCCCGACCGACTCCGGGTGAGCAACGGTCGGCTCGTCATGGAACGCGGCCTCGGCCGAGGCCGATACGCCCGCGCGACCGTCGTGCCCGGCTCGCCCCGCACCCTCACCCGCGTCGTCGGCGTCGGTGACGTCGACCACGACCGCCGCGCCGACGTCGTCGCCGTCGACGACCGGGACCGGCTGGTCGTCCTCCGCGGGAACGGCAGCGCCCGCGTGGTGAAGACCGTGACGCTCGGCCCGGGCTGGGGCGCCTTCACCCGCCTCGAGGTGCGCGACGTGACGAAGGACCACCACGCCGACGTCGTCGCGACGACCTCGAACGGCCGCCGCGTCGTCTACGCGGGGACGTCGACCGCCCGCGTCGTCCGGGTGGGCACCTCCGCCGGACGCTGACCCGCCCCGCCGGGTCGGGACGAGCCCCGAACGTCGACGGGCCCCACGGACGAGGTGTCCGTGGGGCCCGTCGGGCGGGGGAGGGGGTCAGGGGGTTTCCTGCAGCTCCACCTCGAAGTCGACACCCGTGCGCGAGCGCACCTCGTCCTCGGTGACCCCGTCGGCGAGTTCCCGCAGCACGAGACCGGAGTCGGTGACGTCGAAGACCGCGAGGTCGGTGATGATGCGCTGCACGACGCCGAGGCCCGTGACGGGCAGCGTGCACTCGGGCACGATCTTGGGGCCGCCCTTGCGGTCGTTGTGCTCCATGAGCACGATGACCTTCTTCGCGCCGTGGACGAGGTCCATCGCCCCACCCATGCCCTTGACCATCTTGCCGGGGATCATCCAGTTCGCGATGTCGCCCCGCTCGCTCACCTGCATCGCGCCGAGGATCGCGGCGTCGACCTTGCCGGAGCGGATCATGCCGAAGCTCGTCGCCGAGTCGAAGAAGCTCGCGCCGCGGCGGACGGTGACGGTCTCCTTGCCCGCGTTGATGAGGTCGGGGTCGACGAGGTCCTCCGGCGGGTACGGGCCGACACCGAGGATGCCGTTCTCGCTCTGGAGGACGAGCTCGACATCGTCGTCGACGTAGTTGGGCACGAGCGTGGGCAGCCCGATGCCGAGGTTGACGTAGTCGCCGTCGGAGAGTTCGCGCGCCGCGCGGGCGGCCATCTCCTCCCGGGTGAGCGGCATGTCAGGACTCCTTGCTCTCGGTGGACTCGACGCCCTCGCTGCCGGCGCCCGCCCCGGTCGTGTGCTGTTTCCTCTGCACGGTGCGCTTCTCGATGCGCTTGTCGTGCACCTGGTCGGGCGTGAGGGCGACGACCCGCTGGACGAAGATGCCGGGCAGGTGGATCTCGTCGGGGTCGAGTTCGCCGGGCTCGTAGAGGTGCTCGACCTCCGCGATCGTCACCGTGCCGGCCATCGCGGCGAGCGGGTTGAAGTTGCGGGCCGAGCGGTGGAAGACGAGGTTGCCGTGCCGGTCGCCCTTCCAGGCGCGCACGAGGCCGAAGTCGGCACGGATGGCCTCCTCGAGCACGAACGTGCGCGTCTGCCCGTCGACCTCGAACTCACGCGTGTCCTTCTTCGGGGACGCCTTCACGACGCTGCCGTCGGAGCCGTACCGCAGCGGCAGGCCGCCCTTGGCGACCTGGGTGCCGACGCCCGTCTGCGTGTAGAACGCGGCGATGCCGGAGCCCCCGGCGCGCATCTTCTCGGCGAGCGTGCCCTGCGGCGTGAGCTCCACCTCGAGCTCCCCGGAGAGGTACTGCCGCTCGAACTCCTTGTTCTCCCCGACGTAGGACGCCTGGATGCGGGAGATCCGCTTGTCGCAAAGGAGGATGCCGAGCCCCCAGTCGTCGACGCCACAGTTGTTCGAGACGACGGAGAGGTCGTCGACGCCGCTCTCGTGGAGGGCCTGGATGAGGGCGGAGGGGATGCCGCAGAGGCCGAAGCCCCCGACCGACAACGACGCCCCCCTCGGGATGTCGGCGACCGCGTCGGCCGCACTGCTGACGACTTTGTCCATGCGGCGGACTCTACCGGCGGAGGACGCGCCGTCGGCGGGACCGAACGGGCGTGTGTGCGCTCGCGATCGGCGCCGACGCATGTCGACCGCGGCCACCGTGCCGGTGTCGGAGGCCGCCCGTCGTGCACAACGGGGGACCGGCGCGGGCACACCTTTGCTCAAGGCGGCCGGGCGAGCCGCCGACGAGGAGGGCGTCCCTGCCCGACGGCGACGCCGTCACCCCGTGGTCCGACTCCTCCTGCGGAGCGCCACCGCCCCCGGAGGTCGCCATGACCGCATCCACCACGACCCCGCGCCGTGCCCTCGCCACCTGCCTCGCCGGTCTCACGCTCCTCGGCGTCGCAGCCCCGACCGCCACCGCCGCGGGCGAGGGGGACCGCGCCACCGCACCCGCGTCGGGGGTCTCGTCCACCGAGGGCGCCCCGGCCGACACCCTCGCGGGCGGTCACGCCCCGGCGGCCGGCGACGACCACACGAGCGGCTCCGTCGTCCTCCGCGGCCCGTCGGAGGGCGTGCGGGCCGTCGTCCTCGGGGCCCGGCTCCCCGCCCCGGCTCCGACCCGTGCCCTCCCCTCGACGCTCGACGCCCGCCCCAGGTACCAGGCGGGCGTCTCCTGCGACCCCGTCGACCGCCCCGGGACGACCGCGCTCGGCCGCCTCCTCGTCGACACGTACGGCACCGGCGTCTTCGGCGTCTCCCGGTTCTGCGACGGCAGCCAGAGCGAGCACCACGAGGGCCGCGCCGTCGACTGGATGCTCTCCGCGAACGACCCCACCCAGAAGGCCGTCGCCGAGTCCTTCCTCGCGTGGCTCACGGCGAACTCCGGCGAGCGGGCCCGGCGGCTCGGCGTGCAGTACGTCATCTGGAACCGGACGATGTGGCGCGCCTACGCCCCCGAGCGCGGGTTCGCCCCCTACTCCGGCCCCAACCCGCACACCGACCACATCCACCTCTCCCTCACGTGGGACGGCGCGATGGGGCGCACCTCGTGGTGGAGCGGCCAGGTCGTGCACACCCAGGACGTCGGCACCTGCCGCGTGTACGCGGGGCAACCGGCGCCGATCTACGCCGGACGCCGGACGACGCCCTGCCCGTCGTCGCTGCCCGCCGCGCCGGCCTCCCCGTTCCCGAACGTCGCGATCGGCTCCCGCGACCGCGCGAACGTCGCCCGCGGCCAGCAGGCGCTCGGCATCACCGCCGACGGCGTCTTCGGCCGCGGTACGCAGCAGTCCGTCCTCGCCTACCAGCGGTCGCGGGGCCTCCCCACGAGCGGTGTCCTCGACAAGGCGACGTGGAACCGGCTCGTGCCCGGTGGCACGACGACCTCGGCGCCCGCACCTGCTCCCGCGCCGACCCCGGCACCCACCTCGGGCCGGTCCGACGGCGTGACGACGACCCGTCCCCGCCCCACGGCGACGGCCGTGCTCCCCGCCTCGATCGTCCGGCCCCTCGCGCCCTGGAAGAAGACCGTGCTCCGCGCCGGATCCACGGGGTCGGCGGTGAAGGCGCTCCAGCGAACGCTCGGCCTGCGTCTCACCGGACGCATGGACGCCCCGACGACCGCGGCGGTGAAGCGGCTCCAGACCCGGTGGGCGCTGCGACCGACGGGTGCCGTCGATCTGCGGACGTGGAACCGTGCCGAGCTCACCCGGTACCCGTGGCTCGGGTACACGACGACGACGTGGCGTCGCGGTGCGAGCGGACCCGGCGTCGTCGCGCTGCAGAAGGTGCTGCGGGTGCGGGCCGACGGGAGCTTCGGCCCGGCCACCGAGCGTGCCGTGCGGGCGATCCAGGCCCGCTACGGACTCCCGACGACCGGGGTCGTCGACGCGGCGACGTGGCGGGGGATCACGCAGCAGGCCCGGTGACGCCCTCCGACTCGAGGATCCGCGCGAACGACCCCTGCGTCGGGTCGCCCCCGTGCTCCTCCTCCCACCGCGGATCGGTGAGGAGGATCGACCCGCCGCCCGCCCACGCGGACGCGGCCGTGCGGAGGACCTCGGCGAGCGGTGCCGTGCCGGACACGTGGAGGCGCCCCTCGACGCCGGGGGTGACGAGATCGTCGTACGTCACGCTCGCGGCATCCCCGACGAGTGCCGGTGCGGTCGCGGGCGCCGTGTCGTAGGGGTCCATCTCGTCGGGGTGGGAGAGGAGCACCGCCGCCTCGTCGACGACCCCGGCCGGCAGCGGCACCGGGCTCCGACGTGCGAGGGCGGCGCGGGTGAGGGCGACGACCCAGTCGGCACCTTGTGTCTCGGCCGCGCCCGGCTCCCACGTCTCGCCCAGGCGCTCGCCGTCGATCACGACGACGTCGACCGGGTTTTCTGCGGAGGGTGCACCGCCGCCGACGACGACAGTGCCGCCGACCGTCCACGTCGCGAGCGCCCACACGAGGAGCCGCCAGTGCGGGTCGCCCTCGAGACGGACCCGCGTGCCGACGCCGCCGTCGAGATCCTCCTGGAGGAGGTCGGCGGCCTTGGCCGTCCACGTCGCGAGCACCCGCCCCGAGAGCTCGATGCGTTCCCCGGGGGCGTGCCAGATGAGCCGGGGGAGGGCGGATTCACCGCTGCGGAGGATCCGGGCGAGGTCGTCGGGGCGCGTCATGCCTGCATTCGTACGCCAGGGCCGCACGGCTCGGCAACCGCGACGGCCGGAGGCGGGCGACAGGGGCGCCGTCGTCGTCCTCTCCCCGGCCGGGGCGCACGCCCGGAGGGGCATGACGCCTCGCCGTCGTCCGCGGCGGTGGGCGTCACGGCCGCGTCGGCGGCGGGCGAGGGTCGGAGCGGTCGACTGACGATGCGGATCGCGCACCCGCACCGAAGGGCTGTCGGTCGCACCACCTACGGTGCGAGGCGATGAACGAGTACCCCCGTCCCCGCCCCGCACGCGCCGCGCGTCCCGCGCCGCCCGTCGTCGGGCGTGCGCGACGTGGAGGGGGCGCCGAGTCACGTACGGCACGCGACGGTGGCCGGGCCGAGGCGCGGCCGCGACGCACCCGGGTCTGGGCGCCGGGACGGCCCGTCGATCTCCTCGCGACCCTCGGGAGCCTCCGCCGCGGGCCGGGGGACCCCACGTGGCGTCGACTGCCCGACGGGTTCGCGACGGCGTGGCGCACCCCCGCGGGTGAGGCCACCGCGCGGTTCGCGTCGCGGCCTCGCGAGGGTGCGGTCGTCGTCGAGGCCTGGGGGCCCGGGGCGGAGTGGGTGTGCGACCGGCTCCCGCGCATCCTCGGGGAGGACGACGACATCGACTCGTTCGTGCCCCGTCACGGTCTCGTCGCGCAGGAGCTCCGACGCTTCCCCGGCTGGCGGGTGCCCGCCACGGGGCTCGTCGTCGAGTCGCTCGTGCCCGCGATCCTCGAACAGCTCGTCACCGGCGTCGAGGCCTACGCCGGGTATCGCTACCTCGTGCGTCGGCACGGCGAGCCCGCGCCGGGACCGTTCGACCTCCGCCTCGCACCGACGCCGCGGCAGTGGCGGTTCGTCCCCTCGTGGGAATGGGCCCGGGCGGGAGTCGACGGCACCCGCGCCGAGACGGTCCTCCGCGCCGTCGGTCACGCCGGTCGCCTCGAGGAGTGCGTCGACCTGCCCCTCGAGGAGGCGCATCGGCGTCTCCGGGCGATCCGGGGGATCGGTGTGTGGACGTCGGCCGAGGTCGCCCAGCGATCCCTCGGCGACGCCGACGCGGTGAGCTTCGGCGACTACCACGTCGCCGCCGACATCGGCTGGGCCCTCACGGGGGAGCCGATCGACGACGACGCGCTCGCCGAACTGCTCGAGCCGTACGCGGGGCACCGGTTCCGCGTCCAACGTCTCCTCGGTCTCGGCGGCCACCGGCGCCCGCGCCACGGGCCCCGCATGTCGATCCGCACCCATACCCCCTCGGTGACGCGACGCCGCTGACGGGCCGCGCGCGGATCGGTGTCCTGAGCGGGCCGAGGGGGCGAACCACGTCGTCCGGTGTGCCGAGAATCCGGCCGCCCTGGCCGAGCCCGTCGATGAGGGTCGGCGCAGGGCGGTCGGATCGGCGGCCTCGCCTTGGGCGAGGGGTCAGGCAGGTCGATCGTCGCCGAGGAACGCGACGAGCACGGTGGGCACGGCGGTGGAATCGCGCATCGCGATCTCGTGCTGCACGGGCGTCGCCGGCACGCCCTCGGCGGCGAGCGCGAGGACGAGGCGGCCCACGGCGACACCGAGGACGAACTCGTCGGGCGCCTCGACGAGGACACCGAGCTGCCGCACCGTCATGACGACGCCGTCGAGGACGACGTGCGTCCGCACGTGGCGACGGACGGGATGCCACCGGTCCACCTCGGGCAGGGGCAGCCGGGCGAGGCGGCAGGCCCGGTCGATGCGTTCGTCGACCGGGTCGTGTGTCGCGTGGGGGAGTCCGACCTCGAGGGCCTCGGCCGTGCCGGGGCGCAGCCCGAAGAGTCGTCGCGCCGCCTCGTACCGGCCACGGCCGTCGTGGCTCTCCCACTCGAGGGCCCCGAGCACGGCGGTCCCTTCGTCCGTGGTCGTCGTGGAGGTGGGCGGGAGGAGGAGCGCCGCGTCGGCACCGACGACGTCGAGTGCTGCGGTGGCGCGGCGGGCCAGGTCGTCGCTGCCGACGGCGGGGGACCGTGCGAGCGTGACGGTCGACGTGGCCGCGCGGGAGGCGAGGACGACGGCGAGGCCGAGCGCCGCCCCCAGCTCGGTGGCGCACGTGGCGGGGTCGCTCGGCGGGAACGCGACGACCGCGCCCGTCGGACCCGCCGTGCGGTGGGCCGGGGCCCCGGCCGGTGCGTGATCGGGCTCGACCGATGTGGTGCGGGCACCGGCATCGCACAGCGTGACGGGATCCGGGCGGCCCGGGAACACCACCGTGACGAGACGTCGCAGCCCGTCCGCCTCGAACCGTTCGGCGACGACCTCGTCGGCACGGGCGAGGACCTCGACGACGCGTCGCTCGGCGGGCACGCGAGGGCCGAGGAGTGCCGCGTCGAGCACGAGGACGGGGTCCGCGGAGTCCTCACCGACGTCGGCGACGCGTGCCCGGATCCGTGACAGGACGTCGTCCGGCTCGTCCTCGAACGGGCGTGCCCCGAGGTCGAGCGGATGGATGACGCACCCGCCCGGGAGGCGGCTCTCGTCGAGGGTCATCGCGTGGGATGTTCCGACGCGGCGAGGACGGCGCGGGCGAGCTCGGTGGGGTCGGCCGGCGCGGGGCGGACGTCGACCTCGCGCAGTCGGCGCCGCGTCTCCTCGAGCTCGGTCTCGGGGACGAGGTAGACGTCGAGGACGTCCTCGAAAAGGGCTCCCACGTCCCTGGACGTGAACGGGAGGTCGAGGGAACGGAGGGTGGCCTCCTCGTCGCCACGGGCGGGAAGAAGGTGCGGGCCGAGGCCGACGACCCGGGCGGATGTGCCGCGGAGCGCGTCGCGGAGGCCCGGGAGGCCGAGCATGACGCCGAGGCCGGTGACGGGGGAGGTGAGGGGCAGCGCGATCGACGTGGCCTGTCGCACGGCGTCGAGGACGCCGGGGGCCGGGGTCGCGTCGGTGAGGCCCGCGGCGCTCACGTGGACAGGGGTGGGGGCGCCGTCGGTGATGCCGGCGGCGGTGCTCGCCCACTCGAGGGCGTGGAGGGCGTAGCGGTCGTCACCCTGTTCGAGGACGACGTGGGCCTCGACGGGGCGGTCGCTCATGGGGAGGAGTTGCACGCCGTGGCGCGGCGGGGTGAGGCGGGTAGCGATCTCACCGGGGGTGGCGCCACCGGCGAGCCATCGGCTCCGGGCGACGGCGCGGGCGACGTCGCGGTCGTCGGGGGTGAACCAGGAGGGGAGGGCACCCCATCCCGTGAGCGCGGTGGTGAGCGTGTGGCCGTCGTGGCCGGGGGTGTCGTCGTCGAGGGCGGGGATGCGGGCGAGGGCGTCGAGGTCGGGGCAGAAGCGCAACCCGCAGAGGGTGATGTCCTCGGCGCCGCCCGCGACGATCGTGAGCGCGATCTCCGCGGCCTCGGGGGTGGCGTCGCCACCGTGCGGGGTGTCCGTGTCGATGGCGAGGAGGTGGGCGAGGTCGGCGGCGAGGGCGCGGCCCCCGGGACCGCAGGCGAGAACGGCGTGCATGCCGGTCAGTCTGGCACCTGTGGTGAGCAGCCCCGTGGCGAGCCGCCGCCGGGGCGGGGCAGGTGGCGACGGGAGAGGAGGGGGGCATGGATCCCCGGCCGATGGGTGGCCTCTCATATCGACTGCCGGACGACTCGAAAGGGCTTCCTGATTCCTCTTCGATGGTGGCCGGCCGGCCTGCCGGCCGAAGCGGGCTCTCCAGGGCGACCGTCCGGAAGGCCGAAGCCCGGCGGTAGGGGCTCGACCGAGGTCAGTGATCGACAAAGTAGAGTAAAAACTTCGTATGGATCTCCGGGCAGACCTCTCGGTAATGCGTCGGAAGGGGAACTTCGGGCGATTTCGCCTATTCTGAGATGGCTGTGCCGACGGGGGTTCCTGAACTGCCTCCGGTTTTCCTCGGTCGACCGTTCAAGAATAGTTGGAGGGGATGGTATCCCATGGGTGCCACCGAACATCATGACGCGAAAGCTCGGCTGAAGGCCGACAAGGCATACGCCAAGGCGACCCGGCCCTGATACAAGAAGAAGCGCTTCTGGGCGTTGGGGTTGCTCGCTCTGCTCCTCCTGGCGACACTCCTGCCGCGCGGGGGTGGCGACGCTCGGAAGGGGACGGGCGACAAGAGCGCCACCACCACCTCGACGAAGGGGGGCGACGGCGAGGCCACGTCTCAGGAAAAGCCCATCGTCGTGACATCTGCCAAGCTCGGTTCGGACCTGCGCGCCAACGCGCTCAAGGCGGCCGAGACCTACAAGGGGAAGCGGGTCACCGTGACCGGGCCGGTGTCCAGCATCGACGCCTCGGGTGACTACTTCAACCTCCAGGGGGCCGACGAGTTCGACCTGGCGGGCGTGCGCATCGACATCGACGACTCCCAGAAGGGGATCGTCAGCAAGTTCTCCCCGAGGCAGAAGGTCACCGTCACCGGTGAGGTCACCGATGTCGGTGAGGTGATGGGGTACATGATCAAGGCGGAGAGCATCGAGTAGGCGTCCTGCGTCCATCAGGCACGGCCCGGCGGCCGGCGCGGGCTTCCGCCCGCGCCGGCCGCTTTCTCGTGTCGTCGACGGGAGGGGGTGACGGTCCAGGTCGTCACCGCGGAGATCCACGCGGACGGAGGGGTGAGCAGTTGGCGGTCCGCAGCGACCTGGATATCTGTTCGCGGCGGACGTTTAGGTCGCTCGACCAGGTCATTCGTTCAATTCGACGAGCCTTACGGGATAAGAGAACTCGGCTTGACTTACCTGGATCACACGCGTGTAATTCAGCGTGTCGTCGTCCCGCGACGAAGCCGCCGGCCGGAGTCATCCGGCCCGGTTTCCGCCTTCGCCGTGGCACCCCTGGGGGAGGGGTCGGGCGCCGATGGCCGCCGATCGGCGGCACGGCCTAGCAGCAGACCAGGAACCAGGAGGGGTCATGAACGAACTACTGCTGATCGCGGGTTCGGACGTCGTCGAGGAGACCGCACTCTCCTGGCAGGACCGAGCGCTCTGCGCGCAGACCGACCCGGAGGCGTTCTTCCCCGAGAAGGGCGGCTCCACCCGCGAGGCGAAGCGCGTCTGCACCGGGTGCGACGTGCGCTCCGAATGCCTCGAGTACGCCCTCGAGCACGACGAGCGGTTCGGCATCTGGGGTGGCCTCTCCGAGCGTGAGCGTCGCAAGCTCCGCCGTCAGGCCGTCTGAGCCCCTCCACTTTCCACGCACGACGGCGCGGACCCCTCCACGGGTCCGCGCCGTCGCCGCGTGTGGGGACGGAGACCGTGGGCGCGTCGGCGAGGTGTCGGGACGGCACGGCGACGGGACGAGTCAGAGGTCGAGGTCGCCCTGGTAGCCGGGGTCGAGCGTCGTCGGTTCGACGCCGAGGGCGGCGGCGATCTGTTCGACGACGATGTCGTTGACCGTGACGGCGAGATCCCGGGGATCCTCGACGCGCGTCTCGATGGGGCGTCGGAAGAGGACGATGCGGGCGGGGACGCCCCGCTCGGCCGGGAACAACCTGCTCAACGGCACCCGTTCCGGCTCGAACGGCGTCGGGTCCGACGGGGGGACCAGCTCGACGGCGAACTCGATGTCGCCGATGCCCTGACCGACGCGGCGCTCCACGCGCTCGACGGCGTCGAGGACGAGGTCGTCGAACGTCTCCGACCGTGACGTCATCGACGGCACCGGCGGCCACACGAGCGGGCCGCGAACGCCACGACCGTGCCGGTCTCGGCGGCGGAGGGCGGGGGGTCGGCGGCTCATGGCCGCCACTGTACGACGCGTCACCCGCCGAGGCTCGGCCCTCCGCTCCCGGTCCGCGCGCCGCTCCGGCGACGGTCGACCGTCCACGATCCGGGCGTGTCGACGTCCGCGTCGATGCCGCAACGGGATCTCCCGCGTGCCGGGGGTGGCGCGTCCCACAGGCCGTGTGACCGGCGAACAAATCCTCGAACCGCCGCCGTGGGACCGGTCCCGACACGCTGCGAGCCTCCGCCGACACGGCCCGATGTCGGCGTGGCAGCTCGGCCCGGGCGGCGTGGAGGGCGCTACCCTCTCACTCGTGAGTCTCATGCGACGGTGTTCTCGAACGGCCTGCGGGCGACCCGCCGTGGCGACCCTCACCTACGTGTACGCGGAGCAGACCGCGGTCCTCGGCCCCCTCGCCACGTTCGCCGAGCCGCACACCTACGACCTGTGTGCCTTCCATGCCGAGCGACTCACCGCGCCGCAGGGGTGGGAGCTGGTCCGGCTCGCGACGCACTTCGAGGAGCCGACGCCCGGTGATGACCTGCTCGCGGTGGCCGAGGCCGTCCGTGAGCGGCCCGACCCCGCCTCACGGAAGCCCGCCGTCGAGCCGTACGAGGAGTCCCACTCCGACATGGCCGCGGACGGCACCGACGGGGCCGCGGGTTCCCGGGTCGCGCACCTGCGCGTCATGCGCGAACGCCGAGGGCGGCGCTGACCACCCGCCCTCGCATCCACGTGGGGCGGGGGTCCACGGCCCCACCGACTAGGCTGGCCTGCGTGAACGAGTCACCTCTGTCCGAGTTCATCAAGGCCTACGACGTGCGGGGCCTCGTGCCGCAGCAGCTGAACGCCCCCGTGGCGCGTGCCATCGGCGCGGCGTTCGCGCGCGTCGTGGCCCTGCCGGAGGATGCCACCGGCGTCGTCGTCGGGCACGACATGCGCCCCTCGTCCCCGGAGCTCTCCCGTGCCTTCGCCGAGGGGGCGGCGGCCAACGGTCTCGACGTCACCCTCATCGGGCTCTGCTCGACCGACGGCCTCTACTACGCGAGCGGCGCCCTCGACCGGCCCGGCGCGATGTTCACCGCGAGCCACAACCCGGCGCAGTACAACGGCATCAAGATGTGCCGGGCGGGTGCGCGTCCGGTGGGTCAGGACTCCGGCCTCGGCGAGATCACCGCGGTGGCGCAGTCGATCCTCGACGGTCTCGAGCCGGAGGTCCCCGCCGCTACCGACGTGACGCCCGGGTCCCTCCACGAGGAGGACCTCCTCGCCGACTACGGCGCGTTCCTCCGCGGTCTCGTCGACCTGTCGGGCTCCCGGCCCCTCAAGGTCGTCGTCGACGCCGGCAACGGCATGGGCGGTCACACGGTGCCGAGCGTCCTCGCCGACCTCCCCCTCGACAGCGTCCCGCTCTACTTCGAGCTCGACGGCACGTTCCCCAACCACGAGGCCAACCCCCTCGAGCCGGAGAACCTCCGCGACCTCCAGAAGGCCGTCGTCGAGCACGGCGCCGACATCGGTCTCGCCTTCGACGGCGACGCCGACCGGTGCTTCGTCGTCGACGAGCGCGGCGAACCGGTGAGCCCCTCGGCCATCACCGCGCTCGTCGCCACGCGCGAGATCGCCAAGGAGGTCGCCGCCGGAACGCCTGCGGCCGACGTCGCGATCGTCCACAACGTCATCAGCAGTCGTGCCGTGCCCGAGATCGTCACCGAGCACGGCGCCCACCCGGTGCGCACCCGCGTCGGCCACTCGTTCATCAAGGCCGAGATGGCCCGGGAGGACGCCGTGTTCGGCGGCGAGCACTCCGCGCACTACTACTTCCGCGACTTCTGGTTCGCCGACACCGGCATGCTCGCCGCGATGCACGTCCTCGCGGCGCTCGGCGAGCAGGAGCGGCCGTTCTCGGAGCTCGTCGCCGAGTTCGACCGCTACCCGGCCTCCGGGGA
Organism: Mobilicoccus pelagius NBRC 104925; assembly: GCF_000247995.1. GTDB lineage: Bacteria > Actinomycetota > Actinomycetes > Actinomycetales > Dermatophilaceae > Mobilicoccus > Mobilicoccus pelagius. Next base: position 125,659 of record NZ_BAFE01000052.1, read on the forward strand.
GATCAACTCCCGCGTCGAGGATGTAACCGCCGCCGTCGACCGCGTCCTCGCCTGGGCATCCGACGACGCCACGCAGGACCACCTCGACGGGCTCACCCTCGGATCGTCGACCGGTCCGATGTGGTGGCTCAACCTCCGCAAGAGCAACACCGAGCCGCTCCTGCGACTCAACGTCGAGGCGCAGGACGTCGAGACGATGAGCCGGGTGCGCGACGAGGTGCTCGCCCTCATCCGTCAGGACTCCTGACCACCGGGGACGTCCCCGTCCCCGCCGCCTCTGCCCGACCTCTTCACCCCTCACCCCAAGGAGAGACCATGACCGCCCCCGCCGGATCCACCCCCCGCATCGCCCCCTGGCTGCGCGAGATCCTCCGTTGCCCCGTCACCGGCTCCGAGCTCGTCGACGGCGTCGGCCCCGACGGTACGCCCGAGCTGCAGGCCACGCAGGCGGACGCCTCCGGCGTGCGCCGTGCCTACCGCGTCGAGGGCACGATCCCGGTGCTCCTCGCCGACGAAGCACGCACGATCGACGCCTGACATGGTCTACGTCGACGAGGCCCTGCTCGACGACGAGGCCCACCTCGCCGCCTGTGACAGCAGACAGACGGTGCGTGCGTTCGCGACGGCGGGTGCGCAGGTGCGGGAGGCGTTGACGTTGTCGGCGGAGGCCGACATGGAGCGCCTCACGCGCGGCGACCGGCCCCGGTCGGTCCTCGTCGCCTCCCTCGGTGGGTCGGCCGTCGTCGCCGACGTGCTCGGCATGCTCGCCGAGCCGGGCTCGCCCGTGCCGGTGACGACGCGACGCAACGTGCCGCTGCCCGGGTGGGTCGGTCCGCTCGACCTCGTCGTCGCGGTGTCGCTCTCGGGGCGCGCCCGTGGGCCGCTCGCGGTCGCGGCCGAGGCCGCCCGGCGCGGCGCCTCGCTCCTCACCGTGGGCGCGTCCGACTCACCGCTCGCAGCGATCTCCGCACGGGCCCGTGGCGTCCACGTCGACGTCGGAAGCGGACGCGTGTCGTCGCGGACGGCGTTGTGGTCGCTCCTCACGCCCGTCCTCGTCGGGGCGGACGCCCTCGGGCTCGTCGACGTGCCCGAGTCCGCGCTGCGCGAAGCCGCGGCCCGTCTCGATGCCGAGGCGGAGGCGTGCCGACCCTCCTCGGAGGCGTTCGTCAACCCCGCCAAGCTCCTCGCGCTCGGCCTCGGCGGCACCGTCCCCGTCGTCCTCGGCGACGGCCCCCTCAGCGGGGTGGCGGCCGCCCGGGCGGCCGCGATGCTCACCCGCACCGCGCGCGTGCCCGCCACCCACGGCGAACTGCCCGACGCGGCGTCCCAGATCGTCGCGACGTTCGACGGGCCCTTCACCGCCGGCGGCGGCCAGGGCGTCGACACGCCCGCGGTCGCCGACATCTTCGCCGACCCGTTCCTCGACGGGCCGTCGATGCCGCGCCTCTCCCTCCTCATGCTCCGGGACGCCCCCGTCGACCCGACGAGGCCCGAGGAGGCCGACGTCGCGGCCCTCACCGACGCGGTCCTCGCCACCGCCGAGGACGCCGGCGTGCGGATCTCGACGGTCGTCGCCGAGCCGGGGCCGCCCATCGCGCGGCTCGCCGGTCAGATGGCCCGGGTCGACTTCGCCGCCACCTACCTCGCGATCGGCGCAGGCCTCGACCCTGCCCGGTCCCGTCACCTCCTCCACCTTCGCGACCAGACCCGCTGACCGGGGGCCCGATCCCGCCCCCCCGCCGCCGAAAGGACCACCGTGGACGCCGGAACCACCGACCACGTCGATCTCGCCGTCATCGGCTCGGGCTCGGGCAACTCGCTCGTCACCCCCGACTGGGAAGGCAAGCGGGTCGCGATCATCGAGTCCGGCGCGTTCGGCGGCACGTGCCTCAACGTCGGCTGCATCCCGACGAAGATGTTCGTCTACCCCGCCGAGGTCGCCGCGGCCGTGCGGGAGGCGTCCCGGTACGGCGTTGACGCCCACGTCGACGGGGTGCGGTGGCGCGACATCCGCGACCGCGTCTTCGGCCGGATCGACCCGATCTCGGAGGGCGGCAAGCGCTATCGCCTCGAGGGCGAGAACACGACGGCCTACCTCGGACGGGCCCGGTTCACGGGGGAGCGCACCCTGGAGGTGGCGCTGAACGACGGCGGCACGGCCCGCGTCGAGGCCGACCAGATCGTCGTCGCGACCGGGTCGCACGCGGTGGTCCCGGACGTCGTCCGGGAGTCCGGTGTCCCGTTCCACACCTCCGACACGGTGATGCGCATCGACGACCTCCCGCCGCGGGTCCTCATCATCGGCGGTGGGTACATCGCGACGGAGTTCGCCCACGTCTTCGCCGACCTCGGCGTCGAGGTCACCCTCGTCGCACGCGGCCCGCGCCTGCTCCGGCACCTCGACGGCGACGTCGCCCGTCGTTTCACGGAGGCCGCACGGACGCAGTGGGACGTGCGCCTGGAGACCCGGGTCGAGGAGCTCACTCCGAGCGAGGCGGGGGAGGGGCTCGTCGACGCCCGTCTCTCGGACTCCACGCGCGTCGAGGGCGCGCTCCTCCTCGTGTGCACCGGCCGCGCCCCGAGCGTCGCCGATCTCGACCTGCCCGCGGCCGGCATCGCCCAGCACGACGACAGCCGCATCGTCGTCGACGAGCACGGCCGCACGAGCGTCCCCGGCGTGTGGGCCCTCGGCGACGTCTCCTCCGAGCACCAGCTCAAGCACGTCGCCAACCACGAGGCGCGGGTCGTCGCCCACAACCTCGTCCACGGCGACGACCTGCGGTCGTTCGACGAGCGGTTCGTCCCCGCGGCGGTGTTCACGCGTCCGCAGATCGCCGCGGTCGGCGCCACCCAGGAGGAGCTCGACGAGGCCGGGACGGAGTACCGCGTCAAGGTCCAGGAGTACGCCGACGTCGCCTACGGCTGGGCGATGGAGGACACCGTCGGGTTCTGCAAGGTGCTCGCCGCGCCGGACGGGCGCCTCCTCGGCGTCCACGTCATGGGGCACGAGGCCTCGATCGTCGTCCAGCCCGCGATCCTCGCACTCAACCTCGGCCTCACGGCGGCCGAGACGGCGCGGGGGCAGATGTGGATCCACCCCGCCCTGCCCGAGGTGCTCGAGAACGCGCTCCTCGGCGTCGTCGATCCTGAGAATTGACTGAATCCGTAACGCTGCCAGGCTATTCGCGCCCCACTGTCGTGAGGTCGGTTCATAGTCTCGTTCTCGTGGCCCCGAATGGGCCGTCAGGCGACCCGTCAGGGCCGCCGGAGGGGGGCCCGTGCTCGCAAGAGAGGCCCCGGGGCCGTCGTCGACCTCGTCGGCGCCGCGGGACGCACCGAGTCGTGGCGGGTCGAGGCCCTCAAGGTACGCCACAAGGACGCGCTGCCGTCGTTCCCCTCCGACGGGCCCCGACGCCTCGCCCTCGTCACGTGCGGCGGACCCGTCGTCCACACCGCCCACGGCCGCGGCTACCGCGACAACGTCATGGTGTGGGCGGCGCCCGCCGCCGCAGCCGCACCCGTCGCCACCGCACCCTCCGCACCGGCCGACGCCGCGTCCACGTCCTCTACCGCCTCGCCCTGACCTCGGGTGGACCGCAGGGGACGTCGTCACGGTCCACCCGCACGCGGGGGACTCACGGGGCCCTGCCGTTCCACTCCCACGACGCACCACTCGGGGTGCAGAGCCCCGCCACGCTCGGCCGCCCGCGCCCGCACCGTCGCCACGCGATACCCTGGGGCCTGCGTTCCGGCGTGGGTGATGACCCGCTGCGCGAGACGACCGGGCCCGACGGGTCCGTCACGTCTCCCGGCCCAGAAGGGCGTCGCCGGGGCCGATTGCACATGGCGGGTGGTGGATCTCACCGACCCGCCGACGTCGACCCACGAAAGAGTGCACATGACTGTGGAACACCAGGTCCGCGACCTGCAGCTGGCCGAGGCCGGCCGCCACCAGATCCGTCTCGCCGAGCACGAGATGCCCGGCCTCATGGCCCTGCGCGAGGAGTACGAAGGCAAGAACCCCCTCGCCGGCGCCAACATCGCCGGCTCGCTGCACATGACCGTGCAGACCGCCGTCCTCATCGAGACGCTCGTGGCCCTGGGCGCGGAGGTCCGCTGGGCCTCCTGCAACATCTACTCCACGCAGGACGAGGCGGCCGCGGCCGTCGTCGTCGGCCCGAACGGCACCCCCGAGGACCCTCAGGGCGTCCCGGTGTTCGCCTGGAAGGGCGAGACGCTCGAGGAGTACTGGAACTGCACCAACAAGATCCTCTCCTGGCCGAACGACGAGTTCGCCAACATGATCCTCGACGACGGCGGCGACGCCACGATGCTCGTCCACAAGGGTCGCGAGTGGGAGCAGGCCGGTGGCGTGCCCCCCACCACCGACGAGGACTCCGAGGAGTTCTCCGTGTTCAAGGAGCTCGTGCGCCGCACGATGGCCGAGAACCCGAACAAGTGGACCGAGGTCGCCACCCACATCAAGGGCGTCACCGAGGAGACCACGACCGGTGTCCACCGCCTCTACGAGCTGCACCGCGACGGCGAACTGCTCTTCCCGGCGATGAACGTCAACGACGCCGTCACCAAGTCCAAGTTCGACAACAAGTACGGCTGCCGCCACTCCCTCATCGACGGCATCAACCGCGCCACCGACGTCCTCATCGGCGGCAAGACGGCCGTCGTCTGCGGCTACGGCGACGTCGGCAAGGGCTGCGCCGAGTCCCTCCGCGGCCAGGGCGCCCGCGTCATCGTCACCGAGATCGACCCCATCTGCGCCCTCCAGGCCGCGATGGACGGTTACCAGGTGGCCCGCCTCGAGTCCGTCGTCGAGACCGCCGACATCTTCATCACCACCACCGGCAACTTCGACGTCATCCGCGCCGAGCACATGCGTGCGATGAAGAACAAGGCCATCGTCGGCAACATCGGCCACTTCGACAACGAGATCGACATGGCCGGCCTCGCCAAGACGCCCGGCATCACGAAGACCGAGATCAAGCCGCAGGTCCACGAGTGGACGTTCGAGAACGGCAGCTCGATCATCGTCCTGTCCGAGGGGCGCCTGCTCAATCTCGGCAACGCCACCGGTCACCCGAGCTTCGTCATGTCGAACTCGTTCGCCGACCAGACGATCGCCCAGATCGAGCTCTTCACGAAGGCCGGCAAGGACGGGCAGTACCCCATCGGCGTCTACGTGCTCCCCAAGCACCTCGACGAGAAGGTCGCCCGCGCCCACCTCGCCGCCCTCGGCGTCGAGCTCACCGAGCTCACCAAGGCCCAGGCGGAGTACATCGGCGTCGACGTCGCCGGCCCCTACAAGCCCGACCACTACCGCTACTGATCGAGCACCGCTCTTGATCGAGCGGCGCCGATCGGCCTCCGGGCGTCGTGCCCGGCCGGTCGCACGGTTCCGAACGGCCGCCCACCACAGCGTGGGCGGCCGTTCGGCTTCTCCCGACGGCGGTAGGCTTGGCCGGGCCGGACAGAGCCGGACACAGGGGGTCCGGCCACGGGGAATCGGAGGACCACATGAAGGCGCGCGTGCTCGTCGTCGACGACGACCTTGCCCTCGCAGAGATGCTCGGCATCGTCCTGCGCAACGAGGGATTCGACGTCGACCACGTCGACGACGGATCCGAGGTGCTCCGCGTCTTCCGTGAGACCCGACCCGACGTCGTCCTCCTCGATGTCATGCTTCCCGGCATGGACGGCATCGAGGTCTGCAAGCGGCTCCGTGCCGAGTCGAGCGTGCCGATCATCATGCTCACCGCACGCACCGATACCGTCGACGTCGTCGTCGGACTGGAGTCGGGTGCCGACGACTACGTCAGCAAGCCGTTCAAGCCGCAGGAACTCATCGCCCGCGTGCGCGCGCGGCTGCGGCGCGGCGACGACCCGGCGCCCGAGCGTCTCGTCATCGGCGACCTCACCATCGACGTCGCCGGTCACTCCGTCAAGCGCGACGGGGTGCCGCTGTCGCTCACCCCGCTCGAGTTCGACCTCCTCGTCGCCCTGGCCCGAAAGCCGTGGCAGGTGTTCACCCGCGAGGTCCTCCTCGAACAGGTGTGGGGCTACCGCCACGCCGGCGACACCCGACTCGTCAACGTCCACGTCCAGCGGCTCCGCAGCAAGATCGAGAAGGACCCGGAGCGCCCGCAGATCGTCCTCACCGTCCGCGGCGTCGGCTACAAGGCAGGCCCGGCCTGAGCCCCCACGCGTCCTCGTCCGGCTGGTCGGCCTCCGACCCGTCGGGCATCGTCGCGTCCTCCGCCCCGCGCGATCCGTCGGTGGTCGACGAGCCCATCCCGTCCGACGCCACGTCCGTCGTCGCTCCACAGGCCGCCACCGACACGGATTCCCTCCGAGACGTCCCCGACGCCGACACGGCGGGGGAGGATGACGGGGGCGCGACGGCCGTCACGTCCCCGTCCCGGTGGGCGCGGCTCCGGGAGCGGACGGCGGGTCTCGTCGCCGACGGCCGCCGTCAGTGGCGGACCAGCCTGCAGTTCCGCGTCGTGCTCACGACGCTGCTCGTCGGCACCGTCGTCGTCGTCGCGCTCCAGTCGTTCCTCTACGGGCGGATCGCCGACGGCCTCGTCCAGACGCGGATCGCCGCCGCCGAGGTGGAGGCCGCGAACGGGGCGCACGAACTCCGCGCCAAGCTCGCCCCCAACGGCGAGACCGACGTGAGCACACAGCAGATCGCGTTCGACGTCGTCACCCAGCAGGAGTCGCAGAACCCCGACCAGACGCGCACGCTCATCCTCACGCGGGCCATCGACAACACCCACGCGCCGACGAGCGATCCGACGGCCCACTTCGGGGTGTCCCTCGACGTCGTCCCCACCCATCTGCGCAAGGCCATCGCTGCCGATCCCACGCACCAACAGGTGCAGATCGTCCCCTACCCGAAGGGGGCGGGGAGCGTGCCCGCGGTCGTCGTCGGCACGCAGATCCAGATTCCCGACGCGGGGCCGTACGAGCTCTACTACCTGTTCCCCATGCAGCGCGAGCAGGACATCATGGCGATGGTGTGGCGGGTGTTCGTCGCCGGGGCGATCGCCCTCGTCGGTGCGCTGGGTCTCCTCGCGTTCATCGTCACCCGCCTCGTCGTCGAACCCCTCCGGCAGGCCTCCGAGGTCGCCACGCGGCTCAGCGACGGCCACCTCAACGAGCGCATGCTCGTCCGCGGCGAGGACGACATCGCGCGCCTCGCGACGGCGTTCAACGACATGGCCGAGCACCTGCAGGGGCAGATCCAGCAACTCGAGACGCTGTCGCGAGTGCAGCAACGGTTCGTCTCCGACGTCTCCCACGAGCTGCGCACCCCGCTCACGACGATCCACATGGCCTCGGCGCTCATCTACGACCAGCGGCACGACTTCGAGCCGATGGTGGAACGCACCGCCGAGCTCCTCCACACGCAGGTCGAACGGTTCGAGGCGCTGCTCGGCGACCTCCTCGAGATCAGTCGGTTCGACGCGGGCGGTGCGGCGCTCGAGGCCGACCCCGTCGACCTCCGTGTGATCGTCGCCCGGGTCGCGTCGGCGACGGACCAGCTCTCCGAGGCGAAGGGGAGCGAGATCGTCCTCGTCGGCGACGACGAGCCCCGCGTCGCGGCGGTCGACTCCCGCCGAGTCGAGCGCATCCTCCGCAACCTCCTCGTCAACGCCGTCGAGCACGGTGAGGGGCGGCCGGTGACGATCGAGCTCGGGTCCGACGAGGACGCCGTCGCCGTCGTCGTCGCCGATCAGGGGATCGGGCTCAAGCCGGGGGAGGCCGATCTGGTCTTCAACCGGTTCTGGCGGGCCGACCCCTCACGCAAGCGCACCACGGGCGGCACGGGTCTCGGGCTCGCGATCTCCCTCGAGGACGCGCATCTCCACCACGGGCGTCTGCAGGCCTGGGGCAAGCCGGGGGCGGGATCGCGCTTTCGCCTCACCCTCCCGAGGGTCTCCGGCGCTGTCGTCGACGACTCGCCGCTGCCCCTGGAACCCTCAGCGCCCACGCCCGACGGGATGGACGCGCCGGTGGATGCCGACGCGGTCCCGGAGGCAGCCCCGCCCGAGGTGGAGGCCGTGGCGCCACCCGAGGAGCCCACGCCTTCCGGCCCGCCTGCCGATCTCCCGGAGGAGGATCGATGATCCGAGCCCGTCTCGTCCGGCGCCTGCTCGCCGCCGCGACCGTCCTCGCGCTCGCCGGATGCGGTGGCCTCCCCGACAAGAGCGGGGTGCAGCAGGGGCTCGAGGTCCGCGCCCCCGAGTACCAACCCATCCGGCTCCAGTTCGAGCCGCCCACCCCGGGCGCCTCACCCGCCCAGATCGTCCAGGGCTTCCTCGCCGCCGGGGGGTCCCCCGACGACGACTACGCGGCGTCCCGTGCCTACCTCACCGGGGCCGCCTCGGCAGCGTGGGAGCCGCGACGCCAGGTCACCGTCTTCACCGACTCCCGTAAGCTCACCGTCCAGGTCCGGGGGGACACCGTCTCCCTCAACGTCCCCGTCGCCGCCCGCGTCGACAAGTCCGGACGGTATCTCGCCTCCTCGCCGGGGGCCGTCACGGCCGCGACCATCGGGCTTACCAAGGTCGGTGGGGAATGGCGGATCTCACGCCTCCCGCGGGGGTTCGGCACGTGGTTGAGCTCGTTCTACTTCGAGCGGTCGTTCCGGCAGATGACGCTCACCTACACCGACCCCCTCGACCGGACCCTCCTCACCGACTACCGGTGGTTCCCGATGCGTCCCGACGCGGTGTCGTCACGCACATGGACGGGACTGGCGACGAGCCTCGCCCGGGCGCAGCTCGCGCCCGTCCCCTCCTACCTCGAGGGCGCCGCGGTCACCGCGTTCCCGCCCGGCACCGACCTTGCCGTGGACGCCGTCGCGATCATCGACCAGGTCGCCCACATCGAACTCACCTCCGCGGCCCTCGACGCCTCGACGGAAGGACGCCGGGCCGCATGGGCGCAGATGCTCACGACGATGCGTCAGGTCCCCGGCGTGAGCGGGGTGTCGATCACCGTCGCCGGCGCGCCCCTCAAGATCCTCGGGATCGACGGCGCCCCCAAGAGTCTCGCGCAGCTCGGCTACGAGTCCCCGGCCGCGGCGGCACCCGCCCTCGTCATCCGCGACGGGGAGCGGCTCCAGGCCGTCGATTTCACCGGATGGCTCCGGGGTGGGGAGAACCAGCGGGCGGTCGACGCGACGCTGCCGCAGGTGCCGGAACGGTGGGAGTCGGTCGCCGTCTCCCCGGACCTGCGCGAGGTCGCCGCCGTCGGCCGTGACCGGGCGTCGTTGCGCCGCTGGACGGGGGGCGGCTCCGGCTCACCCACGGCCTTCGGCTCCTCGCTCACCCAACCGGCGATCGACCGGCGCGGTCGCACCTGGGTCGGCGGCGCCGACACGCGGGGACGTCCACGCATCTGGTGGTTCGAGGGCGGGTCGTCGCCCACGTCACCGCCCACGGCGCTCTCCGCGCCGTGGATCACCGGGACGATCGCCGCGGTCCTCACCTCGCCGGGCAGCCGCCGCCTCGCCGTCGCGGTCACCGACGGCGCGGGGATCACGTCCGTCTACGTCACCGGGATCGCCCTGGGGCAGAACGGCACCCCGCACGCGCTCGGCAAGCCGTGGCGGATCGCCACCGGCCTGTCGACGATGCGCGACCTCACGTGGGCCGACGACGCCTCGCTCGCGGCCGTCGCGTCGTGGGAGGGCAGCGACGTCCGTCCGATCATGCTGCCCCTCGGCGGCCCCGTCGAATTCCTCCCCCCCGTGCAGGACATCGACGAGATCATCACCTCCGGGGGGATCCGCGGCGTCATCGTCCTCACCGGTGACGGTGGGGTGTGGCGTCGCGTCAACGGCACCTGGCAGCAGCACGCCACGGCCGACGACCTCATCGTCCCGGGGTCCTGAGACGGGTCCTCGGGCCGTGCCCCGTCCCGGCGTCCACCGCCGGGTCCTTGCCACCGCCTCCGTCCACAAGGGCCGGGACCGCGTCCCGGCGACGGCCGCCCCCGGGGCACTATGGGCGTCGTGGACCGCCCCACCCCGCAGCCACGCCTGGCGTCGTCGGACCCCCGGCCGCCACGACGCCCGTCCGCGATCGGTGTCCGATGCCTCGGGGCCGTGGCGTCGGCGCTGGCCGCTGTGGCCGATCTCGCCCTCCCGCTCCTCTGCGGCGGATGCGCCACAGCCGGCACCCCGTGGTGTCCCGAGTGCGCGCACGCCCTTGCGCACGCCACCGCCTACCCCCGCATCGTCGCCGGGCGGGCAGGCACCGCGGCCGCCCCCGACGGAGCGGTCTTCGCCGCCGGCCGGTACGAGGGAGTGCTGCGCTCTGCGCTCGTCGCCTACAAGGACCACGGCCGACGCGACCTGCTCGACGTCCTCGCCACGCCGTTGCGGAGTTCCTTCGTCGCAGCGGTCGCCCTGCGGCCCGAGCTCGGCCGGACGCCGGTCGTCGTGCCCGCGCCGTCCTCGGTCCGCTCCCGGCGTCGCCGGGGTGACGTCCCTACCGCCCTTCTCGCGCGGCGGGCCCTCTCCGGGGCCGACGTCCTCACCGGCCGCACCTGGGTGTGGGCGCCACTGCTCCGCCACGTCCGCGCCGTCGACGACCAGGCGGGCCTCTCGCGATGGCAGCGCGCCCGCAACACCGACCACGCCTTCGTCGTCGTCGACCCGTCGACGGGGCGGCTGTGGCGAGGACGTCCCAGGGGGAGGCCGGGGCCCCATCCGCTCGTCGGGCGGGACGTGGTCGTCGTCGACGACGTCGTGACGACGGGCGCGACCGCCCGGGAGTGCGTCCGCGCGCTCCGCGAGATCGGGGCCCGCCCGGTGGCCGTCGTCGCCCTCGCCGCGACGCCCGCCGCCCAGAGGGGAACCTGATCGGCGTGAGGGCGACGCCCCGGCCCGTGGCACTGTCGCCCCGTCCGTGGGTGGCGTCGGCGAGGGGCCCGGAGCGCAGGTGCCGGGCCGCGTGCCGCGCGCGGCGTCGCGCGCTCGTGTGTCGACGCCCGTCCTCCGCCTCCGGCGCCCGGCACCTTCGGGGTGGTCGGCAATCGGGGGATGCGCACATGGACGACGAGGAAGGACGGCGATGATCCTTCTCCGGCACGGGTTCGTCGTCTACGGTTCAGACAGACGCCCATCGTGGGGCGTCCACCGTGATCGTCGCGGCGGCCCTGTCGCGCAACGACGTTCACGAGCACGCCGGAGTCGTTCGACGAAGGGGGTGATGAGGCACAGCCCACCGGGGCCTGCAGAGGCCCGTCACCACCCAGCACAGGAGGAATCCCGTGGAAATCGTCGTCACCGGCCGCCAGATCAAAGTCTCCGACCGCTTCCGTGAGGTGCTCGAGGAGAAGCTCGCGAAGGTCGAGCAGCTCGCCCCCCGCACCCAGCGCGTCGAGGTCGTCCTCAGTCACGAGACCACCCGCGGCGCACCCAAGGGGAGCGAACGGGTCGAGATCACCTGCCTCGCCAAGGGGCCCGTCGTGCGCGCCGAGGCCTTCGACGAGGACAAGTACGTCGCCCTCGACATGGCCCTCGACAAGCTCGCGGAGCGGCTGCGTCGCGTCGGCGACCGGCGCAAGGTCGCCCGTCGCCGCGGCGGCCCCGACTTCGCCGAGGCCGTCTCGGGACTCCAGATCGCCCAGATGGGCGGCCCCGAACCCGCTGCCGGTGAGGAGGAGCAGACGTCGCCGCCCGAGCCGGGCGACGTGAGCCACCGCATCCCCGCCGAGGGCGACTCCCCGATCGGGGTCCGCGAGAAGACGCACTCGTCGCCGCCGATGACCCTCGAGCAGGCGCTCTCCGAGATGGAACTCGTCGGCCACGACTTCTACCTCTTCCATGACGTCGACACCGACCGGCCGAGCGTCGTGTACCGCCGCCGCGGTTGGTCGTACGGCGTCATCCACCTCGAGGTCGAGCCCCCGTGGGCCGACGGCGAGGGAACGAAGGCCTGACGCGTCCGCCCCGGGCGCCGTGAGGGATCGGGTGGGTCGACCGCGAGGGCCGGCCCACCCGATCCGTGCGCCGGCCGCCCGCACGCCCGAAGGGGATAGGGACGTGTTCGTGGGCGCATGTCATGATGGCGGCGTGACCAGCGAAAAGACCTCGGAACCCGAGGATGGGGAGGTCGCCGGGGCCGTCGTCCGCGTCGTCGTCGTCGACGACCACGTCCTCTACCGGCGGGGCCTCGAGATGGTGCTCGGCACGGAGGACGACCTACGCATCGTCGGGGAGGCCGCGGACGGCGTGGCGGCGGTCGAGGTCGTCGCCGGGACGCGACCCGACGTCGTCCTCATGGACGTCCGCATGCCGGGCGGGGACGGCATCGAGGCCTGCCGTCGCATCCGTGACCTCGGGCTCGACGCCCGGGTCGTCATGATCACGACGTCGGAGGACGAAAGGGACCTCGTCGAGGCGTTACGTGCCGGCGCGAAGGGCTACCTCCTCAAGGACGCTCCGGCCGAGCAGATCATCGACGGCATCCGCGCCGTCCACGCGGGGGAGTCGCTGCTGTCCCCGGCGCTCACGTCGGCCCTCCTCGAGGAGTTCTCGGCGCTCGTCGGCGCGGAGGAGCGGCGGGACCCGCGGACGATGCTCACGGAGCGCGAGCGGGAGGTGCTCGCCGTGCTCGGTGAGGGGCTCACGAACAAGGAGATCGCCGGCAGACTCTTCATCAGCGAGAACACGGTGAAGAACCACGTCCACAACCTCCTGGAGAAGCTCGGTCTCCACTCCCGCACGGAGGCGGCCCTGTTCGCGGTGCGTCAGGGGCGCCGGGCGCCGTGAGCACGAAGGCCGTCCTCGCGCCGGTGGAGACGTTGTCGCTGCGCGAGGCGCGTCGGGCCGCGCTCACCGCTCAAGGGTTCGGCGCGCGGTTCCGGCCCCGCGGCGACGTACGTGCCTCCCACCTGCGCTCGGTCGCGGATCGGCTCGGGGTGATCCAGATCGACTCCGTCAACGTCGTGACCCGCAGCCAGTACCTCCCCTTCTTCTCGCGGCTCGGCCCGTACGACACCGCACGGCTCGACCGGTTGCGTGACCGTGGGCCACGCCACCTCGTCGAGTACTGGGCGCACGAGGCCTCCCTTGTGCCCGTGTCGACGTGGCCGCTCCTCGGGGTCCGCATGCGGCGGGCGGAGGAGTCGTGGGGGAGCATGCAACGGGCCGCGGACCAGCATCCCGAGGTCGTCGAGGCGGTGCTTGCCGAGGTTGCCCGCTCGGGGCCGATCACGGCCCGCGCCCTCGACGCGCGGCTTGCCCACGACGTCCCGCGACGGGAGGGCCACTGGGGGTGGAACTGGTCGATCGTGAAGGCGGCGCTGGAGCACCTCTTCTGGACGGGACGCGTCACGAGCGCGGGCCGCACGACCCAGTTCGAACGTCGATACGCCGTGCCGGAGGCGGTGCTGCCGCGGGAGGTCGTCGACGCCGGACCCCACGGTGCGACCCCTGTGTCGGAGGACGATGCGCTCGCTGCCCTCGTCGAGATCTCCGCCCGCGCGATCGGGGTCGGCAGCGCCCAGTGCCTCCGCGACCACTTCCGGCTCTCGCCCGCCCAGGCCGCTCCCGCGATCACGCGGCTCGTCGAGGAGGGGACCCTGCTCCCCGTCCGCGTCGAAGGGTGGCGCAGGCCGTGCTACCTCCACCGCGACGCCGTCGTGCCGCGACGACGTCCCGACGTCGCCGCGCTCCTCAGCCCGTTCGACTCCCTCGTGTGGCAACGGGACCGCACCCGCGCGCTCTTCGGGTTCGACTTCCGTCTCGAGATCTACGTGCCCGCCGCGCAACGCGTCCACGGTTACTACGTGCTGCCGTTCCTCCTCGACGACGCCCTCGTCGCCCGCGTCGACCTCAAGGCCGACCGGGCCGCGGGGATCCTCTGCGCGCACGCGATCCACTGGGAGCCGGGTGCGGGCGGAGGCGACCATCGTGAGCGTCTCGACGGTCAGTTCTCCTCTCTCGCCTCGTTCCTCGGGCTCGACTCCGTCGAGGTGGGTCGGGTCGTCAGCGCATAGTGGTGCGTCTCGCCGCGAGGCGAGACGACCGCGCCGCACCTCGTGAACCCGACCGCGGCGAGGAGCGCCCGGGAGGCGGTGTTCGTCACGTCGCTCGTCGCGAGGACGCGGGCGAGGGCCGCGCCCCCGGGATCCGCCGAGAGCAGATGGTCGGTGAGCAGCCGGAGCGCCTCGAGGGCGAGGCCCCGCCGCCGGTGGCGGGCCCGGATCCACACGCCCACCTCGGCGGTGTCCTCGGGTGCTCCGGTGGTGACGGCCCGGACCGTCCCGACCGGCCCGGCGTCCGTGCGCACGGCCCAGCACGTCTGACGGCCGAGGACGTGGTCGGCCCGGAGCTCGTCGAGCCACGCCCGCGCGTGACGCTCGTCGGCGTCCGGGCGGCCCTGCGTCCACCCGTCCGGCTCGCGGAGAAGCTCCACCATCGCGCCCAGGTCGTCGTCGGTGAACGGGGAACACATCGTCCGTCCTCGCGGTGCGGTGAGGACGACACCGCGGAGGCACCGCCACGCCGGCAGCTCGAGGTCGCGGTGGAGCTCGACCTCGAGCATGTCGTGCGCCCCGCCCCCGTCACGCAGGGCGCGGCGATGCACCCCGACGGGGGTGAACCCCGCTCCGCGGAGGCGTGCGATCGACGGGAGGTTCGCCGTGTCGGCGTCGGCGTCGAGCAGGTCCAGTCCGAGGCCGCCCTCGGCCGCGGGCGTGAAGGCGTGGGCGACGAGCAGGTCGAGGGCCTCGGCGAGCACCCCGCGTCCCCGTGCTGCGGGGAGCACCCAGTAGCCGGCACGTCCGGCCGGCCGCCGCGGACGACCGAGCCGGAACACGTGGATCGCGCCGAGCACGCGGTCGTCGCGGGGTTCGGAGAGGCACCAGAACACGCCCTCGCCCGTGGCCGTGCGCTCCCGGCGTTCCTGCCGCCAGGTGGGGAACTCCTCCGCGGTGGGTACGAGGTCACCGAGGAAGCGTTCGGCCACGGCGTCGCGTTCGGGCGGCAGCGCGTCGTCCTCCCGCCACGCCCGCAGGACGACGCGCTCTCCGACGAGGCGTGGAGTGGTGAGGGACGAGGGTCCGGTCATGGGGCCAGTGTGGTGCCCGGCGGTCCGGGCGGGACGACGGGCATCCGCAGGGTGGTCCAGGCGGTGCCTGGCCGAGGGGGAGTGGGGGCCGTTCCCGCGACGGGAGTCCGTGGGGACGTGACAGGGTGGAGCCATGAGTGATGTTCAGGTGAGCAGGAACGACGACCGCAACCGGTACGAGGCGTACCTCGAGGGCGCCCTCGCGGGGTTCGCCGAGTTCCGTCGCGGCGACGGCACGATCGAGTTCCCCCACACGGTCACCGAGCCGGAGTTCGGTGGCCGCGGGGTCGCGTCCGCCCTCGCGCGCACGAGCCTCGACGAAGCCCGTGAGCAGGGCCTTCGCGTCATCCCGTCGTGCTCGTTCTACGCCGGGTGGATCGAGAAGCACCCCGACTACGCCGAGCTCGTCCAGCGCTGATCGCGAGCGTTCCCCTGCCCGCCCCGGCCGCGTGCCGGGCCGGGTGAGGGGGCGCCGCCGATCGGCGCCGAACGCCGGATCCGCCCGCCCCACAACGCTGCTGAGGTGGGCGGATGCGTCTCGCCGCGCCCCGGGGGTGACCTGATCGGGGCCGCGATGCGTTTAGGCTGGAGAGACCACCGAGTACGGCACCGGACAACGGGTGGGGGTCCGGACGCCGTTCGTCTGCGCAAGGAGTCAGCACGTGCCGAAGATCGTCGACCGAATCCTGCGTGCCGGGGAAGGTGCCGTCGTCCGGCGCCTCGAAGGCATCGCGGCGCAGGTCAACGCCATCGAAGAGGACTTCGAGAGGCTGACCGACGCCCAGCTGCGCGAGGAGACCGACGTCTTCCGCAAGCGCGTCGCCGACGGGGAGTCGCTCGATTCGCTCCTTCCCGAGGCGTTCGCCGCCGTGCGGGAGGCGAGCAAGCGCACCCTCGGCAAGCGCCACTTCGACGTGCAGATCATGGGCGGCGCGGCCCTCCACCAGGGCAACGTCGCCGAGATGAAGACCGGTGAGGGCAAGACGCTCGTCGCGACCCTCCCGAGCTACCTCAACGCCCTTTCGGGCAAGGGCGTCCACGTCGTCACCGTCAACGACTACCTCGCCGAGTATCAGTCCGAGCTCATGGGCCGCGTGCACCGCATGCTCGGCATGGAGACGGGCTGCATCCTCTCGCAGATGACCCCGGCCCAGCGGCGCGCGGAGTATGCGAAGGACATCACGTACGGCACGAACAACGAGTTCGGCTTCGACTACCTCCGCGACAACATGGCCTGGCAGGTCTCCGACCTCGTCCAGCGCGGCCACAACTTCGCCATCGTCGACGAGGTCGACTCGATCCTCATCGACGAGGCGCGCACCCCGCTCATCATCTCGGGACCCTCCGACGCGGCGACGAAGTGGTACACCCAGTTCGCGCGGCTCGTGAAGCACCTCGAGCGCGGCACCGCCGCCGACCGCATGCGCGGCATCCCCTCGACGGGCGACTACGAGGTCGACGAGAAGAAGAAGACCGTCGGCATCCTCGAGCCGGGCATCGAGAAGATCGAGGACCTCCTCGGTATCGACAACCTCTACGAGGCCGTCAACACGCCCCTCATCGGGTACCTCAACAACGCGATCAAGGCCAAGGAGCTCTTCAAGCGCGACAAGGACTACGTCGTCATGGACGGCGAGATCCTCATCGTCGACGAGCACACGGGCCGCATCCTCAAGGGCCGCCGCTACAACGAGGGCATGCACCAGGCCATCGAGGCCAAGGAGGGGGTGGAGATCCAGAACGAGAACCAGACCCTCGCGACGATCACCCTCCAGAACTACTTCCGCCTCTACGAGAAGATCTCCGGCATGACCGGTACGGCCCAGACGGAGGCCGCCGAGCTGCACCAGATCTACAAGGTGGGCGTCGTGCCCATCCGCACGAACCGGCCCATGATCCGCCGCGATCAGCCGGACCTCGTGTACCGCACGGAGAAGGCCAAGTTCGACGCCGTCGTCGAGGACATCGTCGCCCACCACGGGACGGGCCAGCCCGTCCTCGTCGGGACGACGAGCGTCGAGAAGAGCGAGTACCTCAGCCACCAGCTCGAGCAGCGCGGAGTGGTCCACGCCGTCCTCAACGCCAAGCATCACGAGCTCGAGGCGAGCATCGTCGCCGACGCGGGGCGTAAGGGAGCCGTCACCGTCGCGACGAACATGGCCGGTCGAGGCACTGACATCATGCTCGGTGGCAACCCCGAGTTCCGGGCCGTCGCCGCCCTCAAGGCGCGTGGCCTCTCCCCGGAGGAGACCCCCGAGGAGTACGAGGCGGCGTGGGACGACGCGCTCGCCGCGGCCGAGCGGGCCGTCGCGCAGGAGCACGACGAGGTCAAGGAGCTCGGTGGCCTGTACGTCCTCGGCACCGAGCGTCACGAGTCGCGCCGTATCGACAACCAGCTCCGTGGCCGGTCGGGCCGTCAGGGCGACCCGGGCGAGTCCCGGTTCTACCTGTCGCTCCAGGACGACCTCATGCGGATGTTCAACGCCGGCCTCGTCGACCGGTTCATGGCGTCCTCCGGCATGGACGACTCCGAGGCGATCGAGTCCAAGCTCGTCACGCGGTCGATCCAGAGCGCGCAGACGCAGATCGAGGGACGCAACTTCGAGATCCGCAAGAACGTCCTCAAGTACGACGACGTCCTCAACACGCAGCGCAAGGTGATCTACGCCGACCGGCTCCGCGTGCTCGAGGGTGAGGACCTCACCGAGCAGATGCGTGACTTCCTCACCGACGTCGTCGAGGGGTACGTGACGGCCGCGACGGTCGAGGGGTTCGCCGAGGACTGGGACCTCGAGGAGTTGTGGACGGCCTGCGGCACGCTCTACCCGATGGGCGTCACCCTCGACGAGGTGCTCCACTCGGCGGGCGGACTCTCCGGCATCGACGCCCAGGTCCTCAAGGACGAGCTGCTGAGCGACGCCCACCGGGCCTTCGACGCCCGAGAGGCGGAGCTCGGCCCGCGTGGCACCCGCGAGGTGCAGCGACGCGTCATCCTCTCGGTGCTCGACCGCAAGTGGCGGGAGCACCTCTACGAGATGGACTACCTCCAGGAGGGCATCGGCCTGCGCGCGATGGCGCAGCGCGACCCGGTCGTCGAGTACGCCCGCGAGGGCTACCAGATGTTCAACGCGATGCTCGACGGCATCAAGGAGGAGTCGGTCGGCTACTTCTTCAACGTCGACGTGCAGGTCGACGAGAGTCAGCTCCCGCCGGAGGACGAGGAGTTCGACGACTCCGACGTCGCGATCCGCGGGGCCGACCTCGACGGCCCGCGCAAGGAACGGTTGCACTACTCGGCGCCGTCGGAGGACGGCTCCGTCGAGGAGCGCGACGACCTCAGCCGTCAGGACCGCCGCACCCGCCGCGCGGCCAAGCGGTCGCAGCGCAAGAAGGGCCGCTGAGCGACACCGATCCGCCCGGGGACATCCCCGGCGAGGATCCTCACCGACGACCGCCGAGCCGGCGTCCCCGGCCGAGGGGGCGTCGGCTCAGCCGATCTCGCAGGCGGTGAGGAGCCACCGTCCGTCGAGCCCTTCGAGCCGCACCGCCATGACACGCACGCGCCGGTGGTCGTCGACGACGGCGCACCCCTCGACGACGGACGTGTGCCCGGGGACGACGGACGCGCGCACCCGACGCAACCGGACGGGGCGCCGCGTGACCAGCCCATGCCGTGCGGCGCGGCCGGAGCGGCGGACGATCGAGTCGTAGACGTCGGGGGCGAGGAATCGCATGACCTGGGTGGCGGGGCGGGCTCCCGTGGCCGCCTCGTACACGGCGAGCGCGACCCCGTGGAGCCACCGTTGGGGGTCGGGGAGCGCGGCGAGTTCGGTGTGGACGGGGCCGAAGTCGTCGACGAGACGCAGGCGGGGTGGGGCCGGCGCGGCGACCGTCTTCTCGCCATGGGAACCATACGAACCCTGGGGGCCGGGCGCCGGGATCGGGGAGGAGGGGTCGCCGAGCGGGCGGACGAGGATCGGCGTGAACGCCGGGGAGTCGAGGTCGTCGTCGTCGGGACGGGTGGCGGCGAGGGGCATGCGGGTCTCCTGGAGGGGGAGGGAACAGCTGAGCGCTGCTTGCGTCAAGTATGGGTCGGGTGGTGTGCCCACACCGGGCCCACGGAGCGGGCCTGTGGGTGACCGGTCCGTGCGGGCCCACCGCAACGTGGCGAACCGTGCGACGATGGCGTCGTGCTCGATCGCCTCAGTCCTCTCGACGCCTCGTTCCTCTACCTGGAGGATCCGTCGACGCCGATGCACGTCGGCTCCGTGATGATCCTCGAGCACCCCACCCGCCGGCGGGCCCAGGCGCTCGATCACGACGAGCTCGTCGCCCTCGTGTCCGACCGCATCGGGGAGAACTCCCGGTACCGGCAGCGGGTGCGGGAACTCCCCGGCCGCCTCTCGGGTCCCGTGTGGGTGGACGACGTCGACTTCGACATCAGCTACCACGTGCGGCGTTCGGCGTTGCCGTCGCCGGGCACGGAGGAGCAGCTCGCCGAGTTCGTCGCGCGCATCCAGAGTCGTCCTCTCGACCGCGAGCACCCCCTGTGGGAGGTGTACGTCGTCGAGGGTCTCGAAGGAGGGCGGCAGGCGCTCGTGACGAAGACGCACGAGGCGCTCGTCGACGGTGTCACGGCCGTCGATCTCACCCATCTGCTTCTCGACACCGAACCGCTCGGCCGCCTCCCCGCACCTCGCGAGTGGACGCCGCGTCCGGAACCGGGAGATCTGCACCTGCTCCTCGCCGCCGCCTCCGAGGCCGTGCGTCGGCCCGTCGCGGTCGTCGACCGGGTGCGCGACGGGGTGGTCGACGGGGCGAGCGACCTCGCGCAGCGTGCGATCGACGGTCTCGGTGGGATCGTCGCGGGACTCGCGCGTACCGCCTCCAGCGCCACCCCGACGACGGCGCTCGCGACGTCCCGGGTCCGCGCACCGCGCCGGTTCCGTACCGTGCGTAGCGATCTCGCCGAGTACCGGGCGATCCGGGAGGCGATGGGCGCAGCGCGACGCCCCGTGGACGTGACGGTCACCGACGTGGCCCTCACCGCCGTGACGGGAGGGCTGCGCATGTGGCTGCAGGCCCGCGGCGAACCCGTTCACTCGGCGACGACCGTGCGTGCGATGGTTCCGGTGAGCATCGCGGAGGGCGGCACCGACGCGGACACCGACGGTCCGAGCGTCGGCTCGAGCGAGGTCGTGCCCTGCTTCGTCGACCTGCCGGTGGGGGAGCCGAGTGCGCGCCTGCGCCTCGAGCGGATCGCCTATCAGACGCGTCACCAGGCGCGGAGCTCACGGGCATTGTCGGCGGAGACGCTCGCGGGCATCGCCGGGTTCGCACCACCGACGTTGCACCACCTCGGCGCGCGGGTCGCCGGGGCCGTCTCGCGGCGCATGTTCAACCTCGTCGTGACGAACGTGCCCGGCCCCCAGCGGCCGTTGTACGTCGCGGGTGCCCGGATGGTCGCGACGTACCCGGTCATGCCCCTCCTCGGCGGCCAGACCGTGGCGATCGGGCTCACCTCCTACGACGGCGAGGTCTTCGTCGGCCTCAACGCCGACCGGGCCGCGATGCCCGACCTCGACGTTCTCGCCGCGGGCATCCCCGAGGCGCTCGCCGAACTCGCGGCGACCCTCGTCGACGTCGATCCCCTCGGCCGCGGGCCACGGCCCGGCCGGACCATCTCGAACCCGATACAGGAGACGTGAACGATGCGCGTGTATCTGGCAGCAGGCCCCGACGGGGTCCGAGCGCTCCGCGAGACGGGCACGCTCGAGGCGCCCGGGTACGTCGTCACCGCGGCGATGCGGGCGGCCGATCCGAAGGCCGACGTGGACGACCTCGAGTACGAGGCGGCGCTCCTCGCCGAGGAGGCGCTGCGGGAGGCGGGGGAGCCGGTCCTCGTCGTCGCGGCTGACGTGCCCGACGCGTTCGAGCCACAGGGGGATTCGTCCCGCATCGAGCCGGGGCCCGTCCCCGCCTCCGCCGTCGTGTCGTTCCACGTCGCGGAGCACGGCGCACCCGCCGACGAGGAGCTCCTCTGGTACGACGCGACGGAGATCGACGACGTGCTGCGTTACCTCGACGAGGGCGCCGAGCAGTAGGCCGTCGGGGTTGGCGGCGTGGTGCTCCGGCGGACCCCGGCGTGGAGTCGTCGTCGTCCCGGCGGGTCGCCAGGGCGAGGGTCGGGTCAGCCGCGCTCGGCGAGATGCCGCGCGCCGACACGGTGCTCGGCCTCCAGGGCCTCGCCGACGAGCGGTTCGGCCGCGGCGACGATGCGCCCGCCGACGAGGGGGACCCGTGAGGTGAGCGTGAGGTCGACGACGTGGTCGGTGCCCCCGTCGGCGGGGCGCAGGTGCATCGTGCCGGAGGCCTCCGCGGGGACTCCCTCGATGTCGGCGTGGGTGCGGCCCTCGCGCGAACCGTCGGCGCCCGCGGCGCCCCACTCGACGACCTGGGCGACGACGACGGATCCGCCGACGAAACGCCGGACCGCGTCGGGGGCGCTCGTCGTCGGGAGGCTGCGGCGGGTGGTCACGCGACGCGATGCGCCGGGGGCGCCGGAGGTGTCGAGGTCGACGATCTCGACCTCGTGGTCGAACGCGTGGGTGGCGGCCATGGCCTTCTCCTGGAAGGCCTGGTCGGTGAGCATCGCGTAGACCGTGGCGGGGTCGGCGTCGTAGTGCATCGTCTTGCGCAGCATGGGTCTCACGGTAACGGCGGGGTGGCTGAGGGAGCGGACCCGGTGTCGTCCGGCGAGGCGTCGAGTCGGGTGAGGATGTCGCGGGCCGCCGTGCGCAGGGCGGTGCGGGGCAGCGGCAGGCCGGGGCGTGGCGGCCGGTCGCGTCTGACGTCGGCGGCGAAGTCACGGAGCGCGTGGCCGAAGGTCTCCATGGCGTCGGCGAGCTCGGTGATCTCTGCCGCGTCCTGCGGGGAGGGGGCCCCACCGGTGGATGCGGCGTCGTCGGGGTGGGGGGTGAGGGACCGGCGGAGGAGATGGGCGCCGTGGAGGAGGTCGGAGGCGAGGGCGGCGCAGGAGGCGGCGTCGACCGCGTGTCCCGTCCCTGGGGATCCCGCCGCGACGGGGCGCGGTGGGTCCTGAGCGTCGTGGGAGGCATTCACGGGCAGCCCTCCCCGTCGGAGGTCGGCCGGGCGACGGTACCGCCACCGGTCGAGGCGAGCGCGCGGAGCCGGTCCTCGATCGCGTCGAGGGCGTCGTCGAGGACGAGCTGGGTGGTGTCGTCACCTGCGTCGGGCGCGGCCGAGGCGAGCATCTCGAGGGCGGCACGCGCCGCCGAGGCCGGGTCCGCCGGCACGTCTGAGCTCTCCACGTCATCAGCGTACGTGCCGGCCGGGGGGAGGGCCCCGCCGGTTTCCGCCGAACCTCGGGCGGGAGGGCGATGCCGCTCCTAGCATCGAGGAACAGGCACGACGACGACGACGTGTGATCGAAGGGAAGAGGACGATGGCGACCTCGATGGAGGAATCTCGGCAGCAACTGCTCGACTCGGCCGCTGCGCTGGTCGAGCGTCAGGGGGGAGAGTCCTCCTCCTTGTTGTTGACCCGGTACTACCGGCACATGCTCACCGAGGACCTCCTCACGCGTAGGTCCGAGGATCTCGCGGGCGCGGCGCTGTCGCACCGGGACCTCGCGCACCGGCGGGAGGCGGGTCTCCCGCAGGTCCGGGTGTTCACGCCGTCGGTCGAGCAGGAGGGCTGGTCGACGGGCAACACGGTCGTGGAGATCGTCACCGACGACATGCCGTTCCTCGTCGACTCGGTCACGTCCGAGCTCGCGCGTCACGGCCGGGCGACGAACCTGCTCGTCCACCCGCAGATGGTCGTGCGGCGCGACGCCGACGGCGTCCTCGTGGAGGTGCTCGACAAGGACGTGGACGCCCCCCGGGACGAGCCGGGCGTGGGCGCGGAGTCCTGGATGCACCTCGAGATCGGGCGCGAGAGCGACGTGGAGGCACGCGAGCGCCTCCGTCAGGCCATTCTCAAGGTCCTCCACGACGTGCGCATGTCGGTGGAGGACTGGCCCCGCATGGCCGAGAAAGCCGCGGAGGTCGCCGCCGCGTTGCGCGACGAGCCGCCCGCCGGGATCGACCCCCACCGCGTCGAGCAGGTCCGTGGGCTCCTCGACTGGATGGCCTCGGGGCAGTTCACCTTCCTCGGTTACCGCGAGTACCGCCTCACCGAGCAGGACGGCCGGCTGGCGCAGTCGCCCGTCCCCGGCACCGGCCTCGGCCTCCTCCGCCAGGACGACACGGAGAACGAGGACCTCCTGGGGCGGGCGAGTGTCCTGCCCGACGGGCCGGTCGCGCAGAAGGCGCCGGAGAAGACCCTCGAGATCCTCACGAAGGCCAACTCGCGCAGCACGGTCCACCGCCCCGCCTACCTCGACTACGTCGGCATCAAGACGTTCGACGCGTCCGGCGAGGTCACCGGGGAGCACCGGTTCCTCGGCCTCTTCACGGCCAGCGCCTACACGTGGTCGGTCCGCACCGTGCCCTACCTCGCCGAGAAGGTCGAGGCCGTCATGGAGGCGAGCGGGTTCTCGCCCGACTCCCACCTCGGCAAGGACCTCCTCGGTGTCCTCGAGACCTACCCGCGCGACGAGCTGTTCCAGGCCGACGTCGAGACCCTCACCGACACAGCCGTCGGTGTCGTCCACATGCGTGAGCAGCGCCGCACCCGGCTGTTCCTCCGCAAGGACGAGTACAACCGCTTCATGTCGTGCCTCGTCTACATCCCGCGCGACCGGTACACGACCCCCGTCCGTCTCCGCATCGAGTCGCTGCTCAAGGAGGCCTTCCACGGCGCCGGCGTCGAGTACACGACGCGCGTGTCGGAGTCCAACCTCGCCCGCCTCCACTTCGTCGTGCGCGTCGAGCCGGGGCAGGAGCTCCCCGACGTCGACGTCGACGACCTCGAGCGTCGCCTCATCGACGCGACGCGCTCCTGGGACGAGGACCTCGTCGAGTCCGCTCGCGCCGAGTACGGCGAGGAGCAGGGCAGCCGGCTCGTCGGTCGCTACCGTCAGGGGTTCCCGGAGGGGTACAAGGCCGACTTCTCCGCCCGGGTCGCGGTCTCCGACATCCGCCATCTCGAGCAGTTGACGAACGCCGGCGACTTCCGCCTCAACCTCTACCGGCCCACGTCCGCCCCGCAGGGCGAGCGTCGTCTCAAGCTGTACCGCCGCGGTCGGCTCACCCTGAGCACCGTCCTGCCCGTGTTCGCCGACATGGGTCTCGAGGTCACCGACGAGCGCCCCTACGAGGTGCGGGACGCCGAGGAGACCTGGCACATCTACGACTTCGGTCTCCGGGCCCCGAGCGAGACCTTCTGGACCCAGGGCCCGGAGGGCATGCGTGCGGCGTTCCAGGACGC
The DNA here is from genome assembly GCF_000247995.1 of Mobilicoccus pelagius NBRC 104925. Taxonomy (GTDB): domain Bacteria; phylum Actinomycetota; class Actinomycetes; order Actinomycetales; family Dermatophilaceae; genus Mobilicoccus; species Mobilicoccus pelagius. Next base: position 150,159 of record NZ_BAFE01000052.1, read on the forward strand.
GTTCGAGGCGGTGTGGACCGGACTCGCCGAGAGCGACGGGCTCAACGCGCTCGTCCTCGCGGCCGGCCTCACGTGGCGCCAGGTCGTCATCCTCCGCACGGTCGCGAAGTACCTGCGTCAGGCGGGGACGACCTTCAGCCAGAGCTACATCGAGGACACGCTGCGGTCCAACTCGCACATCGCGCGGCTGCTCGTCGAGTTCTTCGCGGCACGGTTCGACCCGGACCACCCGAGCGGTACCGACACCGAGGCCCGTCAGAAGGCGCAGGACGACGTCGTCTCCGCGATCATGGAGGCCCTCGAGGACGTCACGAGCCTCGACATGGACCGCATCGTCCGGTCCTTCCTCGACGTGCTCCGGGGTGCGCTGCGCACGAACTTCTACCAGCAGGTCCCGGCCGCGGACGGCACGTCGACGTTCAAGCAGACCGTGTGCCTCAAGCTCGACCCGCGCTCCATCCCGGGCCTGCCCGAGCCGCGGCCGATGTTCGAGATCTGGGTCTACGGGCCGCGCGTCGAGGGCGTCCACCTGCGGTTCGGCAAGGTCGCCCGTGGTGGCCTGCGGTGGAGCGACCGGCGTGAGGACTTCCGCACCGAGGTCCTCGGCCTCGTCAAGGCGCAGATGGTCAAGAACGCCGTCATCGTCCCCACCGGCAGCAAGGGCGGCTTCGTCGCCAAGCAGCTGCCCGACCCGAGCGACCGCGACGCCTGGCTCGCCGAGGGCATCGAGGCGTACAAGCTGTTCATCTCGAGCCTTCTCGACGTCACCGACAACCTCGTCAAGGGCGAGGTCGTCCCGCCGGAGCGCGTCGTCCGCCACGACCCCGACGACACCTACCTCGTCGTCGCGGCCGACAAGGGCACGGCCAAGTTCTCCGACATCGCCAACGGCGTGGCCCAGTCGTACGGGTTCTGGCTCGACGACGCGTTCGCCTCGGGCGGTTCCGCGGGCTACGACCACAAGGGCATGGGCATCACCGCACGCGGCGCGTGGGAGAGCGTCAAGCGACACTTCCGCGAGCTCGGTCACGACACGCAGACGGAGGACTTCACCGCCGTCGGCATCGGCGACATGAGCGGCGACGTGTTCGGCAACGGCATGCTTCTCTCGGAGCACATCCGTCTCGTCTGCGCGTTCGACCACCGGCACGTGTTCGTCGACCCGGACCCCGACGCGGCGCGCAGCCACGCCGAGCGTCGTCGTCTGTTCGAGCTGCCGCGGTCCTCGTGGGCCGACTACGACCCCGAGCTCATCAGCGAGGGGGGCGGCGTGTTCCCGCGCACCGCGAAGTCCGTCCCCGTGAGTCTGCAGATGCGGGAGGTCCTCGGGCTGGACGAGGGGGTCACCACCCTCACCCCGAACGAGCTCATCCACGCGGCGCTCCTCGCACCGGTCGACCTCGTGTGGAACGGCGGCATCGGCACCTACATCAAGGCGTCGATCGAGAGCAACGACCAGATCGGCGACCGCGCCAACGACGCGATCCGCGTCGACGGCCGGGACCTGCGGTGCCGCGTCGTCGGCGAGGGCGGCAACCTCGGCGCGAGCCAGCTCGGTCGCATCGAGGCAGCCCTTCACGGGGTGCGCATCAACACCGACGCGATCGACAACTCCGCCGGCGTCGACACCTCCGACCACGAGGTCAACATCAAGATCCTCCTCACCGGCCTCATGCGGGAGGACGACCTCACGCTCAAGCAGCGCAACGAGCTGCTCGCGTCGATGACCGACGACGTCGCCGCCAAGGTGCTCCGCGACAACTACGAGCAGAACGTGCTCCTCGGCAACGCCCGGCGCCAGGAGTACCAGATGGTCGGCATGCACCAGCGGTTCATGCAGTGGCTCACCGAACGGGGTGAGCTCGACCGCGAGCTCGAGTTCCTCCCGAGCGACGCCCGCATCGAGAAGCGCGTCGCCGAGGGCCGCGGTCTCACGTCGCCGGAGTTCGCCGTCCTCGTCGCCTACGCCAAGCTGGCGCTCAAGGCCGACCTCCTCGAGAGTGACCTGCCCGACGAGCCGTGGTTCCAACGCACCCTCGCCGAGTACTTCCCGGAGCCCATCCAGGAGCGGTTCGGCGACCGTCTCGCCTCGCACCCGCTGCACCGCGAGATCATCGTCAACTCAGTGGCGAACTCGATCGTCAACCGCGGTGGCATCACGTTCGTCTACCGCACGATCGAGGAGACGAACGCCTCCATCGAGCAGATCGCGCGGGCATTCGTCATCGCCCGCGAGGTCTTCGGTCTGCGCTCGTTCGTCCGGCAGGTCGAGGCCCTCGACAACAAGGTCTCGACTGACACGCAGACGACGCTCTACCTCGAGTTCCGCCGGCTCATGGACCGGGCGGTGCGGTGGTTCCTCCAGAGCCGTCCCTCACCGCTCGACGTGGGCGCCGAGATCGAGCGGTTCCGTGGGGCCGTCGAACAGATCGCGCCGCGCCTGGGCGAGTTGCTCGTCGGGACGGAGAAGGAGCGCCTCGAGCGCAACGCCCAGGGCTACGTCGACGCAGGGGTACCCGAGGACCTCGCGACCCTCACGGCCTCGCTCCTCGACCAGTTCAGCATCCTCGACATCGTCGAGCTGGCCCAGGAACGCGGGAAGTCCCCCGAGGACATCGCCGCCCTGTACCTCGCGACGTCCGAGCGGTTCGACATCGACGTGCTCCTGTCGCGGGTGGCCCGCCTCCCGCACGAGGACCGTTGGGACGCCCTCGCCCGAGGCGCCATGCGGGACGACCTCTACGCCGTCCTCGAGGGCCTCACGAGGGTCGTCGACGAGAGCACGGACCCGGGGAAGTCCCCGACCGAGCGTCTCGACGAGTGGTGCGCCGCCAACGCCACCGCCCTGCGGCGCAGCGGTACGGCACTCTCCGGCATCACCGAACTGGACGACCCCGGCGTCGCGCCCCTCTCGGTCGGCCTGCGCACCCTGCGCAGCCTCGTCCGCTCGGGCAGCGCCAGCAACTGACGCCCTACCCCGAGGGCCCTCGCCGGTCGTCGGCGGGGGCCCTCGGGCCGTCCCCGGGCGTCCTGCGCCGTCCCAGGCCGTCCCGCGCGAGCGAGCCTCGTCGGGCCTCCGGGGGCGGGCTGCGGTGAGCCCCGCACGGAGCCCGCGCCGGGCCGGGTGAAGGCCGCGGCGCCCCATCGCAGGCCCCCGCCCGGCGCGTGTCCCTCGGAGGGTGCCACGCCGAGGCATACGAGCCGTGCGAGGCCGCCCGCAGGTCCTGGCTAGGGTGGACGCATGCCCTCGTTGAGCAGCAGCCTCGAACGGGTGGGGATGCCCGCCCTCGACGCCGAATGGCTCCACCACCTCGTGGGGGACTGGCAGCTCGTCTCCGACCTGTCGTTCGCCGACCTCGTGCTCTGGGTGCCCGAGGGGGGCCTCGGCACGTGGCGGTGCGTCACCCACGTGCGCCCCAACACCGGCCGTCTCGTGTTCTACGACGACCTCGTCGGGCGGGAGGCCGAGCCCGGCCGCGCCCGCCTCCTCGTCCGGTGCGTGGCGGAACGCCGCGTCGTCGCGGAGGACCGCGCCGAGTGGATGGACGACATGCCGCTCCAGGAGGAGGCGATCCCCGTCGTCCGCGAGGGTCGATGTCTGGCCGTGATGACGCGCCACACGAACCTCATGACGATGCGCAGCCCGAGCCGGCTCGAGCTCACCTACCGCTCCACGGCCGACACGATCGTCGGCATGATCGCCACCGGCGACTTTCCCCAGGTGGGGGTGACGACCGACCACCGACGCGGAACACCGCGCGTCGGGGACGGCGTCGTGCGGCTCGACCTCGACGGCATCATCACGTACGCGAGCCCCAACGTCATCTCCTCCCTGCACCGGTTCGGGGAGCACGGCCGCGTCGTCGGCGACTACCTCAGCCGGATCGTCACCGATGGTCTCGAGGACCGCAGCGTCGTCGAGGAGTCCCTGCCGCTCGTCCTCACGGGCAAGGCGGCCATACGCGCCGAGGTCGAGGGCGGCGGCACCAACCTCGCGCTCCGGTCGGTTCCGTTGAGCGACAGCGGCGAACGCGTGGGCGCGCTCGTCCTCGTGCGGGACGTGAGCGAGCTGCGACGACGGGAGCGGGAGCTCCTCACCAAGGACGCGACGATCCGCGAGATCCATCACCGCGTGAAGAACAACCTACAGACGGTCGCCGCGCTGCTCCGGCTGCAGTCCCGCCGGGTCGAGGACGACCGGGCCCGCGACGCGCTCGCGGAGGCGGAGCGGCGCATCGGCACGATCGCGCTCGTCCACGACACGCTGAGCCGCACGATCGACGAGGCGGTCGACTTCGACGGGATCGTCTCGAAGGCGTTCACGTCGATCGTCGAGGTGACGGGGCGAGGTGAATCGGTCGTGTGGGAGTTCGAGGGCAGCTTCGGCATGGTCGCCGCGGAGGACGCCAACGCGCTCGCGATGGTCGTCACCGAACTCGTCCACAACGCGGTCGAGCACGGCCTCGCCGGTGTGGAGGGCGGAATCGTGCGGATCCGCGCCGACCGTCGCCGGATGGGGGAGGAGCAGCGCCTCACCGTCGACGTCGAAGACAACGGGACGGGGCTGCCGGAGGGGTTCCGCCCCGGGCGGTCGGGCCTCGGGACGCGGATCGTCAGTGCCCTCGTTCAGGATCTGCGCGGGACCATCCGCTGGGAGGCGCGCCCCGGAGGGGGGACGCGTGCCACGTTCGAGGCGCGGCTGCGGCCGATCTCCGGCGCGGAGCGGGCGGCCACCCTCTGAGGCGGGTGACGTCGTCCGCGGGTGCGAGGGATGCGCGGGCGCGAACCGGCCGAGCGGGTCCCGAGACGAACGATGACCGGTCTGCGGGTGCAGCCGGTCATCGGGGAGGCCCCGGAGGGGCGGTGAGGTGCGGGCGGTGTCCTGTGTGCGCCTCGTGGCGGCCGAGAGGTCGCAGCGACGTGCTCAGCCCGCGCGACGGGCCCGGGCGTTGCGACGCTTGAGTGCGCGACGCTCGTCCTCGGAGAGGCCGCCCCACACGCCGGCGTCCTGGCCGGACTCGAGAGCCCACTTGAGGCAGGTGTCCTGCACCTCGCAGCGACGACAGACCGCCTTGGCCTCCTCGATCTGCATGAGCGCAGGACCGGTGTTGCCGATGGGGAAGAAGAGTTCGGGGTCCTCGTCCAAGCATGCAGCCCGGTTACGCCAGTCCATGCGGAATGCTCCTTGCTCTGCTGATGGCCGACGTCCTCGGCCGCGAGGCCCCTGCCGGGAGCGGCGGGGCCGGGTGTATCGGGGTGATGACACGAAGAAGGGAGTCGTGGAGCCCTCGTCGGCTCTCCGACCCCCCGTCGGTGACACACGGATCAACGTCCCGAGTCCGGTGTTCGTTCCCTCAAGCGTCACAGAGAAGTCGTCTGGACACAAGGGTGCTCGGTCTTTTTGCGCACAAAGGGCAAGGTGACGTGGCGCACAAGCGCATCACAGGAAGTATAGGGCACCTCGGCGAACCCGCTGTTCAGGGTCGACGCCCCAAGTGACCGGTCCGTATCGCGATATCCGGGGCGCCCGGCGGCTCGGCATCTCCTACGTTACCTACGTTCACGTAAGTTACGGTTCCGGAGGTTCGACGATGAACGCACCCGAGACGACCCCCCTCGGCGGCCCACACCCCCTCGTCATCCAGGGCGGGATGGGTGTCGCGGTGTCCTCCTGGCAGCTCGCCCGCGAGGTGTCCCGAGCAGGGCATCTCGGCGTGGTCTCGGGCACCGCGCTCGACGCCGTCCTCGCCCGCGCGCTCCAGGACGGCGACCCCGGCGGCCACCGTCGGCGCGCGCTGGAACACTTCCCCGACCAGGACATGGTGGCCCGCGTCCTCGAGCGGTACCACCGGCCCGAGGGGCGCGAGGGACGGCCCTACCGCCCGACGCCCACGCTCACGGTGACGCCGACGACGGCCGCGATCGAGCTCGGCGTCCTCGGCAACTTCGTCGAGGTGTGGCTCGCCAAGGAGGGGCACGACGGGATCGTCGGCATCAACTTCCTCGAGAAGATCCAGATGGGCACTCCCATCGCCGCGCTCGGCGCCATGATCGCAGGCGTCGACCGCGTCCTCATGGGGGCGGGCATCCCGCGCGAGATCCCGCGTCTGCTGCGGGATCTCGAGGCTGGACGCGAGGCCGGCGTGACGATCGACGTCGCCGGCGCGACTCGCCGTCACGTGAGCACGATCGACCCCGTCGCCGTCATGGGGGCGGCCCTGCCGACCCTGCGTCGACCGCAGTTCTATGCGATCGTCTCGCTCCACTCCCTCGCGACCTACCTCCACCGTGACCCCGAGATCCGCCCCGACGGGTTCGTCGTCGAGGGGCCGCCCGCAGGCGGGCACTCGGCGCCCCCGCGGGGGCGCATGACGCTCGACGACCGGGGGGAACCCGTCTACGGCCCGCGTGACGCCGCCGATCTCGCCGCCATCGGCAGGCTCGGTCTGCCGTTCTGGCTCGCCGGCGCCTACGGTACGCCGGAAGGCGTGGAGGCCGCGCGGGCGGCCGGGGCAGCCGGGGTGCAGGCCGGGACGGTCTTCGCCCTCTGCGCGGCGTCGGGTCTCGCGCCGAGCGTCCGTGGGGCGCTTCTCGAGGCGCTGGGCCAGGGCCGGCTCGACGTGCGCAACGATCCGCGCGCCTCGCCGACGGGTTTCCCGTTCAAGATCGCCGACGTGGCCGGCTCGACGAGCGACCCCCGCGTCCACGAGGAGCGTCCGCGGCTGTGCGACCTGTCCTACCTCCGCACGCCGTACGAGCGCCCCGGTGGCGGCCTCGGCTACCGCTGTGCCTCGGAGCCGGTCGACGCGTACCTCAAGAAGGGCGGCGTGCTCGAGGACACCGTGGGGCGGATGTGCCTGTGCAACGGGCTCATGGCGGACATCGGGCTGGGGCAGGAGCGCAAGGACGGCTACGTGGAACCCCCGGCGGTGACGCTCGGGCAGGATCTCGCCGGTGCGCGTCGTCTCCTCGCCGAGCACCCCGGCGGGTGGACCGCACGCGAGGCCGTGGAGTGGTTGTGCAGCCGGGTGCGTGAGCCGGCCCTCGGCTGAGTCGTCGCATGGCCGAGGCAGCGCGGGGTTGCGCCGCGGGGTCAGCGGATCTCGACGCGCGACCACTCCTCGGTCCGGTAGAACCGGCGGACCTCCTCCCAGTGCCCCGCGCGGAGGAACGACACCTTGAGCGTGCCGCTGTACGGGTCGCGGTCCGCGGTCCACAGGCCGTCGCCGGGCAGGCCGAACTCCTCGACGTGCCCGTCGCGTCGCGTCACTCGTACCCCCACGGTGGTCCCCTGTTCCGCTCGATGACTCGCCGGCGCCCTCCGACACCCGCCTGACTCGCCGGCGCCCTCCGACACCCGCCTGACTCGCCGCGGGCGGCGACTCGCCGGGTCGCCGAACCATGGTCTCCCAGACGGTGCGGGGGCGTCGGTTACGTTGGGTCCATGAGGTCTGCGTCATGACTGGGGGGCGTCTCCGCCGCCGCGCGGGTGCGCTCGTCCGGGCCGCGGGGTGGTACACGGCGGCGATGTCGACGGCGCAGGTCGCGGCCGTCGTGGGGGTCGTCGCCGTCGACGAGATCCGTAAACGACGCAACCCGCCGCCGGGGGGCTACCCGTCGGTGCCGCCGGTGAGCGTCGACGTCGCCGGGTCACGCATCACGACCTTCACCTCCGGTCGCGACCTCTACGACGCGATGCTCACGGCCATCGAGGGCGCCCGGCACACCGTCTACTTCGAGTCCTACATCTGGAAGGGCGACGACGTCGGCCAGCGTTTCAAGGACGCCCTCGTCGCGGCCTCCGAGCGGGGGGTCGACGTCTACGTCGTCTACGACGCGCTCGCGAACCTCGTCGTGCCGCCGTCGTTCTACCGGTTGCCCGAGCCCATCCACGTGCTGCGGTTCCCGGTGTTCCGCTCCTCGATGATCACCCGCCCGGGCATCCGCAGCCTCGGCCGCGACCACCGCAAGATCCTCGTCGTCGACTCCGCGATCGGGTTCGTCGGCGGATACAACATCGGTCGCCTCTACGCCGACCACTGGCGCGACACTCACCTCCGCGTCGAGGGCCCGTCGGTCTGGGAGCTCGACAACGCCTTCTGCGACTTCTGGAACCAGTACCGCGGACGTCGCCTCCCCGCGCTGCCCGACCAGGGTGCCGCCTCGTGGGACGCCCGCACCGAGGCCGCCCGCAACGCCCCCAGCCGGTTGCTCTTCCCCGTCCGGGGGCTCTACCTCAAGGCCATCGACCGGGCCTCGCAACGCATCTACATCACCCAGGCCTATTTCATCCCGGACGAGGAGATCCTCGCCGGACTCCTCGCCGCCGCGCGTCGGGGCGTCGACGTCCGCGTCATCGTCCCCGAGTACAGCAACCACGTCGTCGCCGACTGGGTGGCCCGCGGCTACTTCGGGCGCCTCCTCGAGGGAGGAGTCTCCATCTGGTTCTACCGCAACGCGATGGTCCACGCGAAGACGGCGACGGTCGACGGACGCTGGAGCACGATCGGCACCGCGAACATCGACCGTCTGTCCCTCACCGGCAACTACGAGGTCAACCTCGAGATGTACAGCGACGACCAGGCCGCCGAGATGGAACGCATCTTCGAGATGGACCTCGAGAACTGCCGACGGCTCACCTATGAGGAGTGGGCCCGCCGTCATCGTCTCGCCCGCGTCGTGGAACGGGTGCTCAAGCCCCTCCGGCCCCTTCTCTGAGCCCCGGACGGGGCCCCGTCGACACGAGGAGGTTCCTCGACCGGGTGCCCTCCGCCGCGGTTGTCTCGCGTAGGCTTCGGCATCGTGGCTATCGATTTCGCGCAAGAACTCAAGAACCTCCGCTCGACCATGGAGTCGGTGCGGCAGGTCTCCGATCTCGATGCCCTGCGAGCGCGGATCACGGACCTGGAGAAGCAGTCCGTCGCCCCCGACCTGTGGGACGACCAGGAGAACGCCCAGCACGTGACGAGCAGCCTGTCGCGGGCCAACGCCGAGCTCGAACGCATCGAGGGCATGGACTCACGCATCGACGACCTCGAGGCCCTCGTCGAGATGGGCACCGAGGACGGCGGCGACGCCGAGACCCTCGCCGAGGCCGAGACCGAGCTCGCGGCCGTCAAAAAGGCCGTCGGCGAGCTGGAGGTGCGCACGCTGCTGTCGGGGGAGTACGACCAGCGTGAGGCCGTCGTCACGATCCGCGCCGGTGCCGGTGGCGTCGACGCCGCCGACTTCGCCGAGATGCTCCTGCGCATGTACCTGCGTTGGGCCGAACGTCACGAGTACCCCACGAAGGTCATGGACACCTCCTACGCGGAAGAGGCGGGCATCAAGTCCGCAACGTTCGAGATCAACGTGCCGTACGCCTACGGCAACATGTCGGTCGAGGCCGGTACGCACCGCCTCGTCCGTATCAGCCCGTTCGACAACCAGGGACGTCGTCAGACGTCGTTCGCGGCGGTCGAGGTGGTCCCGCTCATCGAGCAGACCGACCACATCGACATCCCCGAGAACGAGCTCAAGATCGACGTCTTCCGCTCCTCGGGCCCCGGTGGTCAAAGCGTCAACACCACCGACTCCGCCGTGCGCATGACGCACATCCCCACGGGCACCGTCGTGTCGATGCAGAACGAGAAGAGCCAGATCCAGAACCGCGCCGCGGCGCTACGCGTCATGCAGTCCCGCCTGCTGCTCCTCAAGCGTGCCGAGGAGGCCGCGCTCAACAAGGAGCTCGCGGGTGACGTCAAGGCGAGCTGGGGCGACCAGATGCGCTCCTACGTGCTGCACCCCTACCAGATGGTCAAGGACCTGCGCACGGAGTACGAGGTCGGCAACACGAGCGCGGTGTTCGACGGCGACATCGACGGGTTCATGGAGGCCGGCATCCGCTGGAAGCTCTCGCAGCAGCGCGAGGAGGACTGAGCCGGGTGGTGGGCGTCGCCTCCGGAGCGCCGTCGCCCACGATGCCCGACGAACCGGTCGACGTGCGCCTCGTCGCCCTCGACATGGACGGCACTCTCCTCGACGGTGACGGCCGTGTGCCCGCCGGGTTCTGGCCGCTCCTCGACGAGATGACGTCGCGGGGGATCGTCGTCGTCCCCGCCAGCGGACGCCAGTTCGCGACCCTGCGGGCGCTCTTCGGGGACGCTGCCGCCGGCATGGGTTTCATCGCCGAGAACGGCACGCTCGTCGCCCACCGCGGCAAGATCCTCACCACCGACTCGCTCGACCCGGCCGCGGTCGTCGAATTCGTCCAGGCCGCCCGTGCCGCCGCTGCGGACCGTGATCTCGGCGTCGTCCTCTGCGGCGTGCGGTCGGCGTACATCGAACGCGACGACGCCCCGTTCCACGACGAGGCGGCGATCTACTACGCGGACCTCGCGGTCGTGGACGACCTCCTCGACGTCGAGGACGCCGCGCTCAAGGTGTCGTTCTTCGACTTCGACTCCTCGGCCGGCGCCGCACCGGCGTTCGCACGGTTCCGCGACACGCATCAGGTCGTCGTCTCCGGCCCTCACTGGATCGACGTGATGAACGCCGGAGTCCACAAGGGCGCCGGACTCGATCGCCTACGTGCCCGTCTCGGTCTCGCCCGCGAGCAGGTCGTCGCGTTCGGCGACTACCACAACGACCTCGAACTCCTCGACGCCGCCGGGCACTCCTTCGCGATGGCGAACGGCCATCCCGACGTGCACGCCCGTGCCCGGTACGTTGCGCCCGCCCACACCGAGGCGGGCGTCGTCACCGTGCTCGAGCAGCTCCTCCACCGCTGAGCCTGCACCCCACGCCGAAGGGGACGGGCGCCTCGAGATCCGGACCGGCGCGGGTGTCGGCCGATCACTTCCACGGACGGCCTCCTCGGACGTCGACCCCTCCATGGACGTCGACCCCTGCGCGCGACGACTTTTCCTCGCGACGATTGCCGCGCGCGGCGAACTTCCTGGGCGATGCACTCCCAAGCGGAAATCTCACTGCTCTCGCACGGACGGCGGTCCTCACACGCTCGGGCACGACGAGGGGCGGCACCCCCGATTCCTCGCAGGTGTCGCCCCTCGTGTCGGTGGAGCGGGGGAGAGGTCAGCTCTACTCGTCGGCCCACTCGATGAGCACCTGACCACCCTGGACGGCGTCGCCGACGGCCACCTCGACCGCGCCGATCTTGCCGTCCTTGGGGGCGGTGACCTCGGTCTCCATCTTCATCGCCTCGAGGACGAGGAGGGTGTCACCCGCCTTGACGTCCTGGCCCGCCCCGACGAGCACCTTGACGACGGTGCCCGCGAGGTTGGCGGTGAGCGCATTGGAGGCGCTCGCCGGGGACTTCGTCGTGGCGGTGGGGGTGACCCCGTGGGCGCTCATGCTGCCCACGAGGACGGCACCGAGGGAGGGCGCCTTCTCTTCTTCGACCTCGACGTCCACGTCGTACACCGTGCCGTCGACCGTAACCTTGAGCTTCATCTTCTCGACCTCGTGATCGTCGGGCGCGTCACCGCGTACCGAACGCGGCGTGCGAGTGGTGGATGTCGGACCGTGCCTGAGCCGCCCACGTGCTGCCGCGGCGGACGCGCACCTTCTTGACGACTGCGCGCTTGCCCAGGTACGCCGCGCAGGCCGCTGAGATCGCGAGCACGACCTCCTCGGGTGCCTCGTCGTACGGGTGGTAGTGGTTGAACTTCTTCTCCAGGGTGTCGATCCGGGCCGACATCTGGGAGACGAGCTCGGTCAGCGACTCGATGGTCGCCTGTTCGTTGCTCATGCGTTTCTCCTGGTCGTCGGGTCGATCACAGCGGGATGAGGCCGTGCTTCTTGGCCGGGCGCAGCTCACGCTTGCCCGCGAGCATCTCGAGAGCACGGGCGATGTAGCGCCGCGTCTCGGCCGGCTCGATGATGGCGTCGACCTGACCGCGGGCGGCGGCCACGTACGGCGTCGAGAACGCGTCGCGGTAGTGCTGGACGAGTTCGGCACGCTTGGCGGCCGGGTCCTCGGCGTTCGCGATCTCCTTGCGGAACACGACACCTGCGGCACCCTCGGCGCCCATGACGGCGATCTCCGCGGTCGGCCACGCGAACACGCGGTCGGCGCCGAGGTCCTTGTTGCACATGGCGAGGTAGGAGCCGCCGTAGGCCTTGCGGAGCACGACCGTGATCTTCGGGACCGTGGCCGAGCTGTACGCGTACAGCATCTTTGCGCCGTGACGGATGATGCCGCCGTACTCCTGCGCCGTACCCGGGAGGAAGCCGGGGACGTCGACGAGGTTGACGACCGGGATGTTGAAGGCGTTGCAGAAGCGGATGAACTTCGCGCCCTTGTCGGAGGCGTCGATGTCGAGCACGCCGGACATGTGGTTGCTCTGGTTGGCGATGAAGCCGACCGTGCGCCCGGTGATGCGGCCGAAGCCGACGACGATGTTCATCGCGTACCCGGCCTGGACCTCGAGGAAGTCGCCGGCGTCGACGATCTGCCCGATGATCTCGCGGACGTCGTAACCCTTCTTGCCGTCGTCCGGGATGATCTCGTTGAGTGCCGGGATGTCCTCGACGTCGTCGTGACCCTCGACGTACGGGGCCTCCTCGGTGTTGTTGCTCGGCAGGAAGCTGAGGAGCTTCTTGGCGATGAGGATGGCCTGCTCGTCGTCGTCCGCGACGAAGTGCGTGACACCGGACCGACCCATGTGGGCGGCGGGGCCACCGAGGTCCTCGGCGGTGACCTGCTCGCCGGTGACCTGCTTGATGACGTCCGGTCCCGTGATGAACATGCGGGAGGCCTTGGTCTGGATGATGAAGTCGGTGAGGGCCGGGGAGTAGACCGCGCCACCGGCGCAGGGGCCGGCGATGATCGAGATCTGCGGCACGACACCCGACAGGGCGACGTTCTGGTAGAAGACCTTGCCGTAGCCGGAGAGGCTGTCGATGCCCTCCTGGACGCGGGCACCGCCGGAGTCGTTGACGAAGACGAACGGGGTGCCCGTCTGCAGCGCCGACCGAAGGGCGTTCGCGACCTTGATGGAGTGCATCTCACCGGCGGAACCACCGGCGACGGAGAAGTCCTGGCTGGCGATGTGGACGGGGCGACCGAACACGGTGCCGGTGCCGGTGACGACACCGTCGGCCGGCATGACGGCCTTGTCCATGCCGAACAGCGTCGTGCGGTGCTCGGCGAACAGTCCGACCTCCTCGAAGGAGTCGGAGTCGCACAGCTCTGCGACACGTTCACGCGCGGTGAGCTTGCCCTGGGCGTGCTGCTTCTCGTGACGGGCCTCACCGCCGCCGGCCTCGACCTCGGTGCGACGTGCACGGAGCTCTTCGATGCGCTCCTGCATGGTCTTGGGCTTGTCGATCTGGGTCATCGGTACGTATCTCCTTGTCGCACTCAGGCAGGCTTGACTGCGACGGAGTGCTTGTGGCCGTTGAGGGTGATCTCGTACTTGATCGGGCTGCGCACCGGGCCGGTGCCCGTGTCACCGGCCTTCGCTGCCTTCTCGGCCTCGATCTCGGCCGGGTCCTGGCCCACGTTCTTCGGGCCTTCGGGGCGGGTCTTGAAGAAGCCGGGAGCCACCTTCGGGAACATCGCGTAGGTGAGGATGTCCTCGTCGCTGCCGTCGAAGCCCTCGACCTTCTCGGCCTCGGCGCGGAGGTTGTCCCACTCGGGCTCGATGTGGTCGGCCGGGCGGTCGGTGATCGGCTCCTTGCCGGTCTGCTCCTTGGCCTTGGCGATGATCTCGGGGTTCATCTCGCCGATCGTGAGGCCGTAGTAGCCGAGCATGAGGTCGGCGAACTCGGCCGTGAGGACCTTGTAGCGGCCCATGAGGACGTTGAACACGGCCTGCGTGCCGACGATCTGGCTGGACGGGGTCACCAGCGGCGGGTAGCCGGCGTCCTTGCGCACGCGCGGCACCTCCTCGAGCACCTCGGTGAGCTTGTCACCGGCGCCCTGCTGCTTGAGCTGGGACTCCATGTTGGAGATCATGCCGCCGGGGATCTGGCTGTCGAAGATCGCCGTGTCGACCGTGTAGGACGACATGAACTTGGCGTACCGCGGCTTCACCTCGGCGAAGTGGTGCTTGATGTTGTTGAGGAGCGTCTTGTCGAGGTCGGCGACGAAGCCGGTGCCCTCGAGCATCTCCTGGAGGGACTCGGTGGGGTTGTGGCCCGGGCCGAGCGACATCGAGCTGATGGCGGTGTCGACGACGTCGGCGCCGCCCTCGATCGCCTTCATGAGGGAGACGAGCGTGACACCCGTGGTCGAGTGGCAGTGCACGTTGACCTGCATGCCGGTCTCCTCCTTGATGGCCTTGACGATGTCGTAGGCCGGCTGCGGCTTGAGGAGCGCCGCCATGTCCTTGAGGGCGATCGAGTCGGCGCCCATGTCCTGCAGCTGCTTGGCGAGCTTGACGTAGCCCTCGACGGTGTGGAGGGGGGAGGTCGTGTAACAGACCGTGCCCTGGGCGTGCTTGCCCGTCTTCTTCACGGCCGCCATGGCATGCTCGAGGTTGCGGGGGTCGTTGAGGGCGTCGAAGACACGGAACACGTCCATGCCGTTCTCGGCGGCCTTCTCGACGAAATGGTCGACGACGTCGTCACCGTAGTGGCGGTAGCCGAGGAGGTTCTGGCCACGCAGCAGCATCTGCAGGCGGCTGTTCGGGAGAAGCTTGCGGAAGGTGCGCAGACGCTCCCACGGATCCTCGTTGAGGAAGCGGATGCAGGCATCGAACGTCGCACCTCCCCAGCACTCGACGCTCCAGTACCCCGCCTTGTCGATGTCCGCGCACGCATCGACCATGTCCTCCATGGCCATTCGTGTGGCCATGAGGCTCTGGTGCGCGTCCCGGAGGGCGAGCTCTGTGACACCAATCTCACGCTCTGAGGTCATGTCCCCATGCTCGCAGAGGGTGGCCTCCGTTGACAGACCCTCCGCAGAACTAGGGGACCTAGGTCACCGGGCCTGCGCGGATGTCGGGGTGAGGTCTTCCGATCCATGGTCGTCGGGGTGGGCGTGAGGCCGTCGGGAGGTGAGGGCACACGCGGGACACGGCCCGAGGAAGACCGGGGCGGGGGGAGCGGGGGCGCCCGGAGGTCGGGTGCGGGCATGCTCGGCGCCATGGGGCGGTCAGGTCTCGGTCAAGGTGCGCCGCAAGGGCCCTCGCGTCCAGCTCGCACTCGGCGGGCGGCCGTACGCTGGCAGGGCTGCCGACGCGGACGCCCGGGAGCGGGGGCCGTGGACGTCACCCGCGTGACGCGGTCGGCGCCCCCTGCCCACCCACCGCTCGTCGAGGACGCCTCAGCCGATGATCCGCTTCCAGCTCGTCGCCAAGACCTATCCGCGGTCGACGCGGCCCGCGCTCGACGACGTCGACCTCGTCGTCGAGCCGGGTGAGTTCGTCTTCCTCGTCGGCCCCTCCGGCTCCGGCAAGTCGACGATCGTCCGGCTCGCGTTGCGGGAGGAGGGGATCACCTCCGGCGAGCTCGAGGTCGCCGGACACGATCTCCGCAGGATCCCTCGGCGGCGTATCCCGCACCTGCGTCGTCAGGTGGGCACGGTGTTCCAGGACTTCCGCCTGCTGCCCGACAAGACGGTCGAGGACAACGTCGCCTACGTGCTCCACGTCCTCGGCACCCCCCCCGTGGAGGTGCGCAAGGCGGTGCCCGAGGCCCTCGAGACCGTCGGGCTCTCCGACCTCGCACGACGCCTGCCGCACCAGCTGTCGGGTGGGGAGCAGCAGCGCGTCGCCATCGCCCGTGCGCTCGTGCGGCGTCCGCCGCTGCTGCTGGCGGACGAGCCGACGGGCAACCTCGACCCCGACGCGAGCCTCGAGATCGTCCGACTCCTCGAACGCATCAACGCCGGAGGCACCACCGTCGTCATGGCCACTCACGACGACCGCATCGTCGACGCGTTGCGTCGGCGCGTCGTCCAGCTCGACGCGGGCCGCATCGTCCGCGACGAGGCCACCGGCGGGTACCTCCGCGCGCCCGAGACGGGGTCGCCCTGCGCGGGCGGTTCCGCCGTCGCCATGCCCAGCCCCGCACCCGTCGAAGGACACACACGATGATCCGCCCCGGTTTTCTTCTCGGCGAGGTGTGGACCGGACTCCGCCGCAGCGTCTCGATGGCGCTCGCCGTCGTCATCGTCACGGCCACGTCCCTCTTCTTCCTCGGCGTCGGTCTCCTCGCCGACCGACAGGTCTCGGCCGCCAAGGGTTACTGGTACGACAAGGTCGAGGTGTCGATCTTCCTCTGCCCTGAGAAGTCGAACGAACCGACGTGCGCGAAGGGGCCCGTGACGGCGCAACAACGTGACGCCGTGAAGCTCATGCTCGACTCGATGAAACCGACGGTCGCCTCCGTCTACTACGAGTCGCAGGACGAGGCGTACGCGCGGTTCCAGGAACAGTTCAAGGACAACCCGACGTTCGCCGACACCCCCGAGTCGGCGATCCCCGCGGCGTTCCGCGTCAAGCTGTCCGACCCGGCCCAGTACCCCCTCGTGGAACAGACGTTCTCGCCCATGCCCGGGGTCGCGAAGGTCAACGACATCCGGGAGGTCCTCGACCCGCTCATCCGGGTCCTCGACGTCCTCCGTACCGGCGCTCTCGGGGTCGCCGGGGTGATGCTCGTCGCCGCGGTGCTCCTCACGTCGACGACGATCCGACAGGTGGCGTGGTCGCGGCGCCGGGAGGTGGGGATCAAGCGGATGGTCGGAGCCTCCCGCGGCGCGATCCGGGCGCCGTTCGTCCTCGAGATCCTCCTCGCCTCCCTCGTCGGCGCCGGTGTCGCCGTCGGCGCGCTGTGGGCCGCCGTGCACGTCGGCGTCGCCTCCTTCGCCGATCGTTACGCGGACTTCGCGTGGGTGGGGGTCTCCGACGTGTGGATGATTGCGGGGCCGCTCGTGATCGTCGCGGCGGTCGTCTCCGTCGTCGTCTCGTGGACCGCCCTCTCCCGTCACGTCCGGGTCTGAGGCGGGCATCGCGCGGCGCTCCTCGCGACGTCCGGTCGGCGGTGCGCCATATCCGTTGGTGAGGCCGCGGACCCGTCCTCTATCCTGGGACGTCACGTCGACAACGAGGAGACCCCGGGCGGGGAGGTGAGGACGCATGGCCAAGGAGAAGGGCACGAACGTCGTCGCGCGCAATCGCAAGGCGCGTCACGACTACATCATCGAGGACACGTACGAGGCCGGCCTCGTCCTCACCGGTACCGAGGTCAAGTCGTTGCGGCAGGGCCGGGCGTCGCTCGTCGACGGGTGGGCCACGGTCGACCACGGCGAGGCCTGGCTCGAGGGCGTTCACATCCCCGAGTACCACCAGGGCACCTGGACCAACCACGCCGCCCGCCGCAAGCGCAAGCTTCTCCTGCACCGGCAGGAGATCGACAAGCTCGCGATCAAGAGCCGTGAGGCGGGGCACACCCTCGTGCCGCTGCAGCTCTACTTCAAGGACGGGCACGCCAAGGTCGAGATCGCCCTCGCCAAGGGCAAGCGGGAGTACGACAAGCGTCACGCGCTCCGCGAACGGCAGGACCGCCGCGAGGCCGAGCGCGCGATGTCGCTGCGCATGAATCGGTGACCTCCGTCCCGGGACGCCTCCGGGGGGTCGGGGACTAGGGTGGGCCTCGACCGGACGGACGAGCCGCGACACGAGGAGCAGCGATGGAGAACACGACCGGAGCCGTACGCGAGCTGGACCTCGACGAGACCTGGGAGCTGCTCGGGGCGCGTGACTTCGGTCGCCTCGCCTACGCGGTGGGGACCCACCCCGAGATCGTGCCGATCAACTACTGCGCGGCAGATCGCGCCATCTACTTCCGCACTGCCTCCGGCGGTAAGCTCTTCGGAGTGACCATCAACCAGAACGTCGCGTTCGAGATCGACGAGATCCGCGGTGAGGTCGCCCGCAGCGTCATCGTGCGCGGTACCGCCCGCCGTCTCGAGGCCTCCGAGGAGATCGAGAAGGCGGAGACCCTGCCGCTGCGGCCGTGGATGCCCACCGACAAGTTCAACTACGTGCGCATCGACGTCGACGAGGTCACGGGCCGCCAGTTCCACATGGAACCCGACACCGCCGACTGACCCGGCCGTCCGCGCGTCCCGTTCCGCTGGGTCGTCGCCGTCACGTCGGCTCGGGGATGGGCGGGAATGAGTTCGACGTCGGAGGGCGTTGACTCGTATGCTCGTCCTTCCGCAGCAGTGCGGATCGTGCCGGCCGAGCCCGGCGATGAGAACTGCACAGTGATGACATGCCCCTCGCATCCGCGGGGGTGATCGGTTTCGACGTCGATCGTGCGATCAGGGGAAGCGGGCCGAGGATATCGGGTTATCTCGTTAACGCTCCCGGTAAACCAATAGGTGCCGATTCCAAGCGCACCGACTTCGCCCTCGCCGCCTGAGCGAGCCTGAAGTCTGTCAGCCTAGGTGTGATCTCGGCCTAGTGTCTGGCATCAGCTAGAGATCTTGCTACGCAGCGGTGTCGGGACGCTGCGTGGGACTTTTTCTCGACTGGGCCTGTCAGGGGACGTGTGCGTGCGAGCCCTGAGGCCGAGAAAATCCATAGCGCACTGCGCCCGGAGAAGCCCTGGTTCTGCGTCGGCGGACGCGGGTTCGATTCCCGCCACCTCCACTCCCGGCGAGGGCATGTCATCACTGATCCTGCAGAGACGGCCTCGGCACCTCACGGTGTCGGGGCCGTCGTCGTGTCTCCACACCCGCCGCTCGGCGCGTCGGAACACGGCGGCGGCCCGGCAGGACGCGTCGAGGGGGCGTGCCCGCCCCGCGACCGGCGCGTCCCACCGGCGAGCGGGTCAGTCCGCTGCCGCGTGGACGCACGTCGTGACGAGGCGGGCCGCGGTCTTCGCGGTGCGTCCGTCGACGTCGAGACGGGGACAGAGCTCGACGATGTCGAGGATGGCGAGCTTGCCGCTGCCCGCTACGCGGCGGCAGATCGCGTCGAGGACCTCGACCGGCACGCCGTAGGCGGCGGGAGCGCTCACACCCGGCGCGACGGCGGCGGGGAGGACGTCGAGGTCGATCGAGAGGTGGACCGCGTCGACGCGCTCGAGCATCTCGTCGACGGTGCGGAGCACCCCGTCGAGACGTGACGGCTGGGCGTCGGTGTCGACGACGTAGGGGACGCCGAGTCTGTCGGCGGTGTCGAAGAGGACCCGGGTGTTCGAGGGTTCGGCGATGCCGACGACGGTGTAGTCGAAGGTCCGGTCGGCCCTCGCATCGCCCTCGGCCATCTGGAGGAACGGGGTGCCGGAGGTGGGCCGGTCGGCCTCCCGGAGGTCGAAGTGGGCGTCGAGGTTGAGCACGCCGACGCGCGCACCTTCGAGGCGTGCGGCGCGGGTGCGTCCGAGGTAGGAGGCATAGGCGGTCTCGTGCCCACCGCCGAGGACGACGACGAACCGCGTGCCGGCCGTGTCGAGTTCACGCGCGATCGCGTCGCCGAGGGCGTCATGGCCCGACTCGAGGTCCTCCCCGTCGACGACGACCGTGCCCGCGTCGCGGAGGGGTACGTCGGTGTGGAGGGCGAGCGGGGCGAGTGCACGGCGGAGGGCGTCGGGCGCCTCGGCGGCGCCCTGTCGCCCGCCGTTGCGACGCACGCCCTCGTCGCTCGCGAAGCCGATCACCGTGACGGCACCGTCGAGGGGCTCCGCGGCGTCCGCCGACGAGGACGACATCGTGCGGCGTACCTGCTGGTGCCAGCGGCGGTGCTCGGCCCCGTCCCCGTCGTCGCGGCCCTGCCAGGTGCTGTCCTCGTACGTCCTCGTGCTCATGGCCCGACTCTACGGGCGGTCGCCGGGCACGTCTCCGAGATACCGCACCCGACGATTCGGCGGCTCGGGGCCCGACTCCGGGCGGCGACACCGCAGGCCCCCCCTCGTCGTCGGGCCGTCCGTCGACGGGCCCGACGCCGGAACGGACCCGGCCCCGCGGAGGACCCCCTCCCGGATGCCACGATGGTCGAGCGATCACGGACGTCGTGACGGACCCCGCGAGACCGGCGCGGGAGGGAGGGGGAGGTGCGCGTGTCCAAGGTGCCCGCGGCGACGAACACGCTGCGGATCCTCCGTCACCTCGCGAGCAGGCGTGGCCCGGTGACGGCGATGTCGATCGCCGCGGCCCTCGACCTGCCGCGCTCGAGCGTCTACCACCTCCTCGCCGTGATGACCGAGGCCGGCTTCGTCGTCCATCTCGAGGAGGAACGTCTCTACGGACTCGGCCCCGCGGCCTCGGAGCTGTCCTTCGCCTACGTGCGTCAGGCCCCACTCGCGCGCCTCGCCCACACGGCGCTCGCGACCCTCGTCGACGCGGTGGGGGAGAGCGCCCACCTGTCCGTGCTCCACGGGCGCGACGTCGTCTACGTCATCGAGATGCGTGCCGCCGGCCGCCCCGTCCTCGTCTCCGACGTCGGTGTGCGCCTGCCCGCGCACCTCACCGCGAGCGGTCGGGCGATCCTCGCCGATCTGTCCGCGGCGCAGGTGAGGGCGCTCTTCCCGGGGAAGGAGTCGTTCGCGGGGGTCGGCGGCGAACCGTGGACTCCCACCCGCCTGCGCGCGGAGCTGCGGAAGGCACGAACGCGTGGATGGGCCGTCGAGACCGGGGACGTCACGCCCGGGTTGTCCTCGGTCGCGGTGCCCGTCCACGACCACCTCGGCTGGCCCGCCGCCGCTCTCGCCCTCACGTTCGAGGACCGTCGCGTCGGCCCCGAGGGGCACCCCCGCCTCGCGGCCGAGCTCACCGCGGTGGCGCGCCGTCTCGCCGCGCGGCTGCGCACGGGCTGATCGGCGGCACGGCGTCCGGGATCTCAGACGCCGATGGCCGTGCGGGTACTGGCACGGATCGTCGGCGGGAGGTGTCATGGTGGGCGAGAACAGGCGACACGTCGCCGACCGTCCGAACGACCACGCCGACGAAGGAGTCAGGAATGGCACTGCCCGGAGCCCGAGAGGTCCGCGCCCCGCGCGGCACGGAGACCACCGCGAAGAGCTGGCAGACCGAGGCGCCGCTGCGGATGATCCAGAACAACCTCGATCCCGAGGTGGCCGAGCGGCCCGACGACCTCGTCGTCTATGGCGGCACCGGCCGCGCAGCCCGTTCGTGGGAGGCGTTCGACGCGATCGTCGAGACCCTCACGACCCTCGAGGACGACGAGACGCTTCTCGTCCAGTCGGGCAAGCCGGTCGGCGTGTTCCGCACGAACGTGTGGGCGCCGCGGGTGCTCATCGCCAACTCCAACCTCGTCGGTGACTGGGCCACGTGGCCGGAGTTCCGCAGGCTCGAGGCCGAGGGGCTCATGATGTACGGCCAGATGACGGCCGGGTCGTGGATCTACATCGCGACGCAGGGCATCCTCCAGGGCACGTTCGAGACGTTCGCGGCGGTGGCGACGAGGATGCACGCCGACGGCCGGATCCCCGAGCCGACGCTCGCGGGCACCTTGACGATCACCGGTGGGTGCGGCGGCATGGGTGGCGCGCAGCCGCTCGCCGTCACCCTCAACGGCGGCGCCGTGCTCGTCGTCGACGTCGACCGGGCGCGCCTCGAGCGGCGCAAGGGCAAGCGGTACCTCGACGAGGTCACCGACTCCCTCGACGACGCGCTCGCGCAGCTCACGAAGGCCAAGGAGGAGCGGCGTCCGCTCTCCGTCGGGCTCGTCGGCAACGCGGCCGAGGTGTTCCCCGAGATGCTGCGTCGCCACCGCGCGGGCGAGGTGCACGTCGACGTCGTCACCGACCAGACGAGCGCCCACGACCCGCTGAGCTACCTGCCCGTCGAGGTCGACCTCGAGAACTGGGACGCCGAGGCGAAGGTCGACCCGGAGGGCTTCACGAAGAAGGCCCGTGAGTCGATGGCCGCGCAGGTGCAGGCCATGGTCGAGTTCCAGGACGAGGGTGCCGAGGTGTTCGACTACGGCAACTCGATCCGCGACGAGGCCCGGCACGCCGGGTACACCCGTGCGTTCGAGTTCCCCGGCTTCGTGCCCGCCTACATCCGGCCGCTGTTCTGCGAGGGGCTCGGCCCGTTTCGGTGGGTCGCGCTCTCGGGCGATCCGGAGGACATCCGCGTCACCGACGCCGCGCTCAAGGAGCTGTTTCCCGAGAACGAGCACCTCCACAGGTGGCTCGACGCGGCCGAGGAACACGTCGAGTTCGAGGGCCTCCCGGCGCGCATCTGCTGGCTCGGCTACGGCGAGCGCCACAAGGCCGGTCTGCTCTTCAACGACCTCGTGCGCGAGGGCAAGGTCAAGGCGCCGATCGTCATCGGCCGCGACCACCTCGACTCCGGCTCCGTCGCCTCCCCGTACCGCGAGACCGAGGGGATGAAGGACGGCTCGGACGCCATCGCCGACTGGCCACTCCTCAACGCCCTCACCGCCACGAGCTCGGGCGCGACGTGGGTGTCGATCCATCACGGCGGCGGTGTCGGTATCGGCCGGTCCATCCACGCCGGTCAGGTGGGCGTCGCCGACGGCACCGACCTCGCCGCGAGCAAGCTCGAGCGTCTCCTCACGAACGACCCCGGCATGGGCGTCCTCCGCCACGCCGACGCCGGCTACGAGCGGGCCGTCGAGGTCGCGAAGGAGCGCGGCGTGCGCATCCCCATGGGGGAGCACAAGTGAGCGAACTCCTCACCGGCATCGGCGAACTCCTCACCAATGACCCCGAGCGTCCCAAGATCGCGGACGCGGCGGTCGTCGTCGAGGGGGAGACGATCGCGTGGGTCGGTGAGGCGTCGCAGGCGCCCGCGGCCGACCGTCGTACGTTCCTCCAGGGCCGCGCGATGCTGCCCGGCTGGGTCGACTCCCACACCCACCTCGTCTTCGCGGGCGACCGCTCGGCGGAGTTCGGGGCCCGGATGGCGGGGGAGTCCTACGCCGCGGGCGGCATCGGGGTGACGACGGGCGCGACGCGTGCGGCGAGCGATGCGACGCTCACCGCGCTCGTCGGTGACCGCGTGCACGAGGCCGTCAAGGGCGGCACGACGTACCTCGAGACGAAGACCGGGTACGGGCTCACCGTCGAGGAGGAGGCCCGTGCTGCGCGCATCGCCGCCGCGTCGGTCGACGAGGTGTCGTTCCTCGGGGCGCACCTCGTGCCGCGGGGCGACGACGGCGAGCCCGTCGACGCCGAGGAGTACGTCGACCTCGTCTGCGGGCCGATGCTCGAGGCGGTGCGGCCGTACGTGAGCTGGGCCGACGTGTTCTGCGAGGAGGGCGCGTTCACGCCCGAGCAGTCGCGTCGCGTGCTCGAGGCCTGTCGCGACGCCGGGCTCGGGCTGCGGGTGCACGGCAACCAGCTCGGGGAGTCGGGCGGTGTGGCACTCGCCGTCGAGCTCGGCGCCGCGAGCGTCGACCACGTCAACTTCGTCTCCGACGTCGACGTCGACGCCCTCGCCGGGGCCGACACGGTCGCGACCGTGCTGCCCGCCTGCGACCTGTCGACCCGGGCTCCGCTGGCGCCGGCGCGCCGGTTGCTCGATGCCGGGGCGACGGTCGCGATCGCGAGCAACTGCAATCCCGGCACGAGCTACACGAGTTCGATGAACTTCTGCGTCGGCACGGCCGTGCTGCAGATGGGGCTGACGATCGTCGAGGCCGTCCGCGCCGCGACGTGGGGCGGGGCCCGTGCCCTGCGCCGTGAGGTCGCCCGCGACGGTGCCCCCGCCGTCGGCTCGATCACCGTCGGTGCCCGCGCCGACCTCCACGTCCTCGACGCCCCCGCGGCGATCCACCTCGCCTACCGGCCCGGCATGCCCCTCACCTGGGGTGTCTGGCGCGCCGGACAGCAGGTCGTCGCCCCCGTCCTCTGAACCACCTCCCGTCAGGAGCACCACGGCACATGAACGACACCCACCCCACCGTCACGGTCGGAACCGGACCTCTCACCATCGCCGACGTCGTCGCGGTCGCCCGCCACGACGCCCGTGTCGAGATCGAGGAGGCCGCGCTCGCCGAGATCCGCCGCAGCCGCCAGATCGTCGACGCCCTCGCCGACGACACCGTCCCGCACTACGGCATCTCCACCGGGTTCGGCGCCCTCGCCACCAAACACATCCCCCTCGAACAGCGCACGCAGCTGCAGCTCGGACTCATCCGCAGCCACGCCGCCGGATCCGGCCCCGAGGTCGAGCGGGAGGTCGTCCGCGCCCTCATGCTCCTGCGCCTTTCCACCCTCGCCACCGGCCGCACCGGCGTGCAGGAGTCCACCGCCCGCGCCTACGCCTCCCTCCTCAACGCCGGCATCACGCCCGTCGTCCGCGAGTACGGCTCCCTCGGCTGCTCCGGCGACCTCGCCCCCCTCGCGCACTGCGCCCTCGCCTGCCTCGGCGAGGGGGAGGTCCGCGACGCCTCCGGCGAGCTCATGCCCGCCGCCGACGCCCTCGCCGCCGCCGGCATCGAACCGATATCGCTGCGGGAGAAGGAGGGTCTGGCCCTCATCAACGGCACCGACGGCATGCTCGGCCAGCTCGCTCTCGCCATCACCGACCTCACCGACCTCCTCAAGGTCGCCGACGTCACCGCCGCGATGAGCGTCGAGGGTCTCCTCGGCACCGACGACGTGTTCGCCGCCGACCTCCAGAACCTCCGACCCCACCCCGGCCAGGCCGACTCCGCCGCCAACCTGGGGGCCGTCCTCGCGCACAGCCCCATCCGCGAGAGTCACCGCGACCCCGCCTCGTGCACCCGCGTGCAGGACGCCTACTCCCTCCGCTGCACCCCGCAGGTGCACGGCGGCGCCCGCGACACCCTCGCGCACGCGCGCCTCGTCGCCGGCCACGAGCTGTCCGCCGCCGTCGACAACCCCGTCGTCACCCCCGACGGCCGCGTCGAATCCAACGGAAACTTCCACGGTGCCCCGGTCGCCTACGTCCTCGACTTCCTCGCGATCCCCCTCGCCGACGTCGCCTCGATGAGCGAACGCCGCACCGACCGGTTCCTTGACCGTGCCCGCAACAACGGCCTCCCGCCGTTCCTCGCCGACGACCCCGGCGTCGACTCGGGCCACATGATCGCCCAGTACACGCAGGCCGCGATCGTCTCCGAGCTCAAGCGGATCGCCGTCCCGGCCTCCGTCGATTCCATCCCGAGCAGCGCGATGCAGGAGGACCACGTCTCCATGGGGTGGTCCGCCGCGCGCAAGCTCCGTCGCGCCGTCGACGGGCTGCGGCGGGTCCTCGCCGTCGAGATGCTCACCGCCGCGCGTGGCATCGCCCTCCGGGCGCCGCTCGAGCCGTCGCCCGCCACCGGTGCCGTCGTCGACCTCCTCCGCTCGTCCGGGTGGCCCGGCCCCGGCCGCGACCGCTACCTCGCGCCCGAGATCGAGGCGGCCGTCGAACTCATCGCCACCGGCCGTGTCCTCGACGCCGTCGAGAAGGCCACCGGTCCGCTCGCCTGAGCGGCCACGCGCCTGCGAGGCGGGTGGAACCGACATGCCGGCAGGGTGCGCACGTGGCGCAGTCCGCCGGTGTCGTCGTGGATTCGGTCGTGTGAGCCCGGGCGACGGTGCTCACGCCGAGGGCGTGGAGACCTGGCGGGAAGGGGAGGGCGTCGGTTCGTGGCGGTACGTCCAGGAGGTGAGCGCCGTCGCCGTCATCGCGACGAGCACGCCGAGGAAGATGTGCGCGGCGACGGCCGCCGCCTCTCCGAGGGCGTACTGGACCCCCGCGAGCACGGCCATCGTGACGGCGAGGACGAGGTTCACGCGGCCGACCCACTGCCGGAGCACGATGTAGACGAGAGCTCCGACCAGGCACGTCACGAGGGTGAGGATCGCGCCGACCGCGTGGTGAGGTCGGCACTGCGACTCCCCGGCGAGGAAGGCCGACGCCCACCCCGCCTGCCCGACGACGAGGGACAGCTCGAGGGTGGCGACGAGGCGCGCGACGATCATCGGGACGGACGGAGGAGTCATGCCTGGACCTTCCGGCGAGGACCGGCGGGGGAGAGGCGGGCCGCGGGCCGGCCGGAACACCGGAGGCCCGGTCGAGCCGCCGACCGCGGCCTCGACGCAACCCTAGGGTGAGTGCATGGGATCGGTGGTCATGCGCGTGGACCAGGCGGGAGCGGTCGTCGACCGCGTGCAGCAGTGGCGGCCCTATCAAGCCTGGCGGCGGTACTCGGTGACGAAGGCGGGGATGCTCGCCGGGGGATCGCGTTCTCCGCGCTCTTCGGCATCGCGGCGGCGCTGACGATCGCATGGACGGTGTTCATGGCGACCCTCGGCGACGACCCCGCCCTGCAGAGTCGGGTCGTCGACGCCTGAACACGTGGCTGCCCGGTGTCCTCCGCACCTCGACGACGCCCGGGATGATCGATCCGGACGACCTCGTCCTCGCTTCTGCGTGGCAGCCCGCGTCGATCGTCGCGACCGGGGTGCTCCGGTGGACCGCGGTCGGAATCATGACGAACATCCGCTCGACGAGCGGCCGAACTACGTCACCCTCTCCGCGCCGGAGACGCTCGAGTGGCCGTACCAGGACGTCACCGGTCAGGTCGACGTCGAACCGCACCCCGACGAGGAGACCGCGCCCTCACGGGTGGCCGCGCGGCTCGACCGCCTCGGCAGGGGACGGCCCCCGACGCACGAGGCGACGGGGGCCGAGTCCGAGGGACGCCCGAGGCGTCGGGCGGCAGGTGTCAGACGATGGCGCCGTTGGCGTCGGGGTGGTCGACCCCGGGGGTGCCCTGCGTGCCGCCGGGGACCGAGGTCGGGTCGGCCGAGCCCTGCGTGACCTGGGCCTCCTTCGTCGCCGCCTCCATCTGACGGCGCACGTCCTCCATGTCGAGGGCGCGGACCTGGCCGATGATGTCCTCGAGGGCCTCGGCGGGCAGCGCACCGGGCTGCGCGAAGACGGGGATGCCCTGGCGGATCGCCATGATCGTGGGGATCGACGAGATGTTCGCGGCCGCCGCGAGCTCCTGCTCGGCGTCGGTGTCGACCTTTGCGAACGTGACGTCGGGGTGCTTCTCGCTCGCCGCCTCGAAGATGGGCGCGAAGTTGCGGCACGGGCCGCACCACGAGGCCCAGAAGTCGATGAGGACGATCTCGGACGACTGCATGGTCTCGTCGAAGTTGGCGGTGGTCAGTGCGGTGGTCGTCATGCGTCGTTCAACGCTCGGACGTGCCGTCGCATTCCACGACGATGCCGTTACGCTGATCGGGTACCCGGGCGCGGCGTCGCGTCGGGCACCGTCACCGCCTCCGCCGCCGGTGGCAGCCACGAGGAGGAGGGGCCCCGTGGGGTCCGGCGGCGAAGGCGGCGACGCATGCCTGCTAGCCTGTTCTCTCGTACGTCCGTCCCGCCTCGCCTCGGCGAGCGCGCCTTCGTCTCCGGTCCCCCGGTCACGGTGCGGACGTGCCGCCCGTACGACCGCCCGACCATCTCGGTCCGAGGCGACCACCACGACATGACGAGGGGCTCCACCACGCCCCCGCGCGGGCATCCGTCCGCGTCCCGGCCACCACCGGGGTCGCCCCGGCATCGCTGCCGGGACACGAGGCTCGTTCATCTCCGCACCACGTCGGATACCTGGAGCGTGCCTTCGATCCGACTGAAGAAGGAAGCAAGAGATGAGCCCGAAGAACCCCGACGCGTCCAAGAAGCCGCGCTGGTCCGCGGCGAAGAAGGCCGCGAAGCGCACCCCCACCACCTCCGTCCGGCCCGACCGGGCGCCCGCTCGTGCGGGTCGCCGGTTCGACCGGGACGACCGTCGTGACGACACCCGCCGCGACGACCAGCGCGGCTGGACCGACCGCGGCCGCGACGACCGTGCCCCGCGGCGTCGCGACGACGACCGCGGTGCACGCGGCCCCCGCGGCGGCGACCGCCGTGGCTCCCGCTGGGAGGACCGCGGCCCCCGTCGTGACGCCCGCGACGACCGTCGCGGCTCCCAGGACCGGCCCTACGGGCGTCGTGACGACCGCACCGACGACCGTTACGGCAACCGTGCCGGTACCGACCGGCGCAGCGACGACCGCGGTGGTTACCGCGGCGGACAGGGGCGGGACGACCGTCGCTCCGGTGGCCGCTACGACGACCAGCGTTCGAGCGGACGCTACGACGGCCGCCGCTCGACGGGGCGTCGCGACGACCGCGACTCCTTCCGTGGCGGCGACCGTCGCGACGACCGCGGCTACCGCGGCGACACGCGCCGTGACGACCGCGGGTTCCAGCGCAACGACGACCGCGGCCACCAGGGCCGTGACGACCGCCGCTACCAGGGTCGTGACGACCGCCGCAACGACCGTGGTTTCGACCGCGGTCCGGCACGCGACGCGAGGAACGACCGGGGCGACGAACGCCGTAACGACCGTGGCTACGGGCGACGGGACGACCGCGGCTTCGATCGCCGTGACGACCGTGGCTTCGATCGCGGCTTCGACCGTCGCGAGGACCGGTACCCCCGTCGTGACGACCGTGCGCGTGACTCGGACCGTCGTGAGGACCGCTACCCCCGTCGGGACGACCGCGGCTTCGACCGCCGTGACGACCGTCGCGGGGATCGCGACGCCCGCGGTTGGCGCCGTGAGCGTCCGGCCTACGTGCGTCCTGCCGATGCTCCTGCGGCCCAGGCGGAGCGTCTCCGCCGCAAGGAGCTGCCCGTCGTCGAACGCCCCGAGCGTGACGAGACCGTCGCCCCCGTCGACACGGTCCGGTCGGATGCCCCGGCCGAGGCGCGTCCCGCGGAACGTCGCGAGGTCGACGTCGTCGCCGCCCCCGACGCCCCGGAGCCCCGGCGTGAGACGGTCGTCGAGACCGTCGTCACCGACAGCGCGCCGGACGCCTCGGAGGCGTCCGCAGCGACCCCGTCCGGCGACGCCGGGCACCTGACCGACGCCGCCCCCGCGGCGACGGCGGATGCCGCCGCCATCGATGCGAGCGGCGACGTCTCCGGCGACCACGCCTCCGAGCCCACGGACTCGGTCGTCGTGCAGGCCGGCACCGCCCACGCCGCGCCGACCACCCCGGCGGCCGAGGACGCGGACGAGACCCAGAAGGACCGAAAGGACACCCCGGCGCCCACGTTCGTCGACCTCGGAGTCCCGAAGGTCCTCGCGGACCGGCTTGCGCGGGAGGGCATCACGACCCCGTTCCCGATCCAGCAGGCGACGATCCCCGACGCGCTCGCGGGCCGCGACGTCCTCGGACGCGGCCGCACGGGTTCGGGCAAGACGTACGCGTTCGGTCTGCCGCTGCTCGCGCGTCTCGCCGAGGGGGGGCGCGCGAAGCCCAACCTGCCGCGTGCGCTCGTCCTCTCGCCGACGCGTGAGCTCGCCATGCAGATCGGCGACGCGCTGCAGCCGCTCGTCCACGTGGCGGGCCTGCGCCACAAGCTCGTCGCCGGCGGCATGCCGTACCCGCCGCAGTTCGACGCGCTCGACCGGGGCGTCGACGTCCTCGTCGCCACGCCGGGCCGCCTCAACGACCTCATCGAGCGAGGCGCCTGCACCCTCGACGCGGTCGAGATCGTCGTCCTCGACGAGGCCGACCACATGGCCGACATGGGGTTCCTCCCCGAGGTCACCGAAATCATGGACAAGGTTCCCGCGGGCGGGCAGCGACTCCTCTTCTCGGCGACGCTCGACAAGGGCATCGACACCCTCGTGGAGTCCTACCTCGTCGACCCGGTGACGCACTCCACCGACGACGCGCAGGCGAGCGTCGCGACGATGGACCACCACATCCTCCTCGTCGACCCCGCGCACAAGAAGGTCGTCACCGCCCACGTCGCCAACCGCGGCGGGCACACGATCGTCTTCGCGCGCACCAAGCTCGGCGCCGACCGCATCGCGCTGCAGCTCCGGGAGCAGGGCGTCTTCGCCGCCGCGCTCCACGGCGGCCTCTCGCAGGCGGCCCGTAACCGGGTCCTCGCCGCGTTCCGCGACGGTGAGCTGCCCGTTCTCGTCGCGACCGACGTCGCCGCGCGCGGCATCCACGTCGACGACGTGGGCGTCGTCATGCAGGTCGACCCGCCCGCCGATCACAAGGACTACCTCCACCGCGCCGGCCGTACGGCCCGAGCGGGGGAGAAGGGCACGGTCGTGACGCTCGCGCTGCCGCACCAGAAGCGACTCATGCAGCGCATCGCCGACCAGGCCGGACTCGACATCACGCCGGAGCGTGTCGCGCCGAACGACGAGCGTCTCCGTGAGCTCACGGGTGCGCACCGGCCGAGCGGCGCGCCGATCCCCGAGGAGCGTCTGCGTCGTCTCATGGAGCCGCCGCCCCGCCCGCGTCGCGGCGGGTTCCGTCCCGGCGGTCGTGGCCAGGGTGGTCGTCAGGGCGGCCGTGGCCAGGGTGGTCGCGGCGGCGGTTACCGCGGCCAGGGCGGTCACGGAGGCGGCCAGGGCGGCCGCGGCCGCGACGATCGCGGCCCCCGCTACTGACGGACGTGTGATCGCTGCGCGTGACGCGTGCGGTGTCGAGCCTCGTGCTCCACGACTGTGACGAACGCCGGTCGACTCCCTTCGGAGGGGCGACCGGCGTTCGTCGTGCTCCGGGCGGCACAATGGGGAGACCATGAACCCCTCGACGAACCTCGCAGGTCGACTCCTCGTCGCCGCGCCCGGGACCGGCGGTGACGTGTTCCACCGCGGCGTCGTCCTGGTGCTCCACCACGACGAGGACGGCGCCCACGGACTCGTCCTCAACAAGCCCATCGAGGCCGACGTGTCGACGGTGCTGCCCGCGTGGCAGGAGCACGTCGTCGCGCCGGGGCGGTTGTTCCAGGGTGGACCGGTCGGGCTCGACACGGCCCTCGGCCTCGTGCGGCTCGAGCATGACGATGCGGGGGAGGCCCTCGGGATCCTGCCGCTGTTCGACCGGATCGGTGTCATCGACCTCGACGCGCCGCCGGAGATCGTCGTGCCCCACGTGAGTGCCGTCCGCGTCTTCGCCGGCTACTCCGGCTGGTCGTCCGGGCAGCTCGAGGACGAACTCGAGGCCGGTGCCTGGTTCGTCGTCGACGCCCGGCCGGGGGACCCGTTCGTGCCCGTCCCCGAGATCGTGTGGAGTATGGTGCTCCGCCGCGCCGGTGGCACCCTCGCCTGGCTCGCCACCTACCCCGAGGACCCTCGGCTCAACTGAGCCCCTCGTCGCCCCCCGCAGCCCCGGGGTGTGCCGTCCCTCCCTCGCGAATCCACTCCCTTCGCAACGGTTTTGCCTCCCGAGGGCTCTCGATTCGTCCTCCCGGCGTTCTCCGACCCGGCGCGTTCCTGTCGATAGGGGAGCGTCGTGTCGTCAAGCCGGGGGTCGTGCATGTCGGGTCGTCCGTGGACGCAGCGTGGTCGCTTCGTCGTGCCTCGTGTGCTTCCCCGGTGGGGTGCGTTCCTGCTGGCCCTCGTGCTCGTCGCGCTGACGGTGCAGGTCGGGATCGGCGTGCTCTCCTCCGGGGCACCCGCCCAGGCCGCCACTCCCGTCGCCGGGAGGGGGACGTCCACCGACGA
Organism: Mobilicoccus pelagius NBRC 104925; assembly: GCF_000247995.1. Lineage (GTDB taxonomy): Bacteria > Actinomycetota > Actinomycetes > Actinomycetales > Dermatophilaceae > Mobilicoccus > Mobilicoccus pelagius. Next base: position 181,593 of record NZ_BAFE01000052.1, read on the forward strand.
CAGGATCACGCTGACGGTGACGTCCTCGGCGAACGCGCTGCCCGCAACGGGATCGACGGTGACGCTCACGTACGTCGTGAACAACCCCACGTTTGAGCCCGCGTACTACCGCAGCCTCACCGACTCCGCCTGCAGTACCCCCGGATACACGCCGCAGTCGGGACTTCAGAACGACGGCAGCCGGTGGTGGATACCGGCAGGCGGCACGGCGACGTTCACGTGCGGATTCCTCGTCACGCAGGACACCACCTCCACAGCGACGGCCGTCTTCGACACCGCCACCGACGCGACGAGTGCTTACACGCAGTCGACGGCCGTCGCGACGACGACGATCGCCGTGGCCGACGACCCGTGCAAGACGATCTGGTACTCCGCCGAGAACACGCAGACGAGCATCCCGATCGGCGGCACGATCGGCACCGTCTCCACGACGGCGGGGACCCCGCCCTACGCCCAGGCCATGAAGTTCGGCGAGATCACGGGGGCCGATGGCAGCACAGGAAGTTCCGCGTTCGCGATCGATCCGAGTTCGGCGAGTTCCTCGACGACACCGAACAGGGCCTACTTCATCGGGCAGCGCAACGGCACCCTGCTGGGGCTGTACTCGCTCGATCTCGGGACCAGGACCGCGAGGAAGGTGGCCTCGTCCTCCCCTGCCACGACGACCTACCGCCTCACCGCCGACAAGTCCGGCACCGTCTGGAGCTGGGCGACGGACAACTCGCTCTACTCGCTCGCCAAGGGCTCGACGCAGTGGGTCCGACACCCGATCTCCGCGATCACCGACGTCAGGGGTCAGACGCTCAGTACGGCCTCCCTCCAGTCGGGCGACCTCGCCGTCGGCGGCAACGGCAACCTGTGGCTCCTCGGCGCGGATCAGACGACCAGGAGGACCTACCTCATCGTCATCCCGGCCGCCCAGACCGCCTCGACGTCGGGCATCAGGGCCACGCTCGTCGGTCAGATGACGAGCCCGAGCAACGGCGGGTTCTACAACGGCATCGACTTCGGCTCCGACGGCCATCTGTACGCCTCGACGGGCCCGAACGCGACGAGCAACCCTGCGGCATCGACGAGCACGAACCAGCTCTACGACGTGGACATGGCGACGGGGAAGAGCATGCTCGTGTCGTCGGCGTCGCCGGCGAACGTGGGCTCGGTCGGCGACCTCGGCTCGTGTGCGCTGCCCCGTTCGGAGTTGCGTGTGCTCAAGACGGTGTCGACGGCGACGCCGTCGGTGAAGGCGGGCGACCTCGTCACGTACACGGTGCGGGTGGCGAACCTGGGCAAGCTCGCCTCGGTCGGGGCGACGCTCACGGATGCGATCCCCGCGAACACGACGTACGTGGCGAACTCGACGACCCTCAACGGTGTGGCCGTCGCCGACGCGGCGGGTGCGATGCCGTACTCGGTCTCTCCGGCGACGGAGGTCCACAGCGCGGGGGCGAATCCCGGCGTCGTCGCCGCCGGCGCGACCGCCACCGTGCGGTTCACGGTCAAGGTGAACGACCCGTTGGATCCCGCGGTCACGCGGATCTCGAACCAGGCGACGGTCGTCGACGTGAGCGAGAGGGTGAGATCGGACGACCCCAACGTGCCGGGTGACGGTGACGCGACGACGGTCCCCATCGCCGAGGCGGGCATCGCGGTGACGAAATCCGCCGACACGACGAGGATCACCGGCTCGGGTGACGTGACGTACACGTTCGTCGTGACCAACACCGGCAACGAGCCCCTGGCGCGCGTCCGTCTCACCGACGCCGTGACGAGCAACCGCGGGGACGGCACGGGACGCTCCTACGCGCCGCTCGCCGGGACCGCCTGTGCCGCCCCCACCCTCAACGCGGGGTCCGACGGGAACGGGAACGGGCTCTCGACTTCGGGGAACGCTGGGTCTACACGTGCACCGAACCCCTCGCCTGGACCACCGGTGACCCCGACTCCTGGACCGTGCACGACATGGCCACCGCCTCCGGCGTCGGCACCGTCAGCGGCGTCACCGTCCAGGCTCCGTCGAACGGGGTCGACGTCGCGGTCGACCGGAAACCGGCCACGATCGACGTCCGCAAGGACGCGGGTCCCGTCGTCGGTCCCGACTCCGAGAACGGCATCGTGGATGCCCGGTACACCGTAACGGTGACGAACTCCGGGCAGAGGGACGGCACCTACGGCCCCCTCACCGACGCACCCGCCTTCCCCGCGGAGGCGAACGTCGTCGAGGCGAAGGTCATGGCACCCGGGGCCACCGACTACACGACGATTGCGGGAACTGGGCCGTTCGCGTTGACGAGTGGCCCGACGACGCTCGCCGCGGGCGCGAGCCACGAGTACCGCGTCGTCATTCGCTACGAGTGGACGAAGACCGCCACGCAATCGAAGGCGGCCGACTGCGCCGCTGAGCCCACCCCGGGACAGGGCCTCTACAACGTCACGTCCCTGCCCGCCGGCCAGGAGACCGACACGAGCAACAACGCCGCCTGCTCGGCCCCGAGCCCGCAGCCCGATCCCGGTATCGACCTCAAGAAGTACGCCTCCGGACCGGTCGACGCCGACCACAGCGGCGGGGTGTCCGAGGGCGACACGATGACGTATACGTTCGTCGTCACGAACAAGAGCAAGACGCTGACGCTCAAGGACATCAAGGTCAACGACCCGACGGTCGGCACGGTGACCTGCGCGCAGGACGAGCTAGCCGTCGAGGCCTCGACGACCTGCACCGCCGCGAAATACGCCCTGACCCAGGGGGACGTCGCCGCGGGGTCGATCACCAACGAGGCCACGGCGAGCGGTCTGCCGCCCGGCGGCCTCGACCGCGTCACCGCCAGCGACTCCACCACCACCCCGCTGCCGTCGAACGGTGGGCTGACGCTGACGAAGACGGCGACGAACACCACCCATGCCGGGGCGACGCCCAATACGGGCGATCAGATCTCCTACTCCTTCACGGTGAAGAACACAGGGGCCACGACCCTCACGAACGTTGCCGTCACCGACCCTGAGGTCGGACGGGTCGCATGTAGCGACACCACCCTGAGCCCGGGGGCCTCGACCGCGTGCACGGCCTCGAAGACGTACGCAGTGACATCCGCGGACGTCTCGGCGGGCAGCGTGGTCAACATCGCCTCGGCGACCGCCACGTCGGGCGGAAAGACCGTGTCGGCCGACGCCTTGGCGACCGTGCTGATCGCACCGGCGAACCCCGAGATCTCCCTGACCAAGAAGATCGTGGAGATCACCGATTCTGCGCCGGTCGGCCTCGACGCGGGTGACCTCGTCACCTACAGCCTCACCGTGACGAATACGGGCAACGTCCCGGTGCGCACCATCTACGCCGACGACACCGGGCTCAACATCTTCGGCATCTCGTGTCGGAACGAACTCCTCGCGCCGGGGGAGAGCACGACGTGTGGCGTCGACACCGGCGACGGCACGGGCAGCAAGACGCTCACCCTCCCCATCGGTCAGGTGGCGCTGGACGCGGGGAAGCTGAGCAACTCCGCCACGGCCTACGCCTACGGCCCGGTGAGCAAGACCACCGTCTCGGCGAGCGACACGGCCACCCTCGACCTCACGGCCGACTCGCGATTCAAGAACGCCCTGCAGTTGACGAAGAAGTCGGGCCAGATCGTCGACGCCAACGGCAACGGCATCACCGACGAGGGCGACGCCATCGGCTACGCCTTCGAGGTGAAGAACACCGGGTCGCAGACCCTGAACCTGCTCGAGGTGAACGACCCCGGGCTCGTCACTAAGCACCTCACCTGCGAGTACGCGATCATCCGGCCGTCGGAGACGACGATCTGCATCTCCAAGACGGGGCACGTGTTGGAAGAGGCCGAGGTCATCGCCGGCACCTACACGAACAAGGCCACGGCCCAGGCGAAGACCCCGCAGGGCACGGTCGTGACGTCGAACGAGGCGTCGGCGACGTCGACCATCCCCAACACCCCGACGATCAAGCTCGAGAAGATCGCTGGGCCGGTCACGGACGTCGCGGGCACCCCTGCCGGTGACAGCCGCGGCGACACGATCGCCTACACGTTCCGGGTGACGAACACCGGCGGCGTACCCGTGACGGGCGCGACGATCACGGACGCCAAGCTCAAGCTCGACGGTGTGGCCTGCGGCGGCGGCACCATCGCGCCGGGCGCGACGCTCGACTGTGCGATCCCGGCGTCGTCGGCGACGTACACCCTGACCCGCGCCGACGTGAACGCGGGCGAGGTGGTGAACACCGCGACGGCCACCGCGGGTGATGCCACGGACACGGCGGAGGTGCGCACGACACTGGTCCCCATGCCGTCCCTGACCCTCGTCAAGAGTCACGACGGAGGAGACGAGCCGCGCCGTGTCGGCGACGTGGTCACGTACCGCTTCACCGTCCGCAACGACGGCGCCGGCACGGTGAAGGACCTCCGCATCAACGACCCACGCCTTGGGCTCGACGGCTTCTGCGGGAGCGAGGGAACGACAATCCCCTCGGTGGGTACCGGTGACGACGCCCCGGACTCGGCGTACGGCCTCACCTGCAGCCTCGTCGGCCGGTACGTGGTGACCGACGAGGACGTCGCAGGGGGACGCGTCGCCAACACGGCGACGGCGACGGCGCTCACCGTCGCGGGCGCGACCCTTACCGCCGAGGACGACGACGACGTCCCCACGACCGACGCGCCACGTCCTCAGGAGCCCACGCCTCCGTCCCCGCCCACCGATCCCACCCCCACCCCCGAGCCGGGGGCGTTGGGTCTGACGAAGACGGCGCGGCTCACGACGGACAAGGGGGCGCAGGGCGTCGCGGACGTCGGTGACGTCATCACGTACGGGTTCGTCGTGACGAACCCGTCGGGTGTGGAGGTGCCGTCGGTGTCGGTGTCGGATGCGCGACTGACCGCGGCGGGGATCTCCGTCACGTGCCCGAGCGGCCCCCTCGCGCCGGGCGCGTCGACGACGTGCTCGGCCGCGCCCTACACCGTGACCGCGGCCGACCTCGCGGCCGCTGTGGCGGGCGACGGCCGCATCACGAACACCGCCACGGCGAGCGGGGGAGAGGTGACCTCACCGCCCGCGTCGGCCTCCGTGCCCGCGGCGCCGACCCCGGCGATCGCGCTCCGCAAGACCGCGTCCCTGAGCACCGACCGCGGCACCGCGGGGGTCCTCGACGCGGGCGATGTCATCACGTACTCCTTCGTCGTGACGAACACCGGTCCCACGCCGCTCACCGGCGTCGCGCTCAGCGACCCGACCGCTGGGGCGACGACCTGCCCGAAGACCGAGCTCGCCCGCGGTGAGTCGATGACGTGTGCGGCACCCGCCCACACCGTCACCGCGGCCGACGTCGCCGCCGGAGCCGTCACCAACACCGCCACCGTCGCCGCCACCGGCCCCGGCGGGGTGAAGGTCGACGCCACCGACACGGCCGTCCTCGGGCGCCCGGCCCCCCGCATCGACCTCGTCAAGACCGCCACCCTCACCACCGACACCGGAGTGCGTGGCGCCGCCGACACCGGTGACGTCATCACCTACGGCTTCACCGTGACGAACCCGGGCAACGTGCCGCTCACCGGCGTGCGCGTCTCCGACCCGACGCTCGGCGCCGTCACGTGCCCCAAGACCGACCTGGCCGTGGGCGAGTCGATGCGGTGCGCCGGCCCGACCCGCACCGTGACGAAGGCCGACGTCGACGCCGGCACCGCCCTCTCCAACACGGCGACGGCGACGGGCACCCCGCCCGCCACGACCCCGCCCACGACCCCGCCCACGACGTCCCCCGGCCCGGCACCGTCGCCCACCGGCGAACCCACGGGGACGCCGACGGGGCCCACCACCCCCGACCCCGTCGACGACTCCGCGACGGTCACCGTCCCCGTCGCGCCCAAGCCCGTCGCCCGCGTCGACATGACGAAGTCGTTCGCCTGGGCCGACGGCGGCTCCCGCACGACGGCGAACGTCGGCGACGGCATCCTCTACACGTTCACGGTCGTCAACAGCGGAACGACGACCGTCCGCGACGTCACCGTGAACGACCCCCGCCTCGCCGCGCTCGGGATCTCCGTGGCGTGCCCACGCGGCGACGTCCGCCCCGGCGACTCCGTGACGTGCCGGGCCTCGGCGCCGTACCGGATCACCGAGGCCGACGCGCGACGGGGGAGCGTGCTCAACACCGCCGTCGCCCAGGCGACGAGCCCCGGCGGCACCGTGGGCGCCGGACCGACGAAGCCGTCCTCCTCGAAGGACACCGTGACGGTCCCGGTACGCCCCGGCGCGCCCCCCCGTCCGAACCGTCCGAAGTCCCCGGCGACCCACACGCCCGGTACGCCTCGGCCCGACGCGACGCGGCCCGGTTCGACGCGGCCCGGTTCGACCCGGCCCGGTTCCACGCGCCCGGGGTCGACCCGCCCGACGGTGACGTGGCCGGGCTCCGGTCGACCGTCGCCGTGGCCCGGCTCCTCCCACACCCCCGGAGTCCCGGGCAGGACGACGTGCCGGACGTGCGATCCGGCGTCGCCGTGGGGACCCACGCGCCCAGGAACGACGGGCGTCAAGGGCAAGGGCGTCGCCGTCGGTGACGGCCCGCCGGTGCCTCCCGACGGCCCCGGCGACCCGTTCGCGACGCTGCCCACCGTCGCCGACGCCGCCCCGGCGCCGTCGACCGGGAACGCGCAGGCCGCAGGCCCGCAGGCTGCCCCCGCGACCCCGGTGCGTCCGCGTCTGCTCCGCGGCGAGGCCACCGGACTCGTCGGAGTCGGGCTCGTGCTTCCCGCCTCACTCGCGGTGTTCCTCACCGCGCGCCGCCGCCAACGACTGGCCCGCGCCTCTTCGGTTGTCGCACAGGCACGCCGCCCCTGACGCCGCTCAGGACCCCTCGGGCGGGGCCGATGAAAAGACGTTCCATGTCCACGCCCGAGGGAGTCCCGAGTGATCGTCGATCGACGTCCTGCACGAAGGAGCGTCGCCCGACCCGGCGGCTCCGGCATCCTGCGCCTCCTCGCCGCCGGCACGGCGACGGTGCTCGCCGCGGCCGGACTCGCCGCCCCCCTCACGGGCGAGGCAGCTCGCGCCGCCACCCCCGCCACCGCTCCCGCCTCGCCGACGACATCGGCACCCTCCCGCACCACGGCCTCACCCGGCCTCACGCGCACGGGCCGCAGCGCCGACGGACGTCTCACGCTCACCGTCACTCCGTCGGTCGACACGCGCGCCGTGCCCATCAGCGGAACCGCCGTCGAGGTCACGTACCGCGTGACGAACACGACGGCCAACCCCGCCTACTACCGCGGCCTCAGCGACACCGGCTGCAGCACCCCCGGCATCGACCCCGACGACCCGAACCACGGCGGGCTGGCATCCGACGGTGTGCGCTGGTGGGTCCCTGCCCGCGGAACCGCGACGTTCTCGTGCGACGTCCTCGTCACGGAGGCCGGAACGGCGGTCGCGACGGCGACGTTCGACACGAGCCTCGAGGACACCGCCGCCCCCACGGCGTCCGTCGCGACCGTGCGTACGCCGATCAGCATGGCGACGCACCCCTGCGACACGATGTGGTACTCCTCGACTCCGACGCCGCTCGGCGCCCCCGTCCCCACCTCGCCCGGCACGATCGGCCGCATCGACACCCGCAAGGGCAAGCGCACCTTCACCCCCGTGTTCCGCTTGGGCGCGCTCGCCGGAGGACGTGCCGGCACCGGCAGCCCGGCCTTCGCCGTCGACGCGAGCCGCCCGCACTCGGCCTACTTCGTCGGTGACAGCGCCGGTGTCTCCCGCGGACTGTTCCGCCTCGACCTCCGCACCGGCGCGACGATGCAGGTCACGGGCGTCTCCCCGGCGACGTCGACCCTGCGCCTCGCCGCCGACAAGGTCGGCCGCGTATGGAGCTGGGCCGTCGACGGTCACCTCTACACCCTCGAACCCGGCTCCTCCACCTGGACGGAACGCCGCCTCGCCTCGATCACCGACGTCGACGGCCGACAGCTCGACGTCTCCTCCTTCCAGGCCGGTGACATCGCCGTCGGCGGCAACGGCGGACTGTGGATGATCGCCGGCGACCAGATCAGCCGCCGCACCTACGTCCTCACCCTCCCCTCCGACGTGTCGAGCACGGCGGCCCTGGAGGCGACCGTCGTCGGACGCGTCGCGAGTCCCCCGAACGGCGGGTACGACAACGGCCTCGACTTCGGCGCCGACGGGCACCTCTACTCGACGACCGGCCCGAACGCCGCCGGCGACGGCGCCACCGCGGGCACCAACCAGCTCTTCCGCATCGACCCGGCCACGGGCTCCCGCACCGTCGTCGGCACCGCGCCGACGGCTGGCGTCGGTTCCGTCGCCGACGTCGGCTCCTGCGCTCTGCCCCGTTCCGACCTCTCCGTGACGACGACGACCTCCGCCGAGACGTCGTCCGTGACCACGGGCGACCGCATCACGTACACCGTGCGCGTCGCGAGCATCGGCCGCGTCGCCTCCGTGCGCAGCCGTCTCCTCGACACCATCCCCGCCCACACCCGCTATGTCCCCCGCTCCACGACCCTCAACGGCATCGCCGTCGCCGACGTCGACGGCGCGATGCCGTACACCGCCCGCGACGCCGAGGGCCACGGCCGCACGGAGATCCACAGTCCCGGTGCCCGCCGCGGCGTCGTCGCCGCCGGCAAGAGCGCCGTCGTCCGGTTCACCGTCCAGGTGGGCGACGTCAAGGGCGTCGACGAGATCACCCACCGCCCCGTCGTCGTCGACAAGTCCCGCACGTTCGTCTCCGACGACCCGACGCGCCCCGGCCGCGAGGACGCCACCGCGACGCTCGTCGCCCGCCCCCGCATCCAGGTGACGCAGTCCGTCGACTCCTCGTCGGTGACGGGCACGGGTGCGGCGACGTACGTCGCCGTCGTCCGCAACGTCGGCACCGAGCCGCTCGCCGGCGTCTCCCTCGACGGGACGACGACCGCCAAGCGTGGCGACGCCACCGGCCCCGTCGACGACGACACGTGCGCCCACCCCATGCTCCGGCGCAGCAGCGACGCCGCCGGCGACGGCCTCCTCGACGTCGGCGAGGTCTGGGTCTACACGTGCACCCAACCCATCCGCTGGGGCCCCGGCGACCCCGACTCGTGGACGGTCGGCCGCACCGCGTCGACGACTGCCGCCGGCGGCGTCTCCTCCGACGTCGTCGACGCGAACGCCGACCCGGTCGAGACCGTCGTCCGCGTCGCCCCCGCCGCCCTCGACGCGTCCACCGAACGCGCCACCGTCGTCGGCCCCGACTCCGCCACCGGCCGACTCGAGGCGACGTACACCGTGCGCGTGCGGAACTCCGGGCAGAAGGGCACGACATACGCGGCCCCGACGTTCCGCCCGCAGTTCGCCCGCGGGCTCCGCGTCGTCGGCGCCCGTTACATGACGCCCGACGCGCCGGACCGCCCCCTGCAGGCGCTGCTCGCCGCGGACGGCTCGTTCACCCTCGGGGAGGGTGAGCGGCCCATCGGCGCCGAGCGCACCCACGACTACAAGGTCGCCGTCGCCCTCATGTGGACGAGCACGACTCCCGCAGCACCCTGCTCGGGTCGTGCGGGCGGCGGTCTGTACGCCTCCGTCGACCTCGCCGACGGCGTCGAGAAGGGCACGCGGCGCAACAACGCGACGTGTCTCACCCCGCCTGCGCCGCCGGCGCCGCGCGTCGCCCTCACCCAGACCTCCGGCGGCGTCGTCGACGCCGACGGCGACGGACGCATCGGGGTCGGCGACACCGTCTCCCACGCGTTCGTCGTGACGAACCACAGCCGCACACTCACGCTCTCCGACATTCGCGTCGACGCGCCGCTCGCGGGCACGGTGACGTGCGCCGCCGACCGGCTCGCCGTCGGGGCCCGCACGATGTGCCGAAGTGAACCCCACCGGCTCACCGTCGCCGACCTCGCCCGCGGCTCGATCACCTCGACCGCCCGCGTCTCGGCGACCCCGCCCGGGCTCCCCGCCCGCACGGCCCGCGCCTCGACGACGACCCGCATCCCCACGACGACCGGCGTCCGCCCCGGCCTCGGATCCGCCACGGGGACGCCACGAGTGCGCGTCACCCGCACCGTCGCGCTCGCCGACACCGACCGTGACGGTTCCGCCGGCGCAGGGGATCTCGCCACCCACACGTTCACCGTGCAGAACACGGGGACAGCGACCGTACGTGCCCTCTCCGTCGACGCCCCCGGCCTCGGCCTCACCGGTTTCTCCTGCACGAACGCCGACCTCCGCCCCGCTGCCCGCACGACGTGCCGCGTCGTCGTGCCGCTCGGCCAGCGGGCCGTCGACGCAGGCGTCCTCCGCGGCACCGCGACGATCACCGCCCGCCACGCCGGTCGCCCGGTCACCACCCGTACCGGCGTGCGGTTCGACCTCCTCAGGTCGAAACCTGCCGTGCGCAACGCGCTGAGCCTCACGAGCCTGCCCGGCGGCATCATCGACGCCAACGCCTCCGGCACCGTCGACCCCGGTGACCTCATCCGGTACGCCTTCGACATCCGCAACACCGGCACCCAGACCCTCGACCTCCTCCAGGTTCGCGACGCCGGACTCCCCAACGCGCTCAACCGCGCCGAGGGCACGTGCACCCAGGGCACCCTCGCCCCCGGCGAGAGCACGACGTGCCTGTCCAAGCTCGGTCACGCCATCACCGCCGCGGACCTCCGCGCCGGGGCGTTCACCAACGCGGCCGTCGCCACCGCCCGCGACCCGCGCGGCAAGGTCGTCGCCTCCGCGACCGCCCGCAGCCGCAAGACCATCCCGAACGCCCCGCGCGTCGTCCTCGAGGTCGTCCCCGGCTCCGTCGTCGACGCCCACGGCACCCGCCCCGGGGACAGTGCGGGCGACACGCTCGGCTACCACTACCTCGTCCGCAACGTCGGCGGCACGCCCGTCACCGACATCCGCCTCACCGATCCCGCCCTCGGACTCGACGCCACGCCGTGCGCCACCGGCATCGCCGGACCGGCCGCCCCGCTCCGTCCCGGTGCCACCCGCCGCTGCGGCGTCGCGACCGCGTACGTCCTCACCCGACGGGACGTCGACGCCCGCCGCATCGTCCGCACGTCCACGGTGACCGTCGCCGGCCCCGACGGCAAGGACCGCACGACGCGGTCGAAGCCCGTGACGACGACCCTCACGCCGCGACCCGGTGTCGCGCTCACCCTCACGCACGACGGCGGTTCCCGCGCACGGCGTGTCGGTGACCGCATCCGCTACCGCTACACGGTGACGAACACCGGCGCCGGGACGCTCTCCTCGGTCCGCATCGTCGACCCCCGCCTCGGCATCGACGCGCCGTGTACGACCGCGCAGGCGACGGTGCCCTCCACCGGCCCCGGGCGTCGCCTCGTGTGCACCCTCACCGGCGGGCACACCGTCACCCGCGAGGACGTCGCCGGCGGACGCGTCCAGAACGACGCCGAGGTCGTCGCCGCCGCCGGGCTCGGCATCGTCCGGGCCTCCGCGACCGACGTCGTCCCCACCGCCGCCCCGAGCGTCTCCGCACGGCTCGTCCCCTCCGGCGCGTCGATCACCGACGTCGACGGCGACGGACGTACCGGCGCAGGTGATCTGCTCGAGCACCGCTTCACCGTGACGAACACGGGCGACCTGCCCGTCGTCGCCACCTCGCTCACCGACCGCGCGTTCCGCAGCACCGGGCGCCCCTGCCCGAGCGACGCGATCGAACCGGGAGAGTCCGTCGAGTGCCGACTCACCCGCACCCTGAGCGCCGCGGACGTCCGCGCCGGTCGCCTCACGACCGCCAGCGTCGTCGGGGTCCGCGCCGGCCGCCGCACCGCCGCGGCCCGCAGCGGTCACACGGTGCTCCTCTCCGCGCGGAGCCCCCTCGCCGTGCGCCAGCGCACGACGCTCGTCGACAGCAACGGCAACGGGTTCCTCGACGCCGGCGAACGCGCGACGTTCACCGTCTCCGTGACGAACGTGAGCCACCGCACCGGGGAGCCCGCCACGTACACCCGCATCGTCGTCGACGACCCAATGTTCACCGGCATCGATCCCGCCTGCGTCCTGCCCGAGGGCGGCCTCCGCCCCGGCGCGACCGTGACGTGCCGCCCCGTGACGTGGCGCGCCACGCCCCAGGACACGGTCGCGGTGCGCTGCGCCACACGGTCACCACCCGGGCGATCCCCACCGCCGGCGTCGAGACGGCGTCGTCCGCACCGTCGCGCGCGGTGGTGCGTACGACGCCCGCCACGCCCGGCATCGGTCTACGCG